>SUWV01000019.1 GCA_015061315.1 Lentimicrobiaceae bacterium
ATTGCCGAGGCGGAGGCTCAGGAGCAGCGAAGTCGTGTTGATGTGTCGCTCTACGACCTGCAACAGAGGGTTGACAACCTCTATTTCGGCATCTTACTTTTGGATGAGCGTGTTGCGCAGACCGAGGAGCAGATTGGTGTATTGGAGAGCAATCTCGCCCGTATGCGTGCATATTATAACAATGGTACAGCGATGCAAGCTGATGTAGATGCTATCGAGGCGGAGGTTTTGACTGCTCGTCAGACACTCGGACAGATAGAGGCATCACGAGCAAGCTATCGTCGTATGTTGGAGATTTTCATCGGTCAGTCTCTTTCAAGTAATAGGCTACAACGCCCCGCATCGGTCGATGTTACAAGCCGCACCTCTGCACGCCCTGAGCTTGCTCTTTTTGAGGCACAGGAGGGTAGACTAAATGCACAGCGCAGAGCGATAAATGCCTCTACTATGCCAAGATTTAGTGCCTTTGCACAAGGCTACTATGGCTATCCAGGATTGGATATGTTTCAGAGTATGGTTTCGGCAGAGTGGACACCAAATGCTATTGTTGGCGTGCGTATGTCGTGGAATATAGGAGCATTCTACACCAAGCGAAACAACCTCGAAAAGTTGAATACGGCACAAAGGCAGATTGCCATACAACGAGATGTGTTCCTATTCAACAGCGAGATGCAGACCTCACAGGATGATGGCGAGATTGCTCGACTTCGTCAGGCTGTGGCAGATGATGAGCGTATTGTGGAGTTGCGCCGAAATGTGCGTATGGCAGCGGAGTCAAGGTTGGAGAATGGCGTAATAGACGCAACCGACCTGCTTAGAAAGATTACAGATGAGACAAACGCTATGCTCAACCGTAGCACCCACGAGATAGAACTTTTGCAAGCACAATATAGATTAAAACATACATTAAATCAATAGATTATGAAACGAATAGTATATATAGTCGCAGCGATGCTGGCAGTGTCGTGTGGCACAGAGGCAAAATTTGACGCACAAGGAACATTTGAGGCTACCGAGGTGATTATCTCTTCCGAGGCAGCGGGTCGCATCCTGAGTTTTGATATTAAGGAGGGAATGACAATCGATGCAGGTGAGCCACTCGCCGTGATAGATAGTGTGCAACTCCACTTGCAGCGTAGCCAACTCGAAGCACAACTCTCGGCTTTGCTCAACTCTCGTCCCGATGTACAAACACAAGTAGCATCGCTTCGTGAGCAGATTGCAACATTGAAGGTGGAGCAAAGACGCATCGAGAATATGCTCAGAGATGGTGCTGCCACCGAGAAACAGAAGGATGATGTTGATGCTCAGATTCGCATCTTGGAGAGCCAACTCTCGGCAACACTCTCAACGCTCAACACTAATACCTCAACCATAAATAGCAATGCAGAGGCTATTCGAGTTCAGATTTCAGCCCTGGATGACCGCATCGCAAAGTGTCGTGCAACCTCGCCAATTAGCGGAACTGTGCTTGTAAAGTATGCTCAGGAGGGCGAGTTGGCAACAGTTGGCAAACCTCTTGTGAAGATTGCAGACCTTGGCAACATATATCTTCGTGCCTACTTCACATCCGACCAACTTGCAAGCATTAAGCTTGGCGATGAGGTTACAGTTACTGCCGATTTCGGTGGTGAGGAGCGTTACGATTATGTAGGTCGTGTGGCGTGGATTTCACCCGAGAGCGAGTTTACTCCTAAGACTATTCAAACCAAGGACTCTCGTGCAAACTTAGTCTATGCTGTGAAGATTGCAGTAGAGAATGATGGTCGATTGAAGATTGGATTGGCGGGCGAAGTAAAGTTGTAGTATGAGTGCCATTGAGATACATAACCTATCCAAGAGTTTCGGCAAGGTCAAGGCTCTCGACTCGGTATCTTTATCGGTCGAGCGTGGCGAGTTGTTTGGACTTATTGGTCCCGATGGAGCAGGAAAGAGTACGCTTTTTCGTCTGCTCACAACGCTGCTTAACCCCGATGATGGTAGTGTCTCGGTTGATGGCTATGACATAGTCAAGGATTACCTCTCTATTCGTTCTCGAGTAGGTTATATGCCTGGGCGATTCTCTCTCTATCCCGATTTGTCGGTCGAGGAGAATCTAAACTTCTTTGCTGCGTTGTTTGGTGTAACTGTCGAGGAGTCATACGACCTTATTGCACCTATCTACTCGCAGATTGAGCCATTCCGCACTCGACGAGCAGGTAAACTATCGGGAGGTATGAAGCAGAAATTGGCTCTCTCGTGTGCGCTGATTCATCGCCCAAGTGTGCTCTTTTTGGACGAGCCTACTACGGGTGTAGATGCTGTTTCTCGCAGCGAGTTTTGGGATATGCTCGCAGGGTTGAAGGAGCGAGGGATTACGATTTTGGTCTCAACTCCATATATGGACGAGGCTTCTCGTTGTGATAGAATAGCTCTTTGCAACGAGGGACACATTTTAGGTATTGACACGCCACAAAACATAGTCGAGAAATTCGACTCACCTCTGTACGCCGTGAGAGCCGATAATATGTTCACCCTGTTGGAGTCTTCCCGAGAGGTGCAAGGTGTTGTGGAGTGCTATCCCTTTGGCGAGGTGCACCACTTGGTAGCGAGCAACGATTTCGATGTTAAGCACTACAAAGAGGCGTTGAACCACATTGAAAATCTTGTCATCACACCCACACAACCAACCATTGAGGATATGTTTATTAAACTGATGAAACGATGAGCGACATAGTTATTTCGGTGCAAGAACTGACAAAGTGTTTCGGCGACTTTGCTGCCGTTGACCACATATCGTTTGATGTCCGCCGAGGCGAGATTTTCGGATTTCTCGGTGCCAATGGTGCGGGCAAGACTACCGCTATGCGTATGCTCTGCGGATTGAGTTATCCCACATCAGGTAGCGGCACGGTGGCGGGCTTCGACATCACCAAAGAGGGTGAGCAGATTAAACGCCACATAGGTTATATGAGCCAACGATTTTCGCTCTACAACGACCTTACGGTATGGGAGAATATCAATCTATTTGCAGGTATATACGGGTTGTCGAAAGCCGACACAGAGAGTCGTGCAACAGAGCTGCTCGAAAGGCTAAACTTCACTTCGGAGCGTAATACTTTGGTCGGCTCGCTACCTCTTGGTTGGAAGCAGAAGTTGTCTTTTGCCATAGCTACGATTCATCGCCCCGAAGTTGTGTTCTTGGACGAGCCTACGGGAGGCGTTGACCCCGTAACACGCCGTCAGTTTTGGGAGATGATATACGAGGCTGCGGAGGGTGGCACGACCATATTTGTCACTACCCACTATATGGATGAGGCGGAGTATTGCAGTCGTGTGTCTATTATGGTCGACGGCAAGGTGTGCGCCCTCGATACCCCTACACGCCTAAAACAACAATTTGCCGCAGAGTCTATGGACGAGGTGTTCCGCACATTGGCTCGTGGCGCACAGAGAGGAGAGTAGTCTGCTATGAAGGGAAATTTTTTATCGTTCGTAAAGAAGGAGTCGCTGCACATCCTGCGAGATAAGCGTACGATGCTTGTCGTAATGCTTATCCCTGTTGTGTTGATGGTGCTATTTGGCTTTGCCATATCTACGGAGGTTAACAATATCAATGTGGCTGTGGTCGCTCCTGACCGCACCGATGGCGTTGAGGATGCTGTTAATCGTCTTGTAGCCAATGATTATTTTACTTTCAAAGGCTACATCTCACAAGACCAAATAGATTCAAAGTTACGCTCAGGCGAGGTGGGTGCTGTGGTCTGCTTTGCTTCGGACTACGACCGTCGTGTGGCACAGATTGAGGCAGGGCTTCAATCTACACCCGTGATTCAAGTTGTGGTCGATGCTGCAAATGTTAATACGGCAGGTGCAGCAACAGCCTACTTGCAGGGTGTTCTGCTTGGCTCGGCTTCGCAACAAGCGATGTTCGAGAGTCGTATGCTCTTCAATCCGCAGATGAAGAGTGCCTACAACTTTGTGCCTGGCATTATGGGCTTGATATTTATCCTCGTATGTGCGATGATGACATCAGTGTCAATTGTGCGTGAGCGTGAGGTAGGAACAATGGAGGTATTGCTCGTTTCACCCGTGCGACCCGTAAAGATTATCTTTGCGAAGATGATTCCCTACTTTGTCATCTCGTGCATAGTGCTAACATCGACACTTCTGCTTGCCCGCTTTCTGCTCGGTGTGCCTATGTCAGGTGGCGTGAGTGGCATTGTGGCAATCTCGTTGCTCTACCTTGTATTGGCTCTGTCGTTAGGATTATTGGTGTCGACTATTGCCAAAACGCAAGTGGCTGCACTGCTTGTCTCGGCTGTGGTGATGATGATGCCTATCCTGATGCTTTCAGGTATGTTGTTCCCGATTGAGAATTTGCCCAAGTTCTTCCAAGTGGTCTCAAACATTGTTCCTGCACGATGGTATATCGACGCTACTCGCAAGATGATGATTCAAGGAGTGCCGCTCATTGCAGTATGGAAGGACTTTGTGATATTGCTCGGTATGACGATAGTATTGATTAGCGTGTCGCTCAAAAAGTTTAACGATAAGTTGGAGTAAGCGTATGAGAGGATTTATCGTATTGTTACAAAAGGAGTTTTTGCAGATTCGTCGCAACCCATTTCTACCTAAACTCATTATCGCCTTCCCGATAATGATTATGCTCATTATGCCACTCATTATGACTATGGATGTGCGTAATGTCAATGTGGCTGTTGTCGACCTCGACCGCTCAACAACATCTCGCCGTATTGTGTCGCATATCGAAGCATCGGAATACCTATCATTAGTCGGCACAACATCCGAATATAGCGTTGCTATGGAGGGCTTGGAGCAGGGCGATATAGATGTTATCGTGCAGATTCCTGACGATTTCGAGCGTAATATGGCGGTAGCTTCGCCTCAAAAGATTAGCATTATAGCCAACGCAGTAAACGCTACCAAAGGCTCTATGGGTACGCAATATATCGTTCAGACCATTGCCCGCTCGTTGATGGAGATTCGTGGTGAACGTAGTCCTAACGAACAATCGGAGTTGATAACAGTGCAGAATCGCTTTAACCCGACACTCAACTATCGCCACTATATGATTCCTGCACTGATGATTATTCTCTTCATTCTCATTTGCGGTTTCCTCCCTGCATTGAGCATCGTGGGCGAAAAGGAGAGTGGAACAATCGAGCAGATAAATGTGACACCTGTGAGCCGCCTGACATTCACATTGGCAAAGCTGATACCATATTGGATTATTGGTATGTTTGTGCTTACGGTTGCGATGATTGTTGCCCGATTGGTTTATGGTCTTGCCCCCGTTGGCTCAATCGGTGTTATATATTTTGGTGCAATGCTTTTCATTCTCACCATCTCGGGATTTAGCCTGACGATAGCCAATTTCTCGGAGACAATGCAGCAGACGATGTTTGTTATGTTCTTCTTCGTGATGATTTTTATGCTTATGAGCGGACTACTCACCCCAATCGACTCTATGCCCGATTGGGCGCAGAAGTTTACCGTCATTCTGCCACCACGCTACTTTATTGAGATTTTACGCTCGGTATACTTGAAGGGCACAACCCTCGCCGAGTTATGGTCGAATTTCGCAGCGTTGGGAGTGTTTGCCTTTGTCTTCAACATCCTCGCCGCTATAACATATAAGAAACAGGCATAATAAGCAACAGCGACCATTTTAAATGGTCGCTGTTGTTATTTCGGAACAAATATTATCTCTTTTGTTTAAGTCTGTCGTACTCTTCGATAAGGCTGTTACCGAAGTTTACTGCTGATGATTCAATCTTTTTGTAAGCACCCACAAAGCCGTTCTCTATGGTCTTGTAACTATCAACAGTGCGTTCTTCAATAGTCTTGTAAGCATCAACTACTCCATTTTCAATTGCAGCATAACCCCTAACAGCCTTGATATTATCCAAAGCAAGATTGATTTCTCTTGCTTCCTTGCTCTTACCTTTGGCTCGGTTGCCTTTCACATCCCAAAGCTCTTTTGCAATGGTACGCTTACAACTGAATTGGGCTACTGAGCCGTTGATTGTAACTCGTCCCATGATGGGAACAATACCGTTTTTCTCCTTGCTTCCGTTCACGTAGAACAGCACTTTAAATGTACTTCGCATAATCTAATCTTTTTTTTGGTTACAAAGTTAGTTATCAGCGAGTTATACATTGCTACGCAATATGATGCAGAACTATGAAACGTGACGACACAAAGAAAAATCTTACTTCATTATCGGGTAATGATTAGGCAACCGTTCTGTTTCATTACCTTGCGTTTCTTTGCTAAATTGCCATTTCCCATATTTCCGATGTTTTCTGTGTAATGCATTTATAGTCAGTGAAAAATGCACTATTATTCCGATTTCAGTTGATTATTCCAGCGTTTTTAAGTAATTTTTTGATATTGAATAATTCTTATTTGAATAGTATTTTTTTAAGATATGTAAAAAAAACACTAGACTGTGGACTGTAGACCGTAGACTTTTCTTATCTTTGCAAAAACGTAAATTATGCAAAACATTCCAATGGTTGATCTTGTAGGTCAATATAATAAGATAAAGCCGGAAGTCGATTCCGCTATCCAAGAAATATTATCGACAGCAGCATTTATCAACGGTCCTCACGTAAAGACATTCCAAGAGAATCTTCAGAAATATCTCAATGTTAAACATGTTATTCCTTGTGCTAACGGCACCGATGCTCTTCAGGTGGCAATGATGGCTCTTAACCTAGAACCTGGCGATGAGGTCATCACTACTACTTTCACATTCATCGCAACGGCTGAGGTCATTGCTCTTCTTCGCCTGAAACCTGTCCTCGTTGATATTGAGAAGGATTCATATAACATAGACCCTGAAGCTGTGGAACGTGCCATCACTCCTAAGACTAAAGCTATCGTGCCTGTCCATATCTTCGGTCAGTGTGCTAACATGGAAGCTATCATGGACATCGCACGTCGTCATAACCTTTATGTCATTGAAGACAATGCTCAGGCAATAGGTGCTGACTATACCTTCAGCGACGGCACTGTGAAAAAGTCAGGTACTATAGGAACTATAGGCTGTACCTCTTTCTTCCCATCAAAAAATCTCGGCTGCTTCGGCGACGGCGGAGCTCTCTTCACTAACGACGATGAACTCGCTGAACAGATTCGCGTCGTGGTGAACCACGGAATGAAAGTACGCTACTATCACGATTATGTAGGAGTGAACTCTCGCCTCGATACAATACAGGCTGCAGTGCTCGACATAAAACTGAAACATTTGGACGAATATATAGCTGCTCGTCAATATGCAGCGGCTTACTACGATAAGGCATTTTCTGTCACAGATAAAATCATAACACCTAAGAAATCTGACTTCACTACTCACGTCTATCATCAATATGTGATGGTACTCAATGGCGTCGATAGAGATGCTCTCATGAAACATCTGCAGTCGAAAGGAATAGCATGCGCTATATACTATCCTGTTCCTCTGCACGAACAAAAGGCTTATCAGGATCCTCGTTATAATAAAGGTGATTTCCCCGTGAGCGAATATCTATGCGAAAATGTCATAGCTCTTCCTATGCACACCGAATTTACCGACGAACAACTGAATTACGTTACAACAACAATTTTGGATTTTATTAAATAAATTAAGATGAAAATATTAGTTACAGGAGGTACTGGATATATCGGTTCTCATACCGTTATCGAATTACAGAAAAAAGGCTATGAGGTCATCATCGTCGATGCTTTGTTCAACTCGCGTATTCAGGCTTTAGACGCTATAGAGAAAATCTCTGGCATACGTCCTGAATTCGAGTCTTTCGACCTCGCTAACCAAAGTCTCACCGATGATTTCTTCTCACGTCATGACGACATCAAAGGTATCATACACTTCGCAGCTCATAAGGCTGTGGGTGAGTCGGTGGATCAGCCTATAAAATATTATCGTAACAACTTAGACTCTTTGATGAATATACTCGAGTCTATGAAAAAATATAATGTGCCTAATTTGGTGTTTTCTTCTTCTTGTACCGTTTACGGTCAGCCTGACGCCGAGCATCTGCCAGTGTCGGAGAAGGCTCCTATTAAAAAGGCAGAGAGTCCTTACGGTAATACAAAACAGATAGCTGAAGAAATTATTTCAGAATCTATAAACGCCTATCAAGGCTTGAACGCCATAGCGCTAAGATATTTCAATCCTGTTGGTGCTCACGACAGCGCTATGATAGGTGAGCTTCCTCTCGGAGTGCCTAACAACCTGATGCCTTATATCACACAGACAGCTTACGGGATAAGAGAATGCCTTAAAGTCTTTGGTGACGACTATCCAACTCCCGACGGAACTCCTATCCGCGATTATATTCATATCATGGACTTGGCAAAGGCTCATGTCATTGCAGTGGAAAGAATGATTGAAGGTAAGATGAAAAAGTCTTTCGAGATATTTAACCTCGGAACAGGAACAGGCTATTCGGTCTTAGATGTCATCAGATCTTTCGAGAAAGTGTCGGGTCTTAAATTGAATTATGAAATAGTGGGTAGAAGAGCAGGCGACATCGAAAAGGTCTGGGCAGACCCAACATTCTCTAATGAAGAGTTAGGCTGGAAAGCAGAACGCTGCTTAGATGAAATGACTGCCTCAGCATGGAAATGGGAACAGGCTTATAGAAAAGGAGAAACCTTGTTTTGATAAGTCACCGAGTCACTGAGTCTCCAAGTCACCAAGTGGCTCTGTAAGAGCATGAGATAAATAGCCAGGTATGGAGTGTAACGGAATGCCTGAGGGGGAAACGAGACAACAAGTAGGGACTCAATTTATTTCACGTCTCTTTATAGCATAAAAAAATCCGATTCATTGTTGAACCGGATTTTTTTGTTTTGATACCTTATTATATTATCAATAGAACAAGATGCTGTTATCTTCAATCTTAACGTTGTCTTTCAAAGCTGAGTAAGCTGAGTTGTTAAGGATTTGATTGTTGAATCTTGTGCGATATTCTCTAACGATGCTGCTATAGTCTGTTGTTGCTGCAGCTGGTGTTTCTTTAGTGACTTTCACTACGAAGAGACCGTTACCGCCAACTATAGGTTCTGATACTTCGCCTTCTTTCATGCCGATGACAGTACCGATGACTTTATCTTCAACGCCGAAGTTACCAAAGCCACGACCTTCAAATGTCACGTTGTCAACTGTTGTCTTTTCACCTTTCATATTGTCGATCATCTTTTGATAGTCGGTGCCGTATGTCTTAGCTTGTTCTGCTAACATAGCGCCTTTCTTTTCTTTCTTGATGACGAACTGATAACGATCAGCGATTTCTTCGTATGGAGTGAAGCCTTCTTCTACAGATTTGGTGAGGACTGCTACGACATACATATTGTCTAAGTCGAATATTGTTGACATGTCACCTACTTTAGTATTTTCATCGAAAGCCCAGCGGACGATTTGACGAGGGTTGCTGATACCTGTGATGAAGTTGGTGTTCTTTCTCAAAGAAGGATATGTACGTTTGTTGAGACCTTGTTCTTCGATAGCTTTGTTGAAATCTTCAGCTGTTGTGTTTTCTGTGACGAATTTGTTAGCTTCAGCGAATACGTTTTGATATGTTGCTGAACTTGGTGTTATCTCGTGAGCTAATACAGCTAAACGTGCTTTAGGAGCTGCTTCTTTGCGGTCGGTGACTTTGATGATGTGATAGCCGAAAGGAGTTTCAACCATACCGATAGTACCGACTTTATTGTCTTGTACAAATTCGTTGAAGTTATGAACCATCATGCCGTCTGTAAACCAGCCGAGGTCACCGTTGTTTGTTTGTGCGCTTGGGTCGTCGGAGAAGTCTTTAGCAAGAGCTTCTAATTTTGAGTTGTCTTTCTTAACGACGTTCAAGATGCTGTCGGCTAATGCTTTTGCTTCTTCTTTAGTACGTGTTGCATCGCTGCGTAATGCGTTAGCGTAGCTTACTAAGATATGTGATGCCATCAAAGAGTCGGAACGGTTTTCCATAGCGACGATCTTTGCTATGTTATAGTAACCTTCATTTTCATAAGGACCATAAACGAAACCCACGCCATTGTTTTGGTCGAAGATGACTTGTTCTAACTCAGCAGGAACATCTTTTCTTGATTTCCATGTGCTGTCGTAAGCGAGGTCTGAGTTTGCGTTTACGAAGTTAGCAGCGTTGTCAATCTCAGTGAAATCTTTCTTGAGGTCGCTGACATATTTCTTTGAATAATCGACGTCAGCTTTTGAAGGAGTGATATCAAATACTACATAGTCGATGCTACGTGTAGCTTCTGTTTGATATTTGTTTTTGTTGTTGTTATAGAACGCTTTGTTGTCGGCGTCATTGACAACGACTGTTGAGTCGGCTACTGTGTTATAGCGAACTGCATAAACTTCAGCTGAAGTCTTGTCGTTTTTGTCGGCATAAATACGTTCTGCTAATTTATTAGGAAGGTAGAAACCTTTTTTCAAAAGTGTTTCATATTTTGTGTTCAATCTGTCTTCTTTGATAGCGCGTTCAAAGTTAAGCCAGTTAGATTTTAACTCAGGGTTGAGTGTCTGGAAATCTCTGATGTAAGTAGCGACGAGTTCTCTGTTGAAGCTGCCATCAGGATTTGTGAAGCTTTGAACTACATATTGGTTAGGGTTTTCTCCTAAGAACTGATCGTATAATTCATCACCTGATACTACAAGACCGAGGTCTTCGTATTCGTTTTCCATGATGATTTCTCTAATCATTTGTTCTAATGTGTTGGCATGTACAGAGTAGTTGTCTTCTGTGCTTAACGAACCTCCGTTTTGTGCTTTCACATTTTCAAGATTCATATTGACTAAATTGCTATAATCTTGATAAGTGATTTTTTTGCCATCAACAGTAGCTACGTTAGTTGTCTGTCTGCTGTTAGTGCTTTTGAAAAGGTCGCCTAAAACAAATGCCAAAAGAGCAATACCTACGATAACGACCAACAATCCATAATGCTTTCTAATGTTTCCAATTGCTGCCATAATTCTATGCTATTTTTAATTATTTATTCCTATTTATGAGTACTTTGATTAAGTTTGCAAATTTACAAAACCATTCGATACAATCGACATTTTTATAAAAAAAATAATATGTGATGATAAAACTATCGTTGGTGTGTGTAACTTATTGATTATTTTTGATTTCGACTTCTTCTAACTTGGTGTCAGTAGCTTTTATTATCTTAAATATATAATTGCCGATAGCAATTTCTTCTCCTATTTGAGGGATACTTTCATGGTAATGAATTATGTAACCTGCGAGTGTTTCGTAATCGTCCGATTCCGGGAAATTAAGTTTATAGTTTTTATTGAGATAGTCGATTTCTAATCTTGCAGAAAAGATATAATTATCATTATTAATAATTTCTTCTACTGTATCTTCTTCATCAAATTCATCTTCAATCTCACCGAATATTTCTTCTATCAAATCTTCCATGCTGATGATTCCTGACGTGCCTCCAAATTCATCAACGACAACGGCTATGCTTTGATGTTTCTTTGATAATATCTTCAGAAGCTCTTGAGCCGAATATGTTTCAGGATAAAATTGTATTGGACGCACTTTCAACCTGAGATCCGTGGTTTTTGTAAGTACGTCGTTGATATGTATGTATCCGATGATGTTATCAATATTGTTTTCAAATACCAACAGTTTAGAGTGTTTCGTCTCTTCAAAAATAGCCTTTACTTCTTCTATAGAACTTTCAATGTCAATTGCTTGTATCTCGGTACGAGGCACCATACATTCTCTTAGTTTAACATTATGAAAGTCGATGGCATTTTGAAACAGTTCTATTCCTTGTTGTATGTCTTCGTCCTCGTCATCTGGATTTGCATATTCTTTAATATAATCGTTCAAATCGACGGTATTGAGTTTGTATTCTTCATGAGGTATGTCGACGCGAAGAATATATTTTATGACTAATTCTGAAATTCCAATATATATGAGTATGATGGGGTAGAGTATGATGAAAAGTATCATCGCTGGCAAGGCGAAGATCGTCATGCTCTTGTTAGGATTGATACCGAAGATTATCTTAGGAAGAAACTCTCCTGTGATAAGTACTAACAAGGTCGATAATATTGTCTGACACAATAATACGACGAAGTCGTTTACTAATATCTCTGGCAAAATGTCAATGACGAAAGGCTCCAATATTCTTGCTATGGCGATACCGTAGATTACGTTCGCGATGTTGTTGCAGAGCAGGAGACAGCCTATGAACTGCGACTGGTGTTTAAAGAATTTGTTGATGATCTTAGCCGAGAAATTATTTTTCTTCAGATCTAATTCTAACTGTAATCTGTTGGTGCTCAAGAATGCTATCTCCATTCCGGAAAACATGGCGGAGCACATCAGAGATATTATCACTATGTATATATCGCTCATATCGTAAATTATTCTTCGTCTTCAATTTCGAGTGTGGCTCTCATGCCGTGAATCACTCTTTGTGTGAAACCTTCGTTGGCAATCAGGCTGTCGCCGTATATTATCTTATCGGGACTTGTTATCTTGACAGAATTGCGTGTATATATTTTTTTTGTCTTTTGATTCCAATATAATGTCTCAGAATATAAGGTCTCTTTGGTTTCAAGATTCTCTACTACGACGCTGTCTTTGGCAAACATCAGCTCTTCCTTGTCGTAGCGTATTCCGTAATCGCCTCTTATCTTTGATGTAGGGATAGTGTCTTTTTCATAGAGGTAAGCCACAAAGCCTTTGGGAAATTCCAAGATGGCGCTGTCGCCTTCCATACTGTGCATCACTGGTGCCATGAGTTTGGCTTGCACGAAGCCTGAGTCGCTTCTCGTGAAAACGACATTATAGGCGAGAACTCCATTGATGGTGTCGGTGTCTATAAATTCCTTGACCTTATCTAAGGAGTTTTCACAAGAAAACAACACCATAACCATGTTGGCTATGATGTTGATTTCTAAAAATATTTTCAAAAATTTCTTCAAAGTCCTAACTTTTAACTTTAGACTTTAATCATCAGACTTATTCTGTCTTAGCTGCTCTTACCTTTGTGGTCTCGTTGATCCAGCAGCCTTCGATAGTGAAATCTTGACCTTCTTCAAAGCCGTTGAAGAATATGCTTTCTATTGTTGGGAAATAATGTACGTAAGCATTGATGAGTTCGTTGGCTTTGTCTTTGAGTGATGGGTCGATAGACTTGGCTTTTTCAAATTGGTCTACTGCTGCCCAGAAAGCTGTCTTTGAATAGAAGTCGCCTGAGCCACAGTCTTTAGCACTTGCTGCATATAACTGACCTATGATGATGAAAGGCTCGCCGTTGCTCTTGTCTAATTCGTAAGCTCTTCTTGCATAGGTGCGACCTTGTTCGTAATTCTTGTTCATATTCATGATTTGAGCAAGGTAGATATATGATTGGTGTGCCCAGTCTGTGTTTTCGCTTTTTGTCGACTCAAGGAGATATTTTGTTGCTTGGTTGTAATCTTTTTCAGCGAGATATTTCTTACCGATTAAGTAAGCTGATTCTGGTGATGGATTGACTTTATGCAAGTTGACTGCTACAGCGAGGTATAATTCTGAGTCGTCGCATTTTCTCTTTTCCAAGACCTGAGCTATCTTAGTCAATAACTCAACATCGTTAGGATTAGCATCGAATTTAGGTTGATAGATACGTACTAAATCTTCGCAATTAGCGTATGGCTGTACTGCGAGGTCTAAGTTAGCTTTTGTTTCGTTGAAGTTGTTGAGAACTTTTTCATTAGCCATCTCTGTGTTCACTTTGATGTTATAATCGACAATGCCAGAGAGACGGTCATATTCGTCTAAGATAGCGCTTTCTTCCAACTTGCCGTTCTTCACCATGGTGATGACTGTTGTGAAATATGTGTTGATGAAAGCGTAGTTGCTGTTGGTGCCATCTAACTCGATAGCTTGTTTAAGAGCGTTGTAAGCTTCTTCGTAACGATGAGGTGCCCATGTGAAGATGTCGATACCTTTACGTCCCATGATGTTACCTACTTGTGAACCGTTTTTGCCATTAGGGAAATATTCAGCTCTCTTGTCATAAATCATAATGAGAGTGTCGACATATTTGTCTTTTATCTCAGCATTTTTTTCTGGTCTGATGAATGCGTATGTCATGATTGTTACACCATCAAGATATGTATTTTGTCTTAATGATGGACAGTTGTTGTAAACATTTCTCCATGACGTGATCATTTGTTGGTTGATGTTCTTTGGATTATACTTTGCTTGTTTCCAGTGGCTGATGTATTCGCGATACAAAGAATAATCTGTTTCACAATCTTCTTGTGCTTGTGTTGTGACATTTCCTGCGAGGAATAATGCTAAGCTTAATAATAAAAATCTTCTAAATTTCATTTTAATTATTTTTTATGATTTGTTATTGATATCTTTTCTTGACGAACCATCGGTCATAAATCGACATGCTGATTGAGATGTTGAAATATGATTCTTTGACGAGATTGTTTTTGACAGTTCCCATCGTACCGAACTCTAATGCTATGTTGAACGATGTTAGTGAACGAGGTACCGGTATGCCAGCACCTAATGTTATGCCGTATCTGTTGATAGACTGTCCGTAGATGTTATAATAAGTCTGGTCGAAGTGGAAACCTGCTCTATAGGTTATTTTCTTGTAATATTTTGATATTGATGTTGATTCTGGTTTATAAGAACATCCGATCGCTACGTTCCATGAGTTTTGTAATGAGTCGTTGATACCATTCATGCTGAAGCCTTCCCATGCAGCCCAGTTGAAATCGGCTCCTACAACGAAACCTTTTTTGTTGTCGAACTTAATACCTGCACCGAAACCTTGTGGAATCTTGATGCTTACATTCTCATTTTCAATATATTTTAAAGTGTCTATTGGCGACTCTGCGAGGTTGTTGTAACCCTTGAACATATTTCTGATAAAGATGTCTCTCTTCGATGATATGTTGGAACCTTGAGAATAGGTAAGACCAAGAGCGATGTCATATTTGTTTATAGGTAGCCTATAAATTACACCGTAATCAAATTTAAAGTCATTGACTCTCATTTCTATAGAGCGTTTACCGTTGAGGAAATATGTTGAGTCGGGATAATATATCGTAGTGTTGTCGAATAAGGTTCCAAAGATAAATGACGCTGTAACACCGACAGATAAGTCGTCTGTTATCTTGAGGCCGTTGGCAAAGAATACCCTGTTCAAACCGCCTTCACCTTGAAAAGCGATATTGTAACTTCCTAAGTCGTGATGTTCTGTGATGACGTTATACTCTCTGTTTGTATAAGGCATGATGCCAAGACCTATTTTCCATCTTTTGGTGGCGCTAAGTCCTATGCTTGCATAATCGAAAGAGGCGTTAGAACCTGATTCTGACAGCTTGTTGGTAGAAAATGTAGCTGTCTTGATGTAAAATCCGGCATCGAACAAGAACGATAATGTATCGATACTTGCGTATGCTGCTGGGTTGTTAGGGTTCAATAAACAATGGTCGCTCATAGCATTGGCAACACCACCCATTCCTTTTAACATGGTACTCGGCGAACTTGTATAGATGTCGCCTAAGCCGAATCTGGAATATGGTGTGCTTAAATCTGATTGTGCATCAACATTAACATTAAGCACAATGACGATTAAGCTTAGTAAAAAATATTTTATGTCTTTATATTTCATTGATAATTAAGAATATATCTTAAACCTTTAAAAGTAAAGTTTGCGTCTGCAAATATGCAATTTTTTAACTTATTTTCAAAGAAAATATTGTCTCCACCTATAATAAAAACATTTAACATTTCATAAATGTTTGAAAATCTTTTGATAAATCCTTCAATCTCATACATAATGCCATTTATTACTCCTGATATTAAACATTCTTTTGTGGAATTACATATTATATTTTCACATTGATGGCTGAGAACTGAAAGTTGTTGGTTTTCAATTAGTGGTAACTTCTCGGTATAATCATTCATCGCCTTGAGACGTAGTTTTATGCCAGGACTTATTGGTCCGCCGTGATATTCATTGTCGCACGTTATTATGTCGTACGTGATGCAAGTCCCAATGTCGATTATCAAATTGTTTTGTCTCGGTTTTTCAACCATCGCTGCTGCAACCGCAACTAATCTGTCGCTTCCGACTTGACTTTTGTCGTAATTTATCTTGAAAGGTAGCGGCGTCTCGCCTGAAAGTATCACCGTCTCAATATCACACAGCTGCTCCCGACATTCCGCGACTTTACCGCCCACCGACGAAATGATACATCTGTCGATATAAGGGAACTTTTTTATAAGCTCCTTTAAATCATCGCTGTATGGATTGAAAGCGGATAGAGATATTATCCTTTCTCCATCGAAAACCGCATATTTCGCTCTCGTATTGCCAATGTCTATCGTTAATATCACAACTAATTATTTTTTGCAAATATACTGATAATGAGTGTTAAATAAATTATTTTCAAAAAAAATATTTTTTTTTGTCGAAGTATAGAAAAAAGTTGTATCTTTGCACTCGCAAAACAACGGAGGTACCATAGCTCAGTTGGTAGAGCAATGGACTGAAAATCCATGTGTCGCTGGTTCGAATCCCGCTGGTACCACCACAAAACGCTGACTGATAACGGTCGGCGTTTTTTTTTTATCCGCTAAACTTTGCGAAAAAAGCACGAAATAATACGGTCCGCTAAACTTCGCGAAATTACACGAAATAGCACAGTCCATTAAATTACACTAAATTACACGAAAGATGTAATTTGCCGAAAAATATAAAAAAGACACGAAAAAATATATTCCTTCGTGTCTTTTCGTGTTATTTAGCGTTATTTCGCGGACAGTATTTCGCGGATCAGAAGTTGACCCAGAATCTCTCCCAGAAACTGTGTTCCATCTCTTTCCACGTTTGAGCTGTGGCTGCCTCAAAGTCGGCTGTATATCTGTTCATTAGCTTCTGTGCTTCTTCTTTCTTGCCTTCTTCCAACAGTGCCATCACTTCTTTCTCTAAAGCAGGAATTTCTTTCATGGCTTTCTCTTCATATCTTAGCACATTGTCGATCATGGTTTTCTTTGTGCTGCCCCATTGTATCTGTGCTAACTTGTTGGCTTTTCTGTAGCGCCATAATATCGTCTCTTCGTTGTAGTTGCCATGTCCGCATTCGTCGAAGCAGCTTGGTAATCTTGTTGAACCAGTGAAGATTGGTATTCTTGGGCTTTGTCCTGGATTTTCGACGCCATACCATAAGATACCGCCGATTTCATTTGGCATCCAGCTTCTAAGTTGTGCTACAAATGAGTAGGAACACCATGATACCGACACTGTTCTCTGTGACTCTACGATACCTGGAGCTATGAAATTATATGTGGCAATGTCGCTTGAGCCCATCCAAGGATTTGCGAGTGGACTGACGATGGTGTCGCCTTTTCTGTTGACCATCTTTATATTTCTTGTCATGTCTAATTCTGTTCCTTCATAGGTGCTTCTCAATAATTCCATAACTTTTCTAACATCGACTTTTTCGTCTGGTTTCACTGAGAAAGGAAGGTCTTCATCGTCCATGCTTAATCCTAATGATGGAGCTAAGCTGTTGAGGATAAACCATTCGCGTTCGCGGAAGTTCTTGCCGTTGGAATAGTCGTTGCCGAACACCTTATACCATATAAACTCGCTCTCGCCGTCCCATAAGCCGTGTTTCTTTGCCACTTTCTCTATATTGTCTGAGCATAAGAAATTGTCTGGGTCGTTTCTGTTAAGATATTTTATTCTAGGAATGTTAGCTGACACACTTACTTCGCCGTCAGGGACTCTTTGAGCTGCCCATATAGCGCCTTTTTTCTTCTTGCCTTCGCCCATGATCTCTAAGCACCACACTTCGTTAGGGTCGGCTATAGTGATACATTCGCCGCCATCGCCGTAGCCGTATTCTTTTGTCAGTTCATCGATGAGTTTGATGGCATCTCTTGCGTTGTCGCAGCGTTGGAGCACAACACGTTCCAATTCTTCAATCATAAACAGACCTTCTGGATTGACGAGTGTGTCTGGACCTGAGAATGTTGTTTCACCAATTGCTAACTGCTTCTCATTCAAACATGGATATGCTGTGTTGAGATATGCGTAGGTGTATGCTGCTTGTGGTATCTCGCCTGCCACTTCCAAGCCTTTGCTGTCGTAAGCGTTGCGTGTTCCCATGCTGCCTCTGTAAATTTTCTGTGTGGCATCTTTGTCGTGTTCTTGTGCTTTTTCCCAGCGAGCCCATGTGCGGTACCAGCTGTCGCAGGTGTGCGATGTCATCACTGAACCGTCGGTAGAAGCGTCTTTGCCAACCATGATGCTTGTACAATTTGCGCCTTCAAAGTCTTGTGAGTCGAAGTCTTGGGCATTGATGTTAAAGGATATTAAGAAAAATGCCGACAATGCGATGAGCATACTTTTCTTTGATGATAATAAGTTTGTTTTCATATTAATACAATTTGATTATTTAAAGAAAGTGAAATTTACTTTACCATATCTGCGTTGTTCTACGAAACGTGGATGTTCTTTGAAATCGACGAATTTATTGTGCTCAACGACTAACATTCCGTCTTCTTTGAGGAGGTCGTTTTCAAATATTAAGTTTACCAATAAGTCATAATGTTCGCTGTCGTAAGGTGGATCGGCGAATATCAGGTCGTATTTCATTTTGTGCATCGGTATGAAACGGAATACGTCGGAGCGTATCGCGAGTAGTTCTTCCATATTCAGTTTCGTGGCGGTGTCGCGTATGAATTTGATGCAGTTGTTGTTCTCATCGACGGCGGTGACGCGAGGACAGCCTCTCGAAACTAATTCGTAAGAGATGTTGCCTGTACCTGCAAAAAGATCTAACGCTATTATATCTTCAAAATCAATATGATTTTCCAAGATGTTGAACAGACTCTCCTTAGCCATGTCGGTCGTGGGACGTACAGGCAGATTGCTCGGAGCTGTGATTTGTCGCCTTTGATGTTTTCCTCTTATTATTCGCATGATGTGAAACTATATAAGGTGTAATAATAATAATAAGGTACTGAATTCAATTCGTTTATGTAATTGAAATCGTTGTCTCTATTAAAAAATCTAATGTTTCTGATATAACGTGCGCATAATTCCACTATCGGTGATTTCTCTTCTATGAATCCCATGAAATAGAGTGGAATGCTCTCGTTGTCAATATTAAGCTGATCGAATGTGAACAGAATGAAATATATAAAGTCTTCTTTTGTCTTGAAGTTAAAATAATTGTGGAAGACGAGTTTATCGTTGTTAAGTATTATTAACTCGTACGAATTGTTTTTAACATTGATGAAGGCTCTTGTCTCGGCATTTCTATCTGAAAAGTCTTTGATGAGTTTCTTAATCAAGATGGTAGAACAGTGATATGTCTTGACATTATGATTTAAGAAATCGAGTTTATCCTTACATGAGAATACATTGACAGCCTCACATTCCTGAATGTCGTCTGTCATGACAATGGAATTGTTATCAATATTTAACAATGACAGATATTGTTCCTTTGCTTCTTCTTGAAAAAAGTCTTTTGGAATTAATGTGTTAAGATTATTGTCGATTAATATATTAACGTTTTTAAAATCTTCTAATTTCCAACCTTCTTTCTCTTGAAGTTCTCTTATGATGTCTTGAAGAATAATATCCTTTGTTGAATATTGATAATGTTTCAGGGCTATGAATTTTTGTTCTGCATTATCGAAGATGACAAAAGAAAGACCATCCAAGGAATGTTGGATGGTCAGTGTATAATTGTCTTTATTCTTATCGCTTAAATTAATAGACTCCTGGATATATGGATATAATGAAGAAGTCATATCATTGATTAAAGATTTTCCCAGTTACCGTCTGTAGAAGGCTCTGTCATAGAACCGACTTTCATACCTGGATATTTATTGAGGTTTTCACGTTGAGCAGCTTCGTTTCTTATTCTTTGATGATCGAGGCCGTTTAAGTATGTGTTGTAATGAGCCTTTACTTCAAAGACAGGGACTTGCATACCACCACGTGTGATGTAACCGGCTTGAATGTCAAATTCTTGTCTTGGTTCTGAGAATGGAATGTAGCGTAATGACTCAACATTGAAGTTAGGTCTGTTGCCGAACAATGAATCCAAAACATTGATGTAACCAACAGTATCGTTGATAGTCTTGGTAAATGTTGTATCGTTTGGATCTGGAATGATATTGATAACAGGAAGTTCACCGACTTTGATAAATTCGATCAATGAATCGAAATCAGCTGTGTATCTGTTATAATTTTCTTTGAATAAACCTTGTGTGCTTCTGATGTCCTTGAGGTTTTGGACAACTTTTATTTCGCGTTCATTCTTTGCATTTGTAAAAACGACAGGTTGTCTGATGCTGTCAAAAACTAAGTAAGCAAAAAATATTGCAAGAAGTGCTAAAACGATGTTGATAATTGTTAATTTTTTATCCATGATTTAATTCTTTTTATTGACTCGCAAATTTACTGTTTTTTTAAATAGGGACAATTACTTTTTTTATTTTTTTTTAATTTATTTGCCGTAGCATTCTACTTCGATACCGTGTTGTCGTACTTGCTCTGCTATCTTTTCTAATTCGGTTTGACTTATCTTCTCCAAATTTTTCTCTGGAGTCTCTCTTTCGATAGCGTAAATCATTGTCTTTCTTGGCTTGATTTTCTTGATATGTTCAACCCAAAGAGTTACTTCTTCCTGTGTGGTGTTGTCTATTTTTACGCCATTATGTTCGCCTCTCAAGAAGCAGGTCTGTACTACGAGCTCGCCCTCAAATTTCTGAAGTAAGTCGATATATTTTTCTAAATCGAAATCGGCATTTGGCTTGTTGATGGCTTTTATTGTCTCGTAGGTTCCTCCGTCTATTTTGATTATGTTGTTATCGACTTTTGAAATGGCATCGAAGACCTCTTGTTTATGCAGCATGGTGCCGTTGGTGAGTACGCTTATCTTAGCGTTTGGAATGTATAAGTCTCTTAGTCTTATGGTGATGTCGATTATCTCAGCAAAGTCGCGATGTAAAGTAGGTTCGCCGTTACCAGAGAAAGTGATGCTGTCGGGCTCGTCGGCAGTTCCCTTCAATTCTTGTAATCTTTTCTCTAAAGTCTGCTCGAAGACTTCTTTCGTTGGTATGCCGCTGTTCGTCTTGTCATCGGGATTCCAGCCACATTCGCAGTAAATACAATTGAAGGAACATATCTTGCCTACCTCTGGTAAAAGATTTATTCCTAATGACTTCCCGAGTCGGCGGCTTCTGATAGGTCCAAATACTAATGGTTCAACTAAAAATGACATGATGATATTTTTTTATTTGCAAAAATAATCAATTATAAATTATGAATTGTGCATTATGCTTTATGAATTATATTAAATTTGCAGAAATATTATCTTTATGACTTACGAACAGATTTTGGCTGATATTAAGAAGAGGGTTTATTATCCTATATATTTCCTGATGGGTGAGGAGCCTTTCTTTATCGACACTATCAGTAATGAGTTGGAAAATACTATCTTAGATGAAGCTGAACGTTCTTTTAATCAAGTGGTATTGTATGGAAGTGATGTCAGCGTGAATGATATAATGTCGCAGGCTCGTGCCTTCCCGATGATGAGTGATTATCTTGTGGTGATAGTTAAAGAAGCTCAGAATGTGGATAATATAGATAGTCTCGCCGATTATATAGAGAAACTTCCTCCAACAACTATTCTCGTCATAAACTATAAGTATAAGAAATTGGACAAACGTCGCGCCTTGGCGAAATACATCGACAAGAAAGGCGTCTTGTTTGAATCGAAGAAGTTGTATGATAATAATATCCCAGAGTGGATTACGAAATATCTCTCCGCTAAGAAATATAATATCACTCCTAAGGCAACTCAGATGATAGCCGATTTCTTGGGCAACGATCTTCATAGGGTGAGAAACGAACTCGAGAAATTGATGGTGGCGCTTCCTCCTTCTAAACGCATCGACGATGCTGACGTGGAATATAACATCGGCATCTCAAAAGATTTTAACGTCTTTGAACTGCAAAAGGCTATCGGTTCTAAAGACTTGCCTAAGGCAAATAGAATCATAAATTATTTCGGCGACAACCCTAAAGAGAATCCCATATTCATGGTCATATCGGTGCTTTATGGTTATTATACGAAACTGCTGAAACTGCATTTCTCTAAGGATAAGAATAAAAGCACTGTGGCGACAATGCTCGGCGTTAATCTTTTTTTTGTTAATGATTATTTTGAAGCCGTACGTAATTATTCCTGGACCGATTGCATGAATTGTATCGAGGTGTTGCGTGAGTTCGACCTTAAATCTAAAGGCTATAACAGCACCTCAGATATTTCACAGAAAGAGTTGTATCGTGAGATGCTGTTTAAGTTAATGAAGAATTAAGAATGAAGAATTAAGAATTAAGAATGAAGGGGAGTTGCTAATGATTTAACAGCTCCCCTTGATTATTAATTACAGTATGTGTCAATTATTATTTCTTTACAAATCTCTTTGTCACTTCGTTGTTATTAGTTCTGACTTTGATAAAATAAACGCCTGTTGTTAAATCAGCTATATCGACAACTTGTTGGCTTGTTGAGTTATAAACTTCTGGACTCATAATCTTTCTTCCAAAGATGTCGTAAATCGCGATTTCTTCTACGTTCATTTCTGTTGCGAGGAAAAGTAAATTTTCAGCAGGATTTGGATAGATACCTAACGAATTGAACTTTTCTTCAATATTTTCTTCATTTTCATCCTCTTCTTCATCTTCACCTCCAATTTTTCTGATGTCGTATTTGTTCCATGGTTCACTTGCCTTATATAATTCTAATGATTCGGCAGGAACTCTGATAATCATATCTTCTGGAACGTTATAGAATATTTTGTTGGCAGTAGGAGGTGGTGTTGTTGGATTGCATACCAAAAGGCTGAGGCTTTTGCAACCGCTGAATGCATTGTCACCTATTTTGTTGATGCTTTCTGGCAATACGATTGTATCTAATTGTTGACATTCTTTGAAAGCCATAATACCTATGCTTGTTACACTGTTAGGAATGACCACTTCCTTCAATTCCAAACATCTGTGGAAGACGCCGTTTCTGATTTCTGTGACACCTTCAGGAATAACGACTTTAGATATTGGGCAGCTGTAAAATGCTGTGTTTCCAATATATGTTACACTTTCAGGTATCTCAATTTCTGTGGCGAGATTGCAGTAATAAAAAGCTTCTTCTCCAATAGTTGTGAGGGTGTTTGGTAATTCAAATTTTAAAGCGGAATAAAAATATGCAAAACCCTTATTTGCAATTGTAGTGACGCTAAATTCTTTGCCTCCGATTACAACTGTTTCAGGAATAACTACTGAAGGAATAGATGTTTCTGATGTTAAATTTTTGAGTGCTACGATGCATTCCGCTGGAGAAACGCTTTTAACGGTATATTGCAAATCATAACCGTTGTATGAAATGATTTCGTAACTGCCTATGTTCTGGGCATTTAATCCGATAACTGAAATTAATAAAACTAATGTAAGTAAAAGTTTTTTCATGCTTATAATTTTTAATTGTTAATTCTCAATTCTTAATTGTTAGTCGTAAGTTATTCTGCATAAATCTTATTTACTAAATCAGCATAATTCTGCATGATCTTGCTACGACGTGGCTTCAGACTCGCTGTCATCTCTCCTGACTCGATGGTCCATTCCTTAGCGATGAGTTCGAACTTCTTGACTTGCTCATAGTCGCCTAAGGTGGCGTTGTATTTGTCGATTTCCTTACGGAAACGCATGATGACGTCTTTGTTCTTAATCATTTCTTCGTCGGTGGTATAAGTGATACCTTTGATGTTGCACCACGATTTGAGATGCTCAAAGTTAGGATAGATGAGGGCTGCTGCAAATTTCTGACCTTCGCCTATGACCAACATTTCACCGATGAATGGCGACTCTTTGATTTTATTTTCAATAAGAACAGGGCTGACATATTTTCCCATCGAGGTCTTGAATATCTCTTTGATGCGACCTGTTATTTTCAAGAGACCGTCTTCGTCGAAGCAGCCTTTGTCGCCGGTGTGGAAGTAGCCGTTCTCGTCAATGGCTTCTCTTGTCTTCTCTTCGTCTTTATAATAGCCGAGCATGACATTAGGTCCTTTGACTAAAATCTCTCCGTTTTCTGCTATCACCACTTCTTGATTGTCCATGACAACACCTACAGTTCCTGATTTCAACTTGCCTAAGGTTAAGCTGTTTGATGCGATGACAGGCGATGTCTCTGTCAAGCCGTAGCCTTCCGAAAGCTGAATGCCAATAGCTGTGAATATTTTAGTAAGACGCGGTTGTATTGCAGCGCCACCCGAGATGATGAGCTCGAGATTGCCACCGAATACCTTTCTCCATTCTTTGAAAACGAGTTTGTCGGCTATCTTCAGTTTCTGCAGATAGAACCAGCCGTTATGCTTCTTGGTCTCGTCGTAACGTTCCGCTAAATTCAAAGCCCAGAAGAAAATAGTCTTCTTGATTCCTTTGAGTTTATGACCTTTACGAACTATGGTGTGATATACCTTCTCGATGAGACGTGGCACAGAAGTGAAATGCTGTGGCTTTACCTCTGCCATAGTGTCGATGATAGCGCCGATATTATCAACATAATAAGTCGTACATCCTAAATATATGTGACAATATTGAACAGCTCTTTCGTAAATGTGCGATAGAGGCAGATAACTCAATGCGTCGTGTGTCTCGTCGATAGGATAAAGCGGACATAGATATTCTACCACCGACAAGATGTTTTGATGTGTGAGCATCACGCCCTTAGGTGTTCCCATGGTGCCTGATGTGTAGATGATAGTGGCAACATCTTCATTTTTAACTTCAGCTTTTCTCGCTTCTAATGCTGCTTCATCTCTATTTTCATTGCCGAGCTCTATGAGTTCCTGCAACGACTTCAGTCCTTCTGATGGTCTGATGAGGAAGGTATCTTTTATAGAAGGTGTCGAAGCGATGATGTCCGACACCTTATTATATAAGTGCTTATTCGTGATAAAGACAAGACTTGTCTCAGAATGCTTGAAGATATGTTCGTAGTCGGCGTGACTGACGGTAGGATAAATTGGGACGCAGATGGCTCCGACCTGCTGAATGGCGAAGTCAATCATGTTCCACTCAGGAGCGTTGGTAGCAACCAAAGCGATGCGGTCACCTCTCTTGATACCTAACTTCAAAAGTCCGTGACTTATGGAGTTGGTCATCTCATAAAATTTATGTCCGTCATATTTTACCCACTGACGATCGACTTTTCCTGCGAAGAGACAGTCTTTATAACCGTATTTTTCTATATAACGCGGCACAAGATCGAATAATCTTGAAGGGACGTCGGGTCTTCCTTGTATGCCTAATTTTATAGATTTATTCATTATTTGTTATTTTTAATCCAGTTATATGCGTTTCTGAAAGCTTCAATCCAAGGTGTTACCTCGTCATTGTTTCTGTCTTCAGGATAGTAAGCCCATTGCCATGGTAAGAATGCACGTTCAAGGTGAGGCATCATAGCGAGATGACGACCGTCGTTGGAGCATATCGCTGCCACATCCCAAGGGCTGCCGTTAGGATTTGCAGGGTAGTCGCCATAGCTATAGCTCATCGCGATGTTATATCTTTCTTTCTCGTATGGGAAATTGAACTTACCTTCGCCGTGAGCGATCCAGACACCGAGACGACGTCCTTTCAACGACGACAACATGATGCTGTTGCTGTCGTTAATATCGACATTGATGAAGTTGGATTCAAATTTATGTGAGTCGTTGTGTAACATCACTGGATGTTCTTCGTGTTCTGGATAAACGAGTTTTAATGTCGTCATGAGCTGACAGCCATTACATACTCCCAAGCTGAGGGTATCTTTACGAGCGTAGAAGTTCTCGATGGCGGTACGTGCCTTGTCGTTGTATAACAATGCGCCAGCCCAGCCTTTAGCAGAACCTAAGACATCGGAGTTAGAGAAGCCGCCTACGAAGACTATCATATTGACATCGCTGAGGTCTTCCTTGCCGCTTGTCAAGTCGGTGGTGTGAACGTCTTTTACGTCGAAGCCTGCGAGATACAAGGCGTAAGCCATTTCGCGGTCGCCGTTCACGCCCTTCTCTCTGATGATAGCAGCCTTAACACCCGATGGCTCTCTTCTGTGCATATCGATGCCAAGATCAGCAGCCTTGCCTGTGAAAGCAGAACCGAAGTCATAACGTAAGACTTGTTTCTTATAATTTGCATAACGAGCATCGGCTTTGTCTTTGCCGCTTTGTCTTACGTCTAAAAGATATGAGCTCTTATACCAAAGGTCGCGTAATGCGTCGATGTTTAAGTCGTATGACTCACTGTCTTTCTTCAATGTGATTTCACGTTTGTCTTGTGGCTTGCCGATGACGACGAAATCTATATTGTTGTTTGCAAGTATTTCTTTTGCCTTGTTGTCTTTCACTTGGATAACGACAGCTGGCTGTTCGCTGAAAGCTACCGAGATGAGGTCGTTGCCTTTGAAAGCAGATAGGTCTATGTTCAAACCGCCTTCGTTATTAGCGAATGTCATTTCTAATAATGTTGTTATCAAACCGCCTGCCGATACGTCGTGACCTGCTACTATGAGACCTTCTTCGATGAGCTTCTGAATTGTGTTGAAACAATTTTTGAAATATGCTGTATCTTTTACGTCAGGTGTGTTGTTGCCTATTTTATCTAAGACCTGAGCCAAGCTGCTACCTCCGAGTTGGAAGTCGTCTTTTGAGAAGTTGACGTAAAGTAATTCTGTTTCGTTGTTATTGCTTACAACAGGTTTCACTGTCTTGCGTATGTCGCTGACTTCGCCTACAGCTGTTACTATGACTGTGCCAGGTGACATCACCTTCTGTCCGTTAGGATATTTCTGTGTCATCGACAAGGAGTCTTTACCTGTAGGAACGTTGATGCCTAAGTCGATACAGAAGTCGCTGAGAGCTTTGACGGCTTTATAGAGACGTGCGTTTTCGCCTTCGTTCTTAGCAGGCCACATCCAGTTGGCACTTAATGAAATACCTTTGAGGTTTTCTTCTATAGGAGCCCATAAAACGTTGGTCAACGATTCGGCTACTGCGAGGCGTGAGCCTTTAGCAGGGTCGGCGAGAGCTGCCACTGGTGAATGACCGAGTGCTGTTCCAATGCCTCTCTTACCTTGATAATCCAATGCACTAATGCCTAAGTTGTTGAGCGGAAGCTGGACTTCACCGGCACATTGTTGCAAGGCGACGCGTCCTGTAACAGAACGGTCTACTTTATTTGTCAACCAATCTTTACAAGCCACGGCTTCAAGTTGAAGTACTTGTTCAAGATATTTGTTGAATTGTTCTTTCTTATAATCTATATCGTTGAAATGATAAGGCTTGTCGCTGTCGTGTAAGACTGTTTTTGGTGTGCTTCCGAAGAAGTCTGACAAGGTGAGGTCGATAGCGTTTTCTCCGTTTTCTCTTACGAAACGTAAGCGCTCGTCGTTGGTAGCTTCACCTACTAAGAAATAAGGTGCGCGTTCTCTGAGAGCTGTCTGTTTTATGATCTCTGTATTTTCTTTATTGACTAAGAGACCCATTCTCTCTTGTGATTCGTTGCCGATGATTTCTTTGTCGGATAATGTAGGGTCGCCGACAGGAAGTTTGTCGACATTGATTTTACCGCCGCTCTTGTCGATGAGTTCTGAGAGACAGTTGAGGTGACCGCCGGCACCGTGGTCGTGGATAGAGCGGATAGGATTGTTGCCGCATTCTGTCATGGCGCGCACTACGTTAGCGACGCGTTTCTGCATCTCAGGGTTAGCACGTTGGACGGCGTTAAGTTCTATGGCATTGCTGTATTGTCCTGTATCGACACTCGATACTGCGCCTCCACCCATACCGATGCGGTAGTTGTCGCCGCCTAACACTATGATGAGATCGCCTGGTTCTGGGTCTTCCTTGAGACTGTCTTCTTTTCTTGCGAAGCCGATACCGCCAGCGAGCATGATGACTTTATCGAAGCCGAACTCTTTGCCTTCTTCTTGATGTTCGAAGGTGAGGAGGCTACCATTAATTAAAGGTTGTCCGAATTTGTTGCCGAAGTCGGAAGCGCCGTTAGAAGCCTTGATGAGGATGTCGGCTGGATCTTGGTATAACCACTTACGTTCCTCGAAGCCTTGTTCCCATTCACGAGTGCCTTCGGTGCGAGGATATGATGTCATATAGACAGCGGTACCAGCTAATGGGATACTGCCTTTACCACCAGCGAGACGGTCTCTGATTTCACCGCCGCCACCAGTAGCAGCACCATTGAAAGGCTCTACGGTAGTAGGGAAGTTATGTGTCTCGGCTTTCAATGAGATGACAGTGTCGATGTCTTGTATCTGGAAGAAATCAGCCTGATGCTGTGTCTTAGGTGCGAATTGTTCTACCTTAGGTCCTAAGATGAAAGCGACATTGTCTTTATATGCAGATACTAATCTGTTAGGATTTTCTTTTGATGTCTTCTTGATGAGAGCGAAGAGTGATGTAGGCATCTCTTGTCCGTCGATAACGAAGGTGCCACCGAAGATCTTATGACGGCAGTGCTCTGAGTTCACCTGTGCGAATCCGTAGACTTCGCTGTCGGTGAGAGGACGGCCTATCTTTTCGCTGATGCCTTTGAGATATGAAATTTCTTCTTCGCTTAATGCCAAGCCTTCTTGTACGTTATATGTCTCGATGTCGTCGATGTTTTTGATAGGCTCTGGCTTGCGGTCGATGAAGAATAAATTTTGGTCTAAGTTATTATATTTTGCCTGAAGCATAGGGTCGAAGCTGTTGTCGTCGGCAGCGACGGGTATAAACTCCTCGATGCGAGTGATGCCGTTGATGCCCATGTTCTGGGTTATTTCAACTGCGTTGGTGCTCCATGGTGTTATCATTTCTTTGCGAGGACCGAAGAAATGACCTTCGATGGTAGGAGTTAAAATCTGTTTTGCTTCTCCAAATAACCAAACTAATTTGGAAACTGTCTCAGGATTTAAACGTTCATTACTTTCTAAAGCGATGATGTTACGCTGTTTGTTTTCGAAGAATACTATCATAGTATGATATTTAAATTGTGCACAAAATAAATTCGTAGTGTCGGGATTGCCGAACTTGTATAATTGCGCAAAGGTAATAAAAATATGCTTATAATATAAGGTGTATAGAAAAAAACTTTTGACCTTAGAACTAACTCTTTTTTTATAGAAACTGAAAATTTGAGAGACTGAGAATCTGAAAAATTAATTTTCTTCCTTATGTTTTTCGTATGAAAAAAAATTGTACTTTTGCAGTCCGAAAAAATAGAAATTAATTTCAATTAAATTTAAAGAATGTACGCAATTGTAGAAATCGCAGGGCAACAATTCAAAGTTAGCAAAGGTGACAAGATCTATTGCAATCGTTTGAATGGTGAAGTCGAAGGCACAATCACTTTCGACAAGGTGTTGTTGATCGAAAATGAAGGCAGCACAAGGGTAGGCACCCCCGTCCTCGAAGGTGCTAAAGTTGATGCTAAGATTGTTGAGCATCTTAAAGGTGACAAAGTTCTTGTTTTCAAAAAGAAAAGAAGAAAAGGTTATCAAACATTAAATGGTCATCGTCAAGAATTGACAAAGATCAGCATTGAAAATATTACTGAATAACAAACCCGAAAAAATTTATTAGTTATGGCACATAAAAAAGGTGTTGGTAGTTCATCAAACGGTCGTGAATCCCATAGCAAACGTTTGGGCGTAAAGGTTTTCGGTGGTCAAGCTGTTATCGCCGGTAACATTATCGTCCGTCAACGTGGCACAAAACACAATCCAGGTGAAAACGTAGGTTGCGGTAAAGATCATACTCTTTACGCACTCACAGACGGTATCGTAGAATTCCGTAGAAGAAGAGACGATCGTTCTTACGTTTCAGTTATCCCAGTAGAAGCTGAAATAGCAGAATAATCGTTAGACATAAAACGAAGCAAAAAAGTCCCGAATTTCAATTGAAGTCCGGGACTTTTTTTAAGTCAATGAGTCAACAAGTCAATAAGACAATAAGTATTTCTACTTCCCATTCTTAATCAAAAAAATCTTTCGTCTTTAGACTTTCGCCTTTAGACTTTTTTTTATCTTTGCATATAAAAATATTTTTACCATGTTAGTAGTATCTTATATAAGAGAACATAAAGAAGAAGTTATCAAACGCTTGAGTATAAAGAATTTTACTCGCTTTGAATTATTGGACGAAGTGCTTCAACTCGACGATGAACGTCGCGCCATTCAACAGGAAAACGACGAAGCTCTCGCAGAAGCAAATTCACTTGCAAAACAAATCGGCGACCTTTATAAACAAGGCAAAGCCGCTGAAGCCAACGAACTGAAACAGAGAAACGCAGAACTGAAAGAGAAAACCAAAGTCCTCGCCGAACGTGCTGAAGAAATCAAGACGCAACTTCAAAACAAACTCGTCGAGATTCCTAATACACCTAATTTAGAAGTGCCTTGCGGTAAGACCGCTGCCGACAACCTCGTCGTGAACCAAGAAGGTGAGATGCCTCAACTTTACGAAGGTGCCGTCCCTCACTGGGATTTGTTAAATAAATATCAGCTTGCCGACTTTGAACTCGGTAATAAAGTCACTGGCGCAGGTTTCCCATTCTATAAAGGCGCCGGCGCAAGATTACAGCGTGCTCTTATCAATTTCTTCTTAGATGAAGCTATAGCTGCTGGTTATTATGAAATTCAACCTCCTATTTTAGTCAACGAAGCTTCGGCTTACGCAACAGGTCAACTTCCTGATAAAGAGGCTCAGATGTATGCAGTGCCTTTGGATAATATGTATCTCATTCCAACTGCAGAGGTTCCTGTGACAAATATCTTCCGCGATAAGATAGTTCAAGAAAACCAACTTCCTATAAAGAATGTGGCTTATTCCAACTGCTTCCGTCGTGAAGCTGGTTCTTGGGGAAAGACAGTACGCGGTCTCAACAGATTGCATCAATTTGACAAAGTGGAAATCGTGGAGATAGCTCATCCTGATACTTCTTACGAGAGATTGGAAGCTATGAAAGAGCACGTTGCCAACTTGTTACGTAAACTTGAACTTCCTTTCAGAGTGTTACGTCTCTGTGGTGGCGACATGAGCTTTACATCTGCTATGACATACGATTACGAAGTATGGTCGGCAGCACAAGAACTCTGGCTTGAAGTAAGCTCCGTATCTAACTTCGAGACATTCCAAGCTAATAGAATGAAACTCAGATTTAAAGATAAAGATGGTAACATTCGTCTCGTTCATACATTGAACGGTAGTGCATTGGCATTGCCTCGTATAGTGGCAGCATTGTTGGAAAATAATCAGTGCGAAGAAGGAATCAGAGTTCCTAAGGCACTCCAAAAATATACTGGCTTTGAAATTATTAAGTAAAATAAGTATAATATTGATATTGTTTTCATTGATGGCTTGTAACAACGAGCCGTCGATGAAACGTATTGATATGATGGAAAAACAGATTTCCACTATAGAGAAGAAATACCAAAAGACGGAAACAGCTTTCGATGAACTTGTTGATGATTGTGCTGAGCTTGACGAGTTTTTGAGAAATAACAATACACCTAAACCAGAGATGCAGCTTCTTCGTGCTTATCTTCAACAGTATGAAGATGAAAGAGATAACATAAACGAGGATATCGAATATTCTAAGTTGCAAATAAGTAACCTTAAATATGATTTGGAACAAAGTCTCTATAATGATTCTTTGAGGGAGGTGTATTTAAGTTCAGAGGAAAAAGCTGTCAATAAGATTGAAGCTCAACTCGATTATTTCCTCGATCGTTTTGAAAAGCAGAGTGAATTTGTAAAGAATGCTGTAAAACAATAATTTGCGATGACAAAGAAGTTGCGATTGTCTTTTGTTGTTTTAATGATGATGTTAATGTCGGCTTCATCGTTGCAGTCACAGGTGCCTTTGCCTTCGCGAGGAGCTGATAGAAATCAGTCGGCACAATCGCAGCGACAACTTAATGAGCGGCTTGCTCGTAACTTCTTTAACGACAAAGAATATGACAAGGCAGCCGACTTGTATCAGCAGCTTTATATCGATTATCGTTATTACCATTATTTTTCTCAATATATTGAATGTCTTGTCTTTCTCGAAAATTATGATGAGGCAGAGAAAGAGCTGAAGTCGTTTATAAAAAATGATAACACCACAAACAAGTGGAAGGCTCAGGTCAATCTAGCTTTTGTTTATGTCAAAAATAATGATAGTGAGAAAGTTGATAAATATCTGAAAAGACTTATCAACGATTTACCTGAAGATAGAAATGTCTATATGCAAGTCGCTAATATGTTGAGATCTAAGGATTTCGATGAGTATGCCATATTGTTATATGACAAAGGTTCTGCTATTCAAGAGATGAATTATAATTTTTATATGGAGAAGGCTTTGACGTATCAGAATATGATGAATTTTGAGAAGGCGACAGAGAATTATCTTCTTCAACTTGAAGCCGATCCTAATGATTATGACGTCGTTAAGACACGACTTTCCTTTATGTTGAGATACGATGTTGATGGCTCTATCACAGAAGATATGCGTCTCGCTCTTCTAAATAAGACGCATAGCAATCCCGATAATGAGATGTTTGCAGAACTTTTGGTTTGGTATGCACTACAGGTAAAAGATTATGAGGTGGCTCTAAATCAAGAGATTGCCTTAGATAGACGCTTCGATGACAGAGAATACGACATTATATATCTTGCTAAGATAGCTTATGATAATGAACAATATGATATCGCTATAAGTGCGTACGATTATTTAGTGAAAAAATCTAAGGAGGGTGCAGATTACGAGGATGCTGTGGTTGGACTTACTGAGGTTCAATATACAAAGTCGGAAATGCTACATCGTGATGTCTCTACTGAATGGTATTCTGATTTTGGGCAACGAATCGAGAAAGAGTGTTTGGAACTCGGCATCAATGATAAGACAATACCTATATTGATAATACGCGCTGAGATTTTGGCTTTTAAACTCGATGAGGTTGAAAAAGCGATAGAGATATTAAATCAAGCTTTGACATTAAATCTTTCTAAGTATAACAAGTCGAAGGCTAAGATGCAACTTGCTGATATTTATCTTTTTAAGGAAGAAGTATGGGAGGCGACTTTGCTTTATAGTCAGGTTGATAAGTCGATGAAAGAAGAGCCGATAGGACATGAGGCGCGTTTTAAGAATGCGCAGCTGCGTTATTATATAGGCGAGTTTGATTGGGCTTTGTCGGTTTTAAACATATTGAAATCAGCTACATCGAAGCTCATTGCTAACGATGCCATGACATTGTCGCTCGTCATTTCTGATAATTTAGAATACGACACCATCGCGTTGCAGCGTCTCGCTAAAGCCGATTACTATATTTATCAAAAAAAATACGAGCTCGCAAATCAGATGCTTGACTCGATAAATATATATAATCCTAATGAGGTCAGTATGCCGTATCTCTTGATGCGTAAGGCTTATATTGCAGATGAAAATCAGGATTATAATTTGGCAGATAGCTTGTATAAACGAGTCTATCAAGGATATGCTGACAGCTATATGGCTGATGATGCTCTGATGAAAGACGCTATTCTGTTGGAGATATTTTTAGATAAAAAAGAAGAAGCGATGGAGTGCTATGCCAAACTCATCGATGAATATACAGCAAGCGTTTATGTGGCGCAGGCTCGTAATGCGTATAGACGGCTTCGCGATTAATAATTTATAATTGACAATTTACAATTAACAATGAATCAATCATATAATAATTTAGTACGACCTAAGAAGGCTTTGGGTCAGCATTTCCTTACAGACTTGAATATCGCGAGAAATATAGTCGATGCTATGTCAGACGACGTTAATGTTATTGTGGAAGTCGGTGCCGGCATGGGAGTCTTGACGCAATATATCATCGAGGATAATTTAGAGAAACTTCGTGTCGTTGAGATTGATACTGAGTCGATAGAATATCTGAAGAACGCTTTCCCACAACTTGGCGAGCATCTCATTCATGGCGATTTTTTGAGAACAGATTTAAGTCAGTTTGCTTCAGAGAAGATAGGCGTCATCGGTAATTTTCCGTATAACATCAGCAGTCAGATTTTCTTTCAAGTCTTGAAATATAGAAATCAAGTCGATGAGGTCGTCGGCATGATACAGAAGGAAGTCGCTGAGCGACTTGCCGCTGGACCAGGAAGTAAGACATACGGAATATTAAGTGTCTTGCTACAAGCGTGGTATGACATTGAGTATCTTTTCACTGTTCACGAAAATGTTTTCAATCCTCCGCCGAAGGTGAAGTCGGCAGTTATTAGGATGCGACGTAACGGCGTGACGCAGTTAGATTGTGATGAGAAATTGTTTGTCACAGTCGTGAAGCAGGCTTTCAACCAGAGAAGGAAGACGATGAGAAACTCATTGAGGAGCTTGATCCCGCAGGAGATAATCCAAGACGAGGTCTTCAACAAAAGACCGGAGCAGCTTTCGGTGGCTGAGTTTGTAGAGTTGACGAAGATGCTGGAGAAGTGAGTTTACATATCGCTCATAGATAGACATTTTTGTGTTACCATGTAATCTTTAAATTTTCCAGTAGCACGACTGAATGTCGCGACTTTTTTATCTAACGAAGCGGAGTCGTAATTTTCAGTTTTTCGTTTAACCTCTATGAATACAGCTTCTTCTGTAAGTTCGTTTTCTGCTACGATGTCAATCTCGTTTTCTCCTTTACGATCCCACCAACTTCCTATGCGTGTAAACTCCTTTGCCTCAATCAATACCTGCTTGAAATAGCGTTCTAGCATAAGACCTGAGAAAGTCTCATAATCACGATTGATAATTGTTTTTACAGCATCATAATTCTCTATCTCAAGCATATAGTTGTACTTGTAAATGAACCGGAACCAGAATGTGAAAAAATTGTCGTCGATGGCGTAACGGACATTTTTGTTAGAACTCTTTTCATATATAGGTTGTTTTTTGCTTATTATCTCATATTCATTTTCTAACTTTGTGAGATATCCGCCGATTTCTTTACCCACGACATTCTCGATTTCAGAACGAGAAGTTTTGCCTCGAGCAATTGCGGATAGTATAGAAAAATAAATACCATAATCTCTTCCAAATTCCTCGATAAGTATAGATTTACCTTCATATAGAAATATGGAGTCATTTTTTACTATATGGTTGAGCATCTTAGCTTTTGTAGTTGCACCTGCATCTACTAATAATTGGACGTATTTTGCAACGCCACCAGTAAATGAATATAAAGCTAATAAATCATCGGCTGTGTAATTTGGCTGATATTCCGCCAAAATTTCTTTTAGTACCATTGGAGAGAATGGCTTGATTGACATAAATCGCGTTTGCCTATTATACAGCGGTTCCTTCTTGTTTTTAAATATTTTGGTCATCATTGAGAAGATGGAACCACAGACAATGAGATTGATATGCGCTTTAGTGTGGTATAAATCCCATATACGCTGCATATCGCTATACGTAGATTTATTTACCTTGAAAAATTCTTGGAACTCATCTATAAATAGTGTGATAGGTTGCTCAATTGATAATTTCATCAGGTACTCAAATATCTCTGAAAAATGCTCAACCTTACCTATTGTAGGAATACCTAATTTGTTTTCTATCTCTTGAAGATAATCTGTACACAAATCTGTTTCCGCCTTTCTCGCTACAAAAAAGTATAACATCGTCTCATTCTCGTAGGCTTTCCATATAAGTGAAGTCTTGCCGATACGACGACGACCAGTAACTACTGTGAATTGAGCATTAGTCTTTGAGAGTTTAAGTGTCTCTCTGAGTGATGCAATTTCCTCTGTCCTATCAAAAAATTTCATACATTTATATTTTAGTTCCGAAACGATTGTTTCCGAAATAGCTGTTTCGCAACTGCAAATATAATATACTTTTTTATATCGCAGAACAAATTTAAAGTTATTTTTAAAGAAAATTTTGGAAGGACTTTTTTCTCTTATCTCGCATTTAATGAAACGTCTTCCATTTTTTCTATCGACTTGTTAGCTGTGAAGTATGCCGCCACGCTTCCTATTATTGTTATGGTTATGAAAACCAAGACGACATCTGCCATTTCTAAAGCTACGGGATATGCCTCGATGATGTAGTTGCCATCGCCATTGCCGAGTCGTATGATGCCAAAATGCTGCTGTATTAAGACAGCGATGATTCCTATTATCAATCCTAAGATGCCACCTACGACAGAGATCATAAGACCTTCGTTAATAAATATTTTCCGGATTAATTTTTTGTCGGCTCCTAAGGCTTTGAGCACGTTAATGTCTTTCCTCTTGTCGATGATTAACATGCTTAAGGAACCAATAACGTTGAAGGTTGCCATTATCAAGACGAATGTAAGGATAAGATAAACCGCAAGTTTCTCGGCTTTCATCATCTTGTACAAAGTCTCCTGCTGCTCATATTGATCCTGAACCTTATAATCATCACCAAGAATTTCTTTAATCTCTTTCTTGATATTTTTTAGACCTCTGGTTTCTGAACTTGTTGGCTTGTTGACTTCTTGACCCGTTGACTCTACAAAGACTTCTACATCTGTCGCGAGTTCATCATATTCCATTAAATCGGAAAGCCAGCTGAAAGGTGCGAGTACGAGACGCTCGTCGATTTCTTGCTGAGTGGAAAAGACATCTGTCACCAATAGCCTTCCGCTGTTGAAACTATTATCCAAGCTAAATGAAGATGCGTTACCTCTTTTAGGAGCGAAAACTTGTATGTTTGAATATGGCTGGTACACATTAATTCCAAGGAAATAAGCCATGCCCGCGCCAGGAACTCCGAAGTTATAATTATTGTTACTGATAGTGAAAGTGGTATCGTTTAATATGGTGCCTCTTATCCTCGATATCTGATTGTATTCTGGCGGAACTCCTTTGACCTGACCGATCTGTTGTTTGTTAGAATTTTTAAACAGAACATCTTCGGTGATGGTCGGGAAGACGAAATCGACGCCTTGAATTTCCTTTAACTTATCTAATGGAAAGTCGGCAAGTTTTATTGTCTTACCCTTATTGGGACTAATGTTTAAGTCGGGAGAGAATTGGTGAATCATATCGGAGATCACCACGTTGAAACCGTTGAAGACCGACAGAACAAATATCATAGCGAAGGTCGCGACGCAGATACTTACTATAGAAATCCAAGTCACTATATTAATAAGGTTGTGACTTTTCTTCGCGAGAAGATAACGCTGCGCTATGAATAACGGAAGTTTCAATTAACAATTAACAGTTTACAATTAACAATTGACAAAAGTCTAAAGTTAAAAGTCTAAAGTTTTTGTCATCAGATCTTTAGTCTTTAGCCTTTAGTCTTTTAACAAATGGTCGATGTTTTCGATATAATCTAAGGAGTCGTCTTCGAAGAATTGAAGCTCTGGTATTATTCTGAGTTGATGTCTCACTCTGTCGCCCAAGAACTTACGTATTCCATATTTCATCCCGTTGACTTCTTCCACCACTTTTTTCTTGTCTTCTTGTTTAGGTCCGAAGATGCTAAGATAGACGCGTGCATACGACATATCTGTCGTGACATTGACTTTAGTAACGGAAATCATAACGTTACCTTTTGATTTTATTTCTCTCTGAAAAATCTCGCTCAACTCTTTCATGAGGAGCTTTGATATTTTTTGTTGTCTCTTTGTTTCCATGATGCAAAAGTAATAAATTATTAAAATCTGAGAATCTGAAAATCTGAAAATTTGAAAAAGTTTGATCAAGGTTTCTTAACTAAGTCTCTTGAACTTTGAATCTTTGGCAATAGTCAATAATAATTTCTCAGATTCTCAATTTTTCAGATTTTATCTTTAGTATCCATAATAATTGTCACAGGTCCGTCGTTGATGAGAGCCACTTCCATCATCGCGCCGAACTCGCCGCATAAGACAGGGCGTCCTGAGATATATGAGAGTCGTTTCAAAAATGTCTCATAAAGAGGAATCGCCTTTTCAGGGCGTGCTGCTTTGATGAAACTCGGACGGTTACCTTTCTTTGTCATAGCATGAAGCGTAAATTGACTTACGACCAAGAACGAGCCTTCTATTTGGTTGATGTCTAAGTTCATGGCATCATTTTCATCGGAGAAGATACGAAGCTTCGTCAACTTATTGCATAGCCATTCCACGTCTTCTTCGGTGTCGGCGTCTTCAATGCCTAATAAAATCAGCATTCCTTCTTCAATTTTTGAAATTATTTCTCCAGCAACACTCACCGATGCTTCGGAAACTCTTTGTATTACTATTCTCATGTTTTTTTGTTTTAGACAATAAGTCAATAAGTCAATTGACGGTTAGTTTTGCAAATATAATATTTAAACTTTCTTGATGAGGAAAAAGTATCGGATTGCTCAATAATTTTTATTATCTTTGCCCGAATATTTCAAATTTATAATGTAACAATTAACTGCCAACTATTAAAATTAACTGTTAATTGTTCATTGTAAATTGTAAACTAATTTAACTATGCAATTATTTTATAGAAAGTATGGAGACCCAAAGAACAAGCCTATTGTTGTAATCTTCGGTCTGTTGGGAGTCTCTGAAAACTGGGATTTTTTTGGTAAACGTTTTGCTGAACTCGGATATTATGTTTTGGTGCCTGATGTAAGAAATCACGGACAGTCGCCACATTCAGATGTATTTAATTATGACGTCTTAGCTGCTGATATAAAGCAGATGATTGACGAAGAAAATATAAAGAGCTGTTATCTTTTAGGTCACAGCATGGGTGGTAAGATAGCGATGCGTTTGGCATTCGACTATCCAGATATGGTTGAGAAACTTGAGGTGTTAGACATCAGCCCTCGTGCTTTCGACCATCCGATGGAACATGTAGGATTTATCGCTGCGATGTCGAAGATAGACCTATCTAAAGCTCAGCATCGCTCTGATGTTGAAGCAGAGCTGGCAAAGGAAAACTACGAAAGACGCCTCCTCCTTTTCTTGATGAAGAACTTATCATACAGCCATGAGAACGGCTACAGATGGAAACCTTATTTAGATGGTATCGCAAGAAATATCGGTGAGATAGGCAAGGGCTTCGACGAGAAATATCATTACGATGGACCTACTTTATTCGTCAGAGGCGGTCAGTCTGATTATATCATCGACAAAGATTATCCTTTCATGAAACATCACTTCCCGAATTATGAAATGGTTACATTGCCAGAATCTGGTCACTGGATTCACGTCGACGATCCAGAAGGTTTTAATAAAGCAACTGAAGATTTTTTTTGTAATAAATAATTTTAAAAAGATATGACACCTGAAAAAGGAAAACTTATTGAAGTCTTAAAGGAAGTCGTTTATTTCCCTAAAGGCGACAATATCATTAACTTAAAGATGGTTGATGATATTGAGTTAGGCGAGAACCTCATACGTTTTCGTCTTTTGTTTGAGAAAGTGGATGACGAGAAAAATCAGTTTCTCATCGACACTGCAACACAGATGTTGAAAAACGCTTTCGGCGATATAGAAATCGACATCGTGGCTGCATCACAAGAAAATTCGTTATCTAAGGTAAAACATATCATAGGAATAGCTTCAGGTAAGGGCGGTGTCGGTAAATCGACAGTGGCTGTCAACCTCGCTATCGGTCTCGCACTTCAAGGCATGAAAGTAGGCTTGCTCGATGCCGACATCTACGGACCTTCTATCCCAGTGCTCTTCGGCAATGAAGAGACACGTCCTCTCGGCTACGACCGCGACGGCAAGTCATATATGATACCTATCGAGAAATACGGAGTGAAGATGTTATCTATCGGACATCTCGTCGATAAAGAAATGCCTCTTATCTGGCGTGGACCTATGGCTTCCAATGCTTTAAGTCAACTTCTTCTTGACACCGATTGGGGTGAACTCGATTTCTTGGTCGTGGATATGCCTCCAGGAACAGGCGACATTCAACTCTGTCTCGCTCAGAATTTCACCATGTCGGGCTCAGTCATCGTGACAACTCCACAGAGAGTAGCACTCGCTGACGTACGCCGCGCAGCTAATATGTTCCGTCATGAAGGCGTCAACGTGCCAATCTTAGGCTTGGTGGAAAACATGGCTTACTTCACACCTTCCGACATGCCAGAAAAGAAATATTATATCTTCGGAAAGAACACCGGAGCTGACTTCGCTAAGGAATTGGATATGCCATTGTTGGCACAAATTCCTATAGACGAAAATATCTCTGAAGCTAACGACAAAGGAACGCCGTTCTCTTTCAATGGATTCTCTCCTGTGGCAGCAGCATTCGAGAAGTTGGCAAAGAAAATCGTGGAAATGTTTTAATTCAGTCGACAATTAACATTTAAGAATTAACTATGATGAATGTAGAGACGCGTCAATTACACTGAAAAATTAACAATATGTAATTGACACGTCTTAATTAATGGAATTTCAACGACATAAATTAATATCATGGAAAAACAGGAATTGATACAAAAGATAAAGAACATTCTCGTTCAGATAAGACCTTATCTCGCTGCTGATGGCGGTGGCGTAGAGTTTGTCGATCTTACCGATGATATGGTTGTCTTGGTGGAACTTACTGGAGCCTGTGGCAATTGCCCTCATAGCTCAAGGACGTTGAAAAACGGAATAGAGAAGACCATCAAAAGCATCTTACCAGAGATTAAGGCAGTGGAAAATGTGAAATAATTAACAATTAACAATGTACAATTTACAATTATGATTTAATTTCTTGTAGAGACTACGGACATATGTCTAAACGAGGAATATTGTACACTGTTAATTCTACATTGTAAATTGTTAATTGTACATTATTGATATGTTTCTTTCCTACATAAAATATAGATTAAAGGCGCAAGGAAAATTCAGGTTGCATTCTCCTTTCGTCTTTAATTTTTATGAAGAAGTATTGGATAAGATGACTCATGAAAATTGGAGAGATGAGTTGAACAATAAATTGAATTCTTTTTTGTTATCAAAGAAAGATGTTTTTCTTGAAGATGATGACGTCATAATAAAATATGATATTCATCGTTCAAAAAGAAATGAAAGAGAATGGAACGAGATGATAGATAATGATGAGATAACATTAAGTATCGACTGCTATCGTTTCGGACTTCTTTTTAAAATGAAAAGAAAAGAGAAACAGCATTTTATATTAAAATTTTAAGCACTAACTATTAACTTTAACCCATTAACCCTTTAATCCTTTAACATTATGAAAATATACACAAAAACAGGAGATAAAGGAACGACCTCATTGATAGGTGGAACACGAGTAAGTAAAGACGATGTGCGCTTGGAAGCATACGGTACCTTCGATGAGTTAAGTGCGTTCATCGCGGTATTAAGTGATTCGGAAAGCGTTGAGCGACACGAGATAGAAGTCATGGATAAGATACAGAATTGTCTGTTAGTTTTGGAATCGTGTTTGGCGTTAGAGAGTCAACGAGACGACGAGACGACGAGACAACAAGTTAAAAAATATATTCCGGAGATCACGGAGGCTGATGTGAAGTTTTTGGAAGACGAGATTGACGCTATGAATTTACAGTTGGAGCCTTTGAGACATCTCATAATTCCTGGAGGTAATATTTTGTCGTCGAGATGTCATGTTTGCAGGACAGTATGTCGCAGGGCGGAGCGACGACTTGTGGAAATGGGCAGAGAATATGAGGTTGACGAAAATATCAGGCGATTTGTCAATAGACTTTCCGACTATTTCTTTACCTTATCGAGGTTTTATATGAAACGTGTTGGCGTTGAGGAAAAACCTTGGAAACCAGCGTGATAAAAATAATTAAAAATATTTTGCAAAAACACTTGACTTTTTATATATAAATAGTAATTTTGCGCCCGAATTTTAAAACCATAAAGATATGTATTGGACATTAGAATTAGCATCAAAGTTGGAAGACGCACCATGGCCAGCAACGAAAGACGAATTGTTGGAGTGGGCTATGAGAGTGGGATTACCACAAGAAGTTGTAGAAAACCTTGACGAGATAGAAGACGAAGGCGAAGTATATGAGAGAATAGAAGATATTTGGCCAGATTATCCAACAAAAGACGACTTCTTCTTCCACGAAGATGAATATTAAAAAACGATAATGGTTTATAACCATGTAAGCCATTGAAAATCAAAAGAGCGTATGAACTAATTAGTTCGTGCGCTTTTTTTGTTCGCTTGAAAAATATTGTATATTTGTGTTAATATTTCTGCTGTATAAACTATGCCAAAGATTAAAGTCTGTTATTTCAGTCCAACTGGAGGAACGTTGCAAGTAGCGAAACATCTTGCTGAATCGATGTCAAAAAAATTATGTGCCGAAGTGGAATACCATTCATATACATTGCCGAAGGAACGCGAAGTGATACCGGTATTTGATGCAGGAGATGTTGTTGTTTGGGCGACACCTGTTTATGCGGGACGTATTCCTAACAAGACGTTAGATTATGTTCGTAATGCGTTACACGGTAATGGAAATCTTTCAGTTGCGCTCGTTACCTTTGGAAATCGAGCCTACGATAATGCATTGGCGGAATTGGTTGGCTTGATGGAAGATGGTGGAATGCGAGCTGTTGGTGCTGCTGCTATGGTGACACGTCATGTATTCAGCGACACACTTGGAGCATTGCGGCCTAATAAAGATGACATCTCTGATCTTGAAGACTTTGCGACTAATGTTTCTGAAAAAATACTGTCATCTTCGAATAACATTATCCCTGTCCTCAAAGTGCCAGGCGAAAAACATTATGATAAATATTATACTCCGCTTAAATCTACAAATGCTCCTGCTAACTTTCTCAAGGCAAAACCATCCTGTGATGCAGAATGTTGTACACGATGCGGAAAATGCATGACAGTGTGTCCGATGGGAAGTATTGAAATAGATGGAGATATTCCAATGTTTAAAGGTATTTGTATCAAATGTCAAGCGTGTCGTTTAAGTTGCCCAAGTGGAGCTATTGCCTTTACAGATCCAGATTATCATTCACATATAGCGATGATAGAGCATAATTTTTCCTCTCCAAAACAACCTGAGTTTTTTGTTGTAGAAGAATGATTTTATGATTTGTAAGCTACTGAAGTTGTATAAGATTAACAATTTTCTCTAACCATTCTTTATCAACATTATCAAATGTGGCGAGTTTCTCGCTGTCGATGTCTAAGACTGCAACGACTTGATTGTCTTTAAAAATAGGGACTACAATCTCGCTCTTCGATGCGCTGCTACATGCGATATGTCCTGGAAATTGATGGACATCTTCCACAACTATAGTTTTCTTTTCTTTCCACGCTGTTCCGCATACGCCTCTGCCGTAAGCTATTCTCGTACAGGCGACAGGTCCTTGAAAAGGACCAAGAACCAACTCCTTATCAATTACACGATAGAAACCAGTCCACCAGAAATTAAACGCCTCATGAATGATAGCAGCAACATTAGCCATATTGGCTATATCGTCATTCTCCTTATTAATTAATGCCTTGACTTGTTCGTAAAGCAGTTCGTATCTCTTGATTTTATTCATAAAAATGCTGTTGTTAAAGTCACAAAGATAATCATAAATTGTTAATATTTATTTAGAATTGAAGATGTTTTATAGCTATTGTGTCGTATGTGTTACCGATAACTTGCCATATAACCACATAAAAGTTAAAAATAGTTAAAATGCTTGACAAGCGGAGTTTTCTGTTATATTTTTGCAATCGTAATGTTAAAAAATCAAAATTTATGAGAACTAAAAATGTACTTTTTTTAGTCGCTTGTTTAATATTATCATTAAACGTAAAAGCGCAGGACGATTATCTTAGAGTAACAGAATTGTCCCAAATTCAAAATGGTAGTAGTGTTATCTTAGCGGCGCGTCACGATTCTCTCTCAATGACGAGTTATTATGCGATGAAGAATGATGCGGCGGGTAAACCACAGGGGGTGTCGTTTATAGCGACGAACTCTGGCGATGGTATGATTTTACCAGCTGATATTACTGACAATGAGTCGGAATATTGCTGGACAGTGGGCATGTCGGGTGATGATTTTACCTTTATCAATGCTGATGGTAATATGTTAGGTTATGGTAGTAGCGGTACTGATTTTGTCAAGAATGGTGTTAATTCTACCTGGTCGATAGCGGCTGCTGTTTCTGGAGGAGGGACGTCTGTTCCTAATCACAATGCTTTTGTCATTACAAATTCTACTGTTACTAACAGAAGCATAGCGTTTAGGAAATATAGTAACGACGCTGTTTATGAAAAATTCGCTCCGTATTCCAATTCGGCAACGAACTTAAATGGCGACAATTATTTCTTCTACATCGATATCTTTGTAAAATCTTCTGAAGCGAAACCTGTGGTGTCACTTCCTAAGTTTAATCCTGAGGCAGGCGATTATACTACGACTCAAAATGTGACAATTTCGTGTGATACGGAAGACGCTACCATCTATTACACACTTGATGATAAGAACCCGACAGACACGTGTACCGTTTATACTCATCCTATTGAGATAGCAAAGACAACGACGATTAAGGCTTTTGCTAAGAAAGAAGGAATGACAAATAGTGGTATCGCAACAGCTAAATATAACATCATTGAGCCAGTGACATTGTCGTTTTATTGTAATGGCGAACTTACAGATACAATCAGCGTGGCAAAAGGAAAAGAGATAGGTGAGTTGCCAGAAGCTACTGTGCCTGAGGGTTTTTCTTTTGTAGGTTGGTCTGGCAGTGAGATTTCAATATACGTAAATGTAATGCCGGAGATTATTACTTCAACAACGAATGCAAATGAGGATATGAATCTGTATGCGGTATTCTCGGTCAGTAACAATAATAGCACAGAAGCCGATATTACTTCAATAACTAAATCAGATGCTGTTGTCATCGCTATCTCAAAAGATGAGAAATATTATGCCATGTCTCAGATTAAAGGCAGTAGCGGACAACCAACGGCAAAAGAAATCGAGGTTTTAAATGGTAAGATATTGACACCTCTGACCGATGATGTTAAGTGGAATATATCCTATGATAAAGGAGATATGGTTATATGTCCAAATGGTGATGAGGAAAGTTGGCTGTATTGTACCTCTGGATCGAACAACAACGCAGTAAGAATAGGAACTAATGCCGATAATAATATCTTTGAGATGAAGACTGTTGAGATAGAAGGCGAAGTGTATCCGGATTATCTTTATAACAAAACTACTGAAAGATTTGTAGGTGCTTATTATGATAAAGATGTAGCTATAGACTGGAGAGCATATAAGCTTACAAACTCTGGTGATTTCCCATCAAATATTAAAAACCAGACATATCATTTTTATAAGTCAGAAGGCAAGAGTTATTATTGTACTAATGTGGAAATTCCGCAAGCTCAGACCATTGCAACAAATACTACCTGGACTAATGTGAGTGTGAAGAATAAGATTATTATTGAAAAAGGAGTTACGCTTACAATCAGTGGTGCGATGGCATGTAAAGATGCTGATAATCTTGTTATCAAAGACGGAGGACAATTACTTCATAGCAACTCAGGTGTTAAAGCTACTATTGAAAAAGAGATACAAGGCTATGGTAATACAAACGGTCATTGGTATGCAATAAGTGCGCCTCTTGTTGGTAGCGTCTCCCTGTCGAATATTGATGGCTTGATGCCCACATCTAACAATTATGACTTATATCGTTATGACGAACCTACTAATGTCTGGGAAAATGTTAAAGATGCAAGCAATGACTTTACAATTTTTGATGTAGGAAGAGCTTATCTGTATGCTAATGAATACGACGCGACAGTGTCATTTGTAGGAGAAATCAACGGTGAGTCGGAAAGGTGTTATCTTAGTAGGACGGACGATGTTAGACTTCCAGGATTTCACTTGATAGGTAACCCGTTTACACATAATATCTACAAAGGTGCGGGAGCTGCAATAGATAATAAAAATCTTGTGACAGGTTATTATACCTTATCAAATAGTGGAGGCTGGGAGGCTAATATGTCCGATGATAATCCTATCGCACCTTGTCAAGGTATTCTTGTCAAGACGATGACAGCTGGAGAGATTGTGATTAACAAGACAAATAAAGCATCTTCACGAAGATCTGATGACATGTCGATATTGTCATTCAAAGTTGCTAATAAAGAATATGAAGACAAGACGTACGTGGTGTTTGAAGATGACTATGGATTGGAAAAGATAAATCATCAAAATGAAGATATACCTATGATATATGTTACTGTCGAGGACTCCGATTATGCAATAGCTATGATGAATGACGATATAAAAGAAATACCACTTTCGTTCAAAGCGAAAACTATGGGAGAATATACCATCAGCATGAATGCAGAAAATAATAATTTTTATCATATTTACTTGTTTGATAAGATGACTGGAGAGACAATAAATATGCTTAGCGATGACTATACATTTGTTGCAACGAGCAATGATAATCCTGAACGTTTTATTGTAAAGTTGTATGATGTTAGTTCTGTGAATGAGATTGATGTCGAGAATAGTTACGTGTATGTGAACAATGGAAATCTGATAATTACTAATGTTACTGGAAAATCACTTGTTGAGATTTATGATGTGATGGGTAGGAAAATTATTTGTGAAATTATCAATAATGAAAGTAGTATAAATATCGAAAATATCAAATCTGGAGTGTATGTCGTGAGGACGTCAGATAAAATGGGAGTTAAGACTCAGAAAATAGTGGTTGAATAATTGTTGATAACAATGAGTTGTGAGTCATGGTGACATTGCTATGACTCATTACTCAAAGTTATAGTAAGGGAATGTAAATATGAAAAAAGTATTGATGATGTTAATTGTTGGATTAAGTATGAATGTCAATGCGCAGTCTGATGGTTTTTTTAGGTATCAGTATGAATATCGAGAAATTAAAAATGAAGAGTGGAATGAACTGATATTATTGCCGAATGCTCATGGCTTAGATTATAACTATCCAGCAGATAGTGCTCCAATTGGTACGGGGCTGCTGTTGATGTCAGGAATGGGATTGGCTTATGCTAACTATAGAAAAAGAAAATGACTTGCTATATAATTGAAGTTCTTTGAAATATTGAGGCGAGAATAAATAGTAGCTTGGGCTGCTGATGTGACTCTTTCTATTGAAACAAAAGTGTTATCTTTGCGTTCATTAAATGATTTTAGTCTATCGATGTTTACTGAATAAGCGCTTCAATTATGGATGTAAAGATAAATTTATATTCTTCTGAGATTACAACAGATGTAGATGTTTCTTTTGTAGATACTGGTATTAAAGCAGGATTTCCAAGTCCAGCACAGGATTATCTAACAGGAAGCATCGACTTGAACAAGGAATTGATACGTCATAAAGAGACGACTTTCCTTGCTAAAGTTTCTGGAACATCTTTGCAAGATGCTGGTATCTGTGATGGTGATATTATTGTTGTTGATAAATCTTTGGAAGCAAAGACGGGCGATTTCGTTGTGGCTTTTATTGATGGGGAATTTACTTTAAAAGAATTTCGTTACGACGATAAAGATAATTGTGCTTGGTTGATACCTCATAACAAGGATTATTCTCCTATAAAAGTTACAGATGAAAATGAATTTATAGTGTGGGGTGTTTTGACATATACTATAAAACAATTGCGTAAATAATGGATTTTTTTGGACTCGCCGATTGTAATAATTTCTACTGTTCATGTGAGAGGGTGTTCCATCCCGATTTGCGTGATAAGCCAGTTATCGTATTGAGTAATAATGATGGCTGTGTGGTAGCTCGTAGTGAGGAGTCTAAGAAATTGGGGATAAAGATGGGAGTGCCGTTTTATCAGATTCGAGATATGGTTGATAAAAATAATGTGGCGCTGTTTTCGTCTAATTATAATCTCTATGGTGACATGAGTAGAAGGGTGATGTCGTTATTATCATCTTTTTTCCCTAAGATTAATATCTATTCTATTGACGAGGCTTTTATTGACTTGTCGGAGATGAAAGATATTGAATATCTCATGGAAATTTCTCATAAAGCAGTGAAGTCTATATATAAAGGTGTGGGAATTCCTGTGTCGTTAGGTATTGCGCCTACAAAGACCTTGGCGAAGATGGCATCTGTCTTTGCTAAGAGACATAAAGGCTACAACGGCGTCTGTCTTATTGATACAGATGATAAAAGAGAGAAGGCATTGAAGTTGTTTCCAGTGGGTGATGTGTGGGGTATAGGTCGGAAGCATTCTAAGAGATTAGAATATCATGGTGTTAGGACGGCCTGGGATTTTACGCAGAAACCAGAAAGCTGGGTGAGAAGAGAGTTGTCGGTAACGGGCTTACGTACATGGAAAGAGCTAAGAGGCGAGAGTTGTATTGAGACAGAAGATGTGGCGTATAAGAAGTCAATTTGTACAAGCAGAAGTTTTCCTGACCATGGATTGAATAGAGTTGAAGAGATGGAAGAAGCAGTGGCAAATTTTGCAGCGATGTGCTCTAAGAAACTTCGAGAACAGCATACCGTTTGTCAGTCGATAATTGTGTTTGCATATACGAGTCGTTTTAGAGATGATGCCCCTCAGAGTTATATTCATGATGTTGTAAATCTTGAAGTTCCTACTAATGACATGCAGGAAATCGTTTCTATAGCTGTGAAGGCTTTGAAGAGAAATTGGAAAAATGACTCATACTACTATAAGAAAGCTGGAGTCATTGTTACCAATATTAGCGAAGATAGTGCTGTCCAAGGAAGCTTATTCGACACTGTTGACAGAGACAAACAATCTGCATTGTCTAAGGTCGTTGACGAGATAAATTTACGAAACGGACATGATATGGTGCGAGTGGCAGTTCAAGGTTATGACAATAGTTGGCATATAAAAAATGAGTATATCTCAAAACAATATACTACGAATATCAAGGATATATTGGTGGTTAAAGCTTGATTATATGAAACTTAAAAATATAAAAAACTGAAAATCTGAGAAATCTTTTTTTGAATTTGGTAATCTCTCAGATTCTCAAGTTTTATAATTCTCAGGTTCTTAAATGATTCCTAACTGTTTCAAGAGTGCTTCAGGTTCAGGATTGTGACCTCTGAAATCGCGATATAATATTGCAGCGTCAATGCTGTCGCCTTTTGTGAGTAACTCTCGGAATTTGGCAGCGACATCTTGGTTGAAGATTCCTTTTTCCTTGAAGAGTGAGAAACCGTCGGCGGCTAAGACCTCCGCCCATTTGTATGAGTAATATCCAGCGCAGTAACCTCCAGCAAAGATATGAGAGAATGAAGTTGAGATGATACACTCTGGTATAGAAGGAAGTACGTTAGTCGTGGCTAAAACATTTTTTTCAAATGATAAAGCGTCTTCTTCAAAGATGTCTGTCAGACAGTGCCATGCCATGTCTAATATGCCGAATTGTAATTGTCTGACATGATAATATGCAGAAAGATAATTTTTTGATGTTACGATTTTGTCGATAAGTCCTGATGGTATTGTCTCTCCTGTTTGATAGTGTTTAGCGAAAGTGTTGAGATACTCGGGCTCGTAACACCAGTTTTCCATTATCTGTGATGGTAACTCCACGAAGTCGTGATCTACGTTTGTGCCAGTCATGGATTCATATTTACCTTTGGTCAAGATTCCGTGCAGGGCGTGACCGAATTCGTGTAATAGTGTTGTGAACTCGTTGTGGGTGATAAGAGAAGGAGTGTCGGCGGTAGGTTTTGTGAAGTTGGTAACGATACTTATGTGTGGACGTTCGTCTATGTCGTTGAGAATACGCTGACCTCTGAACTCTGTCATCCATGCACCTCCGCGTTTACTTTCACGAGGGAAGAAGTCGGCATAGAACAAAGCGAGATGTGATCCGTCATTGTCTTTGACTTCGTAAACTTTGACATCGGGGTGATATACTGGAATATCGTGTAACTCCGTAAATGTGATGCCATATAGCCTATTCGCTAAGTTGAAGATGGCATCAATGCATGACTCTAATTGGAAATAAGGTTTCAGTTGTTCTTCATTTATGTTATACTTTTCAGCGCGAAGTTTCTCTGCGTAGAAACTGAAGTCCCAAGGCATTAGTTTTTCATCAGTAAAGCCAAGGGTTTTTGCGTATTCGTTTAATTCAGCAACTTCTTGCTGAGCTTTTGGTAAAGCAGGTGCTAACAGTTTATCTAAAAATTCGTTGATGACAGAAGTACTTTTTGCCATTCTTTTTTCTGTCTTATAATCAGCGAAATTTTTATAACCTAATATGTTAGCTACTTTGATGCGTAGTTCGGCGATACGTTTGATAATTTGGGTATTGTCGAACTCGCCTCCAAAAGCGCGAGTGTTATATTGACGATACATCTTTTCACGAAGGTAGCGTCGTTCACTGAATTTCATAAAAGGTCCATAACTCGGTGCGGTTAGGTCGAATAACCAACCATTTAGGTTTTTGTTTCTCGCAGTATCGGCGGCTTGCTCTCTAACGTAATCTGGTAAGCCTATTAAGTCTTCTTCATCGGTGAGATTTAAGGTGTATGCATTGGTTGCGGCAAGTACGTTTTTCCCGAATTGTAATGACAAAAGAGATAGTTCTTCCATGTATTTGCTATAAGTCTCTTTGTCTTTTGGAGAAAGATTGGCGCCGTTACGAGCAAAGCTGTCGTAAGTCTTTTCGAGGAGTCTCTTTTCAACATTGGTTAGTTCCTGATATTTGGTATTTTCATAGATTTTTTTGATTCGTTGAAAGAGACCTTCGTTAAGGCTGACATACATTGAGAACTCTGTTGTGAGAGGGGAAATCTCTTCAGCGATATTCTGCATCTCTTCATTAGTGTTGGCTTCTAAAAGATTGTAGAAAATGTGACTTATGGTATTTAAGGATTCTCCTGCATACTCGAGGGCTTCGATGGTGTTTTTGAAAGAGGGCGGTTCCGGGCTGTTGACGATAGCATCGACTTCAGCCTTGCCGTCTTCGATAGCTTTCTTGAAAGCTGGAATATAATGTTGATTTTCAATCTTGTCAAACTGAGGTGCGCCAAAAGGCAATGTTGATTTTGTTAGAAGTGGGTTGTTCATGATATGTTATTCGTTGGATTATTTTTAAACTATGAGCAAAGATAACGAAATAATAAACTATATTTTATGAATGTTGTTTTATTTCATCAATTCTTTGCGTGTCTCTTTATCGAACTTTTCTATCGAGTATCGTAACATGGTTCTTGGCATAATTGCTTTGTGTTCTCTTACGAAATCGTATAGTCGTTCTGTATCGCGTTTGCCAGCTTCGCGTAGCATCCAGCCTATTGCCTTGTGCATCAAATCGTGTCTGTGATGCATCATCTTTATGGATAGGTTGTAAGTGTCGTCTAAGTCATGATTTCTGATGAACGTCAAAGTCGAAACTATTGAAATTCTGTTGTCCCAAAGTAAATCGCTTTCTGCTAATTTATAAAGTATATCGCGATTTTTCTGTAAAAGGTATCTCCCGATAATTTGCGGCGCACTTAGATCTACCAAATCCCAGTTGTTGATGTGATTCGTTTGAGATAGATAGAAATCGAAAGTTTCTTTCGTGACTTCACTTTTGGACTTGTCGACAAGAATTAACAGCGCGCACATCCGCATCTCGTGCCAAGGACTGTGTATCAATTCTTCAATGACATCAAGGCTGATGTTGTTGAAACTTTTTGCTACTTTCCTGATGTTTGGAACCGTCACGCCAAGAAACTTGTCGCCTTCTCCGTACTGACCTTTTCCTGTCTTGAAGAAACGTGGCAAGACGATTTTCTTTTCTTCATCAGAATGAAGCGATAATGCCTTATATATTTCAGTTGTCATGCTAATTATCTGTGATATTTTAGTTGCAAAAATACGAGATATTTTAATATGATAATTATTACTTAGATTTAGGCGTTTAAATGTCTTTTCGTAAGATTTATGAATTTCTTTCTATAACTGATTTGTGAGTTTATGAAAGAAAATATTTTGAAATAAACTTCATTTTTAGGGGTTACAATTTGTCGATTTTTTTAATAATTTTGCTGTGAACCCATTATATATCATA
>SUWV01000042.1 GCA_015061315.1 Lentimicrobiaceae bacterium
CCGCCAACAACGGTAATATGCTCTCGCTTGGTCTGTCATGGAAAATAAATTACGGAAAATCATTCAAGAAAGTTCAGAAGTCACTCAGCAACGGAGGTTATGACGACGGAATGGTTAAACCGGGAGAGTGAATAATAATTAACAATTAACAGTTTACAATTAACAGTTTACAATTTACAATTGGTAGAAACGCGTCAATTACACCAAAGAGAATGAAAGAGGTGTAGTTGGCGCGTCTATTTGATTTGCAGGATTATAGTAAGTCCCCTTAATACAATAATCCGAACATCCATAAAGGGATTCTGTTGCCGTTGCCTATTTCTAAATCGGCAATGGCTAAATAACTGTTTGGAATGTTAGAAATATGGTCGAAAGTCTTGCTGTGATTATTTTAAGGGGACTTCTATAAATTCCACGTTTAAATTAATTTTGACGATTATGATAAAAACTTTTTCGAGATTTATGTTTTATATTGAAATCTTTTCATCTTTCTTTCAATCACATAGCTCGCTATGCTCTTTCAAGAAAAACAAAAATCTTCTCAAATATAAATTCATAAATCTTTCGAAAAGCAATTTATAGAAATCCCCTTAAGAAAAACGCTTTTGGAAAAGTGTTTTTTTATATAAAATTAACTTTTGAGAAATTGTTTTATTTTGGAAAATGTTAAGACTGTCCAATTTTTTGACACTCACTGTCTAATTTTTTGACACTTTATTTTTTAGTTAAATTTTTAAATCGTTGATATTTAATGATATGTAAATTTGGTACGATTTTGCAATTAACAGTTTACAATGTACAATTAACAATTATGGTAAGATTTCCCGTAGAGGCACACGGACGTGTGTCTGAAAAAAATGTGATAAAGACGCACGGACGTGCGTCTCTACAGGAGAAATGAAAATTGAAAATAAATATTAACTCGTTGACTTGTGGACTTGTTGTCTCGTTGACTTAAAGATTTAAAAAATGGATATCAAATTAGAAAAGAAAAAAGGATTGAAGGCGGTGTTTCAGAAGAAGAATCTTCCTTACGCTTTCGCGGGATTGTTGGTGGTTTTTATCGTGTGGCTTGTCTTCAGGGATAACTCGAGTACGTTGAGAGTCAATTCGGAGACGGTAGTGACCGCCCTTGTGGAGCGAGGAGAGTTTAATGATTATGTGCGTCTTACGGGAACGGTTCAGCCTATCACAACAGTGCAGCTTTCGCCATTGGAGTCGGGTGTGGTGGAGCGTATCGTCCATGAAGAAGGCACAAAGGTTAAACGCGGCGACGTGATTCTTGAGATGTCGAACAACTCGCTCTCGATGCAGATCTTGCAGTCGGAGGCTGACCTCGCCGAGAAACAGAATATCTTGCGTAACACTCTCATCTCTATGGAACAGGAACGTCTTTCCTTACGTCAGGAGAAACTGCAGCTTGACTTAGAGGTGAGCCGTCTGCAGCGTACTTATCTCCAGAACAAAGACCTTTACGAAAGCGACCTCATCGCTAAAGAAGATTATCTGCAGTCGAAAGAGAACTATGAACTTGCGATAAGTAAGCGCGAGCTTATCCTGGAACGTCAGAAACAGGATTCTTTATATCGCAGCTCGCAGGTCGAGCAGATGGAGGAGAGCCTTAAGTCGATGGAACTTAATATGAAACTTATTCGCGAGCGTGTCGATAACCTCAAGGTGAAAGCTCCTATCGACGGCGAAGTCGGAATGTTGGATGTGGTGCTCGGACAGTCGCTGTCGCAGGGGATGAACATAGGTCAGATCAACGACTTATCTGCTTATAAGGTGCAGGCTCAGGTCGATGAACATTATATCGACAGGGTGACGACGGGACTGACGGCTTCTTTTGAACGTCAGGATAATATGTTCGAGATGATGCTGAGGAAGGTATATCCTGAAGTGCGCAACGGACAATTCAAAGCCGACTTCCGTTTCACCGACAACGTGCCGGAAAACATACGCAGCGGTCAGACTTATTATTTAAATTTGCAGTTGGGACAGCCTACCGATGCGGCGATAATACCACGAGGATCGTTCTTCCAGAAGACGGGAGGCAGATGGATTTACGTCGTTGACGAAAGCGGGGAGAAGGCTTACAGACGCGAGATTCGCATCGGACGACAGAACCCTCAATATTACGAAGTGTTGGAAGGCTTGAATCCAGGCGAGAAAGTCATTACATCATCGTATGATAATTTCGGAGAAAACGAAGTGCTCATTTTGAAATAATTAACAATTGACAATTAACAGTTTACAATTGAATTGTAGGGATCTGGCTTGCCGCGTACAATGTAAGGGCACATTGAATGTGTCCAATATGAAGAATGAAATTTGAAAATGGAAAATTAAAATAAATAATTGGGTTTAAGGTTCAATGCTTAAGGTTTAAGGTTGAATTAGATAAACTTTTAAACTTAAAACTCTCAACTTTAAGACCACTTTAAATAACGTGAGTTCGATATAAGGAACTACAAATAATCAAGGAATAATCTTCATCATATGAATATGAACCCTGTAAGGGTTACAGATAAGCAGGCAGACGATGAAGCGTCAGCGTAATCACTGCTCAAGATGAGCCGGGAGCAATCAAAGCGCTGTAGGCGCGACAGAGTTCTGCCGTCCTTACAGGACTGCTTGTAAGTGATTAGAATAATATCAATTGATTATCTTGATAAGATTCAACTCTGATTGAAGGTTTCTTCGGAAAGAAACAATATGCCGCTAATGCTGCGATGGTGTTGACTATGAAGTTTGAAGCCAAAGAACCAACCCATTGAGCATTGTCCTCTCATGGCTATTCCTTTGAAGACCTTGTTACAATGGATGCGTTGGTTACGACATACTCTCAACGGAACATTATGAGAATTGTTATCATTTCGGCATTGGAGAGATGACTTGGCTTGTTCCTATGTTTTTTGCCATCTTCGATTGAATGTTTTTTAACTGTTTCATTAAAAAAAATGCAGAAGTCGTCTGCCATATAAAAAAATCAATAACTTTGTCATCGGATAACATAAGGTTATATAAGTTCCCTTAAATGATAATAACTATGAAAAAGTGTTACCGAAATAAAATACTAATGACTATATTTTTAGTCTTCGTGTTATCTGTGTCTTCATTTGCTCAAAGAAACGCGGATGTGATGGGACGAGTCACAGATTCCATCACTAAATCAGGTATTCCATACGCGGCGGTACGACTTTTCGATTCAATAGGTAATCTGCAAAACGGCTGTATAACGGATACTTTTGGATATTTCAACATGAAAAAAGTTCCACAAAGCATTTACTCTCTTGATGTCTCATGTCTCGGCTATCGCACATATCATAAAACTTTTGATGTGAATAAAGGCGATGTATATGCAAGGATAGAACTTGTCATGGAAAGCCAAATGCTTGACAATATCGTTGTTAAGGGCGAACGCATCACAATGAGAGAAGAAATTGATAAGACGATTTACCGAATCGACGATTTCACTCTTCGCAATTCGACAACAGCATTGGAAGCTCTGAAGACCATTCCTGGCATAACGACAAGAAACACTGATGAAACAGTACGTGTCAATGGAAGTACCAACGTACTCGTTTTGGTTGACGGAGCCTTCACGACTCGCAGCCTGACGACAATCACGCCAGAGGACATCGAAAGTATCGAAGTGATAACAAATCCTTCCGTTGAATATGATTCAGATGTTGCCAACGTCATCAATATCGTGTTAAAGGAGGAACGTAAGAAAGGTTTACGTTTGGTCACGATGGCTAACGGAACTCTGCCCGATCAATCCGATTATCTGAAACTGATGGCAGATTTTGAGTTTTCCAAGTTCCGCTTATTTGCAGATTATTCATTCAATCATTTTGTTATTCGCCCGGAAAATTTTGTCTTCGACAGTTCTTATTATTCGATAAACGATGCCGACGGTTCTCATTATGAGACATTTTCTTCCGTTAAATTATTAAAATCGCCTGCCAATACAGAACATTCAATAAGATACGGATTCGATTATCGTATCAACAAAAACAACTATCTTAAATTCTCAGGAAGTTATTCATTGGATAAAAGCGAGACTTTAAGCAATTTGTTTTCAAGATATTACACCAATGGTTTTTTATTATACGATGCTGTTGAAGATGACAAATCCAAGATGACGACACCGGAACAGAACTACACTCTCTACTACAGACATAAGTTTTCAAAGAAAGGACACGAGTTGTCGTTTAACTCCAATCTTTACACCATGAAGCGTGATAATCAGAACACTTATTCTTCTAAATTTATCTATTCAGATGGCGAAGTGCGAGATGTGGATATGCTGCGACATCTTAACAATAATCAAACTGTATTTAACGCAAAATTAAAATATGATTTGCCGCTTACAGATAATTTCAAGATTTCTGCCGGAGCGCAATCAATCTATCGTGAGATTCATTACCGTTACGACAACAGTCTTGACAATCAATATTTCTACTATACCGATTTACGTCTTGCTGGATTTCTTCAAGCGACTTACAACATCAAAGAGAATTTATCAGTCATGGCAGGCATAAGATGCGAACAATTGGAGTTCAACATTTATGACACCATAAACAACACTAAGTTGAACTATCTTCCGAATGCTTCATTGCTATACAGAGTCAACAAGAAAAATTCATTGCGTCTGAATTACAAGACATTGCTTACATATCCTTCATATCACTTCTTGACACCTTTTGTTTATAACGGGACGGATTCGCTTTCTTATTCTTACGGCAATCCGGAGTTATTACCGGCAAAGACTCAGAATATTGGTTTTCAATATACATTCAGAAACAGATACACGCAAGTTACCGCAGAGCCTTATATCTCCTTGAAGAAAGACATAATTGGAGAGACCCGCTATATTGATGGAGCGGTGACGCGGACATTTTACGACAACATTGCGCATTCTACAAAATACGGCGGACGATTCAATGCGACTACTTTGTTGTTGAGTTTCATTCAGCCGATGATAAACCTCGATTTTGGATATGTCGTTTTTAATGACAGGACTTTCAATGGTTTTGAATTTAGTCTCGATGGCGGTATCATTATGGCGTTGCCTTGGGACATGGAGTTGGAGACATACATCACTTATATCGGAAAACAACGTAATTATAATGGCTATTATGCGGAAAGTCCTATCATAGAGGATATTACCATCAGCAAAGATTTCTCTAATAATTTTTCAGTCTCACTTTCATATGAAGAAGCGTTTCTATCCACAAAAAATGAGGAAGTATGTATAGGTCCGAATTATTACCAAAGAGATTGGGGCGAGACAAAACACTCAGCTTTCCGTTTGTTTGTGCGTTACGTTTTCAATGCCGGAAACAAGACGTTAAAAGATGCCGAAGAACTTGAATCTCTCATGGAAAGCGAAAAGAATGTAAAACAAAGAAAATAAAATTTGAACACCTCACTGTCCAATTTTTTGACACTCACTGTCCAATTTTTTGACACTTTATTTTTGCTTGAAATTTTAAATCGTTGATATTTAATGATATAAAATTTTGGCACAATAAATGAAAGTGTAAAGTGTAGTGTTGAGGGTTTAGAGTAGTTGAAGGTATGGATAGTTTATAGATTGAAGTTTATCATAACTACAAATCCCCAAAGTCCGTTGACCCAGAAAATAAACTTTTAAACTTAAAACTTACAACTTTAAAACTACTTTAAACTCTAAACCTTAAACTCTAAACTAAAGAAAATATGTATATCAAAAACTTCATCACATTATTACGTCGCTATACGACATCGTCATTGTTGAATGTCGTGGGAATGTCGGTGGCATTCGCTGCCATCTATCTTATTATGGTTCAGGTGAGATACGACCTTTCGTTTAATCGGGTGATACCAAATTCAGAAAGAATATACAGAGTGGAAAGAACGTCGGCGGATAATTTGGATTCATGGTCACATCTTTGGAATCATCAGTTGCCTGAAAAAATATGCGCATCTGTTCCGGAGTTAGAAGCTGCAGGCGTGTTATCTATTACGTTCCCTGAGGAATATATCTGGTATGACCATTCCATAAAACGAAATCAGACTATTGATAATCTGAGAATAAAACTGTCGTATGCAACACGCGAAGCTTTGGAGGTGTTTCCGCTTGAGTTCATAGAAGGTGGAATTGAGAATTTGGTTACAGTATATGATATGATTATCTCTGAAGAAGTGGCGGATAAATATGATTTGAAAGTAGGTGATGTCTTGACTGTTGGCCGTGGACTTGCGACGAGCATGACTCGTACTGTCGTAGGTATTTTTGAAAATATGCCAGAACCGAGTACTATATCTGTATGCGAAGGTTGGGTGTGTGATGTCGGCTATAATGATGAGAATAACTGGGGCAGTTCTTTTTATGTCAGATTGAAAGAAGGGACTTCGCCTGAAGATGTGGCGGAGAAAATGCGAGACATTGGACTTGAATATTGGAAAGATAGAGGTTCTTCATATGAGAATATGTGTTTCCGTTTAAATCCTCTGACAAAACTTTATTTAGATGACACATCATCAGTTGAAGGTGCTAAGGGAAGTCGCAGTACTACATACAGTCTGATAGCGATAGCTGTCCTCATTCTCGTAATCTCTTTCATCAACTTCATAAATTTCTTCTTCGCCTTGATACCTGTTCGCATCAAAGCAATTAACACTTACAAAGTCTTTGGCGCGCCGACATCAAAGCTACGTCTTAACATAATGTTTGAAACATTGGGACTTACATTATTATCCATCTTAGGTGCTATGGTAATTGTCTTCACTTTCGCAAATACTCCTTTGTCGGAATATATTTCAACATCAGTAGCATTAAAAGAAAATTGGCAGTTGGCGCTTTCGATGATTCTCTTCCTGATGATATTTGCTATGATAATGAGTTTGTATCCTGCTTTTTATATCACTAAATTCAATCCGTCTTTGGTGTTGAAAGGCTCGTTTCATGCTACGAAATCTGGAAAGATATTACGTTATTCTTTGGTTGGAATACAGTACGTAATTTCTATCTCCTTGATAATTTGTTCTTTGTTTATTCAAAAGCAACATAAATATATGCTTCATTATGAGATGGGATTTGATAAGGAAATGCTTTATACATTCAAAATACATTCTGCTGCTTTGGGGAATAGTGGGGAGTTGGATTATACAAACCGTGATGCTATTACAGATATGCTGAAGCAGAATCCAAATATCATAGATGTCGCTTATGGTGATGGACGTATAATTGATTTTGATCACATGACATGGACTCGTGACTACAAAGATGGTAGTATCTCTTTTAGAGCTTATCCTGTCTCATGGAATTTCTTGCAGATGATGGGAATAAAGATGGAAGAAGGTCGCGATTTTAATCTTTCAGATGAAAGAGTGAATGGTGGTGCTCTTATATTCAACAGAGCGGCTGCCGACAAATATGGAATCGATACTGAGACTATGATTGCAGCACATGGTGATGTGCTTAATCCGGTGGTAGGTATTTGCGAAAACTTTAATTTCCAACCTTTGTATAACGACATACAACCGTGGGCGTTTGTGGTCTTCGGGCAACATGGATGGCGCCATCCTAATCAGGTTTATTTGAGAGTGGCAGCGGGTACTGATTTCAGTGACATCAGCAATTTTGTTAGAAGTCAGCTTGAAAAAGTTCTCTGGTTTACTGATTATGAGACGTACGAACTCAAATTCTTCGATGATGAGCTCGCAATACAGTATCAGACTGAAGACAAGCTCTCGACTTTAGTGACGATGTTTTCATTTCTTTCTATAATGATTTCCATCATAGGAGTCTTCGGTTTGGTGTTGTTCGAGACGCAGTATAAACGTCGCGAGATAGGAATATGCCGCATACATGGAGCGTCGGCGATGGGAATATTAAAGATGTTCAACAAAAAATATCTTTACATCGTAGCGATATGTTCAGCGGTAGCGATACCGATAAGTTATTATATCATCGACAGATGGATGCAGCAGTTTGTCTATCGCACCGAGATGTCGGTCTGGGTTTATGTAGTTGCGGTTCTGATAATAACGATAATAACCGTCGCCACCGTCT
>SUWV01000020.1 GCA_015061315.1 Lentimicrobiaceae bacterium
TCTATCTTTATGAGTCACAGATTGCAATTCAGGCTTGCTATAATATGTCAGAAGCATCGACAAGAAATAGGGAAATCAACGATTTAGTTAAGTTCTCTAAATTTCTACCCTGCAAGAAATTATATGTTATAACCAATGACGAAGAAGACACGATAGAAAAAGAAGGATTAGAGATAAAAATAACACCCTTGTGGAAGTTTATGATTGCCCCTAATTTTATTGAACTTTGAACTCTGACTCATTGACATAAAGACTTATAGACTCGAAAATGCGTTAGGGATTGGAGCGGCATCCTTTGCGAGCGTAGTTTACGGAGCGAGCAAAGATAGAGCGGAAAGCCCGACGGCTTGCCGGAACGCCCAAAGATAAATACACTTTTTATTTTTCACAATTTTTTTTCATCTGACGTATGACTTTTTTCTTATCTTTGCAGAGAGTGGAAAACTACTCTTTATTTCTGTATAATTTTATATAACACATTGACTTATAATTTTTTTATAAGATGCGTGTGTTGTTGGAATAGTTAATAATAATTAACAAAAGTATATATTAATTAATGAAAACACCAAATTATCTATTTGAAACAAGTTGGGAAGTCTGTAACATGGTTGGCGGAATCTACACCGTGTTATCGACAAAAGCAGATGAAGTAAAGCAAATTCTTGGTGATAATTACATAACAATAGGTCCTGATATTGTTAAGGAAGCACATGAGACTTTGTATTTTATTGAAGACAATACATTATTCCCTGAATGGAGAGAAAAAGTTGCTTCTCAAGGACTTAAAGTCAGAATCGGTCGCTGGAAGTTAGATAGCAGACCATTGGCAATCTTAATAGATTACACCACATTATATCCACAGAAAAACGAGATCTTATCTCATCTTTGGGAGCAGTATCGCTTGGATTCAATTCGCGGTCAGTGGGATTATATCGACCCTGTTCTCTTCGGTTACGCTGCTGGTCAGGTGATTGAAAGCTTCATAAAATGGAACATAGAAAGCGATGAGAATATAGTGGCTCATTTCCATGAATGGATGACAGGCTCTGGCGTTCTTTACCTCAAAGAAAACTGCCCTCAGATAGCTACAGCGTTCACGACACACGCAACATATCTCGGACGCGCCATCTCTAGCAACGGCCTCGCTCTATATAACGATTTAGCTACTTTCGAGCCTAACGCGATGGCTAACAGATTTAACATAACTTCACAACAATCAATGGAATATAACGCAGCTCAGAATGCCGACGCTTTCACTACTGTGAGCGAAGTCACTGCTGAAGAATGCAAGCAATTCCTTCACCGTGAAGCTGATGTCATCACAATTAACGGCATCAACGGAAGTTATGTCGTTGATGAAAAAATCGCTGCTCAGAAAAGAATGACGGCAAGAGAAAAAATCTCTGACATACTTGGAATCCTCTCTGGAACAAAAGTTAATGAAGACGCTTTCTTTATCATCAACAGCGGAAGATACGAATTTAAGAATAAAGGCATCGACTTATTCATCAACGCTTTAGGTAAACTTAACAGAGAAGGTAACCTTAAGAAAGATGTAGTCGCTGTCATCGCTGTTCCTGCCAATATCTCCGGCGTTTACAAAGAATTAGAATATCGTCTTGAAGGTAAAAGAGAAGTTAATGGTCATACCGAACTTCCTTGCACTCATCATATCTTCGGTTTTGAACACGATGCTGTTCTTAACTTATTAAGAGAAAACGGATTGCAAAACAATGAAAACGATAAGGTTAAAGTCATGTTCGTTCCTTCTTATCTCAACGGCAACGACGGAGTCTTTAACATCAACTATAACGATTTCTTATACGCTTTCGACTTGTCGGTATTCCCATCTTATTACGAGCCATGGGGTTACACTCCGATGGAAAGCATCGCTCACGGCATTCCTACAGTGACGACAGACCTCGCAGGATTCGGTCGTTACATTCAAAATGAGAAATTTGAAAATAAATCTGTTACGATATTACATCGTGAAGAAGGTAACGGAATGATTGTCGTAGATGAAATTGTTAAAGTAATCCTCGACATAACTTCAAAAGATAATAAACAGATTGCAGATATAAGACAAAACGCACTTTCTTTAGTGAAAGAGTTTTATTGGAATAAGTTGATAAATAATTATTTGGAGACTTACGACGTAGCTCTCGACAAAGTTAGCGGTCGCGATTATCTCAAACAATCGAAGAAATATAACGAGATATTACGTAACTTCAACTATCAGAAGCAAGACACTCCTAACTGGAAGAGAATCACTGTGGAACCTGTTTATTCTGAGAATATGCAGAAGCTTCAAGAACTCTCACAGAATCTCTGGTGGTGCTGGGATACCGACGCGACAGATTTGTTCTCGTCTATCGACCCACAAGCATGGAAGGCTTTGGAACACAATCCTATCGCTTTGATGAAGAATCTCTCTAAGGCACAAATCGATGCTTTGGAAAACGATAAGGCTTTCGTGGAGAAATTAAATTCTACTTACGCACGCTTTAAGGAGTATATGTCGGTAAAACCTGCTGATAATCACACTATCGCTTATTTCAGCATGGAATACGGCTTGACAAAGAGCCTTAAGATTTATTCTGGCGGTCTCGGCATCCTCGCTGGCGACTATCTCAAACAAGCCTCCGACTCTAATGCTAACATGTGCGCCATCGGTCTCTTATATCGTTACGGATATTTCGCACAAGACCTCTCTGTATGGGGCGAGCAGCTCTCAGAATATATCCCACAGAACTTCTCATACCTCCCTATGGAAATCGTCCGCGATGAAAACGGAGAAGAAGTCATTATCAATATAGCATTCCCAGGACGTACTGTCTATGCTAAGGCTTGGAGAGTTCCTGTAGGTCGTATCAGTTTGTATCTCCTTGACACAGACATCGATCAAAACTCACCAGAAGACAGAGGCATTACCGGTAAGCTCTATGGCGGTGACAGCGAGATGCGTATCAAACAAGAGATGTTCCTTGGCATCGGCGGTATCAGATTGATGGATAAGATTAACATCAAACCTACTATCTATCACTGCAATGAAGGTCACGCTGCATTCTGCGGATTGGAGAGATTGAGCGTCTATATCACACGTCACAACCTTGACTTCGACGTCGCTAAAGAACTCGTCAGAACATCGACTTTGTTCACGACACACACTCCTGTTCCAGCAGGTCACGACGTGTTTGAAGAACACCTTATGAGAACTTATCTCTCTCATTATCCAGGTCGTATGAATATCAGCTGGGACGACTTCATGAACCTCGGTAAGATACGTCACAACGATCCATACGAGAAATTCTCGATGAGCGTACTCGCTACAAATCTCAGCCAGGAAGTCAATGGCGTAAGTAAGATTCACGGTCGCGTCTCAAGAGAGATGTTCCAACAAATGTGGCCAGGTTACTTCGCAGAAGAGAATCATATCGGATACGTCACCAACGGCGTTCACCTTCCAACATGGGCTGATGCTTCGTGGCAGAAACTTTACAAAGAAGTATTAGGCGAAAATTATATCGACGTTCAGTCAGATCTTAACGTATGGTCGAAGATTGAAAACGTAGCTGACGAGACAATCTGGAATATCAAGAAAGAACTCAAACATAAACTCACCGAATATCTTAAGGTGAAAGTTGTGGAAGATATGCAACGTCGTCAGGAAAGTCCTTCATTGATTATTAATACGATAGAGAACTTCAACGAAAACGCTCTCATCATCGGTTTCGCTCGTCGTTTCGCGACATACAAACGTGCACATCTTTTATTCAATAATATAGAACGTCTTGCAGAACTTCTTAACAACCCTGAGAAACCTGTTGTCTTCTTGTTCGCAGGTAAGGCTCACCCTAATGACAAGGCAGGTCAGGATTTGATTAAGATGATTATCGAGACATCACGTAGAAAAGAGTTCGCTGGAAAAGTTATCTTCTTGAATAACTACGACATGGAACTCGGTAAGATCTTGACAAGTAGCGTTGACATCTGGATGAATACTCCTACACGTCCTTTGGAAGCATCAGGAACAAGTGGCGAGAAAGCTGTCATGAACGGCACCTTGAACCTCTCGGTCCTCGACGGATGGTGGGCAGAAGGTTATCGCGAGAAAGCCGGCTGGGCGCTTCAAGAAGAAAGAACATACAGCGACCAACGTTATCAAGATGAGTTAGATGCTGAGACGATTTACAATCTCATCGAAAACGAAATCGTTTCATTGTACTTCGATAGAAATGAGAAAGGCGTTCCATCACAATGGGTTAAATATGTCAAGAACAACTTGATGCAGATTGCGCCTAACTATACCATGAAGAGAATGCTCGACGATTATTTCGCACAATATTATAACAAGTTGATTGAGAGAACCGACTTCATGCGTGAGAACCGTTATCAGAAAGCATTTGAGATTGCAGCATGGAAGAAGAAAGTCGAATCTAATTGGGATAAGATTGAAGTCGAGTCTATTAAGATTCCAGATTCAAGTCTTCGCTCCTTGACATTCGGTGATGTCATCATCGCTGAGATAACTTTGAAGACACCAGGATTAGATAGGGGAGACGTCGGCGTTGAGATAGTCTTCGGCGGCAAGGATAAGAACGGCAACGACAAGGTTATGCAGGTTGAACAATTACAGTTAGTAGAATCAGGCGAAGGCTGGGCAAGATATTACATCAATCTTCCTTTGAACAAAGCCGGTATCTTCGACTACACCTTCAGAATCTATCCAACCAACGACTTGTTACCACACAGACAAGATTTCGCTTTGGTGAAATGGATTTAAGAGAATGTAATTAATAGTGTAAATTAACTATTTAGAGACGTGTTTTTTTAACGTCTATAAGATACGCATCAACGGCGCAGAATAATGTGTCGTTGATGTTTTTTTATAAATTGTCTGTATTGATGTCATGGAAATCAAAGAATCCAGTTTGTTGTTATCTCTTGAAGAATCAGATATTTTACTCACAGATGACTTTTGTTATGATGTTGGTTCGCAAGATTTTTATGTCTCGATGGAGGTTAAAAATGAGGTTATGCTTGTAGAGTATGAAAATATAAAACGAGTCATGGTCTGTGGCGATATTCATGGAGACTTCGATTTTGTTTTTAACAGACTATGCCTTAAATATAATATATGTAATACTTTGTTGATTGTGGCAGGCGATTGTGGATTCGGTTTTGAACCAAAGTCTTATTATGATGAAATGGCGGAGCGGTATAAGGATATAATGTCGTCGCATAATAATCATGTGCTTTTTGTGCGAGGCAATCATGACAATCCTGCTTATTTTGATGGAGTTACTTTTAATCACGAATTTATGAAAGCCATTCCAGATTATACAGTCGTGAAGGTTAGTAATCGTAATATTTTGTGTATTGGTGGTGCTATATCCGTCGATCGTTGGATACGTCAGCAGAGGATGAATACAATGCGTGGGTTGGGTCTTAATACCGATGATGTCTTGTCGGTAAATATATATTGGTCAAATGAAGTTGTGGTCTTTAATGAGAAAAGCTTGGAACTAATATCGAAGAACTTTAAGATCGATACTGTTGTGACTCATACGGCTCCTTCGTTTTGTGAGTTGAAATCGAAGAAAGGTATTGATTTTTTTGTTAAGATTGATGATGATTTGAGTAACGATATTATAGAGGAGCGTCTTACGATGGATCGCATTTATCATAAACTTATTGAAGATGGACACCCTTTGAAACGATGGTATTATGGACATTTTCATCAAAGTCATAAGGAGAAAATCTTCAAGACTACATTCAAGATGCTTGATGTTATGGAATTAGATTTGATATAGAAGAAAGTGCAAAATAATTAAGAATTAATAATTAAGAATGAAGAATTTAGAATTAGGGAATTCCATTCTTCATTCTTCATTCTCCATTCTTCATTCTTCATTCTCCATTCTTCATTCTTCATTCTTCATTCATCATTCTCCATTCTTCATTGTTACGGTCTCAATCCCGAGCCGCCTTGTAATGTGATTGTCTCGCCAGTGATGTAGGAGGCGTCGTCGGAGGCTAGGAATACCGCCACTCTTCCGATGTCTTGTACAGGGTCGGCGAAACGTCCGAGCGGAATGCCTTGTATTGTCTTTTGAAATAACTCAGGATAAGCATCTTTCCATTCCGATAAGCTCTCTGTCATAGCGAGAGGTGCAATCATATTGACTCTCACGCCATCGGGTCCCCATTCTGTGGCAGCTACTCTCGAAAGGCCTCTGATGCCTTCTTTGGCAGCTCCGTAAGAACTCTGTCCTGGCTTGCCGTACATGCCAGCTCCCGATGCGAAATTGATGACAGAGCCTTTGCTTTCTTTGAGATATGGAAAAGCCTCACGCATATAGAAGAAGGTCGCGTAAAGTCCAGAGTTGATGGCTAAATCAAAATCTTCTTTAGTATGTTCGATGAGCGACAATCCCGACTTGGAAGCCTGAGCGTTGTTTATCAGAGTGTTGATTTTACCAAAAGTCTCAACAGTCTTAGCTATGACTTCTTTTATCTTGTCTTCATCGGCGCCGTCAGCTACCAAAGCGAGGACCTTTACTCCGTAAGTCTCTTCCAATTTCTTTTTAGCTTCTATAAGCCGAGCTTCATTTCTGCCCGTTATCACAAGGTTGGAGCCTTCTCTCGCAAAAGCCTGAGCCATGCCAAATCCTATTCCTTTACCAGCACCTGTTATTATCGTGACGTTATCTTGTAGTCTTTTCATAATATCAAAATTAGATTATTCATTCATTAACGATGCAAAGATAATATTGTTTATGCATATTTGTCAAAACGATAGTTTCGATATGACAATCGATTTTGTTTATTAAAGACTCAGAGACACTGACACAGACTTATTGTCTTGTTGTCTTGTCGTCTTGTTGTCTTAAAAAAAGTCAGCGTCATAGTCATAAGTCAGAGTTATTTTATTATATTTGCAGAACATTGAAAACTTAGGAAAAATGTTAATCTCAAAAAAAGACAAACTTGCCATCACTTTCAAAGATGACAAATATACCTACGAGCAACTTCTTAGATACTCACAGATTTATGCTGATAAATTTTCATTAGAATCTCAACCAGAAAAGATATTGATATGTGCGCAGAACTCGCCAGAATGGTGTTTCGCTTTTTACGGCGCGATGCGTTGCAAGTCGATAGTGGTTCCCTTGGATGCTCAGTCAACAAAGAAAGAGATGGAATATGTGATTAACGACTGTCGCCCCGACATCGTCTTCATCTCCGATGATAAAAAGGAAATGTTTGCCGACATCAATCTTCAAGGCGCTCGTCTATATACCAAAGATAATTTCCAACTGTCAGATGATACAAGCATTGCTGCTAATGACATTCCTCTCGGAAATCTTGAAGATGTGATGTTGATAAATTACACGTCTGGTACGACGGGTAATCCTAAGGGCGTGATGCTTTCATATAAGAATGTTATGTTCAATATAGATTCTGTAAGTAAGCAGGTCCCTATTTTCCAAGAAGATAGTAACGTCATGGTGCTTCTTCCTTTGCATCACATACTGCCGCTTCTTGGCAGCCTCGTAGCTCCTCTATATATGGGCGGTACGCTTCACATAGCCGAAGCTATGAATGCCGAGTCAATAATCAAGACTCTCAATGCGGGAAAAGTGTCTATTATAATAGGTGTGCCTCGTCTTTACGATATGCTTGTCAAAGGTGTCATGAATAAGATTAATGCTTCATTCGTGACACGTTTGCTTTATAAGATAACTAAGCTTATCGGCAGTGATGCTGTGTCGAGAGTTGTTTTCAGCAGCGTGCATAAGAAATTCGGCGGACATCTGAAATATCTCGTATCTGGCGGTGCGGCTCTTTCTATAGAGACGGCGACGATTTTAAAGACTTTAGGTTTGTATGTCCTTGAAGGCTACGGCATGACAGAGACTGCTCCTATGATTTCATTCACGCGTCCTGGCAGACGTAAGGTAGGCTATGCTGGCGAGCTGCTTCCAAACATAGAAGCTAAGATAGCTGAAAATGGCGAGATATGCGTCAAGGGCGACAACGTGATGAAAGGCTATTACAAACGTGAGGAAGAGACAGCTCAAATTATAAAAGACGGCTGGCTTCATACCGGCGACATGGGAGTCTTGGATAAATACGGACTTAAGATAACCGGTCGTATCAAAGAGATTATCGTGACATCAAACGGTAAGAATATCAATCCAGAGTTGTTAGAGAAAGAGTTCTTGAATGAAAGCAAGTACGTACAAGAGATAGGTATCTTCTTGAGCGGCGATATTCTTCATGCAGCTATACGTCCTGAGATGACAGCTATAAGACAGAGCTCGTTAGACGATATGGACGCATTGATTAAAAACGAAGTGGAACGATTCAATGCCGAACAGCCTCAATATAAACGCATCAAGCAATATCATATCATGTCGGAAGAGTTGCCAAAGACGCGACTCGGTAAGGTGCAGCGTTTCCTTCTTCCTCATCTCATAGATAAACCTAAGACTCATACAGAACAGGAATCTCTTGAAGGTAAGAGCGAAGTCTATAAAATGTTGAAAGCTTTTGTGGAAGAAGAGACGAAGATGATAGCTAACGAAAATGACCATTTTGAGATAGACCTCTCTATGGACTCTTTGAGTAAGGTGTCGCTCCTCGCTTATATCGAAAATACCTTCGGGATAAACCTCAACGAGGAACAGATGGAGAACCTCAATACTCTCGCAAAACTTACCGATTATATTGAAGATAACGAACATACTTTCAATACTACGATGATAACATGGAAAGATATTCTCGCTACTAAAGTGGATGTTAAATTGGAGAAACCTGGTTTTACACAATGGTTTACTTACACATTTACTAAGATATTATTCTCGATATGTTATCGTTTTAGATTTAAGGGAAATAAGAAATTGCCTAATAGTCCGTGTATTATAGTGGCTAACCATCGTTCGGCTATCGACGGATTCTTAATTACTTACAATTTCTCACGTAAGGAAAATAAAGATATTTTCTTCTTCGCTAAAGAGAAGCACTGGAGATCTAAGATTGCACAGTTCTTTGCAAGAAAGAATAATATAATCTTAATGGATATTAACAAAAACGTGCGTCAGTCTTTACAAGAAATGAGTGCTGTCTTGAAGAAAGGCAAGAATATTGTCATCTTCCCTGAAGGTACGCGTTCTCGCGATAATAAGATGAAGAAGTTTAAAGAGACATTCGCTATTTTAAGTAAGGAACTTAACGTGCCAGTCGTTCCAGTTGCAATTACTGGCTCAGAGTCTGCTTGTTATGGAGGAAGTATCATTCCTAAGTTCAGGAAGAAAATCAATGTTGAAGTCATGGAGCCAATGTTGCCTGCGAAAGACCAGACTGCAGAAAGTTTCAGAGATAAGATTGCAGCATTGATACAGAAAAAAATATCCTAAAGTTTTTATATAATTTACAATAAAAAAAAGAGCCTTTAAAGGCTCTTTTTTTTGTTTATAATCATTAACTTGTTGACTCGTAGTCTCGTAGTCTTGTAGACTCAATTAAGTCCATGTTTCTTCAAGAATGGCTCGTTGCTTGGCTCTTGTCCGCGGAATTTTTTGTATTGGACCATGCCTTCGTCGTTGCCGCATTCTTGCAAGCAGTGTTGTCTGAACTTGGCGGCCAACTCAGGGTTGAATAAGTCGCCCGATTCTTTGAAGTAGTTGAAAGCGTCGGAGTCTAAGACTGCTGCCCAATAATAGACGTAATATCCTGCTGAATAACCGCCAGAGAAGATGTGAGAGTAATAAGTACTTCTGTAGCGAGGATATATTTCATCAATCAATCCAATTTCTTTCATCTTAGCTTTTTCAAAGTCAGCAGCGTTGAAGTCATCGTTAATTTCTTTTAACTTATGATATTCCATGTCTAAGATGGCGGCTGCCAAGAACTCTGTCGTTTCAAATCCTTGGTTGAAGAGTCCGCTGTTTTCTAATTTGTTAATCAGCGCTTCTGGAATGACTTCGCCTGTCTGCCAATGTTTAGCGTACATTTTCAATACTTCAGGATCGCCTGCCCAGTTTTCCATTACTTGAGAAGGAAGCTCGACATAGTCGCGAGGCACGACGCCGCAAGTTCTGCTGTATTTACCGTCAGAGAATAAAGCGTGTAATCCGTGACCGAACTCATGCCATAAGGTTTCTGTCTCATCCCAGCTGAGTAGGGCAGGAGTGTCGCCTGTTGGTGGAGTGAAGTTTAAGACTAATGATACTAATGGAGTTATCTTGTTGCCTTCGATGTCGTAGCCAGCTTCACGGAAACTTGTGCACCATGCGCCGCCGCTCTTACTGTCGCGTGGATAATAATCCATGTAGATGATGCCGAGATGTGAGCCGTCTTTCTCTTTCACTTCCCAAGTCTCAACGCCGTCGAAATAGACAGGGATGTCGGTACGTTGGTTGAAGGTTATTCCGTATAATTTATTGGCGACCATAAACATACCATCGCGTACGTTGTTCAATGAGAGGTAAGGCTTTAATTCGTTTTCATCGAAAGCATATTTTTCTTTGCGCAATTTCTCTGCATAATACCACCAATCCCATGATTCAACTTTGGTGTCTTTAGCTATTTTCTGTAACTCTTTCAATTCTTCCTTTGCTACTTTCACGGCAGGTTTAAATAAGTCGGCGAGGAATTTATCAACGGTAGGAACGTCTTTTGCCATATTGGCTTCGAGTACGTATGAAGCGTAATCTTCATAGCCTAAGAGTTTAGCTTTTTGAAGACGTAATTTCGACATCTCTTCGATTAGTTCCTTGTTGTCGTTAGCGTTGTCGTTATTGCCGCGCATTACGTATCCCATGTAGATTTTTTCGCGTAGGTCGCGGTTGTCGGCATATTGAAGGAAAGGAATGAGGCTTGGTTTTGAAAGTGTGAAGACCCATTTGCCTTCCATGCCGTCTTTCTTAGCTTGTTCAGCGGCTGCTACTATGCTTGACTGTGGAAGTCCGCTCAAATCTTTTTCATTGTCGACTATGAGTTTGAAGGCAGCGTTTTCAGTGAGGAGGTTGTTGCCAAACTGAAGGCTCAATAATGATAATTTCTCGTTAATAGATTTTAAGGTTTCTTTGTCGGTGTCGTTTAAACCAGCGCCGCTACGAATGAAGTCGTTGTAATATTTTTCCACAACGCGAATCTGTTGGTCATCTAAATTCATGTTGTTGCGTTTGTCATAGACGTATTTTACCTTTTCAAAAAGAAGAGGATTCATTGCAATCTCGTCGCCGTGAGCTGATAATTTAGGACTTATCTCAGCGGCAATCTTCTGCATCTCGTCATCGGAGGAACATTCAATAAGGTTGAAAAAGATATTGGCAACCTTATCTAAAAGCTCGCCGGATTTGTCGTAAGCCAAGATAGTGTTTTGGAAATCAGGTACGGCTCTGTTTTTCACTATAGCGTCGATTTCGAGTTTTTGCTGTTTCATGGCTTCATCGAAAGCAGGAAGATAGTGCTCGTTTTTAATCTTGTCGAAAGCAGGTGTCTCAAAAGGAGTTCCGTAGTCGGATAGGAATGGATTGCTGTTGGTAGTGGTTTGCTCGTTGTTGCTGCATGAAGTCAATGTCATGAAGCCAAGAGCGATGATACTTAAAAATTTTCTGTTCATATTAATTATATGTATTAATGATTTTCGATGAATGCAAATTTAATGATAAAAATTATACTAAAATGCTTGTTTAGTTATAAAATTTTATGTAGCTTTGCAATCAGTTATTGGTGAATATATAGATGTGTGGGTCTATCCACAAAAATAAAAATAACTGAGAACTGTACAAATAGGGATTTCCATTCTTTTTTGGAAATCCTTTTTTAAACCTAAAATTTAAATGTTATGTCGAAGAAACCTTACTCCTCATTATTATTTGCTTTTGCATATTTCCCCAATTATGATAAAGCCGTAGAATATCTTGCTGAAAATCTAGCTGATCCTGAAGTGTGGGATTTTTCTGATTCTATCAAAAAGAGTTATTCTATTTTGAAAAATTATTTAGAACATATATTCAGGAAGTTACAGCTGGAAGGGAAAATTTCTTATACATACAATAACTCACATGCTTGTTTTAATACTGGACTCGTTACTAAGAATTTGGAGCCAATTTATGCTTTATTTGAAACTTATAGAAATATACAGCAATCCGTTAATCCTTCTCAATTTTGTTTTAAGGCTTTTCTCAAAGAGAGTGATACACAGTTTTTAAAGATATTTCCTGATAATCACCCTGATATTGCAGATTTTTTTCAGAAGCCTGAAGATTTGATTTTTAATCCTCGATGTAGGTTGATTCCGCAAATAGATCATATTATTGAAGATAATTTATTGCGTTTTCCTGCACATATTCAAGCGTTGGATTCTGGTGAGATTCGTCGTAGGTTAGATGGTGCTATAGAAGAAGTAAAGAAAAGAGTGAAGACTAATTATAAGTTGGCTGTGCCACAGTTTTATAATAATCGAATACAACTATTGTTGCCGTTGAATCTCACAGCAGGATCACCTAATCCTGATCTTGCATTAGCTATACATAAAATAAGTGCTGATACATATACAGCAAGAACGTGTCTTACTTTAAAAATGGCATACAATAATGCACGTCTGATAGTGAAACCACAAAGTGTGTGGTTAAGACCTTAGATTTGATATAAAAGATAAAATAGAAAAAAACTCTTGACAATCTAAAAATTAATCATATATTTGCAATATCAAAATGATATTAAAATAAATGTTTAAAAATTAAAAAATAACAGTTATGGAAACAAAGGAAAAAGAATTCAATGGTATGGTAATTAACGGATTTGTAGCATTGTTGCTCTTATTGGCATTGACTGCTCTATCTGTTTATGGTGTTGTTTATTTCGTGAATTTAGAACATGTTACTGGAATAGTTTTGTCAGTCTTGGCGGCTTTGTTGTTTTTGATATTATTAACAGGATTGAGGAAGCAGGAGCCTAACGAAGCAATGGCGATGATGTTTTTCGGTAATTACTGTGGGACATTTAAGAAGACGGGATTTTATTATGTCAACTTCTTGCTTTCATCAAAACGCGTTTCTCTCCGCGCTCGTAACCTCAACGTCGATCCAATCAAGGTGAACGACAAAACGGGTAACCCTATATTAATAGGTCAGATTTTGGTGTGGAAACTGAAAGATACTTATAAAGCGATGTTTGAAATCGACTCTCAGACTATGGCTGGCGGTGCTAACGGTCAGGTTGGCGTTACTGTCTCCGGAAGAATGAAGGCTTTCGAGAGTTTCGTGCGCGTACAAAGCGACGCTGCTTTGAGAGAGGTTGCTGGCATGTTCGCTTATGATGATAATGACGATACAAAATCTAACGAACTTACTTTACGTTCTGGCGGAAGTGAGATAAATGATATTTTGTTAAAGAAACTTAACGACAGACTTGAAATGTCGGGATTGGAAGTCGTTGAAGCTCGTATTAATTATTTAGCTTATTCTCCTGAAATTGCAGCTGTTATGTTGCGTCGTCAGCAGGCTGCTGCTATCATAGCCGCTCGTGAAAAGATTGTTGAAGGTGCAGTGTCTATGGTGAAGATGGCTCTCGAAAAACTCAGCGAGGAAGAAATCGTAGAACTCGATAATGAAAAGAAAGCTGCTATGGTAAGTAACCTTCTTGTTGTTCTCTGCGCCGACGAATCAGCACAACCTGTTGTCAATACAGGAACGCTTTATCAATGAACAATTGACAATTAACAATTAACAATGTAGAGACGTATCAATGATATCTAAATATAAATAAACATTGATGCGTCTTATTAAAATAGATTAACAATTATGTCAATAACATTTATAGTATTAGGGTTTGTTTTAGTTTTTCTTGTGGTGAGTTTTTTGCAAGAAAGAATTTATGTCTATGATGACGGAATAAAAATCAAGGATTTTATGTATCCATTGTGGATACAAAACGATACGATTGTCTCTATCTCGTTGGTAGACAGACTTCCACTGTTGATATACAAAACTAATGGCGGAGGTCTCGGTCGTATTCAAAAAGGTTATTATACCATCAAGAAAGGTGGTGAGCATTCTGAAAACGCTACGCTTTATATCAGAAATAGAAATGCCAGCGCGATAGAAATCAGGACGGTGAAAGGCTTGATATACATCAATAAAAATAATAATGAACAGACACAAGAGCTTTTCGATGAGATAAAGAATAACGTTAAAATCCTTAAAGAAAGCGAATTGAATTACAATGCAGGACGTCCGAGAACTTACAGAAGCGTTTTTATCATTGCTGTTTTCATCGTTGCTTTGATAGCATATCCTATCTTCTTTGCTAACTACGGAAATGAAATAATTGTCGATGATAATAAGATTGAAATCAAAGGCGACTATTCGATGGATATTCCTTTTGATGATATTGACACAGTTTTGCTTATTGAAAGTCTTCCTAATATTAAACTTAGAACCAATGGCATCTCTACAAATAAAGTCAATATTGGTAAGTTTAAGATGGCTGACGGAAATAAATGTCGTCTCTATATTAACAAATCAACGCCTTTATTTGTAGAAATCAGGTTAGATGCTCAAGATTCACCGTCGGAATCGTTAGTTTTTATTAACAGAAAAACCGTTGATGAAACGAAACTGTTGTATGATCAGATAATTGACAATTAACAGTTGACAATTTACAATTAACAATTATGGACAAAGACTGTTGACTTTTGACAGTTTTCCGTCGACTTTAAAAAATATGAAAACTGCAATAAAATATTCGATAATAGTCTGTGTGGTAAGCTGGATTTATGCTGCCATCATGATTTTCGGTGTCGGACTCAGAAATCCAGCCGACAATCCGATGATGTATACAATCTTCGCATCGTCTTATATGTTGCTGCCATTGATTTGCGCATTGGGATTACAAATCGTGACTTCTAGAAAGACACACGTTCGTGTGTATCTGCGTGAGACGGAATTGTTGCGTTTTAAGATAAAACCTTCTTGGTTGGTGGCGTGGATTCTCCCTATCGTGATAGTGTTGCTTACGATATTTGTAAATTCACTTATGCCTAATTGTGAGTTTAACACCGATATGTCAGCTTTGATTCCGGCAGATCAGGTTCCTGAAGACCAGAGAGAAATGCTGAATACGATGATGACTCCAGCATTTATGATTGTCACGACGATATTAAGCGGACTTTTCGCTGGAGCTACCATCAACGCGCTTTTTGCTTTTGGCGAGGAATACGGATGGCGTAACTATCTCGTCGCTGCCTTGAAAGAGAAGAAGTTTGTCTTTGCGGCAATATTCATCGGCGTCGTTTGGGGAATATGGCATTTCCCGTTGATATTGCTCGGTCATAACTATCCGCAGCATAATGTCATAGGTGTTTTTATGATGGTGATATTCTGCGTGCTGCTCTCTTTCATTGAGACATATTTTGTGATTAAGGCAAAATCCGTTTTTCCTGCCGCTATCTTTCATGGAACGATAAATGCAGTTGCTGGATTAAATGTCATATTAATAAAAGGAGGCAACGACTTGCTCAATGGCGCGGCTGGCTTATCTGGGTTTATCGTGATATCAATAGTTATAATTGTGATTTATCTTATTGATAAACATGCTTGTAAAGACAATATCTTTTCTAAAACGATAGGGGAGGTCTTGGATAATGGCGAAAGATAAGGAAAATACGACTAAGAACTTTGCTTTGCGTCTCGATGCTAAGACGATGGAAGCTGTCGAGAAATGGGCTGCCGATGAGTTCCGTTCCGTCAACGGACAGATACAATGGATTATCAATGAGGCTTTGAAAAAGAATAAAAGAATTTGAGAATTTGAGTTTTTTTCCGATTCTCAGATTCTCAAGTTCTCAGATTTTAAAATCAAATATCCATCCATTCCCAGTCGGCTTCTAAGATGTTTTTACGACTTGAACAATCGTCGTTTTTGCATATCAGACTGAAGTTGTTCTTGTAGAATGTGATTCTGTAAGAGCCTTCTGCCTTGCCGCATATATTGTCGTCGCTTGTGAATATTATCAGATTGTTTTTGAAATGATAGTCGCCAGTTATTGGTTTAGAAGCGTCTACGCCGAAGAAGTCGATACGGTATCCGTATTCGTCTATTGTTAATGAGGCTCCTTGTTCAGAACTGAGCCAGCAGCCATTTAAGATTTTAGTCTCCTTGACATCTTTTTTTAAGTCGGTCGTGACTTTCTCCTGATGCTTCTTTTCTTCTTTGACATCAGTCGCGGGAGTCTGTTGTTTCTCTTCTTTAGGTTTTGGTTTAACGTCCTCTTTATTCTGTCGTGTTGTTTCCTTTTTAGTATCTTTAGTTTCTTTTTTATTGTCTTTAACAGAGACCTCGGTCATAGGAGTCTTGTCTTTGTTGATATTGAAGTTGCTTAGTGTCAAAAAAACAGCAGTGATTATAACGGCGGCAGTCAATAATATCAACATTAATTTCGAGAAGAAATTAAGTTTGTTACCTTTCTTTTTGCTTGTAGAGCTCTTTTTGCTTTTACTTGTTTTTTTACCTTTTTTTGCTGCTGCCATAATAAATTTATTTTGTCTGCAAGTTTAAGAAAAAAAATAAAATGAATGGATAATTTTATTACATTTGCACCAAAATAATCAAGCATGCAAGAATCAATATTAATTTTAGATTTTGGCTCACAAGTAACACAACTTATTGGACGTCGTCTACGTGAGATGAATGTCTATTGTGAGATCCATCCTTATAATAAAATTCCGGAGATAACGCCTAATGTTAAGGGTGTTATTTTAAGCGGAAGTCCTTTCTCTGTCAGAGATGAGAAGGCACCGTTTGTGGATTTGTCAAACATAAAAGGCAAGTTGCCTCTTTTGGGTATTTGTTATGGTTCGCAGTTTATGGCATATCATTACGGTGGTGATGTCAATGGCTCGATAGCAAGAGAATATGGCCGTGCTTCACTTACCATTGTTGATGAAAACTGTCCATTGTTCAAAGGTGTAAGCAAGGTAAATCAGGTTTGGATGTCGCATGGTGACACTATCGCTCATTTGCCAGAGAACGCCCGTGTGATAGCAAGTACCGAAGATGTAGTCAATGCTGCATATAGAATAGATGGCGAGGAGACATACGCAGTGCAGTTCCACCCAGAGGTGGCTCATTCTTTGGAGGGTTCAAAAATGATAGAGAACTTCGCTAAGAATGTATGTGGATGTAAAGGCGACTGGACTCCAGCTTCTTTCGTTGACAATATCGTTGAAGAACTTAAAGAGAAACTCGGTGATGATAAAGTTATCTTGGGACTCTCAGGCGGCGTTGATAGCACAGTGGCTGCTGTCTTGTTGAACAAGGCTATAGGCTCTAACTTACATTGTATCTTTGTCGATAACGGTCTTCTCAGAAAGAATGAATTTGAAGATGTCCTCGAATCATATAAGGATTTAGGTCTTAACGTAACAGGCGTCAACGCAGGAGAGCTCTTCTTGAGCAAACTCGCTGGCGTGACAGACCCAGAAGAGAAACGTAAGGCTATCGGTGTTACTTTCATCGAGGTGTTCGAGGCTGAGGCTAAGAAGATAAAAGGCGCAGAATGGCTCGCACAAGGTACTATCTATCCTGATGTCATCGAGAGTGCAGGCATCGAAGGCGCTACATCAAAAATCAAATCTCACCATAACGTAGGTGGTCTCCCAGAAAAAATGAACCTTAAAATCGTTGAGCCATTACGCACATTATTTAAAGACGAAGTACGTCGCGTAGGTCGCGCTCTCGGTATCAAGAAAGAACTCATCGGACGCCATCCTTTCCCAGGACCAAGTCTCGCTATACGTCTGCTCGGCGCTGTCACAGAAGATAAATTACGTATCCTCCGCGATGCTGACGAGGTTTATATCTCGGCTTTGAGAAACTGGAAATGTGAGCTTCCTCACGCTTCTTATCCTAACGAAATGGCTGATAACCTTTATGACAGCATCTGGCAAGCTGGAGCAATATTGCTTCCTTGTAAGAGCGTCGGCGTGATGGGCGACGAACGTAGCTACGAATATACCATAGCACTCCGTGCTGTGATTTCTACAGACGGCATGTCAGCCGACTGGGTACACCTCCCATACGAATTTTTAGCAAAGGTATCTAACGACATTATCAATAAGGTCAGAGGTGTCAACAGAGTATGCTATGACATCAGCTCTAAACCACCAGCGACAATAGAATGGGAATGATTCAATTGACAATTAAGAATTAACAATTAAGAATTAAGAATTGACAATGTAGAGACGCGTCAATTACACTAAACATAAACAATATGTAATTGACACGTCTTATAATTTAGAGATAATTCAAATAATAAAAATCTGTTGACTTGTAGACTTGTGGTCTCGTTGACTTGTAGACTTTAAAAATAGATATAAATTATGAAAACAATTAATTGGAAGAAAGAGGCTTTAGCTTATTTTTATCTCATTTTTGGTAGCTTGTTGTTCGCTGTTGGCGACATCTTATTTGTAAATCCTTACATCTTGGCTCCTGGCGGAACATACGGTTTGTCGAACGTCTTGAACACCGTATGGCCATGGAAAGTCAGTCTCTATGCCATCTGTATGGATATTCCATTGTTGATAATTGGTACTTTGATTCTCGGACCTAAATTCGGTGTCAAGACTATTATCTCAACTGTTTTGATATTCGGTTTCACCTACCTTATCGAAACGATCATAGGTTATAACCCAATCATACATAACGGTTTGTTTGAAAACGTAACTAATCCAAATCCAGAATGGTTGCAAGTGCCTCATAGCGAAAGCGTATACTTCATCCCTGACTACTTCCTTAACACTTTGGTGTCGGGAGGTATCTACGGTTTGGCTATCGGTCTTATCTTTAAATCTGGTGCAACATCAGGTGGTAGCGACATCATCTCTATGATCTTACATAAATATACTAAGATCTCTCTCGGTACATTGGTCATGATAGTCGACTCTATCATCACTCTCACAACATTAATCGCTGAACCTCAATTACGTCTCCCTGTATATTCAATCCTCGTTATCTTCATCGAAGGTAAAATTATCGACCTCGTCGTTGATGGATTCAATTCATACAAGACAGCATTTATCGTCACTGACAAGGCTGAAGAAGTACGTGACCTCATCGTAAAAGACATCAACCGTGGCGGAACATGTTTCTTCGGTAAAGGTTTATATAAAGGTGTAGATCGTAAGATGATTTATGTGACATTGACACGTCCAGAACTCGTGAAGCTTCAATCGGCACTCAGTGAAATAGATCCTGATGCATTCTTGAATGTTGTATCAAGTACAGAAATCATGGGTAAAGGTTTCAAACCATTGCCGGAAAATTGATAAGCAATAATATGTAGAGACGTCATGATTATGGCGTCTCTCGTATTTTTTAAAATAATGACCTTAAACCATAATCATAAGCCTTTAACTTTAAATAATGATGAAATGATTAAATCTAAAACGTTTTTATTTTTCTTTTTAGCATGTCTGTTTACTTTGACATCTAAAGCCGATCTTATTGCTCAAGAATCAACTCGCTCGCATGTCGTTACAGAATATGATGGAAAACAATATTATATTCATGCCGTCACGAAGAAGCAATCGTTGAAAGATATTGCAGATATATACGGTGTGTCGGTGTATGAAATTATGAAGGAAAATAAAGACGTCAAGAAGAACCCGAAAGCCGGAACTTATTTGAGGATTCCTTATAAAGCTGTAGAAGAGGAGCTTGTTTTAGAAGATACAATTGCTAATGATAGCATCGTAGAGGATACGATGTCGTATGTGCATGAATATGTCAGCTCTACATGCGATGCGGAGCGTCTGTACAAGGTGGCGCTGATGATGCCTCTTTATTTGGAACAAGTTGATGATGAATTTATGGAAACCGAGGTCTCAAGCAAACAGCTGCTGTCAAAGCCATTTTCATATCTTCATTTTTATGAAGGATTTATGGTTGCCGTAGATTCTATGGTGAATAGCTTAGATATGAAATTGGATCTTAAAGTTTATGACGTGGATCAGGATACTAATAAAGTAAAAACAGCACTCAATGACGCGTGGCTTGTTGATGCTGACATTATTATCGGACCATTTCATGTGAAGACTTTTGAAAGAGTTTTGAACTTCGCAAAAGAAAATGATATATTGATTGTAAATCCAATGACTAACAGAGATGATATGGTCGTTGGTAATAGAAATTTAGTGAAAGTGAAACCGTCGTATCGCTATCAGATGCATTGGCTCGATTCTTTAATCAAAGATAAATATGTCGATAATAACATATTCATCATCGCTGAAGATACAAGTAAGATGGATTATGCCTTTATGATTGAAGAGATAGCGAATAAAAATATAAATCAATATTCTTTGGTGCCTAATCAGCATATCAAGAAAGTCATTAAAAAACATCATGATGCATGGATGATAGAAGAGATAGAATTTGACGAGAATACTTATCAGTCGGATAACATAACTCTTGATGTTTCGGTAATAAACCGAAATCCAGATGACAGCACCATGTTGAAAAACCAAGTGATGATTTTTGATTATTCAATAGATAGTTTGAATAAAGTCAAGAAGATAGCCTCATCGATACGTAATAATGTTTTCATCGTTTATGGTGATAATAGGGTGTTTGCGACTGACATCTTAAATCAAATTAACATTATCAGTAATGAATTTCCGTCGGAATTAGTCGCGCTTCCTGATTGGTCTAAATTTGATAGACTCTTTAACGAGAATTTGATGAAATTGAATACGATATATTTCGACGATGATTATACCGACTATAATACATACAGCGTCGGTAAGTTTATATGTAAGTTTAGAGACACTTATGCCACAGAGCCTAAAGATATTGCGTATCATGGATTTAATATTGCATGGTATTTCTTGAATGCTTTGATGAATTATGGCGATGACATTAATATAGGTGTGACATTATATGACATTCCTTTGCTTAATACACGCTATCGTTTTGAGCGACAAAATGCAGAAGATGGAGTAGAGAATACCTATTGGAACTTATATCAATATCAGGATTACGAGAAAAAATTGTTACGTTATGAATAAGACACTCTCTTTGATATTAATATGTCTTTTTCTTATATCATGTTCCGATGGTGATGTTGTACGTTCATATTGGGATAATGGTAATTTGAAGTCAGAGTTGAGATATAATGAAGGACTTCTTGATGGTGATTGTTGCTGGTATTATCAGAACGGCAAGCCAGAAATGAAGGCGTATTATAATGACAATGTCATGGAGGGAGAGGTTTTGAGATGGTATGAAAACGGTAATATTCAGTCGAGATATTATATCAAGAATGACCAATATGATAGCATCTTTGAATCGTATAATGTCTTTGGTAATTTAATCAAGGTGGAGTATTATAAAGAAGGTGTTCTGGATGGAGAGTATAAGCAATGGTATGATAGCGGAAAACTTTTTATGGAAGGAGAATATAAAGACGGCATGCTTCATGGAAAATGGATAGTTTATTATGAAGGAGGCGCTGTCGGTTCTGTTGCTACGTATCAAGATGGGGTAGGAGTTCAGAAAGGATATTCTCCCGATGGACGTTTGATAACAGAGATAAATTATAAAGATAACGTCAAGGACGGAGAAGAGTTTCAATATGATAGAGACGGTTCTGTGAAGAAAATACTATTGTGGGAGTCGGGAGAATTCGTCAAAATAATTAACAAATGACGTTAATTATTTTTAAGGAAAAAATATTTGCCTAAATATTTGGAATAATAATTAAAAGCATTACCTTTGCGGTATGAATAAATAACAATTAAACTTAATTATTAAACCCAATAAAAAATAAAAAAAGTAATGAACGTACAAACCATTATGACAAACTTGGAAGCAAAGCATCCAGGTGAAAAAGAGTATTTACAAGCAGTTCGCGAAGTTTTGGAATCAGTTGAAGCAGTTTATAATCAACATCCAGAATTTGAAAAAGCAAGAATCGTTGAACGTTTGGTAGAACCAGATCGTATCTTCACATTCAGAGTTGTTTGGGTTGACGATCAAGGTGAAGTTCAAACAAACCTCGGTTACCGTGTACAATACAATGCAGCTCTTGGTGCATACAAAGGCGGTCTCCGTTTCCACCCAGCAGTAAACGTTTCAATGTTGAAATTCTTAGGTTTCGAACAAATCTTCAAGAATGCTTTAACTAACCTTCCACTCGGTGGCGGTAAAGGTGGTGCTGACTTCGATCCAACAGGAAAATCAGACGCTGAAATCATGCGCTTCTGCCACGCTTTCATGTATGAATTATGGAGAAACATCGGTGCTGACCAAGATTCACCAGCTGGTGACGTCGGCGTTGGCGGCCGTGAAATCGGTTACTTGTACGGTATGTACAAAAAATTGGCACGCGAACACAGCACAGGCGCATTGACAGGTAAATCATACGGCTGGGGTGGTTCTTTGATCCGTCCAGAAGCTACAGGTTTCGGCGCTATGTACTATGTAAATCGCATGGTAAAACAAGTCAACGACACAATGGAAGGCAAGAAGATCGCTTTGTCAGGCTTCGGTAACGTAGCATGGGGCGCTGCAACAAAAGCTATCGAACTCGGCGCTAAAGTCGTAGCTATCTCTGGTCCTGACGGTGTCTGTGAAATCCCAGAAGGTATCACAATGGAAATGGTCAACTATATGCTCGAAATGCGCGCTTCAAACCGCAACAAAGTTCAAGATATGGCCGACAAATTCCCAGGTAAAGCTATCTTCACTCCTGGTAAAAAAGCTTGGAGCGTGAAATGTGACATCGCATGTCCTTGCGCATTCCAAAATGAAATGAACGAAGACGACGCTAAAGAATTACTCGCTAACGGCGTGAAATATGTAGCTGAAGTCTCTAACATGGGTTGCCAACCAGGCGCTATCGCAGCTATCCAAAACGCTGGTATCCCATTCGGTCCTGGTAAAGCTGTCAACGCTGGTGGTGTTGCTACTTCAGGTCTCGAAATCTGCCAAAACGCTGGTCATATCAACTGGACAGCAGAAGAAGTAGATGCTAAATTACAAAAGATCATGAACGACATCTATGACCTCTGCGTTGAGTATGGTAAAGAAGCTGATGGTACAATCAACTACGTTAAAGGTGCTAACGTCGCTGGCTTCATGAGAGTAGCTAAAGCTATGTTGGCTCAAGGTATCGTTTGATAAAATTTTAAAATCTTAAAACTTGAAAACCTGAGAACATTGAAGTTCTCGGGTTTTCTTTTTTTGTAGTATACCTTCAATTACGAATTATGAATTGAAAAACTTGTTGACATGAGGTCTCGTAGTCTCGCTGACTTTCATTATCTTTGCACATAAATATTTAAACTATGGATTTCCTCTACCCAAATATGCTTTACGCGCTTATCGCATTGATAATCCCTATTGTCGTTCATCTCTTTAATTTCAGACGACATAAGTTGGTGTATTTCAGCAATACTTCGATACTCAAGACGATAGAGCAGGAGAACTCTAAAACTAAAAAACTTAAATATATAATTACTTTGATAATGAGGATGCTGTTCTTAGCATCTATTGTCGTGGCTTTCGCTTTCCCTTATAAAAAAGATAATAATACCATTAATAATAATGTAGATAATCTCATCGCGATTTATATCGATAACTCGATGAGTATGCAGTCGCATTCTTCAGAAAAAACTTTGTTTGAAGACTCTCGTACCTCAGCTATGAAACTCGTTGAGAACCTTAACCAAGCTCAGAAATATGTCCTTCTTTCCAACGATAGGAATCCGGAAAATGAATATCCGATGAATAAAGACGAGATGTTGCAGCGTCTTAATGAAATGAAAACAGAGGCTCCTTCAACTTCTATAGATGATATTTACAATAGCCTCGCCTTTATCAAAAAGAAAAATGATTTTAACTCAGCTACACTTTTCGTTTATTCCGATTTCCAAAATAATACGATGGCTTCCGATGATTTTAAAGTCGATACGACAATCCAAATCGTTGCTTTCCCTCTTAAATCGGACTTCCAAAATAATATTTATATAGATTCTGTATGGCTACAATCGCCAGTTTTACAGAAGAATATGACTAACGAACTTAACGCTCGTATCGTTAATGAAACGGCTAACGATATTAAAGGTTTACCAGTCAATTTCTCTATAGATGAAAATGTTGTCGCTTATACTACCTGCGATATAAAAGCTGATTCTTACGCTGATGTCAATATGCAGTTCGCCGTTGAAAATGAAGGCGACAGTAAAGCTAAAGTGGCAATCAACGACTCTCCAATTACATTCGACGACGAATATAATTTAGTGCTGAAAGTACGTCCGGAAATCAATGTGGTCGAAATACAATCTACTGTAGAGACGAACGGACGTACGTCTAATAACAGCCTTAGTCTTTTATTTGATGGTGACGCTCTCATTAATTATCAGTCGATGAATAAATATAATATTGACCAGAGTATCATTAACAATGCCCAGATGATTGTCGTGGATAATACGGAACTTAACGAGACGATGCAGAAGTCATTGATAGAATTTGCAGAGCAAGGCGGAACGCTTTTGATGATAGAGTCGCAGGGACAAAATGTCGCAGAGTCGCAAAGTTATAATGCATATATCTATAATCATTTAGGAATTAAGCCTATTGATTTTGATGATAATGAAACGAAGCTAGAATATATAGCGAAACGTAATTCTTTCTTTGATGATATTTTTGTTGAACTTCCAGATAATGCCGATTTGCCTAAGGTTAAAAAACACGTTCGTTTTAAAATAGGTAAAAATGTGCAGAATATCATTTCCTTGCAAAACGGCGACCCGCTTCTTATGATGAGCAATGTCGGTAAAGGTAAGATTTTCGTGATGTCGACTTCATTTGATGAGGAATATTCCGATTTGGCTAATCATGCTTTGTTTGTTCCTTTGATGTATAAGATGGCTCTGATTGGAGGAAATATATCTGAACTCTCATTTACTTTGGGCGTCGACAAGACATTGAATATTAACGACGTTTCTTTGAATGTTGATGATAGGATAAGTCTTAAAAGTGATAATGCGATGTATGAAATATTTCCTATGATAGAAAATCGTAACGGAACTAATTATATTTCTTTCTTTGAAGATTTGCCATCGTCAGGTTTTTATGATATTTATAAGAATGAAGAATATATAAAGACAGTTGCTTGGAACGATAATAGAAGCGAGTCGGAGATGTCGTTTTATGATAAAGAAGAATTAAGTGAGTTGTTGAAAGATAATAATCTTAATGTGTTGATGATGGTAAGTCCAGTAGAGGCACACGGACGTGTGTCTGACGATGTGGTTGAAAATATTGTAAATCAGTCGTCATTATGGAAGATATTTGTCATTATTGCACTGATATCATTGTTGATAGAAATTTTGATTTTACGATTCTGGAAATGATGATTTTTTTTGTAATTTTGTAGGATAAAGAGCGAGTTTTATGGAAGACAATAAAGATAAGGATTTTGAAAAAGAAGAACTTAATGAAGTAGAAGAATCTGGTGTTCGTGTACAAAGTGGCGACGGTTTTAGAGTTATTCCTCTTAAAGGTTTGATTGATAACTGGTTTATTGATTATGCCTCGAGTGTTATCCTTGATAGAGCTGTACCTGAGATTAACGACGGACTGAAGCCAGTGCAGCGTCGTATCTTGCATTCTATGAAAGAGTTGGAAGACGGACGTTATAATAAAGTTGCTAATGTCGTTGGTAATACCATGAAATATCACCCTCATGGCGATGCTTCTATCGGTGATGCTCTCGTGAACCTCGGACAGAAAGAGCTTCTCATCGACACACAAGGTAACTGGGGTAACGTTCTTACTGGCGACCCTGCCGCTGCTCCTCGTTACATCGAGGCTCGTCTCTCAAAATTCGCCTTAGATGTCGTATATAATCCAAAGACTACAGAGTGGAAATTCTCTTACGACGGTCGTAATAAAGAGCCTGTGACTCTGCCTGTTAAGTTTCCATTGCTTCTCGCTCAAGGCGCGATGGGTATAGCCGTCGGTCTTAAAGTAGAAATACTTCCTCATAACTTCAATGAACTTATCGACGCTTCTATAGCTTATCTTCGCGATGAGGAATTTGTCTTGTATCCTGACTTCAGAACTGGTGGCATGATTGACGTACGTTCTTATAACGACGGTGCTCGTGGTTGTAAAGTGCAGGTGAGAGCTAAGATTAGTCAGTTGGATAAGAAGACTTTGGTGATTACTGAGATTCCTTACGGAACGACGACGGGAACTCTTATCGATTCCATCACGAAAGCAGGGGAGAAAGGACAGATTAAAATACGTCGTGTCGATGACAATACTTCACGTAATGCTGAGATCGTGATACATCTCGCAAGTGGCGTGTCTCCAGATCAGACTATAGACGCTCTTTATGCTTTCACTCAATGTCAGGTCTCGCTCAATAGCTTGTGTACCTGCGTTATCCGTAACGAGCATCCTGAGTTTACGACAATATCTGCTATCCTTAAAGAAAGTACCGACAGAACTCTCGACTTACTTAGTTGGGAACTTAAGATAAAACTTGACGAACTTGAAAGAGAATGGCATTGGATTTCTTTGGAAAAGATTTTCTTCGAGAAGCGTATCTATAAAATCTTGGAAAAAGATGCCGACTCTTGGGACGACCAGATAACTGAAATAGAAAGAGCCTTCGATCCTTATCGTCAGATGTTGAAGACTGAAATAACACGCGATGATGTGTTGAGACTCTGCGAAAAACCTGTAAGGAAGATTTCAAAGTTCGACATTAAGAAAGCTGAAGAGCAGATTCTTGATGTTGAAAATCAGATAGAGAAAGTGAAATATGATCTCGATCATATAGTAGATTATACAATTAACTTCTATAATGAGATAAAGAGAAAACACGGCAAAGGTCGCGAGCGTAGAACTGAGATTCGTAATTTTGACAATATTTCGGCTGTTGCCGTTGCCGCTAACAATGAGAAGCTTTATGTCAATAAAGAAGAAAGTTTCATTTGTACTTCTGCGGGTTTGAAGAAAGAACAGAACAAGGATGCTTACACCTTTGTTTCTGACTGTTCCGATTTGGACGATATTATAGTTTTCCGTGAGAATGGAACTTTCATGGTTACTAAGTTGCAGCCTAAGTGTTTCGTTGGTCCGGAGAAACTCATTCATGCCGACGTCTTCCATAAGAATGACGACAGAACAGTTTATAATATGGTGTATCGTTCTGGTAAGGCAGGCTCTCCTTATTACGTGAAGCGTTTCTCTGTCAAAGGAATAACGCACGATAAGGATTACGACTTGACTATGGGCGAGCCAGGATCGAAAGTTGTTTATTTCTCCGCAAATCCTAATGGCGAGGCGGAAGTCATAAAAGTTATGCTTCGTCCGCAACCTAAACTGAAGAAAACTTCCTTCGACTATAACTTCGCTGAATTGATGATAAAAGGAAGAGCAAGTCGTGGTAATAAACTCACAAATCATCCTATAAATAAGATTGTTAAGCGTGATGAAGGTGTCTCTACTTTGGCAGCTCGCGAGATATGGTACGACGATACTGTGAAACGTCTCAACGCCGACAAACGCGGAACTTTGATAGGTGAGTTCTCTGGCGATGATAAGATCCTTCAAATTTTCTCTAACGGCGAATTTCGTCTCTCGGGCTATGACCTCTCGACGCATTTCGATGACGATATGACGCAAATCATGAAGTTCAATCCTGATACGATATTCTCTGTTATTTATATTGAAGGCGAGACAAAACTGATGTATATCAAACGTTTCATGATAGAAGATGATACTTCGCTCAACAGACGTATCTCTTTCATAGGTGAAAATGAGAACGCTGAGTATCTTATCATGAATATGGATCAGTTGCCACGTTTGTTGCTGAAGTTTAATGATAGTCCTTCTGGAAAACAGTATGAAGATGAAGAACTTAATGTGGCTGAATATATAGGCGTGAAGAGTTATAAGGCAAAAGGAAAACGACTTTCAACTCACGATGTGTCTTCTTATACTTTCTTGGAACCTTTTGAGCCAGAAGAGGAAGAAACTGAAGAAATAGAAGAAAACGTAGAAGTGGAAGAAAATGATGCAGAAGAAATAATGCCTTCTAATAATGAATCGGACGATAATTTCTTCTCGGAAGATGATGGTGTGCAATTAACTTTATTTGAATGATGATGAGAAAGTCGCTGAGTCACCGAGTCGTAGGGCCAATGAGATGTAAAAACTTGTTGATTGTTTTTTTATTGTCTATGACATTCGTTTCATGTTCGTCGCATAAAAAATTGGCTTATGATTTTGTTAATAAAACAAAAGGTGCTTCTGTAGCTTTTTATGTCCCTGAAGAATTGAAAAAACAGAATGTTAGGAAAGATTGCAATATCAATAATCCAGAGTTGTTTGTCATGGACGAAGCTCAGCAGAGAGATACTATTGAAGCTCGAACCAAAATAGTTAATAAGATAAATGACGATATTTTTCTTGACGTTATGATTACGTCATTTGAAAAAACACTTGAGGATTATGGACTTAAATTAGAATATTGGGAACATGATGGTATTAAACCTGATTCTTTGCATTGGATTGTCGATCTGTCGCATGTCGAGATACAAGAGTATGTGACATATTCCCTGTCGGAATGTGGTGTGGAAGGTTATGCTGAATTTTTCCCTATAACGGCTGTCAATGTGGCTTCATGGTTTGGACTTATGAATGATGAAGAATCACATTTTCTCTATACTGAACAGGATTGCGAGGATTATATAGCCGAGTGTTATTATACCTTAGATTCTCTTAGTAACTTGGTGGCAAATATTGAATGTAAACGACTTACTATTGATGACTTCTATAATTTTGCTGTAGTTTTAGGAAAGTTATATGCAGGATATTCTTACGATTTCTTTATGAATGAATATGTCAGAAAGGAAATGAGAAGAAGAGAAATGGAATATTCAGATGACGTGTATATGAGATACGACCCTTATGAATCATATATCTACCACACTCATAGCGATAGATTTATACCGATGGAAGAGAAGTGATAGAATTAGGAATTAGGAATTAAGAATTAAGAATTAAGAATTAAGAATTAAGAATTAAGAATTGAGAATTATACCTCCATTCTCCATTCTTCATTCTTCATTCTTAATTAATTAATGTCTTTCTTATTGCTCAGTTCCTTGATTTTAGCTTTCATTTCAGAAGCTTTCACATCGTGAACCTTGCCATTCTTTATTATCCTGATGCTGCCAGTCTCTTCTGAGACTACAATCGCGATGCAGTCACTGTTTTCAGTGATTCCGATGCCTGCTCTGTGACGAAGTCCGTAACTGCCAGGAAGATTGATGTTTTGTGTGATTGGGAGTATGCAGCGTGCAGCCTCTATCTTATTGTTGGCGATGACCATTGCACCGTCGTGTAAAGGACTGTTTTTGAAGAATATATTTTCAAGTAAAGGCTTGCTTATCACGGCGTCTATTACCACGCCGGTGTCTACGATTTCATTGAGGTTGTTTTCCTGTGTAAGTAAAATCAAGGCTCCGACTTTATCTTGCGACATTGAAGCGCAAGCTTCGCATATTGGTGTAAGGTCAAATGAGGCTTCTTCCTTATAACGAAAACCTAATCCTTTGATAAGATTCTTGAAAGCTTCTGCAATTTTAGTGTTACCAATTCCAAGCAAGAAACGTCGTACCTCTGGCTGAAATATGATTATCAACGCTATGAAACCGACATTGACAAAAGCTCCGAGTATGTAACTCAGTAATTCCATATTAAGAGCAGTCACGATTTTCAATCCCAAGATGATGGCGACGATACCGAAGAAAATCTTGATGGCGGTGGTGCCTTTTACGAGATAATACAAACCGTAAAATAATAATCCTACTAAAAATATGTCCAAGATATCCCAGATGCGAATCTGTATGAAGGCGTTAATTAGAAGCTCTGTCATGATGTTTTCCTATTTTCAGCAAAGATAATAAAAAGACAAAAGGTGAAAGTCTAAACTCGAAAGTTTTTTTAATTCTCCATTCTTCATTCTTCATTCTTCATCGTTCCAACGAGTTTTACGATTTCAACAGCTTCTTTAACATCGTGTACCCTTAATATGTTGGCACCGTTCAGCACAGCTATTGTGTTTAATACTGTCGTTCCGTTAAGAGCTTCCTGAGCTGTGATTTCTAAAGTCTTATAAATAATAGATTTACGTGATATTCCAATAAGAACAGGAAGATTATCGATTCTGTAATCCTTAATATTTTTTAACAAGTCGAAGTTAGATTTCATACTTTTATTAAAGCCGATACCTGGATCTAATATGATGTTTTGCTCTCCATATTGCGACAGCTCATCGACTTGCTTTTCAAAGAAATGTCTGACTTCATTGCAGATGTCGTTTTCAATTATTTCATGATGAAGATTCTCTAAATTATTACCGCCGTGCATTAATATATAAGGTATATGATTTTTGCCGATATAAGGCAGCATCTCTTTATCGAAAATACCTCCTGAAATATCGTTAATGATATTAGCTCCATTGTTTATAGCATTATAAGCCACATCTTTACGGAAAGTGTCGATGGAAATTATTGCCGATGGAAAATGTCGTCTTATTTCAATTAGTGAGGGTAGGAGTCGTGATGTCTCTTCTTCAGCACTGATGACTTCCATTCCTGGACGCGAGGAGAAAGCTCCGATGTCGATGATGTCGACACCATCGCTTAACATTTTTTCACAATGTCTTAAAATATCATCGATGTTGTTATGTGAGCCACCATCATAAAATGAGTCAGGAGTGAGATTTAAAATGCCCATGACTAATGGTCTTTTAAGATCTGAGAATCTGAGAATCTGAGAATCTGAGAATCTATCTTCTTTAGAAAAAAAATGCTTTCCTATATTCGCTTCCATAATGAAAAATGATTATCTTTACATTCTTAAAATATTGATAGTTTTACTGATAATAGATAAAACTATTTCTTTACAAAAATAATAAAATATCAAGATGAAAGATACACAAAATCAATTTAAAAAGGTCGTTGAACAATGTACTGAAATATTTACAAAGAAGATGATGGATTATGGTGTAGCCTGGCGTATAATGAGAACTACATCTGTCACAGACCAGATTTTTATCAAAGCTAACAGAATCAGAAGCCTTCAGACTAAAGCAGAGCATCTTGTCAATGAAGGAATAGAACCTGAATTTATTGGTATTATTAATTATTCGGCTATGGCTATCATACAGTTGCGTCTTGGTGTTGTTGATAAGCCAGACCTTGAGCCTGAAAGAGCCGCAGAACTTTATTCGGGAGTGCTTCAAGAAGCATACGACCTGATGCAATGTAAGAATCACGATTACGATGAGGCTTGGAGAAGTATGCGTGTCAGCTCGATGACGGATTTGATTTTGATGAAACTTTTGAGAATAAAAGAGATAGAAGATCATGACGGAAAGACAATAATTTCGGAAGGTTTAGATGCCAATTATTTCGATATCATCAATTATGCAGTCTTCTGTATGATATTATTAACTGAACAATCTGAAAATTGAGATTTATGAGAAAAGATTACACCAAATCAGGATTTCTTTCTTTTGCTATCACGATATGGGCATTGGTATGTGCGGTTTTTGTAGGATTCTTCCCTGACTTTTCGTGGCTTATGTTGGTCGCTATTTTAATTCCTATTGTAGCGTCATTTCTATTCAATAACTATTATAACAAATCTGGTTTGGCATTATGTCGTGTCTTGGTCGGAGCCTTGTTCGTCTTTAGCAGTTTTACTAAAGGCGTTGATCCTCTTGGGACTAAGTATAAGATGCTCGACTACTTCATTGCCTATAATATAGAGTGGCTCAATGGTCTCGCTCTTGCACTTGCTGTATTACTAATCATGGCGGAGTTTGTAGTAGGTATCTGTTTGATGTTAAATCTCTTGCCGCGCCTCGCTACGCTCGGCGCTTCGCTGCTGATGATCTTCTTCACTACCACAACATTCTTCGACGCTATCTATAACCTCGTCCCTGATTGCGGCTGTTTCGGAACAGCAATCAAGATGAGTAACTGGCAGACTTTCTTTAAAAACCTTATCATACTCGCAGTGCTCATACCTTTGATATTCAATAATAAATCCTTGCTAAACAAAAGAGTCACAATATTAGGGCAATCGTTGTTTACATTTATTTTTATCGCTCTCTTCGTCGGTTTTGAGATTTATAACATACGTCATCTCCCTGTCATCGACTTCATGGAATGGAAAGTCGGTCGTGATATGAAACCTGCCGAAGAGGCTGAACCTGCCGAGATTTATCTCACATTTAAAAATATAGAAACAGGTGAGACTGAGGAATATCTTTCACCAAATTATCCATGGAACGACTCAATATGGATGTCGCAGTGGGAATTTGTCTCACAACGTCAAGAAGGTGGGACACAATCGTTTGGATTTTCAATACTCAATGAAGACGGCGACGATTATACTGATGTGTTGTTATATACTGAGAAATTGTTCGTCTTTGTGGCACCTTATCTTAATGAGGTCTCTCAAGAAGAGTTGGCAGAATGTCAGCGCATCTATGAGCTCGCTAACGAAAACGGATACAGCTATCTATGGATAACTTCAGTCAATCCGGATTATATTCATGAACTTCAAAATGATTATGATATGTTCGATGAAGTTTATTATGGAGACGAACTCGAACTGAAGTCGATGGTGCGCTCTAACCCAGGCTTGATGTTGTTGGATAATGGCATCGTCATCGACAAATGGAGTAAGATTGATTTTCCCACTGAAGTTGATTTAATTAACAATTAACAATTAACAATTAACAATTGACAATTGACAATGGATGGTGGTGTTTTATATAGAGTCACACGTCCGTGTGATATAAAGATAGACTTGCAAAAAGTCTGTCGTCTGTTGTCTGTTGTCTGTTGTCTGTTGACTTTGAAATAATGACCTCTTACATCATCAGGAAAATATTATATGGTTTGGCAGTCCTCTGGGGTGTTGTGACCTTGGTGTTCTTCCTTTTTAATATAGTTCCTGGCGATCCGGTGAGAATGATGTTGGGGCAGCGTGCCGATGAATCTGATGTTCAAGCTATAAGAGAGGAACTTGGTCTTAATCAAAGTGTGTTTAAGCAATATACAGATTATCTTAACGATTTGATGCCGCTCTCTTTTTATAGAAATGAAAACGATCAAAACGATTATGATAAATTCAAACGTCATTGTGTCTTGGCGAAGATCGCTGATGTTGATGTCGTTTTAAAGACACCTTATTTAAGATATTCATATCAGAGCAAAAGATCGGTCGGGACAATACTGTCGGAAGCTTTTCCTAACACCTTGATATTGGCTTTTGTAGCTATATCATTCGCCTTGATAGTCGGTGTCTTTATTGGAATATTGACTGCAGTTTTCAATACAGATTTCTTAAATAAATTAACATTATTCATCACTACGATAGGAATGTCGCTGCCTTCTTTTTTTGCAGCTATATTGGTGGCATGGCTCTTCGGTTATGTCTGGGAATCGTTCACAGGATTGAGCATGACGGGCAATTTGTATTCCGTTGATGACTATGGCAATGGCTCATATTTAGATATAAAAAATCTCATTCTTCCTGCATTTACATTGGGATTACGTCCATTGGCTGTCGTGGTGGAACTTACGAGGACTTCTTTGTTGGAGGCGCTTTCTATGGATTATATCAGAACGGCACGTGCTAAGGGTCTGAGACAGTGGCGCGTGGTGACAGTTCACGCTTTGAGAAATGCTATGACGCCAGTAGTGACAGCTATTTCAGGTTGGTTTGCATCGCTTATGGCCGGTGCTGTCTTCGTGGAATATGTCTTCGACTGGAAAGGAATAGGAGTTATTATCGTAGATGCACTTGATACATTCGATTTCCCTGTGATAATGGGTGCAGTGCTACTTATAGGATTCATGTTAATAATAATTAATATTATCGTTGATATAATTTACGGACTCTTAGATCCGAGAGTGAGAGTTTATTGATACTTCTGCTCATAAAATCATCGCATCAAAAATCCTTTCATTTTTTTAAATTTTATCATAAATCTACATTGCTGTATTCTATTTTTTTTCATAAATTTGCAAGTATGTAAATAGAAAAAAATAAACGTTAAAAATACAGAATATGAGAAGAAAAATAGTGGCTGGAAACTGGAAGATGAACCTTGATTTCCAAGAAGCTCAAGACCTTGTAGAAGGCATTGCTAATCTTTGTGAAGAAAAACAACCAGATTGTGATATAATAATTTGTCCTCCTTATCTTTATTTGGAGATGGTGACAGATATGGCTGACGAAACACAATGTTTCTATGTCGGTGCACAAAATGTCAATGAGAATGAATCAGGCGCTTTCACTGGTGAAGTGTCAGCCAAGATGCTCGACTCTCTTGGAACAAATTTCTGTATAGTGGGTCATAGTGAAAGAAGAAAATATTATAATGAAGATAATGCTGTTCTAGCAACTAAAATTAAGAAATTATTGGAATATCAAATCGTTCCTATTTATTGCGTAGGCGAAGTCCTTGAAGAAAGAGAAGCTGGAACTCATTTTGACGTTATTAAAAAGCAAGTTGAAGAAGGCTTGTTCCATCTCGACGTAGCTGATATGGAAAATGTCGTTATTGCTTACGAGCCAGTCTGGGCTATAGGTACAGGCAAGACAGCAACTCCACAGCAGGCAGAAGAGGTTCATGCTTTTATCCGTAATCTCGTATGTGAGAAATATGGTGAGGATATGGCAAGCCAATTACGTATTTTATATGGCGGTAGCTGCAACGCTAAGAACGCTGCCGACTTGTTCGCACAGCCCGATATCGACGGTGGCTTGATAGGTGGTGCTTCTCTTAAAGCAGAAGATTTCGTAAGTATCGCAGTGCAAGCTTCAAAATAATCTGTCATGAATTATTACGCTTGTTCGTTCTCCAATCCAGAAAATGAAATCCTGAAAGATATGTTCATGGAACTGCTCGGAACAATTGGTTTCGACAGTTTCATGGATACCGATGATGGCTTCGAGGCTTATTGTAAAGAACAGGATTATAATGAAACAGAACTCGACGAAATATTGCAAATGGAACAGTTTGCAAATGTCAGTCTGTTGAAAAAGGAACTTATACCAGACCAAGATTGGAATGCTACTTGGGAGGCTTCATACGAACCTGTGGTCATCAATGAGTTATGTAGGATAAGAGCTCCTTTCCATCAGGTGGAAGGCTCATATAAATATGACCTTATCATAGAACCTAAAATGTCGTTCGGCACTGCTCATCATGAAACGACATCACAGATTATCGAATTGATGCTGCAATCAGATTTTACCGGTCTCGATGTCTTAGATATGGGCTCAGGAACAGGAGTGCTCGCGATACTCGCTAAGAAACTAGGCTCGGCAACGACTGTAGCTATCGACAATGATGAGTGGGCTTACAGAAATGCTCTTGATAATATTCGTCTTAACGATGAGAATGAAATTGTAGTAGAACTAGGCGATGCAGGTTCTTTAAACAACAGACAATTCGATCTCATCCTTGCTAACATTAACAGAAACATCCTCCTTAGAGATATGAAGGAATATGTGAAATGTTTGCTCGATGGCGGCAAGATTTTCTTCAGCGGCTTCTATGAAGAAGACCTGAAACTTATTGCTAAAGAAGCTGAAAGTCTCGGATTGAAATATATAAGTCATGTGACAAAAAATAATTGGACAGCAGCGGTCTTTATGAAATAATTTTTTGTAATTTTACCAACTGATAAATAAAATATAAGTCATGAAATTTATTCTTTCAAGTTTAAAATTATTAAAAGCAGTACAGTCACTTAGCGGCGTTATTAATTCAAACAACACATTGCCAATATTAGACGATTTCTTGTTCAATATATCAGAAAATGAATTGAGAATTACAGCTTCTGATTTAGAGACGACAATGGTGGTGTCAATTCAGCCTGATTTGGTTGAAGGTGCAGGAGAGGTGACAATTCCAGCTCGCTTGTTAATAGATATTCTAAAAAACTTCCCTGACATCCCAGTCTCTTTCAATATAGACGAAGCTACTTTGGCAATTGAAATAACAACTGGTGAAGGTCGTTATAAGATGGCAGGTCATAAGAGCGATGAATTCCCTCAGGTACCTGTCTTGCAGGATGCTTCTCAATGGGAGATTCCTGCCGACGTGCTCGCTTGCGGTTTTGAAAAGACTATATTTGCTACTGGCAACGACGAGATTCGTCCTGTCATGACAGGTGTTTTCATGGAAATGACAAACGAAGGTCTTAACTTCGTGGCTACCGATGCTCATAAACTCGTACGCTACAGAAGATTGGATATCAAGTCGGAAACACTCGCATCGTTCATAGTGCCAAAGAAACCTATCAACCAATTGAAAAACACTTTGTCGGGAAAAGCTGACGAACCTGTGATAGTTGAGTTTAATAAGACTAACGCATCTTTCACAATGTCAGGATTAAAATTAGTATGTCGTCTCATCGACGGTAAATATCCTAATTATAACGCTGTTATCCCACAATCAAATCCAAATAAATTGACTATCGACCGTCAACTCTTGCTCTCTGCAATACGTCGTGTCGCTATCTTCTCCAGTAAGGCTACACACCAGATTCGTTTCAAAATCACTGGTCAAGAACTTACTCTTACCGCTGAAGATTTGGATTACTACAACGAGGCAAAAGAAAGACTGTCGTGTAACTATCAAGGTGATGACATGGAGATTGGATTTAACTCACGTTTCTTCCAAGAGATGTTAGGAAACCTTAACCAGACAGAAGTGATGTTGGAAATGTCGGCTCCAAATAGAGCAGGTTTGATAATCCCTGTCGATAATCAAAATGCAGATGAAGACATCTTGATGCTCTTGATGCCAGTTATGCTTAACTAATATAAATATGTCTGCAATATAAAAAAGTCGCTCAGAAATCCTGAACGACTTTTTTGATTTATCTTGAGAAGACGTGTCAATGTGTTTCATAGCATGATACATTGACGAGTCTCTACTTGTTGATTAGTTGGTAGTCAAATGTAGATTTTGTGATATTTTTTTTAATAAATAATCGTATTTAAACAGGTTGGAAATTCTTTTGTCTTTTTATAACTAATTGGTAGTTATGATTTTACCCCCCCCCGATGAATGGTTTTTTTTTATGGTGTAAGTGTTTTATTATAGTTTAATTATATATATTTGTAAGAGTATTAAAAACTATTAATAAACTTAAATAATTAAACAAATCATGAAGAAAATTTATTTTATCATGGCACTCGCTTGTATGATGATGGTGTCATGTGGTAGCAAAGAAGGTGATGGTAAGACTGATGGTCATGAATATGTCGATCTTGGATTACCTTCAGGTTTGAAGTGGGCGACTTGTAATGTCGGAGCGAAGTCATCGGAAAAATATGGTGATTATTTCGCATGGGGCGAAACTGAAACAAAGGAAACGTATGATGATGCAAGTTGTTTGAATTATGGTAATAGCATGCCTGATTTTAGCGGTAATGTAGAATATGATGCTGCTACAGCTCATTGGGGAGAGACGTGGAGAACACCAAAAGCTATTGAGTGGAAAGAATTATTGGATGAATGTACATGGGAATGGACTACACAAAAAGAAGTGAACGGATATAAGGTAACTGGACCAAACGGACGTAATATTTTCTTGCCTGCTACAGGCGGTCGTATTGGTATTGGACTTTATGGTGACGGTGATTCTGCTTACTACTGGAGTTCTACGCAGAGTGGAGGTTATGATGGTGATAGCTATGCATATTATCTTGGATTTGGTGCAAATATTAAAGAAATGCTACTTCACTTCTTCTGTGTGGGATGTTCGATCCGCCCTGTTACAGATGTAGTTGAATAAATAGTTGTTATATAATCACAACAAAAAAGTCGCTCAGAAATCCTGAACGACTTTTTTTAACTTGAGAAATTGAAAATCTGAAAACCTGAAAATATTCTCAGATTCTCAGATTTTTAGGTTTTCATATTCAAATCTTAGGTCCTGCTGCAACCAATGCCTTGCCAGCTTCGTTGTTTGTGAATTTGTCGAAGTTCTTGATGAAACGTGATGACAAGTCTTCAGCTTTCACATTCCATTCTTCTGTTGTAGCGTAAGTGTCGCGTGGATCGAGAATATCTGGATTTACGCCTGGCAATGATGTAGGGACTTTGAAATCGAAATATGGGATGTTCTTTGTTTCTGCCTTGTCGATGGAGCCATCTAAGATAGCGTCGATGATGGCGCGTGTGTCTTTGATGGAGATACGTTTGCCAGTGCCGTTCCAGCCTGTGTTCACTAAGTAAGCTGTAGCACCAACTTTTTCCATTTTCTTTACTAATTCTTCAGCGTATTTTGTTGGGTGTAATGAAAGGAATGCTGCACCGAAACATGCTGAGAATGTTGGAGTAGGCTCTGTGATGCCACGTTCTGTACCTGCCAATTTTGCAGTGAAGCCCGACAAGAAATAGTATTTTGTTTGTTCAGGTGTGAGGATTGATACTGGAGGTAATACCCCGAAAGCGTCGGCTGACAAGAAAATGACTTTCTTAGCGTCTGGAGCTTTCGATACAGGTTTTACGATGTTGTCGATGTGATAGATAGGGTAGGAGACGCGGGTGTTTTCTGTGACGCTCTTGTCTTTGAAGTCGATCTTGCCGTTTTCATCGACGGTGACATTTTCCAATAAAGCATCTCTTCTGATTGCGTTGTAGATGTCTGGCTCGCTTTCTTTGTCGAGGTTGATGACTTTAGCGTAGCAGCCGCCTTCAAAGTTGAAGATGCCGTCGTCGTCCCAGCCGTGTTCATCGTCACCAATCAAAGCTCTCTTAGGGTCTGTTGAAAGAGTGGTCTTGCCAGTACCTGAGAGTCCGAAGAAGATTGCAGTCTCGCCTTTTTCGTTGGTGTTTGCTGAGCAGTGCATTGCTGCGATGCCTTTCAAAGGTAGCAAGTAGTTCATGATAGAGAACATACCTTTTTTCATCTCGCCACCGTACCATGTGTTCAAAATGATCTGAGCTTTTTCTTTTAAGTTGAAAACGACAGCTGTCTCTGAGTTAAGACCTAACTCTTTATAATTCTCAACTTTAGCTTTAGAAGCTGTATATACTACGAAGTCTGGTTCGCCGAAGTTAGCGAGTTCTTCTTCAGTAGGGCGGATAAACATGTTCTTTACAAAATGAGCTTGCCATGCAACTTCCATGATGAAACGAATTTTGAGACGTGTGTTTTCATTCGCACCTGCATAGCCGTCCATTACATAAAGTTTCTTGTTAGATAATTGCTTAACAGCTAATTGCTTCAATTCGTTCCAGACTTCAGGAGTGACAGGTTTGTTATCGTTTTTATATTCGTCAGAAGTCCACCAAACAGTGTCGCGGCTAACTTCGTCCATAACGAAATATTTGTCCTTAGGTGAACGTCCAGTGTAAATACCTGTCATTACGTTGACAGCACCGAGTTCTGTTTCAATACCTTTCTCAAATCCTGTCAATGAAGGATTCATTTCGTCTTTGTATAATTCTTCGTAAGATGGATTATAGATTACTTCTTCTACATCTGTGATGCCGTAAGAAGCCAACGCTTGTTTAATTTCTTGAATGTTTTTTGCCATAATTTTATTAAAAAATGATTGATTTTACTCCCGCAAAGATAACAATAAATAATCAATAAAAAAATATCGATTGAATAAAAAATATTAATTTAAAAGTGATAGAAATATTTGAAAATATTGTAACTTTACGATGTTTTATAATTTGAAAAAATGTTTACACGAATAGCTTTCTATCTTATTTTTTATCCTTTGTCAATTATCCCTTTATGCTTGTTGTATCTGATTGCTATGCCTTTATATTTGATATTAGGATTTGTGTTCGGATATAGAAAAAAGATTATTGATAAAAACCTTAAGAATTCGTTTCCTGAATATGACGCCAGAATGATAAAAAAGATACGTAATAAATTTTATTGGCATCTTACTCAGTTGGGAATTGAAATGTTGAAGATGATTTCGATGTCGCGTAAAAACGTGATGCGCCGTTATCATTGCTCAAATCCTGAGGTCGTTAATAAATTTTTTGATGAAGGTAAGAGCGTGGTTCTGACTTCAAGTCATTACAATAATTGGGAGTGGATGGTTCTGAGTTTGGATATGCAGTTTAAGCATCATGGGATAGGAGTGGGCGCGCATAATACTAATAAGGTATTCGAGAAACTTATCAATCGTGCGAGGACGCGCTACGGAACTCAAGTCGTCTTTCATGATAATGTTCGTGAAGTGATGGCATATCACGAAGATAATCACATTCCCGCAGCTTATATGATTCTCGCCGACCAGAATCCAAGTAACCCGAAACGTTGTTATGTTGCCGATTTCCTGAATCAGAAGACGGGTTTTATTAGAGGCTCGGAAGGCTTCGCGAGGAAATATGATCTCCCTGTATTATATTATAAGGTGATAAAAGAAAGATGGGGACATTATCGCATTGATGTGGAAGTGATTTGCGAGAAACCGAGCGAGCTTCCTGACGGCGCGATAATGCAACGCTACACAGAACTCTTGGAAGACACTATTAAATCTAATCCTCCTTATTGGCTATGGAGTCATCGTCGCTGGAAACATAATTTCGATGACGCACCATTAGGAAATCAGTGAACAATTTTATTATCTGATTTCTAATAGGTTCTCCATCTGACTTACGATGTAAGGCTTCCAGTCGTTGAGCATGTCTTCAAAACTTTCGTTCTCATCTAATAACAATGAATATGTTAGATCTTGCGAGAGGAAAGGAATCGACAGAAGACTATATAAATTATAAAATATAAATCGAATCGGGACTTGCTTCAGCTTTCCTTCTTTCATCTCTTCTTCGATAGAATGCAACGCACCGAAGAACCTCTCTGGAAGATGTAACTTCTCGGCTGTGTTTATCAATAAATTAGCGTCTCTGTTTATCTCTCTTATGACAAACATCGGCAGCTTTGGATTTTCTAAAAACAGTCTGTAATAGGTGTCGATGATCTCTTCAACGCGCTTCCCGATTTTCTTGTCTTTCTGTATTAAAATATCAAAGACTTTTGGAATTATCGACATGATAATGTCTCCAAAAACAGCTTCAAACATCTTGTCTTTAGTGCGGAAATAATAATGTAAGCCGGGACGGTTAATACCGACTTTAGCCGCGATTTCACTCATGCTCGTCTCCGCATAGCCTTTCTCGATAAATACATTCTTGGCTATTTCAATAATCTTATTTTCCATATTCTAAATTTATTTGTTTGAAGCCTTGTTGATTTTCTCTACAAAAAGTAACAGCCTGTTTTTGATGTTCACATCGCTCACTCCGCTATCAAAGTCCAAAGATAGTAAATTTATTGCAGGATACAAATCTTTTAGTTTCTTTTCTATGCCTTTGGAAATGATGTGGTTTGCAATACAACCGAAAGGCTGCAGACTTACGATATTGTTGGCGCCGCAGTTGATATACGAGATTATCTCGGCAGGCAGCAGCCATCCTTCACCAAATTGTGCGTTCAAGGTGATGACATTGGCGGCTTCTTCTGCTTCATCGAAAATGTCGTTGAATGGAATGTAATATCTGAACTTTGATGCAATTTTATTTACCTTATTAATATGTCTCTTTATGACTTTATAAAAAATATCGACAATCACATCGCTGATCTCACTTTTCTCTAAATATGTCTTTTGATTAACTTTCCTGTTGACGAAAAACTGTATGAAGAATCCCATTATCAATGGAGGAACGACCTCGATGTCTTGCTCTATGAGCCATTCTAAAATGTTGCGCTGCGCAAATGAATTGTGTTTCAGATAAATCTCTCCAACGACGCCGACTTTGTTGGTATCTTTATTCTGACAAATTGAATCGAAATCTTTTGCGGCAATGTCGAGATGCTGATATAATTTGTCGCTCTGACGATTTCTTATCAGCATATCGCCCAAATCTAAATATTTGTCGCGTAGCATTTTCGCTTTGCCTTTTTCCTTTTCTCTAATAACAGAAGCGTAATAGAACTTACTGATACAGTCGCTGTATAATATCGCAGGTATCGCTATCTTCAATAGCTTTAACCAATTGATTTTGAATGCTGGCTGATTGTTGTCTAAATCGTTGTCGACGGAAAATGAAATGACAGGTGTGTTAAAATATCCTGCATCGACTAAGGCTTTCTTTAACAAAGGAAGATAGTTAGAAGCGCGACATTGACCTCCTGTCTGTGTGATACAGACGACACTTTCATCTGGATTATATCTTCCTTCTTTAAATGCCTTGATGACATCACCAACAACCAAAGTCGCTGGATAACAAACTTCGTTGTTTGCATATTTCAATCCCCATTCGCCGGAGGCTTCGTCGCTTAAAGGCAGGTTTTCAATGTCATATCCTAAGTTGCTGAAGACTGCTGGAATTAGAGGCGAGACAAAAGAAGTGAAGAACGGAACTATTATCTTTTTGTTTTTAAATCTTTCGTCATAAATAGGCGTGGTCTGAAAATAAAGGGCTTCATTCTTTCTGTGACTCTCATTATTAGCTAATTTCAGACTCTCTACCAAAGAACGGACACGGAGTTTTATGGAGCCTATATTGTTGATGTCGTCTAATTTCAATAAGGTGTAAGTGCAATTATTTCTCAACAATAAATCTCTTATCTCGTCGATGAAGAATGCGTCGGGACCGCACCCGAACGAAGTCATCTGAACAAACTGTATATTGTTCATCGTAGATTGTTCGTTATATTTCGCAGTCCATTTCGCGGCTTTCATGATTCTGTTCGGATATGACCATTGCGACAGAAAATGTGTGTCCTTGATTTCCACGTCTTTATCTCTTACAATATCGTCAGTGATGACGTTGATACCCATCTCGCTGAGCATATTGGAAATTTTATGTTGTATGAGCGGGTCGCTGTGATAAGGACGACCTGCAAGTAATATCGTCAGTTCGTTGTTTCTTGTGGCTGAACTTAAAATCTCTTCATTATGTCTTACCAATTCTTTCTTGAAGTTAAGGTATTCTTTTTCAGCCTCGACAAATGCTTTCTCTATAGTTTTATCGTTTATGCATAATGATGTAAGATATTCCTCGCATTGTTTCAAAAGCATCTCTCTGTCTTTGAAACTTATAGTTGGAGTGTCGATGGGAATGTCGGACGGCTGAACATTTTTTACTACGGTAGAATATCCAGTCACGATGGGACAGTTGTAAGAGTTCTGCTGTTTCTTGTCGTCGCTTTCATAAATCACGAAAGGCATGAAAATCCTATCGACATTTTGTTTCTGAAGATCTTCTATGTGACTGTGAACCAACTTGGCAGGGAAACAGATATTATCCGACATCACCATTCTTACGTTTCTCTCGTAATTTGTATAATTTGATGGATTTGATAAAATAACTTTTATTCCGCATGATGAGAACAAGGTGTGCCAGAAAGGATATTCTTCAAACATATTAAGAACACGAGGAATGCCGATGCTTAGTATAGACTCTGACTTTGGCGTTGAATTTGAAAACAACAGTCGTTCTTTTATTTCATACATATTACGTCCTGATTTCTTCGCAGACTCTCCGTTGCTGAAATGTTTCTCGCATCTGTTGCCAGAGAAATATCTTCTTCCGTTACCGAAGTCGTAACATCTTACAGCGCAACTGTTTTCACATCCTTTGCAGTTCAACGTCTTTGTCGAGTAAGAAGATAAATTTAATAAATCATCAAGACCCACTTGTTGACTTTTTGTCTCGTTATTCTTTTGACTTATAGCATACAAGGCGCATCCGAGAGCTCCCATAAGTTCTGGATAGTCGCAGCGTGAGACTTCTTTCTCGCATAAAATCTCAAAGGCTCTCACGATGGAGTCGTTGCGCATGGTGCCGCCTTGCAATACGATATGATTTCCCAATGCTGAGATGTCTTTTATTTTCAAGACTTTATAAAGACAGTTCTTTACTACGGAATATGATAATCCGGCAGAGATGTCGTTTATGGTAGCGCCTTCGCGAAGTACCTGTTTCACTTTAGAGTTCATGAAGACGGTGCATCGAGTTCCTAAGTCGCATGGTGTTTTTGACTCGGTGGCTTTCAATGCGAAGTCGGAAGTGCTGTGTCCCAAACTCTTAGCGAATGTCTCTATGAAAGAGCCGCATCCCGATGAACAAGCCTCGTTGATTTCTATCCGCTCGATTATGCCTTTGTTGACGAAAATCGCTTTCATGTCCTGACCTCCGATGTCGAGTATGAAAGAGACGTCTTTGTCTAAATGACGCGCCGCTATATAATGCGCCATAGTCTCCACAATGCCGTGATTTAACTTGAACGCTGCTTTCATCAGATCTTCGCCGTAACCTGTTGAGCAGCTGCCTCTGAAAATCAATTCGACATCGTTTCTTTCACATTCTTCTTTCAACAGCAAAAGTCCTTCCTTGACAGCCTCGATAGGCTTGCCTTCGTTGTTCTTATAAAAAGAAAATAGGAATTCTGACTTTTCGTTGAGAACCACAATTTTAGTTGTGGTGGAACCGGAATCGATTCCTAAATAAGCATCATGCCTGCCTTTACTTAATTTAGCTTTACTTAATTTATTTTTAGAAATACGTTCTTTCCACAAAGAATAAGATTCTGCATTTTCAAATATTGGCTTCAGCCCCTTAACCTGTTGTCTCGTAGTTATAGTGTTACATTGATTTAACAAATTGATAATCTTGTTTAAAGAAGTAATCTGTTCTTCTTTAGATTTCATCAAGGCAGTTCCTGTTGCTGTTATCAGTTCGCCATGTTCGGGCATGATGATGTCGGATTCATTTATGCCTAAGTAGTCGATGAATGCTTTTCTTAAAGCAGGGATAAAAGATAAAGGACCTCCGCAGAATAGGATAGGGGTTTTGATGTCGATGCCGTGAGCTAATGTCGATACTGTCTGCACAGCTACTGCGTGAAATATTGATGCCGCTATGTCTTCTCGATTTACGTTTTTCGCGATGAGGTTTTGAATGTCGGTCTTGCAGAACACTCCGCAGCGTGAAGCGATAGGATATATGCTCTGAGCGTTGAGAGCCAAGTCGTTTAATTCAGAAGTTGTTATTCCCAACAGTATCGCCATCTGGTCGATGAAGGCTCCAGTGCCGCCAGCGCAGTTGCCGTTCATTCTGAGTTCGTCGGTGTCGCCGTTTTTAAAGAAGACGATTTTGGCATCTTCGCCGCCGATGTCTATCATGGTGTTGGTGATAGGATAGAAACGTTGTATCGTTTTAGATGCTGCCACGACTTCTTGCACGAAAGGAATGCCGTAACGTTCGGCGAAACCCATTCCGATGGAACCGCTGACTTTAAAACTAATATCATCATCGCCGATAATATATTTCAGTTCATTTAAAAAGGAAAGCACAACGTTCAGCATCTGAGCGTTATGCCTTTCATATTTGTTATAAATGATATTGTCGTTCTTATCAATCGCGACGATCTTGGCTGTTGTTGAGCCTATATCTAATCCTATTCTGTACATTATTTGTTGTTTTTACAATCATGTTTGACACTACTGTCAAATACAAAAATATAACATAATGTTCAAACAGATAATGTTGAATAAGATATTTTCTACGAAAGTGGGAATTATCTCTACGAAAGAATAAACCCAATTCAAGAACCTGAATTTCTTAGATTCTCAGATTTTCAAATTCTAAAAGATCTCAACGAGGCAATCGTCTAAATCCTTGCTTATTTGTTCCGTATCTAAATGTTGTCCGATGAAAACGATTTTCGCCATTCTGTCGCCGTATTTCTCGTCCCAGTCTTTTAATATACTAGGGTCTTGACGTACCAATTCCTCGAACTCATCTTGTGGAGCGGTGGCAAACCAGAGTCCGGCTTCCGTCAATTTTTTTTGAACGCCAGCTTGTTCGAAGAGATATGTCATGTCAGGGTTGTCGCTGAAATAACAGATACCTTTCGCACGTATCACATTCTCAGGCCATTTCGATGTGACATATCTGTCGAACTTATTAGTGTCGAACGACTGACGTCTGTAATATACAAAAGTGCTGATGCCATATTCATCGCCGTGACTGTGACCATGATGATGGTGATGATGACAAGGACAGTTCTCATCATGACACTCTTCTCCATCATGATGATGGTGTTCATGTTCATGATGATGTTCGTGTTCATGATGACTGTTGTCTTCAATATGTCGAATCCAGCCTGCTGCACCTGCCACTTTATAATAATCGAATTTGTTAGTATTTAAGATATTTTCAAAATCGACATTGGTGTAGTCGCATTCTATGATTTCAACGCCAGGCTGTAAATTATTGATGATAGATTTGATACGGTTCAAGTCGTCGCGATTTACTTCAGAAGCTTTATTAAGAAGGACTATGTTACAGAATTCTATCTGTTGAATTACCAAGTTTTCTATGTCGTCTTCTTCTAAAGTGTTCTTGTCTAATTTATTGCCGCATTCAAACTCACTTTTCATTCTCAGGGCATCAACCACTGTTACGATGCAATCCAATTTCGGCAGTCCGTGTAAGCTGTATTTTTCATCCATATTAGGAATCGAGGCGATGGTACGAGCGATAGGTTCAGGTTCGCAGATGCCGCTTGCCTCGATGACGATATAATCGTACTTGTTGCTTTTTACCAAATCGCTGAGCTGTTCCACCAAGTCGAATTGAAGGGAGCAGCAGATGCAACCGTTTTGTAGAGCGACGAGACTGTCGTCTTTCTGACCTACGACGCCGCCTTTCTGTATGAGGTCTGCATCGATGTTCACTTCGCCAATATCATTGACTATGACAGCGAATTTGATACCTTTCTTGTTTGTTAAGATGTTGTTTACTAATGTTGTTTTTCCGCTACCGAGATAACCGGTAAGAAGTAAAATTGGTGTTTCTTTCATTGTTTAAAAATATATGATTTCAATATGCAAAGTAAACAATTTTTTCGCAGATAAATCTCAGTCAGATGAAGATTTTGTTTCTATTCAGTTACTTCTTTTTCAATCCTCAACTTTCAACTTATACAGGCTTCTGCAATCTTTGCCGAATGTCATTCTCGTATCAATGAATTGATAATATATAACGCCGTCATAGACTTGAATGTTTTCAGGAAAATAATGATCGTCAAGGACGTATGTGTAAATGACATTTCCGTTTTCCAAGTCGATATTTTTCAACGTCACAGTGCCGCTGCTGATATATTGAGCATAGACTTCTTTTCTCGCCTTGTCGTAAATAAGTTTCTTATCCCAAGGATTGTCGAGCGCATCGCGTCGCGCATATCTGCTTTTCAAATGAAAACTGATTTCCGTCTTGCCGAGATATTTTCCTTTCTCATCATATTTATAGATGTAATCTTTCTGGAAATCGAAGATGTAAATCTTATTATCAATATTTAGCAAAGGAACGTAAATCTCTTGTAACATAACACGTTTCAACATATCAGCTTCGAAAGCCTCCCATTCAAGAGGCTTTTCGTATGGATTAACAAAGTCGCTTTCACCTGGATTTAAAGCTCTTCTCAAACGGATCTCGTCCATTCTCCAGTTCTTCGCCATCTCGCGAGAAGAACCGTAAACATCGCAAAGAACTTCTGTATTGCCATTATTTCTGTTTGTGTAGAAATAAACGACTTCTTGTCCGCTATATAATTTCTTCTTTGTAACTACTATGCTGTCGGTCAACGCTTCAATGCTTTTGAAAGTAGATTGATGTTTTTCCAAAGTCACGCCATAGAGAAGCTGAAGATCGTCTTTTACAGAATGAATCTGAAATGCCGAATCCAACGACATCAGATGAGTGTTGCCGAAGATGTCACGATAAAGAATCTCACGATAAAGGATGTCAAGTTTCTTGTCAATCTCTTTAATCGAGATCGTATCTTGTTCAAAACCAAGATGCAGGAGATACGATTTTTTCCCATCGCTTGTCACCGCCATAATTCCCTTCTCATCGACGGAATAATCGAGTACCCAGACTTCCTTGTTTTCGTATGCGAGCTGAGGTTTTTTCTCAACGATTGTCACTTCTGGCAAAACGTGAGTCTTATGTTCCAAAGTCACAATCATAATGAAGTTATTAAATTCCTTCTCATACAAATCCGACTCTGAAATTTTAATTACTTTCGGCTCGAAGCTAAGATGTGAGATGATGATAACATCACTATATTGCGCGCTAATCCAGGTGATTCCTTCATGATTTGTAATACCGATGAGTCTGTTCTTAGAATTATAAATCGCTACGTCTTTCAAGACGTTACCCTGATTGTCGGAAACGATGATTTCGACATTCACGAAAGCGTCGTCTTTCTGCGCAAGAAGCGTCATTCCGCAGAGGAATAGGAGAGAGGATATTAAAAGTAGTTTTTTCATGATGTTTTTTTTTCGCGCATAGGCGCAGAGAAATGCAGAGATTTATTATAGCAGTTCTTTGCGAACTTTGCGCCTTTGCGAGAGATTTTAAAACTTAAATTACAATTCAATTCTTTCAATATAAGATCTAAATTCTTTTATGGCGTTTTTCCTTTGTATGATGGTATATAAATTTCCTTTATAAACAATAATCTTTTCACTTATCTGTGAGTTCGCTGTTGTTATGGCTGTAGTCTTTCCAGTTTTAACATCAATTTCGT
>SUWV01000002.1 GCA_015061315.1 Lentimicrobiaceae bacterium
CTATCTAAAATGGTATTTGTATTTTAAAAATGAGGATGGAAAAAAAGACAGGTAACTTGGGCTGTTTTGTATGCCCCTTACCTGTCTTTTTTTCGTTCAATTACCAACTATTTTTGGCAACATTACCGAGTTTTATAATAAAAAAAAGAGGCTACTTATCAAAGTAGCCTCTTCTTGTTCTATGTTCACATTTATTTTATTCTTTTACCGTTGTTATTGTCACGTTAGCGCGACGTAATTGAGGTAATAATGGTCTGATTTGAGGATATTTTGCTAACAATTCGTTCAATGTTTCTTCGCGGTTAGAAGAGTTTTTAATTTCGTTAGCGATGTCTTCCTTGTTGCTGAGGTCAGAACCTAAGATAGCTTCTACGAGACCGTCCCAGTCAGCTCCATTAGAATGTATTGTGATATGTTCATCATCTAAGTGAGTGTCGAGTTCGTTTTGGATTAATTCTGCTGCTGCTTTAGCGCGTTCTTCAGCGAGGCGGTCGTTGATTTCTTTTCCACCTTCTGGTGAAGCATAACCTTCAACGATAATTCTTTCTACTTCAAAGCCATCTTGTACTTCATTAGAAGCTCTGTTGATAGCGTCGATATTTGTCTGAGTACTTATTTTTTCTGATTTGTTTACAGGGAACACTATATTAGCGTGGTTTGTATGATAGTGTTTCTCAATTACCTTAACTTCAGGCTCTGTTTTTACAGCTTCTTCTTTAGGTCTATTAGCTTCGTATTCTTCGAGAGCTTCTTTGATAGCTTGTTTCAACTCTTCTGGTGTTACGCAGTCGATTCTTTCAGCTTCTTCAGCTGCTGCTCTTACGCATGAGTTAGCGAATTTATAACGCAAACCGAAGTTCACTGTACTACGCCAGTCTTTGTTAATACCTGATGCGAAAGCGTCGAGAACGTCGCTATCTGCTGAGAATGTTGTAGCGTCAGCATAGACGTCGAATTTATCGTTGAGAATATAATTAAATTCGATACCCATAGGTACTGTCAAAGCGACTTTTCTGTCGAGTAAACCACGACCTTTTGTATTGTATGATGCATCGTGATGATAACCTACGGCTGCATTTCTTCCGTCAGCGTATGTTGCTCTTGCTCTATATTGCATCTGACCGAGACCGATGTGAGCGTAAACACCGAAACGACGTGCTTCGTTGTGTCCGAAGATGAAACCTACGAGGTCAGCAGCGATGTTGATATTAGCTTCATAGTAATCTGCATAGTCGAGTGTGAAAACATTGTCGAACTCGCCTGTGTAGATACCATAACCGGCTTTAACATAAATTCTGTAGAAGTTATGGAAGTTATAACCAGCACCTATTGTCATGTTACCTCTTACGTTGCCGAAGTTGTATTTGTTGTCGCCGAATACGAATGATGCTCCGCCGTCAGCCATCAAATACCAATAATTGCAATATTCATGATCTCTCTTGAAGATATTGGCTTCGCTACCTAATCTGTAGCTTGCACCGAGATTTAATGTGCTGAACCAGTCGTTATGTTCGCCTGATGCTACACCATCAAGACGGTCGCCATCAGCATAGTTGGCTGTGAAATCTAAATGAACTCTCCAGCTTGGATTGATGATGTAATTCAACTCAACACCCATAGGAATTGTAGCGATAACTTCTCTACCGTCTCTTTTGCTATAGCCAGACTCATGAATTTGCTGACCGTTGGCGTCATTAAGTTTAACTCTGTATCTGACTTGTCCAATACCGATATGAGGGACAAGGCTGAATTTTCTGTCAGGGTTATAACCTAAGATGATGTCTGTTAAATTAACAGTTAAATTAATGTTACCATCGAAATAGTTTGACTTATGGATTTCATGGTTAACATACTCGCCATTCAAACCTCCGAATCCCAAGTTGGCTTTGATGCCAAGAATGTTATCGAATTGGTATCCAATGCCGAGGTGACCGTTAAGACCTAACTTCAATCCTGAGTTGTCACCTTTTAGAAAACCTAAACCTAAATCGCCTGATACATAGGCGTAATCACTAAATGCCGCAACTGGCTTGTTACCTTCTTCCTGTCCAAAGAATTTAAGTGGACTTACAAGCACGATGGCAACAATTAAAAGTTTTGTAATGAGTTTATTCATAAGCTTATATTTGTTAATAATTATCGGTTTTATAACTGTGCAAAAGTGTATAATGTTTAATTTGCAAATATAAGATTTTTATTGATATAATCAACCGTAGATTAAAAAAAATAAATAAAAAAAGTCGCTCCGAAAAGCGACTTCTAATCAGTGTCGAAATACTATTCTACTAAAGCTACAAACTCTGGGTTATCCTGCATGTATGCAAATTCCATGTCGTGCTTTGCTATGTTTTTTATTTTAGAGTCTTTCTTAATAGCTTTGGCAAGATGCTTCAATGTCTTTTCAACATCGTTGGTTCTCGATGCAATAATGGCTTGCAAATATAAGGTCTTGCCGTTTTCTTCTAAACATTTGACGGTCTCTTCTGCGATGGTGTATTTCTTGTCTAAGGTTTGCGCCAATGCGATATTATAGTCGCAGTTTGCATTTTCTTTGCTCATCAACTTAGCGGCTTTGTTGTAATCGCCCTTATTGATATGTACTACTCCTTCGTTGTAGTTGGTGTTATGTCCTAACTTTCTTGCTTTCTTAAACATGTCTTCAGCCGACTTGTAATCGTTTTCAAATATTGCAATAACTCCTAAGTTGTTATACGCTTCTGCTAACAAATCATCGATTTCTATTGCTTGATTTGTGAGTTGCTTTGCATGTTTGATGTTGCCTTTTTCTATCGCCACTGCTCCTGCATTACAATATGGTTCTGCATGATTTGGATATGTCTCGATAGCTGTGATGTAGATCTTTTCTTTGTTGTTTAAATCTTTTACTAATGTTGCGGCATACATCATCTGGTCGCAGGTCAACGACTTAGGATTTTGTGTGCATACCTTGGTGATTTGTTCATCTGTCATCTTGGGCTCTATAGTATTTATTTTTACTACTGTCTTTCTTAATGATGGCAAGATGCTCTTCTCGAACTCTGGATATTGCTTGATATATTTGTTTAACTGCGCGACTCTCTGTTCTGGAGATTGTTTCTTTAAAGTGTTGAGGATAGTTTGTTTGTCTTTGATGTTAGAGTTTTCTATCGCTTTCATCAATCCGTCCCAGTCGGCTCCGTTGCCTTTGGTTACGAACTTGATGTCGTTGGCGTTTTTGTAGCTTACATGAGAATTTTTCTTAGCAGATAGTGAAGCTAACTTATTTCTTAAATATTTTTCTGTCATCTTAGCACGTTGTCCCGACAAATCTTTATTATAACTTAAAGGTCCTTCTGGCGATGCCCATCCATTGATTTCAATGTTCTGTATGTTCCAGCCTTTTACGATATGTGAGGTGAGGTCATCGACAGCTTTCTTGTTCTTCTCATTTTGGTTTAATGGCGTAGCCCAGTTTAAGATGTCGGAATTTACTGTGAAGAAGATGCTGCCGTTGTCGCTGACGACTTGAGGCTCTACATCTGATTTAACGTAAGCTTTTTTAAGCGCGCTCTTGTCGATGTTTTGTGCAGTGTTAATAACGCCTTCAGCAATCAAGAAAGTGTTAGCGGTGGCAAATTCGCCTTTGTCTCTGATGCTTTGATGATTAGGATAGACGGTCTCCTTGAATTTATAAACGAGTGGCTCTACGATTAATAATGAGTTATACATCTCATCATTATAAGGTATGCTCACGGTGTAGGAATAGTAGCCGCCATCTCTCTTATCGACGACAACGCCATCGCCATTGACTTTCTCGCCTATGAAATTCATAGATGGCAACTCTGTCTCGCCGTTCTCATAAACCAAAACCGGCGTTATGTTCATCACGGCTTTCTTGTGAAAATATCGTGGAGGGAACTCGGCTGAAATGGTGACAGTGATAACATTGCCTTTGTTCTCCAAAATGTCTGGCGTGGCAGAGATATAGACTTTATCAATGCGTTTAGCCATTTTTTTTACGTCATGGTTCTTAGCATGAAAAACCATAGGTGTCATCATAATGATGACAACAAGTAATGTCTTGAATAGTGAATTTAAATTTTTCATCTTTTGTTGTTTTTAAGTTGTTTCTCAAAAAACAAAGATGAAAGGCCTTAGTTCAAAAAAAATAATTTTTTTTAAATCTGAAATACTGAAAAATTGAAAACCTGAAAATTTTTCAATTTCTCAGATTTTCAGTTTCTCAAATTTTAGTCAGCTCCACATAGAATTGAATAGGTGATACATTACGATGCCGGCTGTCACTGAGACGTTGAGCGAATGTTTCGTTCCTTCCTGCGGTATCTCGATAGCTCTGTCGCAATAAGGAAGCACTTCATCGTCGACGCCATCTACTTCGTTGCCGAAGATATATGCGCTTTTTGCTGTAGGGATAAAGTCGCTGAGTTTTACGCTGCCTTCGATTTGCTCGACGGCGTTGATGGTGTAATCGTTTTCTTTCAGATATTTACATGCTTCTTCGGTGGTCTCGAAATAACGCCACTTCACGCTTTCTTCTGCGCCGAGTGCTGTCTTGTGTATCTCGCGATGTGGAGGACAGGCCGTGATGCCACATAAGAATATCTCGCCAATCCTGAAGGCATCGGCAGTGCGGAAAAACGAGCCGATGTTACTCAAAGAACGTACATTATCTAATACAATAACAACATCTAATTTCTCAACTTGTTGATATTCTGTTAAACTTAATCTGTTTAACTCTGGCATTGTCAGTTTACGCATGTCTTGATTTTTTTTGACAAAAATAATGTTTTATCGAAAACGAAGCGACAATAAAAATATTTATCTTTGTGAGATATAAATTAAGGTAGATTTTATGGCAAAGACTGACAAAGAAAATCAAGAACTTGAAACCCCTTTGATGAAACAATATTATTCTTTTAAGGCGAAATATCCTGAAGCTTTACTATTGTTTAGAGTCGGTGATTTTTATGAGACTTTCGGTGAAGATGCCATAAAGACATCCGAGATTTTAGGTATCGTCTTGACAAAACGAGGCAAGTCGGCTGCCACCGCCACAGAGCTCGCCGGATTCCCGCATCATGCTTTGGACACTTATCTCCCTAAGCTCGTCAAGGCTGGTCAAAAAGTTGCTGTCTGCGAACAACTTGAAGATCCTAAGCTGACAAAGAAAATAGTGAAACGCGGCATTACCGAACTCGTGACTCCTGGCGTGACTTACGACGACAACGTCCTCGTACAAAAAGAAAATAACTTCCTCGCTTCAATACATATAGAAGATAAAGAGTCGGGCGTGGCTTTCTTAGACGTCTCGACGGGCGAGTTCTATCTCACACAAGGTAATAACGAATATATCGACAAACTGCTTCAGAGCTTCAACCCTTCCGAAGTGCTTTGTCAGAGAAATAAACGTAAGTCGTTCATCGATAACTTCAGCGATAAATATTATCTCACAGTCTTCGACGACTGGGTCTTCACCGACGACTATGCCAACGATATCCTTACGCGTCATTTCCAGACTAACTCTCTCAAAGGTTTCGGCGTCGATGACTTTCCTAAAGGTATTATCGCTGCCGGTGCTGCAATTCATTACTTACACGAGACGCAGCATGATAAAATATCGTATATCAGTTCTTTGTCGCGCATCGACCAAGGTCAGTTCGTGTGGCTCGATAAATTTACTATCAGGAATTTGGAACTTCTACATTCTTCCAATGCTGGCGCCAAGACTCTCATCGACGTCATCGACAAGACGAGCTCGCCTATGGGTAGCCGCCTGATGCGTCGCTGGCTCTCCCTCCCTCTGAAAAATAAGGAACAGATCAACGCTCGTTACGACATCGTCGATTACTTCGTGAATAACAACGACTTGATATATAAGTTTCAAGATGCTATACGTCAGGTCGGCGACCTTGAACGTCTCATCTCTAAGGTGTCGCTACTGCGCGTAAATCCTCGTGAGTTGCTGCAACTTGCTCGCGCCCTCGACCAAATAGAGATAATAAAAAATCTATGCGCCGATAGCAATGACGACTCCATAAAATTATATGCCGAGCAGCTTAATGTGTGCGATAGCATACGTCAGAAAATCAAAAGAGTGTTAAATCCTGATTCGCCAGCGCTTATCTCAAAAGGCAATTTTATCAACGACGGCGTCGATGAGGAACTCGACGACCTCAGAGCTTTGTCGCGTTCCGGAAAGGAATATCTTACCAGTATTCAAAGACGCGAGATAGAAGCCACTGGTATTTCTTCTCTTAAGGTGGGATTTAATAATGTGTTCGGATATTATCTCGAAGTTACTAATCTCCATAAAGATAAGGTGCCTGCAGAATGGATTCGCAAGCAGACATTGGCTAATGCTGAGCGTTATATCACCGAAGAACTTAAAGAATATGAGCAGAAGATTCTCGGTGCCGATGAGAAGATACACGCTATTGAGGAACGTCTTTATTTTGAGTTGATAAATGCCTGTGGTGAGTTCGTGGCTCCTATACAACTCGATGCTTCACTGATTTCAAAAATCGACTGTCTCGTGAGCTTCGCTGATGTGGCACTGAGAAATAATTATGTGAAGCCAACTATTGACGATTCGTATGTTATTGATATTAAAGAAGGACGACATCCTGTGATAGAGCAGATGATGCCTATTGGGGAACAATATATTTCTAATGACGTTTATTTAGACAGAGAGAGACAGCAGATTATTATCATCACAGGACCTAATATGTCGGGTAAGTCGGCATTGCTTCGACAGACAGCCTTGATTGTCTTGCTCGCACAAATCGGCTGCTTCGTCCCGGCCGCTTCAGCTCGCATAGGATTAGTCGATAAGGTTTTCACAAGGGTAGGGGCGAGCGATAACATCTCTTCTGGCGAATCGACTTTCATGGTCGAGATGAACGAGACGGCGAGTATTTTAAATAATATCTCTAATCGCAGCCTCGTGCTCCTCGATGAGATAGGCAGAGGAACAAGTACTTACGACGGCATCAGCATCGCTTGGGCTATAACGGAATATCTGCACGAACATCCGCAGTGTAAGGCTAAGGTCTTGTTCGCGACGCATTATCACGAGCTTATCGAGATGGAGAGTTCTTTCAAACGTATCAAGAACTATCATGTGAGCGTGAAGGAGATGAACGACAAAGTCATCTTTTTAAGAAAACTGAAGAAAGGAGGCAGTGCGCACAGCTTCGGCATACACGTCGCTGCCATGGCAGGAATGCCGCGTAAGGTCATCGACAGAGCCGACTCTCTGCTCTCGATGTTGGAGAAATCGCATTCTCATGAGTCGCTGAATAAGGCTGTGAAAGAGACAAAAAACTGTAACGATATGCAACTCAGCTTCATCCAGTTGGACGACCCGCTCTTGCTTCAAATAAAAGAAGACATACTAAATACTAACATCGACACCTTGACTCCAGTCGAGGCTCTGATGAAACTTAACGAGATTAAGAAACTGTTGAAGAAAGTCTAATGCCTAAAGTCAAAAGTCTAAGGTCTTTAGTTATTAAAAAAAAATTAGACTGTAGTCTGTAGACCGTAGACTTTTATTATCTTTGCAAGATAGAATTAATCCTTAATAAATTTATAAATATGAAAAAACTATTACTTGTATTGACAATCTTTTGTCTTATTCTACCTTCTTGTAAGAAGACTACAATTACTCTTAGTGTTGATAAAACAGAAATCACAGCCGACGGCGTCGACGTGGCAAAATTCAAAGTCATTGCTAATGACGAAGACGACGTAACTAAAGAAGCTCGTATTTACTTCTCAGATACAAATAAAGAAGTAGGCGGCACATCATTCTCAACAACAGAACCAAAGGCTTATTCCTTCTACGCAACTTATGATGACGCAACATCAGAAAAAGTCGTAGTTAAAGCAATAGAAGTCGTTGATGAAGGTGGCAACGATGACGGTAATGACGACGGTAATGACGATGGCAACGGCAACGATGATGGTAACGATGATGAAGAAACTATTGTTGTGGAATTATCAGTCAGCAAGACTTCTATCGTAGCTGATGGCAAAGATGCAGCTGTATTTAATGTAACTGCAAATGGCGATGCTTTGGCTGAAAACTATCAGGTTTTGAATGTCGCCGACAGTTCACTCGTAGAAAACGGCACTTTCGTTACAACAGAAGCTGGCAATTATACTTTTGTTGCATTATATAATAAGGTGTACTCAAATGAAGTGACAGTAGAAGCCAAAGCTGTTGAAGAACCTGAACCAGATCCAAAACCTACTTTGAAACTCGTAGCTGACAAAACTGAAATCTATAATGACGGTGTTGATCAAGTTACATTTACGGTGTTTTCTGATGAAAACGAATTGTCAGATGGTTATAAGATCTTAAATATTGACAAGAACACTCTTCTTGAATCTAATGTGTATTCATCAACGGAAGTATATGCTTGTAGTTTCGTCGCTATACTTGAAGATGATGAAGAAGTTAAATCTAATGAGGTGACAATTAACGTTATAGTAAAGCCAGATCCTGTTGTCGAACTCATAGCTGACAAGACTGCTATCAAAAACGATGGCATTGATAAAGTTACCTTTACAGTGTTAGTAGATGGAGAAGATCGCACTGCTGAGTCTGTTATAATAGATGTGACATTTGGAGGAGGTGTTTATGAAGGAGGTACTACTTTCTCATCTGAATATAAAGGCGATTATTATTTCCAAGCAAAATGGAATGAATATAAATCGGAGATGGTATTAATCAATGTTTATGAAGCTCTTGAATATAAACCAGGCGACTTATACGATGTTAATGGTGTGAAAGGCGTTGTTTTCTATGTTGATGAAACAGGTAGCAGCGGACTCATAATGTCGATGGATCAGGAGTTTTTGCAATGGTCAACAGAATATGCGTGGGTGAATTGTGTTACAAATCGTGGTGACTGGCATACTGAGGACATGCTTAAATTAGGAGCTGACAAATATCCTGCTGCTAAATGGTGTGCCGATCATGGCGAGGGCTGGTATTTCCCGTCATCACACGAAATGCAATTGATGTGGGATGCTGTCAGCGATGGCAAACATGTTTTCGATGGGGAGTTCGTGAAATTGTATAATGATAAATTAGACGATCCTATCGTAGAAGATTATTATTGGTCATCTAATGAAACATCGGAAAGTATGGCGGAAGTTGTTGTCTTTATCAACAATAGCGTAATTTGCCTTGATCCTATAAAAGACAAATCATTTTATGTAAGAGCTGTTCATAAGTTCTAATCCACGAAAGTAGTCCGCGAAATAACACGAAAATATCGCGAAAGGATATATAAAAAAGGAGGCGTAAGATTTTTTTTACGTCTTCTTTTTTTATTCTTGAAATTACATAAATCTATTATAATCTCACGATTTTTTACTTCAAGATATATGATAAAATTATCAAGAAAAATAAGGTAAATAAAGATTTTGTGATATTTTTCATAAGAAAAGCATGACAATTTTATAAAAAATGAAGCATATTTATGTTAAAAAAGAATTATTTTATACAAGTTTCATTTTGTAATTATCAGAAAATCAATATTTAAAAAAATATTTTAAAAAAAATAAAAAAAAGTTTAAAAAATACTTGCGCGTAATTAGAAAATGCGTATCTTTGCACCGTTAAACAACAACGCGGAAATAGCTCAGTTGGTAGAGCACGACCTTGCCAAGGTCGGGGTCGCGAGTTCGAGTCTCGTTTTCCGCTCAAAGTCCCGATAGAAAGTCGGGATTTTTTGTAAAAAGGATTAAGTGCCTGAGTGGCGGAATAGGTAGACGCGCCGGACTTAAAATCCTGTGCCCATTTCGGGCGTGCCGGTTCGATTCCGGCCTCAGGTACCAAAACTGCTCGCCGACATTAGCGTTAGCGAGCAGTTTTTTTATATACATTTTATATCGATTTGAATCTGTTGCCCATTGCTAAATAATAACTTCCGAAAATTATATATACCAATGCTTTTGATTGCTTATTTGAATTGATAATAATAAAAAAAATCGTATCTTTGAGGCTGATTATTGTATCATTTAAACACATATAGTATGAAATCATTTTTCAAGACATTCTTCGCCTCATTCTTAGGATCAGCGATGTTATTAGTAGTATTAATTATTTTATTATTCTCAAGTATCATATCTTCAATAGCATCTTCTGAACAGACTGTTAAAGTGAAACCTAAGAGTATCTTATACATGACTCTCGACTACGAGATTCCTGAACGTAGCAACGAAAACGATTTAGGTTTGGTCTTCAACGGCTCATCATTTAAAACAACCGACAATGCCGGCATGAACGACATCCTCAATAACATCAAAGCCGCTGCCATCGACCCTAATATCAGCGGTATCTTCATAGAATTATCATCATTAGGAATATCGGCAGCATCAGCAAATATTGAAGAAATAAGAAAAGAACTTATCAAATTCAGAGAGTCAGGGAAATTTGTCGTGAGCTATTCCGAAGCTTATTCTCAATCTGCCTATTATTTGGCAACAGCTTCTGACGAGATTTATCTCTTCCCTGACGGAATGCTCGACATTCACGGCATGGCAACACAAAATATGTTCTACAAACATCTTCTCGATAAATTAGACATAGAGATGCAGATAATCAGACCTGCTAACAATAAGTTCAAAAGTGCTGTGGAGCCTTATTTCTTAGATAAGATGAGTGATGCAAATCGCGAACAGAACGAAGTGCTGCTCAACTCCATGTGGGAGAATATTTGTAACGATATAAGCGTAGCTCGTAATATAGATGTTGCTACGATCAACAGCTTGGCCGATGACTTAATATTAGCTTTTAATCCAGAAGTAGCTTTAGAAAAACACTTTGTAGATGGACTTTTATACAGAGATGAGATTATAGCAAAACTTCAACAACATGTTTATGGCGGTGAAGACAAGAAGTTGAATCTTATTAAAAATATGCAATATGCCAAAGTACGTCCTGAGCTTTATGAAGGTGATGGAAAAATAGGCGTTGTATATGCTTCAGGACAAATTGTTGATGGCGAAGGCGATGACACTACTATCGGTGGCGAGTCGTTGTCGAAGGCTATCAGAGAAGCGAGAAACGACAAGAAAGTCAAGGCTATTGTCATGAGAGTCAACTCGCCTGGAGGTCAAGTCGTGGCATCGGAGGTGATACGCCGTGAAGTAGAACTCGCAGCTAAAGAGAAACCTTTTATAGTATCAATGGGCAATTACGCGGCTTCGGGTGGCTACTGGATCTCGTCAAGCTCCGACTATATCTTTGCCGACCCTACAACATTGACTGGCTCTATAGGCGTGTTCGCTACAGTGCCTAACCTCAAAGGCTTCATGAACAAAAAGTTAGGATTGACATTCGACGAAGTGAAGACAAATGAAAACTCGGATTACGGCTCAATCACAAAACCGATGTCGCCTTATCAGCTTAAGACGATGCAGAAATATGTCACAGAAACATACGACGACTTCATCACTTTAGTCTCAACAGAGAGAAATTTACGTAAGACCTTCGTCGACAGCATAGCTCAAGGTCGCGTCTGGAGTGGCTCCGACGCCATAGAATTAGGTCTCGTCGATGAACTCGGTGGCATGGGAGAAGCTATAGCATACGCAGCAAAACAAGCAGGATTAGAATCCTATTCAATAAAAGAATTCCCTAAACAAGAAGATATATTCGAGAGTCTATTTAAAACAGAGACTCAAGATTATTACGTTAAGACATTGAAAAACAAATTAGGCGATAAGGCTCAATATTTTGAAGCTTTTGAAATGATAAATAATATCGAAGGCGCTCAAGCTTTAATGCCTCTTTATCTTTATAACTAAAACAATATATTATGGAAAAATTTGACAGCATAAGACCTTATAACGACAAAGAATTTGCTGCTGCGATAAAAAGAATCACTAATCATGAGTATCTGCCGATAATCATCAATACTGTCTTTCTCAATACTGATGCACAGCAGTATATCAAAGGCATGAAAAGTTATAAGACGGTTAGAGATTTTCAACATGGTTTCATGCGCGACGTTGTTGAGAATATTCTTAAAAAGACTGCAACAGATTTCACTTATAACGGTCTCGAAAACGTAACAAGCAAATGCAATATGTTTGTTAGTAACCATAGAGATATTGCATTAGACGCTGCTATCTTATGTTACGTTTTTGCCATCAACGATATGGAATGTTTTGAAGTTGCTATAGGAAGTAATCTGATGCAAGGAGATTTTGTCATCGACATTGCTAAGATAAATAAGATGTTTAAGATAGCACGTAGCGGCAGCGCCAAGGATTTCTACAGAGATTCTATCTTAGCATCGGAATATATGCGTCATGTCATCAACGACAAAAAAGAATCTGTTTGGATTGCTCAGCGTAATGGCAGGACCAAAGACGGCGACGACAAGACAGAGCTCGGAGTGCTGAAGATGTTCTCGCTCAGCAGCGATAAAGCATTCGTTGAGAATTTTGCTGAATTAAACATCACACCTATTGCCATATCATACGAATATGAGCCATGCGACTTCTTGAAGACTATGGAGTTGTATATCTCGAGTTTCCAGAAATATGTTAAGGAGCCTGGCGAAGACCTCAGAAGCATCATCGCAGGCATCATGCAACAAAAAGGAAAAATCAATATTTCTGTCACTCCATCAATCACAAGAGAAGAATTAGAATATTGCGATCAATTTGAGAAGAACGCCAAGTTCACTCATCTCGCAGAGATAATTGACAAGAGAATATATCAGAACTATAAGCTATTTAAGAATAATTATATAGCATACGACATCTTGAATGGCACTCATACCTACGAAGATCAATACAGCAATGATGACAAGGATAACTTTGTTGAATATATGCGTAGTGGTTTAAGCAAACTGCCATGTACTAAGGACGGAGAGATGACGGAGATGGAAAATATCTTCCTTAAAATGTATGCAAATCCTGTTAAGAATTTTATAAATCTTAAGTAGTCGATAATGCCATGACATTATTGTTGTGGAGTTTTAAATAAGCTTCTCCCACTGTTCCATCAGTTGCTGAAGCTTATTTTTCTTTTCCCCATACATATTATACCAGTCGTTATCTAAACTTACATCAGGATGCTCATCAGGTGAAGACATCACAGCGTTCATCTCGGCGATTTCGTTTTCGACAATTTCGATCTGTTCTTCTAACTTCTTTATCTCTCTCTCGATACGTTTCGTCTCTCTGTCGTTCTGTTTCTTCAGCTCATAATCCATCTTAGCTTGCGATTTAGAAGCGTCGACATCAGACTGTGTCGTTTTCTGTTTTTTATTAAGGTCGTCGAGTTCTTTAAGTTTCTTCTCTTCCAAGAAATCGTAGATGTCGCCTATATGTTCTTTGATATTAGGCTTTTTAAACTCATATACTTTATTTGTCAAACCTTGAAGGAAGTCACGGTCGTGAGATACAATTATCAAAGTGCCGTCGAATTGGATGAGAGCCGATTTCAGAATATCTTTCGACAGCATATCGAGGTGGTTGGTAGGCTCGTCGAGGATAAGCAGATTTGTCGGGAATAGCAACATTTTAGCTAACGAGAGACGAGCTTTTTCGCCGCCAGAGAGCACCTTGACTTTCTTATCTATTGCCTCGCCTCTGAAGAGAAATGCCCCGAGCAAGGATTTCACCTTGACACGCATATCGCCTGTCGCCACGTCGTCGAGCGTCTCGAAGACGGTCTTCTCAGGGTCGAGCATGTCGTGCTGGTTTTGTGCATAATAACCTATCTTGACCTCATGACCGAGTTTTACCTCACCTTCATAATCTAAAACGCCGGCAATGATTTTCGACAACGTCGACTTGCCTTCCCCGTTACGACCAACGAAAGCTATCTTCTCGCCTCTTGGTATCAGTAAGTTTATATTGTTAAGGATATTTTTCTCTCCGTAAGACTTCGACACCTTATTAAGTTCTAATGTCACCTTGCCCGAATGAGGTGCTGGCGGGAACTTAAAATGAATAGCCGACTTGTCCTGATCGTCGATTTGCACCACGTCCATTTTCTCTAACTGTTTGACGCGCGACTGCACTTGTTTGGCTTTTGTAGCCTTATATCTAAATCGTTCGATGAAAGCTTCTATTTCTTTTATCTCACGCTGCTGATTGTCGAAGGCTGCCTTTTGAATATCGATGCGTTCTTCTCTTCTTTCTATAAATTCAGAGTAGGAGCATTTATAGTCGTATATCTTAGCACACGATATTTCTATCGTCCTTATGGTGATATGGTCGAGGAAGGCTCTGTCGTGCGACACCATGAAAATGGCGCCGTAATAGTTTTTAAGGAAGCCTTCTAACCATTGTATTGACTCTATGTCTAAGTGGTTCGTTGGTTCGTCGAGGAGCAATAACTTTGGTTTTCGGAGTAATATCTTAGCGAGTTCCACGCGCATCTGCCAGCCGTTGCTAAACTCATTCATCTTACGATTCATGTCGGCATGTTCAAAGCCGAGACCGATGAGTATCTGCTCAGCTTCACCTTCGATAGAATGCCCGCCCATGATATTAAGCCTCTCATTGAGATGACTCATCTTCTCGCACAGACGTTGATAAGATGCACTTTCATAGTCGTCTCTATTCGACAACTCGTCTTGCAGTTTCGCGAGTTCTTTCTCAATCTGATGATAATCTTCAAAGGCCGTCATAGCCTCTTCCATCACAGTGCGCACCTGACTTGTAGAGTCTTTGACGAAGTTTTTCTCTTGAGGAAGATAGCCGATGGTAACATCATCAGACATTATGACATCGCCTTTATAAGGCTGCTCAAGACCGCAGAGAAGACGTATGAGAGTAGTCTTGCCAGCACCATTTTTTCCGACAAGACCAATCCTATCCTTCTCACGAATCATAAAACTAATATCGGTGAAGAGATCTTCACCAGTAAATTGCATGCTAAGATTTTGTACTGAGATCATATTGCAAAGATAAGAAAAGTCTAAAGTCTACAGTCTAAAGTCTAAAGATTTTTTTAAGTCGCCAAGTCACCGAGTCGCCAAGTAGAGACGTGACATATTACACCGATGAAAATAAACACGATGTAATTGGCGCGTCTTAATAAGTCACCAAGTCTCTGAGTCACCAAGTCTCTGAGTAGAGACGTTTCGACGATACCGATGAAAATAAATAATATATCGTTGAAGCGTCTTTTTTAGTTATGGAGTTATGGAGTGATGAGGTTATGGAGTTATGGAGTGATGAAGTTGTTCTAAGTTCAACGGTTTTAATAAAAAGAGCTGCCCTTTCACAGAGCAGCCCTACGTTCACATTTCCAATTCGTATGACCTTGCCATACGCTGTATCTGTATAAGCCTTTCAGGCTATTTGGTATAAATTTCGTATGACCTTGCCATACGCTGTATCTGTATAAGCCTTTTAGGCTATTTGGTATCAATTCTCAATTCTTAATTCTTAATTCTTAATTCTTAATTAATCTCTTAACGATGTTTCCGTTGTTAGTCTTTATATTGATGAAATAGATTCCTGTTTCTAAATCAGCGACATCAATAACTTGTTGACCTGTTGTCATGTTGACTTGTTGTCTCACGGCTCTTCCGTAGATGTCGTAAATAGCGATTTCTTCTATCTTTGCTTCTGTTGCGAGGATTAATTCATCTTTAACAGGGTTAGGATACATTGCTATATCGGCGGCATTATTTTCCATCACGGATGTCACTTCTACTTTTATGAAATCATTTTCAGGTTCGCTGTATGAGTTAGCTGGTTCTGACTCGCATTCGATGTCGTCTTCTAAATAAGTCGCAGTGACTCTGTAGTAGTAAGTTCCTTTTTCGACTTCATCGAAGTAATAGCCTATTGTTGGTTGAGCAATGAGTTCCATATTATTCTTTGAGGTTCCTCTGTATAAGTTGTAGTGTGCGAATGTAGAGTATTCGTTGCGTTCGTCGCCTATAGCTGTTGCTGTTCTTCCGAACTCGCTTGTTACGAAGGCGCGTACCATGAATGTACCAGCCAAGTCAGGCACTGTTCCAATGTCTGCCCAGTTCTCGCCGTCTGTCGACATCCAACGTCCGTTTTTATTACCTTGGTCTTCACATATAGGAGCAGGATAATTACCGTTGAGCGCATTGAATACGATCCAGAGGTTTGTAGATGCGTCGACAGGCATTGGTGATGTCAGTTCAAATTCGACGAATTCTTTTTTGCCTGTACAGCTATAAGGTTGGGAATGGATCAATAATTCAGGAGCTTCGTCGCCTCCATAATATATCATGATGTTGCCGTTATGATATTCATAGTCGAATACAGCGACTTTTGTAACTAATGTTCCGTTATAGAATTCGAGGTCTTCGGCAGGGAACATAATACCCCAATAAATAGGAGCGCCAGCGAGTCCGAGACCTGTTTCACTCTTACCATTGTCGTAGTATATCCATTCGGAACCATGTAAGGTATAAGGCCATTCGAGGAGTGTTCCTATTTTACCGTCAGGATTTATTGTCGATTGTCCGTAAAGGTCTTTTGGTGCATCGCATTTAATTTCGTGATTTAAGGAGATGGTTTGAGGACATGACATGGCGTAATAACTGTCTTTCTCACCGCCATAGACAACCCTTAATGAATATTCATACTCACCGTATTCTGGAAGTACTTCAAAGTAACTGTCTTCTGTTATAGGTGTTTCTGTGAGAAGTTGTCCGTCGCGATACAACATTGCTCCTAAGACTTCCATTTCTGTTGAGTTAGGAATAGGCATGTTTTCTATGTAAGCGCCTATTTGCCATGTAACATTATATCCTGAGTAATTCAAGATGTCAACCCAATCGACGCCGTTGTTAGAGAACCAGCGTCCGTTAGGCTCTGAAGGCACTACACAATTGGATGCCACTTTTTCACCATTGTAGTTATTAAACACTAACCAAACATTTTGTTCGCCAGTGAGTTCAACAGCTGATGTCAACTGAAATTCTACATAATCATTCTTTCCGGTACAGCTGTAATCTTGAGTATGTACCAACATTCCCGGAGCTTTGTCGCCGCCAAAATATATCAAGAATCTTCCGTCGTGAGCTGTCTTGTCTAATATAGATACTTTTGTAATATATTGTCCTGCATATTGCTTTACTTTTTCAGCAGGTATCATCATTCCCCAGTAGAAAGAAGCTCCGCCTTGTAATCCTAAAGCATCGTAGTTTTTGCCGTTGTCGTAGGTAAACCATTCGCCTTCATGCTTTCTCGTATCGGATGTCGTTAGTTCCACATTGTCGATGTTGATCCAGAATTGGTCGGTACAGTTGAAGTGACGGAAAGCGATATAGACTTCTTGTCCAGCGTACTCGCTAAGGTCTATCGTTCTTTCGTACCATACGCCATGTGACGATGAAGGATTGTCTTCCTTTATCAATGTTTCCTCATAGATAGTCTTGAAATCGGCTACCTTGTAATTCGATTTTGTCGAGATAGCAATGCCGTAATGTTCTTGTGAATAGTTTTTATTTTCGGCACTGACATAGAAATGAAGTTTTGAGGTCTCTGTGATGAGATATTTCTTCGTTGTTGCCAAGTAATTGTCTGGGGTAAGCGGCGTTGTCTCCATGCAGGAATGCGACATCGCGCTATGCCAGCTTTGGTAGCCAGACTCTGTTTGTGAATATACTTTTGAATTTGACCATGAGTAGCCATCACCGTCAGCATCGATAGATAACCATCCGTTTAAACTCTTATTCTCAAAATCGAAATAAAATTTTGTAGGAACTTTTTCGTAGTCTTGCACAGGCAATGTCCAGTAGACGTTAATATCTTTATGCTCGACCTCAATTTCAAAATCGCTTGCCTGAACCAAGTCGTCGCATGAATCGTAAGTCCATGTGTATGACTGTTCTTTAGATCCTATGATTGTTGTGGTATATTGTTGTCCTGCGACTAACTTATTCACATCGAATTGATAGTAAGGCTTTGACACTTCGGCTATAAGTTCATTGTCTAATTTAACTTTATATGATGCAGCGTCGTCGTTCCACATCGCCCATCCTGTTGATGAGACGAAGATGTCGCCGAGTACGAATATTTCGTTGAGGGTATATTCAAATGTCTCTTCTTCCCATATTTCCAATGTTTCATTTAGAGCTACTTGTTTGAATCCTTCCAAAGAAATGGAATATTTGTAGGTGCCTTTGCGGAATGAATCCCAGTGGCAGCGACCTTCGGCATCGGCGGTAGCCTCATATTTGAAAGAAGGTTCATAAACATTGTAGAACGACACTTTTGCTCCCTCAGGTGTTTTGCCGTTGTCGGTGCTGAGCTGTACATCAAAGGCGGTGAACATGTCTTTGCCGATTATGTTGGAGTAGGCTGCTGCTGTTTCATAAGTGCTGCCATTGCCATTGTCATAAATCACTGAGACGCCCCATTGGTAAAGTCCCATCTGTGAACTTCCCCAAAGATTGTCGACGTAGGTTGTGTCGGTAATATTTTCAGCGATGAGTGTAGCCGCTTCGTCGTTTAAGGTGTTCTTCCTATAAATATTATATCCTAATATTTCTGCTTCTTGATTGTTTCCTCTTGTGTTATTGTTGAGAGTTCCGTGATCGCTAAGTTCTACGCTTTGGTTGATGAAATCGAAACTCCAGCATAAACTTACTTTATTGTCGTCTATCTCTTGCGCGAGGACTTCAGTAACAGGATTGAAACCACCTATTGTCGCAGCATTGATGTTGACGGAAAAACGTTCTGTAGCCGACACTGTAAGGTAATAGGAGCCTGCTGGAACCGTATACTTTTCAGTCATGTCGAAACTGCTTCTGCTGACGTTGGATTTCAATACGACATTGTCGATGAGTATTGCAGACGACTTTGTTTCTACATCAAAATGACGGAAGCCTATCACGACGTCTTGTCCTGCGTAGTCGGCGAGTGATACTGCTTGATGTGTCCAATCAACACTTATCGATGATTCCTTTCCTAAATGGAAGAAAGTGATGCCGTCTGTTGAGACAACTACTTCATAGTTTTCTTTTAGATTATCAGGGTCGAGAGATCTCACGTCAAATTCAAGTACTGAGCTTTTGTCTATTGAATAAGAGCCTCTTGTTATGATATAATTATCTGGGTTTAATTTAGAGTTTATTCCAGGATTGTATGAAAATGAATAAAGACTAATGTCGGAACCGGCGTTGATGTTGCCGTCTGTAGTGATGCTCCAGTTGTATCTGTCACCGTCAGCATCTATTGTTCTCCAGTCTGCCAAAGAACCGTCGTTAAAGTTGTAAGAGAAGGTGTTGCCTTGTAAGACTGGTGTCTCCACTTCAGGAAATTCTGGCTCTGAAGGTTGGTCAGGATCGATAACAGCTCCGTAGTAGTTGTTAGTATCTGGACCTCCTTTGCCATTGAAATCGCTTGTGTATAAAGCAGCTTTGGCATTCTCTCCATTAACGCCTACCGATAAGGTCGTTGGCTCATCAAGAATAAGTTGATACACGGCATCTGGTCCGTCTTGTGCTTCACCAGGCAGATAATAGTTGTTGTAAAGCTTGTCGAAATCTGGTGTGTTGATATATGGATATGTTGTCACAATCTCGGCTTTTTCCCAAACGTCAGGGCTGACAGGAGAATATGTAGTAGCTTTGATTTCTATCTCATCGGTGGCATAGTTGTTTGTCACACGAAGCTTGCCGTTGATTTCTCCTACGACATTACTGTTGGTAAGTTTTATACTTACTGATGCTGGATTGTCTTTTGTAACTTCAATAGGAGCTTGATAGTTTGATATTACAAATGATGGACTTAACGATTCTATTCCTAAGATGTAGGCTGTTGTTGAGTCTGTTGTGAAGTCTATTTTCATAGGACGAGTCCATGATGCGGCAGGACGATAGCCCATGTCGATAGGATTAGGTGTTATCACGATAGGTGATGCGACTTCGCCATAAACGACGTCTAAAACAACGTTGGCTCTGTATGTCATTCTTGTTCCTTGATCTGATGTTGTAGGTGGTACCTCAGCAATGCTTTCGCTTTTATCGTTTCCGTAGAAAAGCGTGTATGTCTGTGAAGTATTATCTTTTGTATAATACCACTTACTTTTAGAATTAAACATGCTTGTTTTCTTTGCCACAACGATTACGAGGTTGTCGTCACCATTATAATAAAAAGGAATATCTAATGTTATCTTTTCCCATTCTGTATCACCTACAGTGATGTTTTTGCCACCATATACCTTTATAAGGCTTTCTGCTGATGTCCAGTCGGTTGGCGTACGGAAAGATGCTTTTGACGTGACCGCCATATATATATTAAGTTCATCTAACAGAATTGTCTCTCCTGGCGATGACGTATGATAGGAGAGTGACTTGATGGTACATGCACCACCAATCTCAGTTCCTGTATAGATAGTCTCGTTCCACGAATAACAATGTTTCGTGATAAAAGGCGTTGAGTTGTCGGTGTCAGTGCCTGTGCCTAATGTTACTTGAAAAGTGTTATCTCCATAATTATCTGCAAATAAATTAATATTGCAGAAAAGTAGAGTCATGATAAACATCAATTGTAATGTTCTTTTCATAATGTCTTATTTTTAATATTATTCTTCTTCTATTAATTCAGCGTATGAGCCTTCTGTCTCTTTTAAAAATATCTTGACTAATGATACGTTTTCCGGAAGTCGTTTCTTAATTTTTTTTGAGAAATCGAGAAGCATCAGTTCCGTCGTAGGTTGGTAAGGAAGTACTATGATTCTTTCGTAATGGCGTTTCACTTCTTCTATGAAGTCTTTTGGCATTTGGTCGTTGATGATAAAAGCATGATCATAGTGATCTACAATCTCTTCATTGACGATTTTTTTCAGGTCGCCGAAGTCCATCACCATGCCGTTTTTAGGACTTGATGGATCTATAATCGGCATGCCTTTTATGGTGACACGCATCTCGTAGGAATGTCCATGTATGTTACGACATCTGCCATCGTAACCCATAAGAGCATGAGCTGCCTCAAAGTGAAATATTTTCGTCAAATGAATCATAACTTTGCAAAGATATAAATAGTCCGCAAAGATAATAAAAGACACTGAACTTTGAACGCTAACTATTGAACTTTTTTATAATTAATACTCCATACCAAGTAGCCTGAAAGGCTTATACATATACAACGTATGGCACCGCCGTACGTGGCAAGGACGTAAGTGGCAACGTCATATTACTATAGTATGCCTACGAATCCCACTGCCAATATCACAAAGGCGAAGATGAGGTTCAACAAGCTGTTGAAGGTAAGTTTCATTTTGGAAAATGGCACTATCATTTCGATGAGCGACCATACAAATGATACACCTATTAATATATAAGGTGTGATGTTTTGGAATGGTTCATAGAACTCTGTCATGAGACCAGCAATGAATGTATTGACGCCGAGTGCTATAGAAAGCAATATTATTTGTTTCTTATTTTGGACGAAATATAGGTTCTCTCCTTTTTTTATTTTAAGGGTGTTTATCAACATTCTGTAATAGATGGAGAAACATAATGCTAACACAACCCATTTTGAAAGTTTTGTTAGTAGGTGCATAAATGTTCCGCCAAGCAATCCTCCGAGATAGTACATCAATCCTTGACCTAAAGCAAGAATAAGAGCATATATCAAGTTACGACCCCAACTTTGTTCATTGTTAATTGTTAATTGTTCATTATTAATTGAACCGAATGCCGTTGATGCTGTCGCTACGGGGAATGTAAGTGCTATTATAAATAGTATGTTGATTAGCATTTTTAAATCTGAGAAATTGAAAAATTGAGAACCTGAGAATTTATTTCAGATTCTCAGATTCTCATATTTTCAGATTTGATTATTTAATAGGTTCCAAATGAACTGTGAAGTGACGCATGAGTTCTGTTTCCCATGTGATACGAACACCGTGTTTAATTTCTTCGCGGCGGTCGTAAACGTTCTTCAAAGCTGCTGCGATAACATCCATGTGGTTGTTAGTATAAACGCGGCGAGCGATGCAGAGACGGAGGAGATCCAATCCGCCGAAACGGTTTTCGCGTGTGACAGGGTCACGGTCAGCGAGGATGTAACCGATTTCGCAGCCACGGATACCAGCTTCTAAGTAAAGCTCGATAGCGAGTGTCTGTGCTGGGAACTCTTCTTTAGGAACGTTGGTGAGAACGCGGTCAGCATCGACGAAGATAGCGTGGCCACCGACAGGACGTTGGTAAGGGATGCCGTATTCGTCTAACTTAGCTGCAAGATATTGAACTTGTTTGATACGTGTTTCGATGTTGTCTAATTCTGTGTTTTCGTCGAGACCTACTGCGAGAGCGTCCATGTCACGACCGTTCATACCGCCGTATGTGAGGAAGCCTTCGAATGGGATGCAGAAACGTTTTGCACCTTCGTACCAATCTTCGTGACGTGTAGCGATGAAACCACCCATATTCACGATACCGTCTTTCTTAGCTGACATTGTCATACCGTCGGCATATTGATACATTTCCTTAACGATTTCTTTGATAGTCTTATCGGCATAACCAGCTTCGCGTGTCTTGATGAAGTAAGCGTTTTCAACGAAACGAGCTGAGTCGAAGATGACGCGTTTGTTATATTTGTCGGCAACAGCGCGAACTTCGCGGAGGTTCTGCATTGATACAGGTTGGCCGCCAGCTGTGTTGTTTGTAACAGTAACTATTACGAAAGGAACTTTCTCAGCGTTTTCAGCGAGTACTTTTTCAAGTTTCTTAGGGTCGACATTACCTTTGAAAGGAACTTCAAGTTGAGTGTCTTTTGCTTCGTCTATTGTGCAGTCGACTGCGAAAGCTTTACGGCTCTCGATGTGACCTTTTGTTGTGTCGAAATGTGAGTTACCTGGAACGATGTCACCGTTTTTCACTAAGTGGCTGAAGAGAACGTTTTCAGCAGCACGTCCTTGGTGTGTTGGGATAACATATTCAAAGCCTGTGAGGCGTGTGATGACTTCTTTAAGACGGAAGAATGAAGATGAACCGGCGTAGCTTTCGTCGCCCATCATCATAGCAGCCCATTGACGGTCGCTCATAGCGCCAGTACCTGAGTCTGTCAAGCAGTCGATATATACTTGATCTGCTTTGAGGTTAAACAAATTGTAATGAGCTTCTTTCATCCATTGTTCGCGTTCTGCGCGAGTGCTTTTCTTGATGGGTTCAACCATCTTAATTTTCCAAGATTCTGCAAATGGTAATTCCATGATTCTATTTTTTTATTTATGTTAATAATTAATAACTGATTATTCGTTGGTTCGATGTCAATACTTAAAATCTGAAAAACATAAATCAAAATACTCTCAGATTTTAAGATTTTATTTTTTCAGATTCTTCAAAATCTGTCTCTTTCTTTAAGATTCAAGAATGTATATTTTTCATTTGGTTGGAAAGTCATGACATCTTAATTTGAGACTCCAAAAATATAAAACTTTTTTGAAAAATCAAAGAAAAATATTAGTACTTTTTAATAGGTGAAAGAAGTGAAAGTCGTTGATGTTTTTACGATGTACGTTTAAGTTTAAACAAAATTTATCCTTATTAAGTTAAATGATTGATAGTTTTATTAACTTTGCAATTCATATAAAATAAACATATAATTATGAAAAATAACATCAATATTTGGTATGAAGTAAGAAGCCACATTATTATTACGTTGGCTATCATTGTCTCTGCTATTGGCTGGACTGGTTTTCTTATCCCTAATCAGATGCTTGGTGGTGGCATCACCGGTCTTTCCACTATTATTTATTGGCTGACAGGTATCCCTACAGGTATTATGATATTTGTCTTGAACGCTATTCTTATTTTGATAGCTTTTAGGTCGTTGGGAAAAAGGTTCGCTATTAGTACTATCTATTCTGTGATAATGACGTCAATAACATTTTATCTTTTTCAAGAGTATGTTTTTCTCGGACCTATCATAGAGGATCGTTTCCTTGCCGCTGTTCTTGGTGCTGGACTTAACGGCGTTGCCTGCGGCATTATCTTCCTCGAAGGCAGCAGTACCGGTGGCACCGATGTCATCATAGTGATGATAAATAAATATCGTAATGTGACATTAGGTCGCCTTTCATTATTTATTAATGTCGCCATTATTTCATGTTCATATCTTGTATTTAGAGATTTAGAACTTTTGATTTACAGTTATGTCGGTCTTATGGTGACAAGCTATACCATGGATTTGACGATGAACGGCAGCAAGCAATCGGTGCAGATGTTTATCTTCTCGTCGAAGCCACACGAGATAGCCGACAGAGTAGGAGAGGAGGTGCATCGTGGAGTGACAATGATAAAAGGTACGGGATGGTATTCTAAAGTAGAGTCTGATATTGTGATGGTCGTCGTTCGTAAGACAGAATCACAACGTGTTATACGAATAGTGAAACAACTCGACCCTGCCGCTTTCGTCTCTGTAAATACTGTGATGGGAGTTTATGGTAAAGGCTTCGAGATGATGAAGAAATGATATGTGGAATTAAGAATTGAGAATTAAGAATTGAGAATTGTGATTAATAAAAGAAGGCGAGTTTGATTAGACTCGCCTTTTCTTTTTGTCATTTATTAATTTGTTATTTACTGATTAATCTCAGTTTGTTTTGTTTTACGATATGGACTTTTCCTGCCTCGTTTTCTGATTTGAAATTACGAGATGTTATTGTCTTTGACGCTGATTTGCTTGGCATATCTGCTGGCGTTGTGAAACGGACTTCTGTAACAGGACCCCATTCGCCGTTGGCGTTCTTTGCTGCTGCAATAACCACGCAATCAAGATTAGGATCGATTTGATAGTCTGTTGTCAATTCTTCATAGAAGAACCATCCCATTGTTGGCATCGGAGGATCTGTACAAAGCTCTTCCTTGATAGCTTCTGCTTCTGCATCGTAGTTGGATGCTAAATATACTCCGAATCTGTAGGCGCTTGTCTGGTCGTTAGGAGTGTAGGTGATGAATTGTGATGGAAGCATTACAGTATTTCCTTCTTCGTCCCACCATTCTCCTAATGTATATTTACCTATTGTGATTGCGACTTCGGCGGTTCCTTCGCCACCAAGTGATTTTGTTGTCAATTCAAATACTGTGTGAGGAGCCATGACGCCTTCTGCATCCCAAGCTTGGATAAAGACTTCGTATACTGTGCCAGGTGCCATGTTTGTCCATGTGTATGTGGTCTCTTCTGTGTATTGCAATCCCCAACTTTCTATAAGTTGTCCGATATTGGAATATCCGAACATTGGAGCAAACATCTCATATTGTGACTGGAGCTGACCTTTTTCACCTGTGACTACGCTATATTTTGAAACGTCTTCGTTAGGAGTGAACTTGACAGTGAAATCATAATGGTTTGCTTCAACGAGTTCTGCTTTTACTTCTGGAACGCCTACCAATGTTTCATCAGGTGTGGTGAACGCAACTTTTTTAACGTCGCACAAAATACCGTATTGGTCGATACCTACAGTAGCTATGGTATATTCTGTGCTTGATAAAAGTTCAATTCCCGACAACTGTGCTGATTCAAAGTCTTGATAATATGCGTTGTCTGAGTCGTTGTCGATATATTGAGCTAATGAGTAATCAGACATCGATGCTATTTTCACCGTAGGCTCAATAGCGATTTTAAAAGCTGCACATGAAGCAGTGCGTGTCACCTTCAATATAACTTTTTCCAAGTCATATTCTAAAATTTCTAAATTGGCAGCGACTTCGCCCTGAACATTAGCGAATGTCAAACTGTCGACATTGTCGATGATATGTCCGCTCGTTGTATTGTTGTGATGTATTAAGAGTCTGTTTGGTGTAGTATTTTGAGCATACACGCCGAAGTTTAATAATAATGCTGCTACGAATAATAATATCTTTTTCATTTTTATGAGTTTTTATTGTTAATATTTATTATGATTTGTTAAATAATTATAACGATTATTTTTTAACAAAACGTTTTACGATTTCATTGTTATCGGTTACGACTTTTATGAAATAGATGCCAGTATTTAAATCAGCAACATCAAGAACCTGTTGGCCTGTTGTCTCGTTGGCTTGTTGACATTTTCTTCCATAAACATCGTAAATTATAATTTCTTCTATATTAAGTTCTGATTCAATAAAGAGTTGGTCTTTTGTTGGATTAGGGTAGATGTGTAATTCTGAGTTGTTGTTGAATGCTATAGATTCGATAGCTACTGGCTTGAGGTCGAAAGTGATTTTGTTAATGCCTGACAATTCAAAGAAATGAGGCTCATTGGAGTTGTTTACATTGACATTCATTCCGTCATTTTCAAAAGTTATTGTAGTGATGTCGGAGATAGCGATTTGTGCGGGTGTATCAATTCCATTTTGATGGACTGAAATCACTTCTTTTTCCTGCGCTTTGAGTCCGAGTGAGATACATAGTGCGCAAACGATTAGTAATAATATCTTTTTCATATCTATATAGGTTGATTTGACATATTAAAAAAAATGCCTCCGTCAAAATAATGACAGAAGCATTTTTGAAAATCTTATTTTATACCGAGAGCTTTCTTGATATGTTTTGGAAGAGCGTCTTTGTGAACTACGATGTTCATAGTCTTGTAACGTACGAAAGCTTCTGAAGCGTATAATGAGCCTTCATATTTGCCATAGTCGCCCCATGAGTTCTTTACGATGAAGTAGTTGTTGCCGAGTTGGTCTTTAGCTTTACCGTAGATAATCATGCCGTGGTCGTCTGTTGTCTCGTAGTTGTCATAAGCGAGTTGACGGTCTTCTTGAGATACCCAGCGTTGAGGTGTTGGTTGTGAGAGAGCTTCTTTAGCTCTGTCGGCTGCGCTCATACCGATCCAGCGTGCCATGTCGGTGCCAGAGTCGTTGCTGCCAGCTTTAGCTTCAAGGTCAGGAAGAACAGCGATACCAGCGTTTTCGCCTCTTAACCAGCCTCTTTCACTTACGTCAGAACCCCATGCGATGGTGTAGCCATTGTCGATAGCATAGTTCATGACTTCCATGAATTCGTCGATAGGAAGGTTGTAAGCTGTGCTCCATCTCCAGTTGTCTTGTACTTCGATGATGAATTTTTCGTAGAATGGGTGGTGTGAGAATGATGCTAAGTTTACATAGTCATCTGGGTTGAAACCTGTTGATTCTGCGAATGATTTAGGAGTGTATTCTTTGCCTTCATAAACGAATGTTTCTGGGCATTCGCCGATGTAAGCGTTGAGGATACCAGCCATAGCGTTTCTCCAGAGTGGAGTGCCGTCAGGACTTGTTTGTAATGTCTTGTTCTTTGTGATGCCTTCTACGAATGGGTCGCATACGCTTGAGAATTCAGAGAAGTTAGATAATGTCTCGCCGTGCATAACGCCAGCTGGCAATTCTGCATCTGGAACTAAACCGTAATGTTTGATACCGTAAAGTACGTCATAGAACGAACCGCCTTGTGAGAAAGAGATGTCGCCGTGTGTGCGTACTGTTGCCTGAGCGCGGTCCATGTATGTGTTCCATACGATGAACATTTCTGAGAAATCGTATTCGCCTTTGCCCATACGTAACAATTCTGCTTCAACGAATGAAAGTGTTGAGTAGCACCAGCATGTACCTGCTGCATATTGGTTTTTAACTGATGTAATAGGAAGTTTTACTTCTTCAGAGAAGATCCAGCCTTCTGGTTTTGCTGCTTCTTCTGCTTCTTGTGCGTTAGCGAAGCATGGCATAACGAATGCTAATGCTGTAGCTGCTAAGAATTTTTTAAAGTTCATAGTGTTAATTTAATTTAAGTTAATAATTATTTTAATTCCAATTTATTTTTGATGTCTGATGTCAATCCTTCTTTATTTACTGTGAAGAACATAGTGTGGAGACGGACGTAAGGCTCTGAGCAGTACCAGTAGCCGTCGTAGCCATAGTTTGCGCTCCATGAGTTTTTCACCTTATAATATTTGTTGCCTTGTTGGTCGTGGGCTATGCCGACGATGAGCATGCTGTGGTCGTCGGTGGTCTGTCCGTTTTCGTATGCTTCTTGATGCATATCTTCTGTGACTTCCTTCTCTGGCATCACAGTCTCGAATTTATATAATGAAGCGCGAATTTCATCATCGCTCATCTTTTTATATTTCTTAGGGTCTGACTGTCTTATTTTCTCGATGTCGTTTTCGAGTACTACGCCAACACCTGCATCGCGGCTGAAACCTTTGTCGCTGACGTCTTGTGCCCAACCTACGGTGTAGCCATTGTTCAAGGCGTTGTCAAGCTCGTTCATCAACTCATCGAGTGTCATGTTGTAAGTCAAGGTGTTTGTCCAGTTGTCTTGTATTGGCATGATATAAGGTTTGTAGTTCTCATGATTTGTGAAAGCGCCTATCTGAACGTAATCGTTGATGTTGATAGGATATTTCTCTGCAAATGATTTAGCGTCGTATTGGCTGCCTTCAAACTCAAATGTCTCTGGTGTTGTTCCGAGATATACATCTAAAACAGATTGTACCATTGCAGGCCAAGCCTTGCTGATTTTTCCGTTATGTTGCTTATTAACGATTTTTCCGTATTCTGCCAAGACTGAATGTAACTCGCCATGATTGTGGATGCCTTCGCCTAATACTAATCCGTTGTATGTTTCTTCTGTCATCATGCCGTTTTCGTTGATGGCATATAAAACGTCGAATACCTCGCCGCCAGGACTGAAGTTACATGTGCCTTGCATACGTACATATTTCTCGAACTTATTAGCATAAGCCCAACGAACTAAGTACATCTCTGAGAGGTCTACTTCTACATTATATTTTCTGAGAATCTCAGCTTCAACCATACCGATGCCAGCGAAACACCAGCAGGTGCCTGAACGTGATTGGTTCTTTACTGAAGTATGAGGAACGACAACGTCATCGGTGATTTGATAAGCACGTTCTTGTGCGAAAAGTAGTGATGGCATAATCACGATTAATGCCAATAATAAAACGATGGTTTTAATGCGATTCATTTTTTATTCTTGTTTTGATTGTACAAATTTAACAATTCACAAAGATAAAAAAAAATGTGATACGAAAGTACCACATTTTTACATAGATTTTACATTGTTGTACGGACGCGTCTAATACGTCCAAACATTTAATTCTTAACAAATCTCTTTACAATCTCTCCGTCTTCAGTCGTGATTCTTACGAAGTAGATACCGCTATTCAAACCAGCAACATTAAGGTTGTGGACAAAGTCTGTAGACTGTAGACTGTAGACATTGGTCCTTCTTCCGTAAACATCGTAAATCGCGATTTCTTCCACACGAACTTCTGTTGTGATAGTCAATTCATCTTTAACAGGATTAGGATAAATGTTAAATCTGTTTTCGTAGTTTGAAATAACATTTGTGGTGTCTATTATTTCTTCTTCTGTGGCAGATGTTTTTATGATGCCGACTGATGTTTTGTCATCATACAAAGCCACAACTTCAGCCATATAGAAGTCTTCTGTCGTTGTGGTGTTGAATGACATTTCTTTTGTGTTGTTCAAGACGAGTTCGTTGTTGAAATATAAGTTATAAGCTGTAGGCTCGCCTTTTTCTGGGGCTTCCCAAGCGATTGTGATGTTATCGTCGTTTTCTGTCATCGTGAGGTTTTGTGCAGGATATGTATGTTCTGTATATTCATATAAGAAGCTGCTGTTGAATACGTCGCTTGTCACAATATCCTGAACCCATACTGCCACTTCGAGGTCGTTCATGTCTTCGACGAAAGTAGAGCCCATATTATATGAAAATTCATAATGTTGATATTCTCCTGCTTTCATTTCAATATCTTTGCCGTTGACGTCGTCGAGCATCTTCATCATGACATGGTGAAATTCGGTGAGACCGTTGGTACCTACATTTCCTGTGGTGGTCTTTTCATTTACGCATACAAAGAGCTTAACGTTTTTCAAATCTATATACGACATGATGTCGGCTTTTACGTTGATAGTTTTCTCTTCAATGTTAAAAGCACCTTTTATATTGACGTATGCGCTGCTGTTATAACTTTCATCTAATTGATATTGCGACACTGATGAAGCTCCTAAATTAGTTCCGTCTATAACGACTCTCGGCGCTGCAGAAACTCCATAATATTCTTTTTTTGCATTACATTCTTGTGTGTTGTAAGGGTCGCCAGGAGCAGGGAAGTTCAGTGGATATTTGACATATGTGTATTTGCCAGGATTGTTGTTAGTCAGTGTTGTCATGCTGTTATCCACACCAACGCAATAGCTGCATGTCGAACTCGAAAAGTGTTCTATCATAGGAATACGTTGTACCGAACCTAAAGCAACGTTGATTTCTTTAGCTAGTGTGTTGTTTGAGATGTCTATATCTTCTTCTCCATTGACAGAGACAATATCGATTTTAACTTCGTAGTTCCCAGGTATTAAAGCTACGTTTTGGTCGAAGGTGAATTGTTTTGTCTCTATGAAAGCTATCTCTGTTTCAAAAGTCTGGCTGTATGTGATACCATCGATTTCATATTTAGCTTCAAAAGATGTTATTTTTTCAGAGCCTATATTTTGCAGGCTGAATGTGATGTTGGTGTTGCCTGCATCAATGCTGTTGGGAATGTCGAGAGATGCTATTTTGGCGTTAATATTTTCTATTGTAGTGATTTCCACGTCATCAAAATAAATGGCATTAAGGTTTCCTGAGTTACCTTCATAGAAAAGTGCCACCATGACTTTATCTTTTCCCATGTCATCGTTGGCTATGACTTTGCTGATGTGATGCTGACCGTCGGCATAGAAGGTCTCTTCGTATGCTTTATCCCATTTCATTCCGTTCGATGATGATGTGGCGATGCCAATCTTTGAAGGATAGGTCGTGTAAATATCGACATAGTGTCTGAATGTCACCAAAATACTGTCGACGCCGGTGAGGTCTAACATAGGGGAGGTGAGGCGTGTGAAGCCGTTGTAGAAGGTAGGTTGCCACGACAACATCATCTCGTTAGGCTCGCCTCCACAGAAATTGCTCTTCGACACCGACCAGTTTTGTGAGTTGTTGCCAGTGATTTTCCAGCCCTCAGGCATCTCGTCTGAATCGAAAGTCTCTTTTACGATTGTACCTACGCTCTGTGAGAAAAGTGTCACAGATAATAATAATGCGATTGTAAGTAATAATGTCTTTTTCATTTCTTTTTTATGTCTACGGTCTACAGTCTACAGACCTTGGGTTATTTTTTTTAAAATTGAAAAATTGAAAATCTGAAAACCTGAAAACCTGAAAATTTCTCAGATTCTCAGATTTTCAAATTCTCAGTTTTTAATAAATCTCCTAACAATGTTCCCTTTATCAGTCTTTATATTGATGAAATAAATTCCATTTTCTAAATCCTGTACGGACACATTGAATGTGTCTATCGTTGATGTGGACGCATTCGATGCGTCCCTACAACAGAGGCGACCATAAATGTCGTAAATCGCGATTTCTTCAACATTAAGTTCTGTTGCGATGGAAATCTTATCGTTAGCTGGATTAGGGTGGATGTTGATGTAGTTATTGTATTCTTCTATGGATTCTCCTGTTATTATGCTACAACTTTCTTCTGACAATGCAGAGCTGTTGTTGCCTATCACTGATTTTATTCTGTAGCAATATTCTTCACCAACCTTAGCTGTAGTGTCGATGAAACTGTTACTTTCAACTGTAGCAAAAAACTCTTCGTTACGATATATACCGTATTCAGAAATTCCGTCTACTGCGTCCCAAGTGACAGTGATTTTTGTATCGTCGCTATTTGCTGAGATATTCTGAGGTGTTTTGTATTCAGCGGAGTACACATTGACGGCACCTACCGATGTCATGCCGTTTTCGTATAATGCTATCACTTCGGCTATGCAGAAGTCGGTCATGTCGATGCTGAATGATGTCTCTTGTGTGTTTCCTAAAATCAATTCATTATTGACATAAAGGTTATATCCTGTAGGTGTTGCTTCTTTTGGAGCGTCCCATTTTATTTTAAGTCTGCTGCCTTCTGAGAAATGCAAGTTGCGTGCAGGATAAGGGTGTTCGGTATATTCATAGAGGTAATGGCTGTTGAATATTTCTTTGGTGTCGTAGTTTTGAATCCAGACTGCTACTTCGAGGTCGTCGGCTTCTTCCATAAATGTTGCTCCCATGTCGTAGGTGAACTCGAAACGTTTTGATTCTCCAGCTTTTAATGTTGTGATATTTCCTTCTGCGTTAGGTAACATCTTCATCATGACGTGATGCCATTCAGTCTCACCTGTTCCTCCGTATTCCACGTGGTTTTCGGTAGTAGTCTTTTCGTTGACAGAGATGAAAGTCCTGACGTTCTCAAGGTTTACGTATGATATTACATCGGCAATGACATGTATCACATTATTTTCGTCTATGTTGAAAGCGCCTCTTATTTCAGCGAAAGCAGGCACTTCGTATCTGTTTGTCAAGGCTGTTTGTGTGACAGGTTGGAAGGTTTGGTTCTTGACTTGGAACTCAGAGTCGAGGTAGACTCTCGGTGCTGTATGAGCTCCGTAATAATCCTTTCTTACGCCACTTTCTGCTGTATAATATGGGTCGCCAGTGCCAGGGAAATTGACTACATATTTAGTGTAAGTATATTTGTCAGGATTTTTCTCGGTGAGATTGTGCATCAAGGTGTTTATCAACACGCAAGGTGCGCAGGTAGAACTAGAGAAGTGTTCTATCATCGGGATTCTCTGTCTCTCGCTTAAAGAGACGTTGAAGGTCTTTGTCAGGGTGTTGTTAGCAGAATTGATTTCTATTTCATTGACTTTGCTTATGTTGAAGCTGATGTTATACTCTCCTGGAAGGATTGTTTTATTTGTTACGAAGCTGAATTGTTTTGTCTCGAACGACGACAATGAAGTCGTGAATGATTCTGTTACAGCTTCTTCTCCTTCAATCTGATATGTAGCTACGAATGATTGTATATTGTCGACTCCCATATTTTGTACCGAGAAACTTGCGTTAAGGTTGCCAGCTCCTATCCTGTCGAAGATGTCGATGCTGTTGAGTCTTATCTCAACATTAGGCTGTACTGTCACTACGAAGTCGTCGAAGTACCATGCTTGGAAACGTGCTGAGTTGCCTTCAAAGAAGATACAAATCAAGACGTTGTCTTTACCCATATCGGCAGTTGCTATTCTTTGTTCGATGCTGTATTGTCCAGTCTCGTTATATCCGCATGACCAGCCTACATTCCATGAGGTGCCGTTGTCTGATGAGGTAGCTATTCCTATGGTGCTTATAGCGCTGGCATAGTTTTCAAAATAATGCTTGAGGTTTACTTTAAGACTTTTTACGTCTGTTAAATCAAGAGGATTTGCCACCAATCGGCTGATGCCATCGAATTGTGGGTTCCAACCTAACTTAATTTCATTGGCTGAGCCTCCCGCCATATTGGTGTTGCTGATTTTCCAGTTCGTCAACGCCTCGCCCATCACGGTCCAGCCTTCTGGCATATCTGTCGAATCGAAAGATTCGTTAATCAATACGTCCTGAGCCTTGATAGCTACAGATAACAAAATCGCTAATGCTAATAATAATGTCTTTTTCATTTCTTTTTATGTCTATGGTCTACAGTCTACGGACTACGGACCTTGGTTATTTTTAAGTCGCCGAGTCTCTAAGTCACCGAGTCACCAAGAAAATTCCTCGGTGACTTGGTGACTTGGTGACTCAGAGTCTTTTATTTTTTAATAAATCTCTTAACAACGTTTCCTTTATCAGTTTTTATATTGATGAAATAAATTCCATTTCCTAAATCAGCGACATCAATGTTGTGGACAAAGTCTGTAGACTGTAGACTGTAGACTGTAGTCATTCTTCCGTAAATATCGTAAATCGATATTTCTTCTATATTCGCTTCTGTTGCGATATGAAGTTCGCTGCTCACAGGATTTGGATACATCTCGAATTTTATCTCGTTTTCTTCTACGCCTGCTATTTCCAAAAATACAGTGCATCTTTCAGAGTGCTCCGACTCGACACCATCGCAGTTTGATGTTATTGTATAATTATAAGTGCCGCTTACGTCAAATCCTGTGACGAATGTTGTCTCTTCTGTATCACCTACTTTCTCTCCATTGACATAAACTGTATAGAAATCAGCCTCGTCAACATCATTCCATGTGAGAGTGACTTTGTGTTTGAACTCGAAACCTTCGGCGAAAGTCTCTAAGTCGTAATTGATATTAATAGGTGCATGACAGCCTACGATAATCACGTCGACGACACCTACTGAAGTGATGTCGTTTTCATATAATGCCACGACTTCTACGCTATAGAATCCATCGGCGTTTTCAACAGTGTAAGATAAGTCTGTAGTGTTTTCTGAAACCAATTCGTTATTGACAAACACGTTATATCCGATAGGCTTAGTGTTTTCTGGAGCTTCCCAGCTTATCATGAGATTGTCGGAATTTGTCAGCGTGAGGTTTTGAGCAGGTGATGGATAATCGACATATTCATACAAATAGTTGCTATTGTATATCTCTTTTGTGTCATTATCTTGAATCCATACAGCCACTTCAAGGTCGTCTAATTCTTCGACGAAAGTTTTGCTCATGTCGTGAGAAAATTCAAAATGCTGATATTCTCCAGCTTCAAAATCGGTGACGCTGCCTTTGGCGTCTGGCAACATCTTCATCATGACATGATGAAATTCTGTAAGTCCGTTGCTGCCAGTATTTCCTGTCGTCATTTTTTCATTGACTGACACATATACTGTTACGTCAGATAAATCGACATACGACATGATGTCGGCTTTTACGTTGATGGTGTCGCCTTCGATATTGAAAGCTCCTTTGATATTGATGAAAGCCGGACTGTTGCAGATCTTATCAATATCGTTTTGTGTTATGGCGTTGCTGCTACGATTTTTTCCATTCAATGCTAAGCAAGGAACTCCCGACACATTATAGAAATTCTTTCTTACGCCGCCTTCCGCTGTATAATATGGATCGCCGTCGGCTATTCCGTCGCCATTGACATCAACATAAGAAGGCCAGTTCATCACGTATTTTGTATATACGTACTTGCCTGCGTTATTGGCTGTCAGTTCTTTCATTTTACCGTCTAAAGGAACGCAAGAGCCGCATGTCGAACTCGAGAAATGTTCAATCATTGGTAATTTTTGTGTCTTGTTCAAAGCGACTTTGATGTTTTTACGTACTATATTATTTATTTTATTCTGATCTTCTTGTCCGTTGACGGAAGTGATTTCTAAGGAACAGCTGTAGTTGTCAGGTGTTAATTTGATTTTTTGTTCAAAGGTAAATTGTTCTGTTTCATATTGAGCTAATTCTGTTTCAAAGGTTTCTGTCATTGTCTTGCCGTTCATCTCGAATTTGGCTTCGAAAGATGTGATGGCGTCGCTGCCTGTGTTTTGTACTGTGAAGATGATGTCGTTTTCTCCAGCAGGAATGATGTTTTCGATGTCGATGCTTTGTACTTTGGCATCGATGGCTTCTGTGGTGCTGATTTCAAAATCATCGAAATACCAGCCGTTTATTAAGGTGGAGTTGCCCTGAAAATAGATGCAGAATATCACATTGTCTTTACCCATGTCGGTAGTCTTGACAGATTTTGTGACAGTATGTTGTCCGCCTTCCGTATATGTGTTCGACCAAGCCTCGCTCCAGTTCTGACCGTTGTTCGATGATGTGGCGACACCTATCTTAGCCGCTAAGCTTTTCTTGTCGAAGAAATGACGGAACGAAATTGTTACAGACGACAAGCCTGTCAAGTCGACGGCTTTTGTTATGATGCGAGAAGCACCGTTAGCTTTAGGCTCTGGACTGAACTTTAATTCGTTGGCTTCGCCGCCTGCTTTGTTAGTCGTGGAAATCGACCAGTTGTCGGTGGAATTGTCAGATGTGCTCCAGCCTTCAGGAGCCGACATGGAATTGAAAGTCTCTCTTAATAAAACAGATCTCGACTGTGAGAAAATCGTCGTCGAAATCAATAATGCAATTGTAAGTAATAATGTCTTTTTCATTTCTTTTTTATGTCTACGGTCTACAGTCTATAGACCTTGGGTTATTTTTTTAAACTTGAAAATTTGAGAAACTGAAAACCTGAAAAATTCTCAGATTCTCAGATTTTCAAATTCTCAGTTTTTAATAAATCGTTTAACAATGTTTCCTTTATCAGTCTTTATATTGATGAAATAAATTCCATTTTCCAAATCAGCGACATCAATGTTGTGGACAAAGTCTGTAGACTGTAGACTGTAGACTGTAGTCATTCTTCCATAAATGTCGTAAATCGAAACTTCTTCCACACGAATTTCTGTTGCGAGGAACAGCACATCTCCAACAGGATTAGGATAGAGGTTCAACGATATTGTGTTTTCATTTATTGAAATAGTATTGTCTTCAGTGACGATGGTGTTTACCGCACTCACCGATGTCATCTCGTTTTCATAAATTGCCACAACCTTAGCCACCAACAAGCCAAAGGCGTTTTCCATAGTGTATGACAATTCGCTGATGTTTTCTGCCATCAGTTTGTCGTTGATATAGAAGTTGTAGCCAATAGGATTTCCGACTTCAGGTTTCTCCCATGTAGCGACGAGTGATTTATCTTCTTCCTTATATGCGAGTTGTAAGTTTTGTGCTGGATAAGGGTGTGAAGTGTATTCGTATGCGTAGTTACTGTTATATATGATGTAATCCAAATAATCTTGAACCCACACTGCGACTTCGAGGTCGTTGAGCTCTTCCATATAAGTCTCATTCATGTTGTAAGAGAACTCGAAATGTTGCAGTTCGCCGGCTTTGAGGTCTATCTCGGTGCCTTCTGCATCTGGGAACATCTTCATCATGATGTGATGAAATTCTGTCTCTCCGTTGTATGATGCATTTTCTGTAGTGGTCTTTTCATTGACAGAGACGAATACTCTTTTCTGATAGAGATTAACGAACGGCATAATATCGACGCTGATATTGATAGTGCTGTCGTTTTCGTTTACGTTGAAAGCTCCTTTGATATCGATGTAAGCAGGAGTGTTATGTGCCTTCTCAAAGTCTTGTTCTATGATGAAAGTGTTTCCGTATAAATCACCGTCTAAGAAAAGGGTAGGGGCAGCATTGACATTGTAATATGTCTTTCTTACTTTACATTCATCGGTGTAATAAGGATCACCTTCTTGTGGGAAGTTGGCAGGATATTTAGTGTAAGTATATTTACCGTGATATTTCTCTGTGAGCAAGACCATCTGTTGGTTGACGGCTACGCAAGGAGCGCATGTCGGGCTCGAGAAATGTTCTATCATCGGTCTTCTTTCTGCAGTGCTGATAGCGATGTTGATTTCCGATGTCTTGACATTATCTGCCGTTACATCTTCTTCGCCATTGACATCTAATATGTTTATTGTCAAGTTATGTGAGCCAGGGAGAAGATCTACTTTTTCTTCAAATGTTATTTGTGTCTCTTGTAATGGTTCTATCTTGGTCTCAAAATTTTGTGTCACTGTTTCGTTATCGTCTATTTTATAGCTTGCGCTGAATGAGGTGACGGTCTCTTCGCCAGTGTTTTTCACTGTGAACGATATTGCGTTGTCGGTGGCTCCTGCTATCTCAGGGATGTCTATCGACATGATTCCGATGTTTAATTTATCCAAAGTGTAAATCTCGATGTCGTCGAAATACCAGCCGTTCATGTTACCGGATGCGCCATCGAAGAAGATACAGAATTTGACATTTTCTTTTCCCATATCGGCTGTCGATATTGTCTCGATGATGTTGTGCTGACCTTGGTTGCTGTTGTCGTATGTGTTCTGCCAAGCGATGTTCCATGTCGTGCCGTTATCGGAAGTCGTGGCGACACCCATTTTATGAGGTACGTTTTGATAGTTGTCTAAGAAAGCCTTGAAAGAGACTACCATTTCTGATACGCCTGTCAGATTTATTGCCGGCGATACCAAGCGTGCCACTCCCTCGAAAGAAGGTTTCCAATATAACTTTATTTCGTTAGGCTCGCCACCAGCTTGGTGTGTGCCCCATATCTGCCAGTTTCCTGTGCCTTCTCCTTCAAACGTCCAGCCTGCTGGAAAATCCTCAGAGTCGAAGTGTTCGCTGATATATGATAATCTGCTCTGTGCAAATGTTATCATCGATAACAATAATGCTAATGTTAATAGTAATGTCTTTTTCATATTTTTAAAGTTATGGAGTTATGGAGTTGTGAAGTTATGGAGTATTTCTTCATTCTTAATTCTTAATAAATCTCCTAACAACGTTTCCTTTATCTGTCTTTATATTGATAAAATAAATGCCTGTTTCTAAATCAGCGATCTCAATTCTGTTGACAAAGTCTGTAGTCTGTAGACCGTAGACTGTAGTCATTCTTCCGTAAATATCGTAAATAGCGATTTCTTTTACGTTCATTTCTGTTGCGAGGAACAGCACATCACCAGAAGGATTAGGATAGATGCGTAAGTCGTCTTTTATCATCTCCTCGCTCACATTGTCTCCGGCGGTAATTTGTTTCGCGAATCCGACTGATGTCTTGTCGTCGGCATAAACCGCTACAATCTCAACGACTTGTTTGTTATTCAATTCCGAAGAATATTCGACTGATGTCGTTTTTTCTGCTGCTAATTCTCCGTCAACGATTACATTATAACCGACAGGATTGCCTTTTTCAGGAGCGTCCCATCTTACAGTGAAATTATTGCCGTCGATCGTAGTCGTCATATTTCTCACTGGATAGCAATGTTCTGTATATTCGTAAGCGAAGTGGCTGTTATAAATCTCTTTAGTCTCGTCGTTTTGAAGCCATAGTGCTACTTCAAGGTCATTGATGTCTTCCATGAAAGTCTGCGACATATCGTAGGAAAACTCCAAGCGTTTATATTCTCCGGCATTGATATTTAAGGTGTTGCCGTTGGCATCGTTCAAGAACTTTAACATGATATGATGAAATTCCTTTTCGCCGTTAGTTCCGACGTTACCTGTTGTTGTCTTTTCATTGACAGCGATATAAGCCTTCACGTTATTAGCGTCGAAATAAGTCATGAAGTCGGCTATGATCTTGATGGTGTTGCCTTCCACTGTGAAAGCGCCTCTCACGTTAGCGAGAGCCGGCACCTTATATTGGTTGTTGAAATATTCGTTGTCGATGAATTTGTTGCCGTAGCAAGTTCCGTCTAAATAAAGTTCTGGCGCACCGCCCATGTTGTAATAGAATCTCTTTGTCTCACATTCTGTGGTGAAGTAAGGATCTCCCATTCCAGGGAAGTTCATGGAATATTTGGTATATGTATATTTGTTTGGATTATTGGCGGTGAGCATTTCCATGCCGTAGTTTGCTGTCGGGCAAGGACTGCATGTCGAGCTGGAGAAGTGTTCTATCATTGGTATTCTCTGTGTCTCGCCTAAGGCTGTCTCAACGGTTTTTGATATATTGTTATTTGAGCTGTCGTCTTCGCTGTCGTTGACTCTGAATATCTCTATTTCAATATCGTAGCTGTTGTTTACGGAGAAATTGAAGAGGTCTTCAAATGTGACTTGCTTAGTTTCTAAATATGATATTTCGGTGTAGAATGTCTCTGAAAGTACTTCATTGCCATTGATGATGCATCTTGCCTCGAACGACTTTATTGCTGATTCTCCTACGTTTGTTACAGAGAAATCGATGTTACGTTCGCCGTGACAGATGTAAGTAGGAATATCGATGCTTGTCATTTCAATGTTAAGATCTTCAACGGTATATACTTTGAAGTTGTCGAAGTACCAGCTTTGGATTGCAGAGGAACTTCCCTCGAAGTAGATGCAGAATCTTACGTCAGATTTTCCCATGTCAGGACCGCTTATCGACTCTACGACAGAATATTGTTTGTTTGTCTCGGTATATTTTTCTGACCATACGCTGTTCCATGTGACGCCGTTATCAGATGATGTTGCTACGCCTATCGTGGCGCCAGTATTGCCGAATAGGGCAACATAATGGTCTAACGACATCATGGCATTTGTTATGTTTGTCAAATCGACAGCTGGAGATACTAAGCGAGAGATGCCACTGAATTGTGGACTCCATGAGAGCTGCATCTCGTTGGGCTTGCCACCTGCACTGAAACTTTGCGATACATACCAGTTATTTGCTCCGTTACCAGTAGTGTACCATCCATTTGGAATACTGATATCATTGAACTCTTCATTGATGATACTGACGTTGTTCTGTGCATTAATTGTTGAAAACAAACACACAAATGCTATAAGTAGTAATCTTTTCATGGTTTAAATTTTAATGCTACAAAAGTATAAAAAAAAGATTGACATCTGATGCTAATGTCAATCTTTTTTTAAGTCTACAAGACAACAAGACAACAAGACAACAAGTAGAGACGCGTCGATGATACCAATGCGAATAAACAATATATCATCGACACGTCTCAATAAGTCATCGAGTCACCAAGTTTTTCAGATTCTCAGATTTTCAGTTTTTCAATTTTTAACAAATCTTTTTACAATATTTCCGTTTTCTGTCTTGATATTCACGAAGTAAACGCCTGTTTCTAAATCCTGTACGGACACATTGAATGTGTCCATCGAATTTGATGTGGACGCATTCGATGCGTCCCTACAGCAGAGGCGACCATAAACATCGTAGATAGCGATTTCTTCCACACTTGCTTCTGTTGCGATGGTCAAAATGTCGCTCGCTGGATTTGGATAGATGTTGCAGTTCAATTCGTTGTTGTGTTCCACAATATTTTCTCCTTGACGATATGTCTTGGCAACAGCAACCGAAGTCTTTTCTTCTTCATATAAAGCAATTACTTCTGCAATAAATAATTCATCAGAAGATGTGAAATTATATGATAAATCGGAAGTGCTTTCTATTACGACTTTACTATTTATCAATACTTTATAACCTGTAGGATTGCCTTTTTCAGGAGCTTCCCATCGGATAGTCTTATTGTTGCCATCGACATTGAGAGTCAGGTTTTGAACGGGGTAGCAATGCTCTGTATATTCGTAAGCGTAACGGCTGTTATATATTTCGTGTGTCTCATGGTTTTGTAGCCAGAGTGCAACTTCCAAATCGTTGATGTCTTCCATGAAAGTAGAGTCCATGTTATATGAAAATTCCAAACGTTTGTGTTCACCGGCTTTAAGGTTTATAGGGTTGCCTTTGTCGTCGGCTAACATCTTCATCATGATGTGATGAAATTCTGTCTCGCCGTTTGTAGCTACATTTTCTGTAGTAGTCTTTTCGTTGATAGAGATGAAAGCTCTCACGCTGTCAATTTTTATGTACGACATAAAGTCGGCTATGATGTTGATAGTGTTGCCTTCTACTGTGAAAGCGCCTCTTACATCGAGGAATGTGTTTGAGCCGAAGACAGAGTCGATGTCGTCTGGACTTACTATCTCGTATGCTTTCCAGATGCCGTCTAAGTAAAACTCAGGAGCTCCATTCACTTGATAATAATTCACTCTGTTTTTGACTTCTTCTGTTGTATATGGGTCGCCCATGCCTGGGAACTTAGTAGGATATTTTGTGTAGGTATATTTGCCAGGATTGTCGGCAAGGACTTGTTTTATGATTTTGTTAGGCTCGACGCAATAGCTGCAAGTGGAGCTGGAGAAGTGTTCTATCATAGGTACTTTAGATGCGTAGCCCATTCCTATTTCGATATTTTTTTCTGCAATATTATTGTTTTCGTTGCCGTCGTTTTCTCCATTGACAGATGTCAATTCAACTTTTAAGTTATATGATCCTGGAGTTATGTAAGATGCTTCAGAGAATGTAAATTCTTTGATTTCCAATGACTCCATATTAGTTTCAAAGGTTTCGCTGACGACGATACCATCGATGCCTTCATATTTTGCTTCGAAAGAACTGATAGCGGAAATTCCTATATTTTGTACAGTGAACGAAATCTCGTGTTCGCCGTAGTTGCTCATTTCAGGGAAATTTAAGCTTATCATTTCTAAGTCGGTGTCATCTTGAGAATAAACGATGATGTCGTCGAAGACCCAACCGTTTATCATATAGTTGGCGCCTGTAAAGAACAAGCTGAAATGAACATTGTCGCCTAAATCTGTAGTGTTGATAAACTCGAAGATCTGATAAACACCAGATTCTTTGTATTCTTCCGACCATATAGTGGTCCAGTTTTCCATATCGGTAGATGTAGCCACACCTATGACATAAGGAGTCTGCTGTATCGCCGCGTCGATATTGTTGTTGAGACAATGTCTGAAGCTGAGGATGACCTCATCAACACTGTTGAGGTTTACGGCAGGCGATATGACGCGTGTGGTCTCGTTGAAAAGAGGTGGAAAATTGTTGAGAAAAAGCTCGTTAGGCTTTCCTCCGGCATGGTTGGAGACAGAAATCTCCCAGTTGTCTTTTCCTGTTTCCGATAATGTCCAACCTTCAGGAAAGTTTTCGCCGTCAAAACTTTCACTTAAAAACACATGGCTTTGCGAAAATGCAACAGCCGATAAAAACAATGCGATTGTAAGTAATAATGTCTTTTTCATGTCTTTTTTTTATGTCTACGGTCTACAGTCTACAGACCTTGGGTTATTTTTTAAACTTGAAAATTTGAGAAACTGAAAATCTGAAAACCTGAAAATTTCTCAGATTCTCAGATTTTCAAATTCTCAGTTTTTAATAAATCTCCTAACAATGTTTCCTTTATCAGTTTTTATATTGATGAAATAAATGCCATTTTCCAAATCATCGACGTCAATAACTTGTTGACCTGTTGTCTTGTTGACTTGTTGTCTCATAGTTCTTCCGTAAATGTCGTATATCGCAATTTCTTCAACATTCGCTTCTGTCGCGATGGTCAATTCGTCTTTAACAGGGTTAGGGTAGATGTCGCAAGCAATTTGATTTTCCTTAAACTCATTGACATTTACCTCATCATTTATTTTTCCTATCGCGCTCACCGATTTTCTTCCACCTTCATAAACAGCTACAACCTCAACGATATGTCTTAATCCGTCATATACATTCCATGCAGTGGCTTCATCGGTGAATGTAAGTCCTTCGATATTTTCTTTTATTAATTTACCATCGATGATGATGTTATATCCGTCGGGTGTTCCCTGACTTGGTGCTTCCCAGCTGACCACTGCTTTAGGGTCGTTACCTGTTATGGTAATATTTACGTTTTGTGCAGGATAAACGTGTTCGGTATATTCGTAAGCGAAGCGACTGTTGAGAACTTCCTTTGTTGTCGGATTTTGAATCCAGATAGCGACTTCTAAATCATCGAGTTCTTCTACATTTGTCGATGTCATATCGTGAGAAAATTCCAAACGTTGATATGTTCCTGCTTCAAAGTCTAATTTCGTTCCACTTGGAGAACCTAACATTTTCATCAAGATATGATGGAACTCTGTCTCACCGTTGCTACCGATGTTTTTGGTAGTGGTCTTTTCATTGACAGTCACGTAAGCCTTTAAATTTTTTATATTGATATAAGGCATGAAGTCGGCGATGACAGTGATGGTGCTGTCGTTTAAGGTGAAGCTGCCTCTTATGTCGAAGAAAGATGGTGTGTTATAACTTATGTCCATTTTCTCTTGAGAGATGGCATAGTTAGTAAATTTTGTTGTGCCGTCTAAGAACAATGTCGGAACGTTGTTTACTCCGTAATAGGTTCTTCTTGTGTTACAGTCTGATATATAATAAGGATCGCCAGGAGCAGGTCCGTTCATAGGATATTTGACGTATGTGAATCTGCCAGCATTGTTTTGTGTGAGTGTGTCCATGTCTTTGTTTGTGAAGACGCATGGAAAACATGTCGAACTGGAGAAGTGTTCTATCATAGAAATTTTCTGCACTGTGCTCATTCCGACAAATATGTCTTTGCTATTGATATTATTGTCGTTGAAATCGTCGTCTTCTCCATTGACAGATGTCACTTCTACGTTTAAAGTGATGTCGCCTTCTGAGAAGAAATTGGCTTTCTTGAATGTAAATTGTTCAGAAGCGAAAGTCTCTATGTTTGTTTCAAATGTCTCGCTGATGAAATTGTCGCTGCCTTCCACTTGATATTTTGCCTCAAAAGATTCTATCGTTGAAGAACCTAAGTTTCTGACAGTGAATGTGACATAGTTATAGCCATTACCCAAGTTACTTGGAACGTCAACGCTTGTGAGTTCGGCATCGTTTGCTTCTTGCGAGAAGATGAGTATGTCGTCGAACTGCCATGAGTTGATGTCGTTGGTATTTCCTTCAAAATATAAGCAAACCAAGACATTTGCTTTTCCCATGTCGTCTGTCTTAATGATTTCATCAACGACATATCTGTCGGTTTTGTCATATTCTTGTCTCCATCCGTCGTTCCATGTAGCGCCGTTGTCTGATGAGGTGGCGACACCTATGGTACATGTGCCTTCGTAATAAGGATAATAGTCGAGATAATGTTTGAACGAAATAGCTATCGCTGGCACGTTTGTAAGGTCGAGAGGTGTCATCACCATTCTAGAGGTGCCTTTGAAGATAGGATCCCAGAAGAGATCGAGTTCGTTGGGTTTGCCGCCAGCGTTGTCGGACTTTGCAATAGACCAGTTCTTAGCGCCATCGCCCATGACTTTCCAGCCCGATGGAAGCGAGGTCTTGTCAAAACTCTCGTTTAAAAGAGTCGCTCTGCTTTGTGAGAAAACAGCTGCATTTAATAACAATGCGATTGTAAGTAATAATGTCTTTTTCATATTTTTTTATGTCTATGATTTCAATTCCTCAGACGCACGTCCGTGCGCCTCTACAGGATTTACGATAATCTTTCGTAGAGACATACGTCCGTATATCTTAAAAACAATTCTTCATTCTTCATTCTTAATTTTTAATAAATCTCCTAACAATGTTTCCTTTGTCAGTTTTTATATTGATGAAATAAATTCCATTTTCCAAATACTGTACGGACACATTGAATGTGTCCATCGTTGATGTGGACGCATTCGATGCGTCCCTACAACAGAGGCGACCATAAATGTCGTAAATAGCAACTTCTTCTACACGAAGTTCAGTTGCGATAATTAACTCTTCTTTAACTGGATTTGGATAGAGTAGGAGTGAAGATGAAATCTCTTCTATGCTTTCTTCATTTTTTTCATCGGTTACGTCGCAGTCTTTGTCAGACTCATCGCTTTCTTTGCTGCCATTCACAGCTGTGACGTAGAAACAATATTTAGTGTCTGCAACCAAGTCTTCGACTAAATATTCTGTCTCATCGGTATCGTCTATAAGTTTGTCATCTTGATAGATGTTATAGCTCTCGGCATTTTCCGCCTCATTCCATGTCAACAAGATTGAAGAACAACTTTTTGCATTAGCCTCGAAGTTTTCTGGTGCTTCTAAAGAGAGTTCTAATGTCTTTGCACAGGATTCTGCTGACATAGCTGACTCTTCACCATTAACGACTGTAGTAACTGTGTAGCAATATTGTTTATTTTCTGTAAGTTCCTTATCTATATAAGAATTCATTTCTACATTTTTCAACAATTTCCCGTCACGATATATGTTATAGCTATCAGCCTCTTTCACTTCGTCCCATGTTAATGATATCGAAGAAGTGCTTGTTGGTGTCGCGATGAGATTTTCAGGAGCATCGATGATTTCCGGATCTGGTGTTGGAGCTATTGTGTCAGTAGGATTTTCATTGTCTTCTGACAATGTTGCGCAGGCTTTGTTGGAATGTCCTGACTCTCCCATTTCGTTTACTGCTGTCGCTGTGAAGCAGTACGTTCCATAGTTCAGTTTGATAATTTTACATGTTGTCTCAGTAGTGTTACCGAGTATTACATTTCCATGATAAATATTATAATATTCTGCTTTCTCTACAGCATCCCATGATAATTGTATATCTGATGAGCTTATTGCTTCTGCTACGAGATTAGTAGGTGCTGATGGCATCTCCTCATTTTCTTCTTCTATCAGTTTGCAAGCTTCGTAGGCATTGATACGTCCGGAGCCTGTTCTGTTACTTTTCTTGTAATCTAAAGGTGTGGCTGTGGTTTCTAATATTCTGCAAATATCAGCTGGCGTGAGGTTAGGGTTCTTGTCGAGCATAAGTGCCATGACGCCAGCCACGCAAGGTGTAGCCATTGAAGTGCCGCTAAAGCTATAGTGACCGTAATTATCATCGTAAGCTGCAGAGAGTATATCAACGCCTGGCGCGCTGACATCAGGGCGGATAAGACCGAAGTCGCTGTCATTGCTTGCAGCGCCTGCTCTCTTGCTATCGGCTTTTAATGCCGATAACTTTCCTTTTGATGATTTATATTCATAGTCGTCTATTGATTTCAGTTCTGTTATTGCTGTTCCATTTTCGTCTGACATGTATGCGCGTATCATCCAAGTGCAACTAAGACCTTGTTCGGAGAGGTCTCCCCATGTCGTTCCGTCTACAGAAAGCCAGCGTCCGTTAGGATTGCCGGTATTAGAACATGCTGCCGCAGGATAATTTATGCCGTTGTTGGTGGATAACACAATCCAGAGGTTTTCGTTTCTGTCTATAGGCAATGAACTTGTCATATCTATTTCGACAACACTATTGGAGCCTGTCAGTTCAAATGTCTGGGTATGTACCAACACTTTTGGTGCATAATCGCCACCGTAATACACGAGTAGTTCCAGTGTGTCGGCGATGTAGTCATAGACAGCTATTTTTGACAGCATGTTACCGCTATGTTGCTGTAATATAGCTGCAGGGAACATGACGCCCCAGTAGAATGACTCTGGTCCGCCTATGCTTGTCTCGAAGATGCCGTTGTCGTAATGCAACCAATTTTCATCTATCTCAACACCTGAGTTTAATAGATAGTCGTGCCACTGTGATCCTTGCCATGTCACAGGACCTTCTGATGAGAAGTAGGCTGGTTCATCATAATAATCTACGGCCCCCACCGCCACCACTGCTGACAGACCTCCTGCATTAGCTTGTTGGTCAGGGTGTAGCCATGGCGGAGGACAGTTGCCAGGGGCGTTAATGTTATAAGGTATAGGTATTGTGTCAATGCCGGCTCTCTCGTTACCTGCTGCCACAGAAGCTACTACACCTGCATACATCACGTTCTCGAACATCTCACGCATGATCTCACTCACGTATGAATTAGGATATGTCCAGCCTAAGGAGATGCTTAGGATGTCGGCGCCATTCTCTACAGCGAACTCAACACCTGACACAAAGGCGTCTAATGTGCCGCGTCCGTCATCGTCCAAGACCTTCACGCACATCAATGTAGCATCGGGAGCCATACCGGTCTGTGTACCTGAGGTGCCGTCGCCACTGATAGTGCCAGCACAGTGTGTGCCATGTCCATTGTGGTCATCGGTGTTTGAATTATTGTCGATGAAGTTCCAGCCGTGATCGGGATATTCAGAGCCGCCATCCCATAAGTGATCTTGCAAATCGGCATGCTCACTGTTGACACCAGAGTCTAAGACAGCTACGATGACGTCTTTGCCGGTATAGCCTTCTGCCCATACTTGATCGGCTCCAACAGTGGTGACATTCTGAATGAGACCTCTCTGCTTCTGAGCCTTCATTGGCTTGTAATCACCTATAAGTTTCTCCTTGCCATTATGAGCTATGAGTGAGATGCCCGACAATTCCGATGTTTTATAAATGACATCTCTCGATGCTGTACAGCTGATGGTGTTTACCAACCAGTGCGATTTCAAATCCGTGACATTGTTACCTTCTTCAGCTTGAAGATATGCCATTACCTTATTTTGGTTATCATATGAGTGTTTTTTCAACTTAGCAATAACACTTTTTCTTTTTTCATCCTTATCTTTGATGTTGGTGAATTTGACATCCAAGTCGTTTACGTCATGTCGCGATTCCATAACAATATTGATAGAAATCAGATCATTGCTTTTTTGATTCAATATTGCTTGTAATTCTGGATCTATAACATCAAAGTTCTGTGCATTTAATCCCAATGCTGAAATCAATAATGCAATAATAAATGTTAAAATCCTTTTCATATTTTTATTCTAATATTTTCGACGTACGTCCGTGCGCCTCTACATGACATATGATAATCTCTCGTAGAGACATACGGACGTATATCTTAAAAACAATTCTTCATTCTTCATTCTTCATTCTTAATTCTTAATAAATCTCCTAACTATGTTTCCTTTATCAGTTTTTATATTGATGAAGTAAATTCCATTTTCCAAATCCTGTACGGACACATTGAATGTGTCCATCGTTGATGTGGACGCATTCGATGCGTCCCTACAACAGAGGCGACCATAAATGTCGTAAATCGAAACTTCTTCAACACGAAGTTCAGTTGCGATAATTAACTCATCTTTAACTGGATTTGGATAGAGTAGGAGTGAAGATGAAATCTCTTCTATGCTTTCTTCTAATGTCTTCACGCAGGCTTGTTCCGATTGTTCTGACTCTATATCACCGGCAGCAGCTGTCACGGTGTAGCAGTAATATGTGTCTTCTTCTAAACCTTCGTCTGTGTAATTGTTTTCCGTAGTTTTTCTGATCATGACATTGTCGCGGTAGATGTTGTAGCTTTCAGCGTTTTCTACTTTGTCCCATGTCAAAGTTATTGAAGATGTGCTTGCTGCGTTTGCGTTTATGTTTTTAGGAGTCTCTAATGATGTAATTTCTTCGTCTTCGTTTTCTTCTACGCCGAATAATTTCGCAACGCCTACTGATGTCTTTCCATTTTCATAGACAGCTATTACTTCAGCGGTTAATCTATCGTCAGCGTAATTGAATTCGTATGATGTAGCTGTCTCATTTTCAGAAACTACATTACCGTTTATATATACCTTATAACAAACAGGCGTTCCTTGTTCAGGAGCTTCCCATGTCAGTGTCTTTACTTCTTCATTTTGATTTAACGTCAGATTATTGACTGGATAGCAATGTTCTGTATATTCGTAAGCGAAGATGCTGTTGTATATCTCTTGTGTCACAGGATTTTGTAGCCACAACGCTACTTCCAAATCGTCGAGTTCTTCAACATTGGTCAGCGACATATTGTAAGTAAATTCCAAACGATGGTATTCTCCTGCTTTGAGGTTAATCTCGTTGCCTGACTTGGATTTCAGCATTTTCAACATGACGTGATGAAATTCTGTTTCGCCGTTTGAGCCTGTGTTTTTCACTGTGGTTTTTTCATTAATAGTGACAAAAGCGAGTACGTTATCTAATTTTACGTACGATAAGAAGTCGGCGATGATGTAGATGTTATCGCCATCTATTTTAAAGGCACCTCTGATGTCGGCGTATGCTGGTGTGTTACGTCTTTCATCTAACATCTCTTGTGTCAGGTAGTTGCTGCCTTTACTCATTCCGTCTAAGAAGATATTAGGAACACCTGTCACACCATATTCTTGAACGCGATGTGCTGCCTCGAAAGTGTGATACGGATCACCTGCAGTAGAGAATTTCGTGTAGGTGTATTTGCCCTCGTTGGCAAGCATAAGTGGATGCATCTGCTGATTTACTGCCACGCAAGGACCACATGTCGAACTCGAGAAATGTTCTATCATTGGAGTCCTTTGTGCCTTGTTGAAAGCGACTGAGATTTTCTTTTCAACATAATTGTTACTCATATCCTGATCTTCTTCTCCATTGACAGATATGATTTCTACAGATATGGTATAAGGCTTGTTTTTTGCTAAAGCATTGAAAAGCTTGTCTTTATATGTGAACTGCGCTACTTCAGAATTGGCGATGTTTCTTTCAAAGGTGGCAGTGACAGGACTTTCCCAATTGCTGACATTAATCTTGGCTTCAAATGATTGTATTGGCTTAGTTCCCATATTCTCAACACCGAACGCTATTTCTCTATCTTCTGTCTCAATGATATTCGGAATGTTGATGTCGATAAGTTTGATGTCGAGTTCTTTTTGTTCATAGATGAGTAAATCGTCGAAGAACCAGTTGTCCATCTGGTTTGAAATACCTTCGTAAAAGAGACAGAACATGACGTTGTTGTTGCCCATATCCGGAGTCGTGAATTCTGTCTTCACAGTGTAAGCTCCTGTCTTTGTGTAATCTTGCGACCAACCGATATTCCACGTCTCTCCGTCAATAGAAGTAGCTATTCCTATCTTGTGAACAAATTCGTTGTCTTTGAAATTGTCGAAGAAATGTTTGAACGATACCGTCATCTTGTTTATTCCGCTGAGGTTATATGACTTGGTTATGAGACGTGTAGTGCCTTCAAACTTAGGATCCCATGAAAGTTTCAGTTCTTTACCGCTGCCGTTGGAATATGTCGTCGATGATATTCTCCAGTTTCCATTTCCGACTTCTGATGTCGTCCAGCCTTCAGGCAATCCTGAACCGTCGAAAGTTTCATTGACGAAAGTCGCTCTGCTTTGCGAGAAAACAGCAAACGAAAATAATAATGCGATAGTAAGTAGTAATGTCTTTTTCATATTTTTAAAGTTATGGAGTTATGGAGTTGTGAAGTTATGGAGTATTTCTTCATTCTTCATTCTTAATTCTTAATAAATCTCCTAACAACGTTTCCTTTATCAGTTTTTATATTGATGAAGTAAATTCCATTTTCCAAATCCTGTACGGACACATTGAATGTGTCCATCGTTGATGTGGACGCATTCGATGCGTCCCTACAACAGAGGCGACCATAGATATCGTAAATCGCGATTTCTTCAACACGAAGTTCTGTTGCGATAGTCAATTCGTCTTTAACAGGATTTGGGTAGATATTTGTTGCTGATGATAATTCTTCGATACTGATTTCTGGATCTTCAGTATTTCCTGTCCCCGCAACTAAGCATACTCCTACAGAGGTTATTCCATTTTCATATACAGCATATACCTCAACCAATACGTTGTCTTTTGATGATGTGAAAGTATATGAGTTTTCTGTGATTTTTTCAGCGACTAACTTATTGTCGACATATACGTTATATCCTATAGGCTCGCTCTTTTCAGGCTTCTCCCAGCTGATGGTCTTTTCTTCTACTTTAAGATTTTGAATAGGATAAGGATGTGATGTGTATTCGTTCAGGAAATGACTGTTGTGAACTTCTTTAGATTCATAAGTCTGTACCCATACTGCTACCTCTAAGTCGTTCATTTCTTCAACATTAGTCCCAGTCATATCGACCGACAATTCATAACGTTGGTATTTCCCCGCTTCAAAACTTGCGTCAATGCCATCGGTGCTGCTCGGTATGCTCATCAAAACATGATGAAATTCTGGCAAGCTGCCTTCAACAACATTATTTACTGTAGTCTTTTCATTGACAGTAACGAACACTTTGACATCTGGCATGTCGAGATAAGAAATAATATCGGCTGTTATATTAACAACATTACCTTCGATATTGAAAGCTCCGACAATATCTACGTATGATGTCGTTGCATATCTGTCATCGAAGTGTGATTGCTTAGGTTGTCTCGTAATTGCTCCGCCATCAAAACTTATTGCTGGGACGCCTGTTACTCTGTAATATTGACCTCTTATCGAACATTCCTCCAAATAATATTTGTCGCCAGGCATTGGATAATCCCATGGATATTTCACGTAAGTGTATCTGCCTTCATTGTCGTGTGTCAAACCTGACAAAGTTGTATCAACTGGAATACAATTGATACATGTTGCACTTGAGAAATGTTCTATCATTGGCGTTCTTTCTACTTCTCTGATATAAGTCCTGACATCTTTCGACATGCTGTTGTTGTCGAGATTGCTGTCTTCTTCGCCACTGACATTTAAGATGTTAATCTTTATTGTATGAGTTCCTGGTGTTAGATATGCTTCGCTTTTAAATGTTAATGTCTTGTTTTCGGCAGGAACGATTTTTTCGTTGAATGTCTCTGTCACAGTGCCTAAGCCTTCTATTTCATAACTTGCCTCGAAGGCGCTTATTTCTGTGCTGCCGATATTATTTACGGTAAAGCTGATGTCGGTATTTCCTATAGCTATGACGTTGTCTACATCAATGCTTGAAAGCTGGATGTCGTTGCCAGCATCGCTGTTTTTTGCATATATAATGATGTTGTCGAAATACCATTTGTTGAAGTTATAAGTGTTGCCTTCGTAGTATAAGCAGATTAAGACGTTGCTTTTGCCCATGTCTGGGGTGCTGACGGTTTCATTAACTTCGTGGAGTCCTGTTGCTGATGCGTTGGAGAAAGTCTGTGACCAAGCGGTGTTCCATGTCGTTCCGTTGTCAGACGATGTTGCTATTCCGAGAGTGTGGCTGAGCTGGTCGTAATTGAGATAATGTTTGAACGAAAGACCTAGCTCTTCAACATCAGTGAGGTCGGCTGTTGCCATGACGAGATGAATACCAGCTGTTACTATAGGGCTGCTCTTGAAAAGCAATTCGTTAGCACTTCCGCCTGCGTTGTTGGTGGTGGAAATGCTGAAGTTGTCGACGCCTTCACCAATAAAATACCAGCCTTCTGGCATACTAGTTCCATCGAATGTCTCGTTGACAATGAATGAATTATTTTGCGCATAAATGCTGATGTTTAACAATAACATTAATGTTAAAAGTAAATTTTTTCTCATCGTAAAATGATTTAGTCTATTTAATGATTTTATCATGCAAAGATAATTTTTTATTGTAATAGAATGATGATTTTTTAAAAAAGAATTAAGCATATTAGTAAACTGTTTTACTTTTTCCTATCTTTGCAAACAGAAATTTTTAAATTATTAACATAAAATTCAGAATTCTGTGTCAACGTTCAGAATTCTGTGTTCAACGTTCAAAGTAAAATTATATGTTTAAACCTACGGAATATAAGATTAAATCTGTAGCGACAGGTAATGTCTGCGACGATAGCGGTTGGCTGCTCGATTTCAAAGGCGAGGAAAAGCCAAGTCTCATAAGAGCCATTTATGCTAACAAACAACTCAATGTGAGAAACGAACTCAGCGGTCTTTATTGTTATGCCGACTGGCTTCCTATCAAGCGTCTTTTGAAATGTGACTCTAAACCTATTACATATAAAAGTAAGGCATTGGCTGAGAAGTTAGGTCTGAAAAATTTATATGTCACTTTCAACGGATATTATCCTGAGATAGGTGCCACGATGCGTACATGTTCTTTCAAAGAGACTGAGGCTTATTCTATATGCGCACGTCTCGGCGAGGATAGAAAAGACGATGTTATTGTTGTATCTTCAGCTGGTAACACAGCTCGCGCCTTCGCTCAGGTTTGTTCCGATAACGACATAAAATTATTACTGACAATTCCGGAGGATAACCTCAGCGCTCTCTGGTTCGAGAAGCCTCTCAACCCTTGTGTGAAAGTCATCGCCACTAAGTCGGGCAGCGATTATTTCGATGCAATAAATCTCGGTAATATAGTGTGTGAACTTGACGGCTTCTTCGCTGAAGGCGGTGCCAAGAATATTGCTCGCCGCGATGGTATGGCAACGACGATGTTGTCGGCAACGACTTTCATAGGTCGCATCCCTGACTATTACTTCCAGGCTGTAGGAAGCGGAACGGGTGCTATTGCCGCATGGGAAGCTAACTTACGTTTCTTAGAAGACGGTCGCTACGGTAATCATAAGGCTAAGATTTATGTCTCACAAAACAGACCTTTCGTCCCGATGTATGACGCATGGAAACAAGACTCACGTGAGATGCTTCCTTACGACAACGACCAGGCTCGCCACGATGCTAATACTGTAATAGCTAAGGTGCTCACCAATCGTAAGCCTCCTTATTCCATTAATGGAGGTCTCTACGACGCGATGAAAGATACCGACGGGGAATTTTTCGCTGTCACTAATGAAGAGGCTGAACAGGCAGGTAAGCTGTTTGAAGAATTAGAAGGCATAGACATCAACCCAGCTGCTGCAGTGGCAACAGCTTCTTTGATACAAGCTATCGAAAATAATCAAGTGGAACGCGATGCCGTCATCATGCTCAATATCACTGGAGGAGGGGAGAAGCGCTTCAAAGAAAACAAGGAGATATTCTATCTGCAACCTTCACGCGTTTTTGACGTAGATGCAAGCAAAGAAGATATTAAGGATTTTGTGAAGAAATTATTTTAAAATCTGAGAATCTGAGAAATTGAGAATCTGAAAAAAATAATCATTTTTTGCATGATACATACAAGATGTAGGATAGAGAAGAATGGATAAAAAATCGAATGAGAATTTTTTTCAGATTTTCAAATTTTTTATTTTTCAGATTTTAAACAAGTGCTCTAACGATTTTTTCAATTGAAACGCCTTCGGCTTCAGCGGTGTAGTTTCTTACGAGACGATGGCGTAAGATAGGTAGCGCCACTTCTTGAACGTCTTCGATGTCGGGAGACAACTTTCCTTTCAACAAGGCATTGGCTTTAGCTCCTATTATCAAGTATTGCGATGCACGCGGACCAGCTCCCCAGCTGAGATATTTGTTGCTCCACTCATGAGCACGTTCTGTGTTAGGACGCGTCTTCGACACCAAGCCTACTGCATATTCATAAACGTTATCGGCTACAGGTACACGACGAACAAGCTGCTGGAAATAAAGTATCTCTTCTGCTGTCATCACGGGATTTACGTCAGTGACCTTAGCAGATGTGGTGTTTTTAACCACTTCTATCTCTTCTTCGTATGAAGGATAGTCGAGTTGAAGGTTAAACATAAAACGGTCGAGTTGAGCCTCTGGTAGCGGATACGTACCTTCTTGTTCTATAGGATTTTGTGTAGCGAGCACGAAGAAAGGCTCCTGTAATTTATATGTCTTGCCCGATATGGTGACGTGTTTTTCCTGCATTGCTTCAAGGAGAGCTGCTTGAGTCTTAGGCGGCGTTCTGTTAATCTCGTCGGCTAAGATGATGTTGGAAAACACAGGACCTTTAACGAATTTAAACTGACGCGAGTCGTCTAATATTTCTGTACCGAGAATGTCGGACGGCATGAGGTCGGGAGTGAATTGTATTCTGTTGAAAGAGAGCCCGAGAGCACGGCCTATAGTACTTACCAATAATGTCTTCGCCAATCCGGGAACACCGACCAACAAAACGTGACCTTGACAAAAGACCGATAATATAGTGTTATGAATTATCTCGTTTTGACCTACAATGACTTTGGAGATTTCTTCTTTCAGCAGTTCATATTTTTTTACGAGTGCTTTCGCTCCTTCAACATCAGATTGATACATCACTATTTATGATTATTATTCAACAATATTCCAATTAAAATTAAAGTCGCAATCTTTGAAGTCGTCGCAGATTTTGATATAAGCTTTTGACGACTTGCTTTCTATCCATTTGTTAATTATTTCTGAACGTTTATTCTGCATCGCCATGTCGCGGATGAGGGTGTAGTCGTCCTTCAGGTTGGCTTTATGTGGTTCTGTTTTCTTTCTTAGATAAAGCAATCTGCAGGCGTCTTTGTTATCTGAGGTTTTCATTGGAACAGGAGCGCTAATCTCGCCGACATTCATTCTGTTTATTGTCACTGAAACTTGCTGGTCGAGTTCTGAGGCATCGAACAATGTTCCGCCTGTCATTGGATTTACCAGGACGCCGCCGCTGATTCTGTCTTTCTCATCGCTGAAGCGACGTACTGCCTCGTCGAATGTGAGACTGTCGTTATGAATGAGTTGTGCTATAGAATCCAATTCGTTATATGCTGTCTGCAGCGACTCTGGGTCTACCTTCACAGTGAGTAATATATGACGTACATTGACCATGTCGCCTTTACGTTCTATCATCTGAATGATATGGAATCCGAACTCTGTCTCAACGACTTCTGATATTTCGCCATCACGTAGGTTGAAAGCAGCTGCCTCGAACTCAGGGGCAAATTCTCCTTTGCCATGAAATCCTAACTCGCCGCCTTTCTTAGCAGAACCAGGATCTTCAGAATAAAGCAATGCCAATGTCGAGAATCGCTCGCCATCAAGGATACGCTTACGCATCTTATATAATCTGTCTTTTACTTCCAACTTCTGGTCTAAGGTGATAGGCGGCTTCTTGACAAGCTGCGCTATCTCGTACTTGGAATTTACCATAGGAATACTGTCTTTCGACATGTTGTGATAATATTTCTTCACCTCCGATGGCGTGACTTCCACATTAGCCAAAATACTCTGCTGTACCTGTTCTTGTAGAAGCTGGTCTTTTCTTGTACGGAACATGCTCTCCCTGATTTCAGGCATTGTCTTCTTATAATACTTCTCAAGATTTTCCTGTGAGCCGACTTGTGATACGAAATAACTTATCATACGGTCGACATCGCTATTGACTTGTTCGTCAGTTACTGTGATACTATCCATCTCTGCTTGGTTGAGCATCAACTTCTGAAACATGAGATCCTCTAATATCTCACAACGTATGCTACTCGCGCTACCTTTAAATCCGCCTTGTAATCTGTATTGAAGATATTGAGCTTCGATGTCGGATTGCAATATGATATTCTGTCCCACGACAGCCACTATCCTGTCGATAACTTGTTCTTCCTGCGCCTTTAGCGTCAGCGAAAAGAAAACAATAAATAATATTGAAAATATACGCCTCATCATCATGTCACTACTTTATTTATATTAATTAACTCACTTATTGTCTTGTTGTCTCGTTGTCTTGTTGTCTTATTGTCTCAAAACACCTCCAAGGCATTATCTTGAATAGCCTTAGAATGTAAATCTTTATATAAATTTTCCAACAAAGCTTTTTTTCTGTTTGTTAAGATTATATACTTAATTCTATCAGTCTCCATCTCGCATGGCGACTCGTCGCCTACAAGTCGGTATTCGCATATTTTTACAAGAGTATAGGTTTCGTCATCATTAACAACGAAGTATTTCTTGTTGCTTAAAAAAGATTTGTTGTCTTTAATTTTCAGGTTATATATATTAGCTACGTCTTCAAAGTCACGCCAATCTTTGATGTTAAAGTCGTACTCCAATGCGTATTTGTTTGCCAAATAAGTAAGGGTATCAACCATTAAGGTGTCGTAATTACGGATCCATTTAGTGAAGACCCATTTTCTTTTGCTGTCTTTAGGAAGTGTGACGGAAGCCACTTTCACTATGTCGCGATTCAGTCTGAACTCGCCGCTGTTATTTTTGTAATAATCATAAATCTGGTCTTCTGTGACTTCGGTGTCGAGATTTTGGTTTATCAGTTCTGTTTCATATTTATTTATCACTAAAGAGTTACGATATTCTTCTAATCTTTTAGAGAAATCTAACTGTTCCGGTTTCAAGTTATTTTCGGCTTGGCGTATCAGCAGTTGGTTGTGAACCCATTTGTCGATATATACTTTTGCTCTGAGCACGCTGTCGTTGTAGCTGATACCGTCATAAACGATATTCTCTAAATCAGTCTTATATAGTTTCTTACCATAAACTGAGACGATGACTTCGCCTTTGTCTTCAACTTTTTCCTTTTGACATGTGGAAAAAAACGATAGAAATATAAGACTGATCCAGAGATAACGCATTTTAATTTATTAATAGTTATTTTTAATTTTTTCTAATATCTTTTCATTTACCTTAACTGGATATTTCTCTTTAAGTTGTTGTAACCAAAGAGTTTCCAATTCAGCTTGATAAGCTGAGGTGATTAAGCCCTTAGCTTCTTTGAAAGCCTTAGGTTCGGCAGGACGTACTTCGATAATCTTGATTATTTGAGTGGTGTTGTCAACAGAAGACTCAAATTTGTTTATGACGCCTTCTTTCCATTCCATGGTTTCGGCATTGACATTTTCGCCCTTTTGATACACAAAGGTACGTGCTGACGCTTGTATATTATTATTCTTTATGTATGTGCGTAACGAGTCGATGCTGATGTCGCTGCAAAGAACTGTCATAAGTTCTTCAACATTGTTCTTATCGTTTGATGTCACTGATATTACTCTGACGCGGTCGTCCCACATATACATTCCTTTATTTCTTTCATAGAACTCCTGCAAGCCTACGGTGTCTTCCATGGCTTTGTTCCATACCTGATCTTCCATCAAGGAGAATAATAAAATACCGTCGTGATATTCTTGAACGAGAGTTCTAAATTCAGGATATTTCTCTTCTAACTTAGAATCTTCGTATTCAAATACTTTTTCCTGTATGAATTTGTTATACAGTTCGTAGGCGTATGCCGTTGGTGTAAGGAAACCTTGTCTTCTTTGATTGTCAATGATATAATCGATAAAATCTTGTAATAGATATTTTTCTTTACCTATTGTGAAGATTACTTTCTCTGCATTTATCTCATCATTTCCAACATATTGAGCCATTATCAAACTGCTGTCTATTGTAGCTATGAATTCGTCTTTGACCTTAGTGTTTTCTTTGAAGCCATTTTCTTTCATTATACGTTTCATGGCTATTTCTTCGCTAATCTTGCCACGCATATCTCTTTGCACTCTTTCTTCCAATCGAGGTTTTTCTGTCTCGAAATCTGATGGAGGTGTTGTCATGATGAGTTTTACTATATGATAGCCGAAGTTTGTTTTGACAGGTTTTGCCACTTCTCCTGGCTGAAGGCTTTTAACAGCAGTGATAAATTCTGGTACTATTTGATTGACTCTGAATGTGCTGAGTACGCCGTTGTTAGCTATTGTGCCTCTGTCTTCAGAATATTTTCTCACAAATTCCGACCAGTTTTCAGGCTTGCTGATAACTTCATTGTAGATGTTGTTAGCTTTGTTTTTAAGTACAGAATCTACAGTGTTTTCATCGATGGGCAAGAATATATGAGCTGCTCTGATAAGACCGCTCGCTGGAGTCTTGCTGTTTATTTTTATGATATGATAGCCGAAGTCGGAACGTATCGGCATTGATATTTCGCCTTCTGCTGTGTTGTAAGCTCCTGTCTCAAAAGGATAAACCATGTCAAAAGCTGTGAAGTATCCGAGTTCGCCGCGGTTGCCGGTATAAGCTCTTCTTACGCCAGGAATTTCCTCCATATCGCGTGCCGATGGGTCTTCCGACAATTCAACAGCCAAAGCTCCGAAGTCTTCTCCCTTGATGGCGCGTTCACGTGCTTTCATTGCTTTGTTGTATGCTTCGAGTGTGTCGGCTGGCAAGGCATTGGCATCACACTTAATTAATATATGTGCTGCGTTGAGGTCGTATTGCATTCTGCCGTATGCTTCTGCAACTAACTCTTCTGTAATCTCATCGTTAGAGAAATATGGCTTGGCCAACTGTTCACGATAGTTTTTCAACTCCTTGATGAATGACGGCACTGTATCCATCTGCAGGCTTTCAGCTTCTGTGACTTTTAATTTAAAATCGATGAACAACTGAAGATACTCGTCGATATTTTTCTTGTCGATGACTTCTGTCTTGACGTTATTCTTTTCGTATGTCTCAACAAATTCTTCTGCTGTGATTTTTTTGTCTCCTATAGTTAATAAAGTTTTTTTGGCATACGACTGTGCCATGAGTAATGACGGCATCATCATGAAACATAATGCGATGAGCCAAGTTTTGCGTATTTGTTTTCTTGTCATATTTTAAATATTTTCAGAAAATAACGTATGATTCCTAACTATATTATTTTTTAAACTAACAATTTACAATTAACAATGTAGATTTAATTGTTAACTGTAAATTGTTAATTGTAAACTGTAAACTAACTTACGCCTTAGTGCTATAGTTAGGCGACTCTTGTGTGATTGTAATATCGTGTGGGTGGCTTTCTCTCATTCCAGATGCTGTGATCTTGATGAACTGAGCTTTTTGTAAGTCGCTGATAGTTCTTGAGCCTGTGTAGCCCATACCGGCGCGGAGACCTCCGACCAATTGATAGACAACTTCAGAGAGGCTGCCTTTATAAGGAACGCGACCTACGATACCTTCTGGGACGAGTTTTTTGATGTCGTCTTCCATGTCTTGGAAGTAACGGTCTTTAGAACCATTTTGCATAGCTTCAAGAGAGCCCATGCCGCGATATGTCTTATATTTTCTTCCTTCAAAGAGAACAGTGTCGCCTGGTGACTCATCAACACCAGCGAACAAGGAGCCAGCCATGATTGATGAAGCGCCTGCTGCTATAGCTTTCACTATGTCGCCTGTGTAACGGATGCCGCCGTCAGCGATGACAGGAATGCCTGTGCCTTGAAGTGCTTGTGAAACATTATATACTGCTGTGAGCTGTGGAACGCCGATACCAGCGATGATACGTGTCGTACAGATTGAACCAGGACCTATACCTACTTTAATAGCATCGATGCCTGTCTTGGCGAGCTCGCGTGCTGCGTCGGCTGTGGCGATGTTACCAACAACGATGTCGATGTTAGGAAATCTGTGACGTAACTCCTTAGCCACGTTGATAACGTTTTGTGAGTGACCGTGAGCAGTGTCGATATTGATAGCGTCGACGCCTTCTGCCACTAAAGCCTCAGCTCTTTCGATGGTGTTGGCAGCGATGCCTACCGAAGCCGCTACGCGTAAACGACCGAGTGAGTCTTTGCTTGCATTAGGACGAGCCTTGATCTTAATTATGTCTTTGTATGTGATAAGTCCAACGAGATGGAAGTCTTTGTCGACGACTGGCAACTTCTCGATGCGATGCTGTTGAAGTATCTCAGCTGCCTTGGCGAAATCGGTAAACTCTGTTGTAGTGACTAAGTTTTCTTTTGTCATGACTTCGCAGATAGGACGTCTCATATCGTTGATGAAACGGAGGTCACGGTTTGTCACGATACCTACTAAGACGTTATTTTCATTCACTACTGGGATACCGCCGATGCGATTTTCATTCATCATGCGGAGAGCTTCGCCAACTAATGCTGTCTCTCTGATAGTGACAGGGTCGATTATCATGCCGTTCTCAGCACGTTTTACCTTACGGACCTCAGCAGCTTGACGCTCGATTGTCATGTTTTTGTGAAGAACACCGATACCGCCTTCTTGTGCAATGGCAATAGCCATAGCAGCTTCTGTAACAGTGTCCATACCTGCTGTTACGATAGGTATATTCAACTGAATGTTACGAGAAAAGTTTGTGCTTAAATTGGTATCTCTTGGAATGATATTGCTGTATGCAGGAACTAACAAAACATCATCGTAAGTGAGACCGCCTTCGATAAATTTTACTGAATCTGACATAATAATTATTTTTTTGAAAATTATAGACTATATAAATTGGGCAAAGATAAGAAAAAACTTTGGAGTTTTGACTTTTGATATTGAAGTTTTTTTAAGTTGAGAATTAAAGAACTATAAATAACAAAAACGCAGAGTCACCAAATGTCTGTGTCTCTGCGTCTTTACGTTATTAAGCTAACAAACCAATTGCTAACTATGAATTATGAATTGTAAATCACTTCCTCAGCGCTGCAATCTGTTGCTCAAGAACTTTGATCTTTGCCTCAGCATCGGATTTTTTCTTTCTCTCCTTATCGACGACAGCAGCTGGTGCGCCGTTGACAAACTTCTCGTTAGAAAGTTTTGCCTCTACAGATTTCAAGAATCCTTGTGCGTATTTCAACTCTTCTTCCAACTTCTTAAGCTCGGCTTCGGTGTCGATATTGTCTGTCACAGGAATGAAAAACTCTACAGCCTTAACTAAGAATCCGAATGCGTCTTGTGGGTTTTCTGTCACGTAATTCACTGAACTTACATTACATAACTTCATGATGACAGCGTCGAATTCCTTATTGACATTTCCTTCTTTATCAACGACGATAAGCTCTATCGCTTCTTTCATAGAGATGTTCTTCTCGGCTCTAATCTTACGTATATTGTTGATGACGTCTTGTGTAAATATGAATTGATTTAAAATCTCGTTATCAACGTCTTGTTGTTTTGGTTGCTGAGCTATGATGATGTCGTCGCCGTCCTGACGTTCTTGCAAGAGATGCCAGATGTCTTCTGTGATGAAAGGCATGAACGGATGTAATATCTTCATCAGATTCTCGAAGAATGAAACTGTCGCGTTATATGTCACAGCGTCGATAGGCTGATTCATAGGAGCTTTCACCATTTCGAGATACCATGAGCAGAAGTCGTCCCATACTAATTTATATATTCCCATCAAGGCGTCGGAGAGACGATATTTGTCTAAGTTGTCGTTTGTTTCTTGAAGAACTTGATAGAATCTCTGTTCAAACCATTTTACTGCCATCTTAGCTGTATCAGGTTGAGCTATGTTTGCGTCAACGTTCCAACCTTTCACGAGACGGAGGGCGTTCCACATCTTGTTGCAGAAGTTACGTCCTTGTTCGCAGAGAGCTTCGTCGAAAGGAAGGTCGTTGCCAGCAGGAGCTGTGAGCATCATACCTACTCTCACGCCGTCGGCACCGTATTTCTCTATCAACTCGATAGGATCTGGTGAGTTGCCGAGCGACTTACTCATCTTACGACCTAACTTGTCGCGGACGATACCTGTGAAATATACTTTCTTGAAAGGAACTTCTTTCTGATATTCTTCTCCAGCCATAATCATACGAGCTACCCAGAAGAAAATGATGTCTGGACCCGTGATGAGGTCGTTGGTTGGATAATAATATTTGAACTCTTCGTTATCAGGATTTAAGATTCCGTCGAACAATGAAAGAGGCCAGAGCCATGATGAGAACCAGGTGTCTAAGCAGTCCGGATCTTGTTTCAAGTCTTCCATCGTGATGTTGTCGCCTGCCTTTTCCTTAGCGAGACGTAAAGCTTCTTCTGGAGTCTCTGCCACCACGTAGCCGCCTTCTGGGAGGAAGTAAGCTGGTATTCTGTGACCCCACCAAAGCTGACGGCTGATACACCAGTCTTTGATGTTTTCTAACCAGTGACGATAGAGGTTTACATATTTTGAAGGATAGAACTGAATCTCACCGTCGAGGACAGGTTTGAGGGCTATCTCAGCGAGATGTTCCATTTTGAGGAACCATTGCATAGAGAGTTTTGGCTCGATGGCGACGTGAGTACGTTCCGAATATCCTACCTTATTATTATAGTCTTCAACTTTTTCTAAGAGACCGGCAGCGTCTAAGTCTTTCACTATCTGTTTACGGACAGCGTCGCGGTCCATGCCTACGTACATTCCAGCAGCCTCGCTGATAGTAGCGTCGTCGTTGAAGATGTTGATGCTTTGGAGATTATATTTCTCGCCGAGCATATAGTCGTTCACGTCGTGAGCTGGTGTGACTTTAAGGCAACCTGTACCGAATTCAATATCGACATATTCGTCTTCGATAACAGGGATGGCGCGACCAACGAGAGGCACAATGACTTTCTTGCCTTTAAGATGTTCGTTTTTAGGGTCGTTAGGGTTGATACACATAGCAGTGTCGCCCATGATAGTCTCAGGACGTGTTGTCGCCACTATAGCGTAGCCGTCTTCGCCTTCTATTTTATAACGTAAGTAGAAAAGTTTGCTATGTTCTTCTTTGTAGATCACTTCTTCATCGCTGAGGGCGGTGAGAGCTTTAGGATCCCAGTTGACCATTCTGACGCCGCGGTAGATGAGACCTTTTTTATATAAGTCGCAGAACACGTGGATTACGCTTTTGCTACGAGTCTCGTCTAAGGTGAAGGAGGTGCGTTCCCAGTCGCAGGAAGCGCCGAGGCGACGCAGCTGTTTCAAGATGATGCCGCCATGTTCGTGTGTCCAGTCCCAAGCGTGTTTGAGAAATTCTTCGCGGGTGAGGTCTGTTTTCTTGATGCCTTGTTCGGCGAGTTTTGCCACCACCTTAGCTTCGGTAGCTATAGATGCGTGGTCGGTGCCTGGAACCCAGCAGGCGTTCTTGCCTTGCATACGAGCGCGACGGATAAGGACGTCTTGTATGGTGTTGTTCATCATGTGACCCATGTGTAGCACGCCCGTCACGTTCGGCGGAGGTATCACTATCGTATAAGGTTCACGTTCATCAGGTGTAGAATGAAAATAATTCTTGTCTAACCAATGCTGATACCATTTGCTTTCGGTATCCTGAGGATTGTATTTACTGCTGATTTCCATTTGTCTTTAAATATTTTAAGGTGCAAAGATAAGAAAAGGCAAAAGACGAAAGACAAAAGACAAAAGATTTTTTTTGTTGACGATTAAAAGTTCACAGTTTTGTTGTTCATAAAGTTGCGAACTGACAAAAAAAGATTATCTTTGCATCAAAGATGATGATTTGATTGTTAGTATGTAGAAAACATAAGATGGATAATAGAAACAAAATAGAGTATATTGTAATTTTTATCAGCGAGTTTGCTCAGCGTTATAAATTATCGTTACAAGAAAGTTATCGCTATCTTAAAAAATACAAGGCTCTTTTGTTTTTAGAAGATCAGTATGAGATTGCACATACTATGAGTTATCAGTATATGATAGAATCAATGTCGGCTTACTGTAGAAGAATCAAAGGCATTACTTTTCAATATTTCTTTGGGACAGAGAAAGCAATATCAAAACTAAACAGAATATGAGTGAGATTGAATATATGAATGAGTGCACTATTCGAGATGTCATTACCATGCTCGTTGAAAAAAGAAATATGTCGGTTTCCGATGCAATGGATGTGTTCTACAATTCACAAACTTTTGTTAATCTTAATAATACCGAAACAGGCTTATATTTTCAAAGTCCGGTATATATATATGATACGTTAGAAAAGGAAATAGGATGATACAGTTTTGTTATTGATATTTAAACGATAAAAAAAACATTGAAAATCTCAGAAATTTTATTATCTTTGCCCTGCTTTTTGAAGACGCAAAGTCTGAGAGACGCAGAGACTCAAAGTTGTGATGACTAAAGCTTTGCGACACTGCGACTTTGCGACTTTGAATCTCTATTGAAAACGAACTAAATTTATTGTATAATTAAAAATTAAAAAACATTATGTTAAAAGGACATCCAAAAGGTCTGTTAGCCGCTGCTCTCAGCAACATGGGAGAAAGATTCGGTTACTACATCATGAACGCGGTTCTCGTATTGTTCCTCTGTTCAAAATTCGGTTTAAATGAGGCAACAAGTGGAAGTATCTATTCAGTATTCTACGCAGGTATCTACCTCCTCAGTTTGGTTGGTGGTATCATTGCAGACCGCACACAAAACTATAAAGGTACTATCCAAAAAGGTTTGATGACAATGGCAGCAGGTTACATCCTTCTCGCTATTCCTATCACAGCAACAAGTGCAAACCAAACATGGTTGTTACCATTGACATGTGTAGCTTTATTCATGATTGCTTTCGGTAACGGTTTATTCAAAGGTAACTTACAAGCTATCGTTGGTCAGATGTACGACAACTTCGAGGCTGAAGCTGAGAAAGAAGGTCCAGAAGCATTAAGAATTGCTAAGAGCAAACGTGACTCTGGTTTCCAGATTTTCTATGTGTTCATCAACGTTGGTGGTTTGATCGCTCCTTTCGTAGCTCCATTACTCCGTGAATGGTGGTTAGAAACAAACGGCATGGTTTATAACGCAGCTCTTCCAGCTCTCTGCCACGAATTTATCAACAACGCAGCAGGTATGAGCGCACAAGCTATGGAAAACCTTAAGACTATGATGGAAGCTGCTGGCGGTAACGTAGCAGATTTAGCATCTTCATGTTCAAATTATTTACAAATATTCAACGAAGGTATTCACTATTCATTCATCGCTTCTGTAGCAGCTATGTTGATCTCATTAGTGATATTCATCACCAACAAGAAAATATTCCCAACACCTGCTAAGAAAGAAAAAGTTGAATCAGCATCATACACAGAAGAAGAAAAAGCAGCTATGGCTAAAGAAATCAAACAACGTCTTTACGCTTTGTTCGCAGTGTTAGGTATCGTTATCTTCTTCTGGTTCTCATTCCACCAAAACGGTATGTCGTTGTCATTCTTCGCACGTGACTTCGTCGACTCATCAGCAGTAGCTCCTGAAATCTGGCAAGCTGTCAACCCATTCTTCGTCATCGTTCTTACTCCTATTATCATGGGTATCTTCGCAGCATTGGCAAGAAAAGGCAAAGAAGTTTCAACACCTCGCAAGATTGCTATCGGTATGTTAATTGCAGGTTTGGCATTCTTGTTCTTAGCTATCTTCTCATACATAAAAGGTTATCCATCAGCAAATGAATTCAGAGCAGAATCTATCGATTATCAAATGCAACACAAAGCTCATTGGTGGGTTCTCATCGCTGTTTACTTCTTCTTGACAGTAGCAGAATTGTTCATCTCACCTCTCGGATTGTCATTCGTTTCAAAGGTAGCTCCAAAACACATGCTCGGTTTATGTCAAGGTTTGTGGTTAGGTGCAACAGCACTCGGCAACCTCTTGTTATGGATCGGACCTCTCATGTATAACGCTTGGCCAATCTGGCAATGCTGGACAGTATTCTTGGTAGTATGTCTCATCTCTATGGGCGTCATGTTCGGCATGGTAAAATGGTTAGAGAAAGTAACTCAATAAGAAATTAAATTTTGAGACGTAATATAACGTCTCTACATAAATAAAAAAGGTTCTCGAAGTTCGGGAACCTTTTTTTATGGCTAAAGTCTAAAGTCAAAAGTCTAAAGTTAGAAAATTTTCTCAGATTTTCAGATTTTCAGTTTTTCAGATTTAAAATAAACTTATTGAGACGTATCAATGTGTATTTATTTTTAAGGAATCATTGATGTGTCTCTACCTATGATTGACTTTATTTCTTATTTTTGCAAAAAAAAAGAAAAAATAAGAAATTATGTTTAAAGGTCATCCTAAAGGGCTTTACGCCTTAGCATTAGCCAACACCGGAGAACGTTTTGGCTATTACACTATGCTTGCTATCTTCGTACTTTTCCTGCAAGCTAAATTCGGTTTCGACGAGGCTCAATCCGGGCAGATTTACGGTATCTTCCTCGGTTTTGTTTACTTCATGCCTCTCATCGGCGGTATCTTAGCCGACCGTTTCGGTTATGGCAAGATGGTTAGAGCAGGTATCATCGTCATGTTCCTCGGCTATCTGCTTCTCGCAATCCCTATGATGGGCGCGACGGCGAAGGTAACCATGTTCTCGGCTCTCGCTCTCATCGCGATAGGAACGGGTCTCTTCAAAGGTAATCTTCAGGTTATGGTAGGCAACCTCTACGACGAGGCGAAATACAGTCCGTTCCGCGACAACGGCTTCAGCCTTTTCTACATGGCTATCAACATCGGTTCTATGTTCGCTCCTATGACAGCGACGAAAGTCACCGACCTCTTCCTCGGAAAAGCAGGGTTCACCTACGTGCCACAGATTCCGTCACTCGCTCACCAATATCTTGACGGAACAATATCAGCCGATGCCTTGAAATCGTTTGAGACTCTTGCAGCACAACAAGGCAACACCGGCGACTTAGCTACCTTCGCACAAAATTACATCGACTCATTATCAACAGCATATAACTACGGTTTCGGAGTGGCTTGTATTTCCTTGATACTATCAATGGCTATTTACGTCTGCTGCCGTAACTGGTTCAAGCACGCTGACGTCAACAGCAAGCAAGCTAAGGAGATGGGCAACACAACAGTTAAAGTAGATGAACTCACACCAGAGCAGACACGTTCACGTATGACAGCCTTGTTCATGGTATTTGCTGTCGTCATCTTCTTCTGGATGTCGTTCCAACAAAGCGGATTGTGTCTCACATTCTTCGCTCGCGACTACACAGCAAGCACAGCTACAGGCATCTCACGTATAGGTTTCAACATCTGGGCTTTGACCTTGATAGCAATATCGGTCTATACTTTATTCTCCACATTCCAAGCCGAGACAAAAAGAAACAGAATCATCAGCGGTGTCATCACCTTATTATTATGGGGCGCTGCAGCAGCCTTATATCTCGGTATGCCAGAAGTCATCAACACCTTGCCACAGGAGTTCCAGCAATTCAACCCATTCTTCGTCGTCGCCTTGACACCAGTGTCGATGGCAGTCTTCGGGGCTTTGGCAAAGAAAGGCAAAGAACCATCGTCACCAAAGAAGATAGGTCTCGGTATGATTGTAGCAGCTTTAGGTTTCACCATCATGGCAACTGCATCATTCCACTTGATGAGCCCTGCTGAATTGAAAGCCACTGGCGGAGTAAGCAGCACTTTAGTATCACCAAACTGGCTCATCAGCACATATTTGGTCTTGACATTCGCCGAGTTGTTGTTAAGTCCAATCGGAATTTCTTTCGTAACTAAAGTAGCACCTCCAAAATATAAAGGCATGATGATGGGCTGCTGGTTCTGCGTTACCGCGATAGGTAATTATCTAACCAGCGTTATCGCCAAGATTTGGGGAACAGGAATGCCATTATGGATGGTATGGGGCGTTCTCGTAGTATTATGTCTGTTATCAGCTATCTTTATCTTCTCTATCATGAAGAAGTTAGAAGCAGCGACGAAAGAATGCTGACATCTAATTCATAATGCATAATGTATAATGAATAATTGAGAATTAAAGGCGTCACTTTTGTGTGGCGTCTTTTCTATACATAAAAAATAATTTCTAATTCATAATTCTCAACTCATAATTTAAAAAAAGATATTATCTTTGTAAACTAATAGTTACCTATAAGTATTAATTTAAACATAAAACTATGAAGAAAGTATTACTAATTATTGCATTGTTTGTCTCAGGTTTGGGATTGAATGCGCAAAATGAAGATAACGGTTGCCCTGTCCCAACGGGAGTGAAAGTAAAAGGTGAAATTAATGTTCCTGATTTTGGAAAGTTGTACAAGGTAACTGTATCATGGGATGCAGTGCCAGAAGCTGAGTTATATGCCGTATATGCGACATCTCAATACGTACCAGAGCCTATGTGGGTCGGTGATGTTTATGATGGAACAGAATGGGTTTTTGGTTCAGACCTTGGCGGTGAATTGTATTTTTATGTAAGAACAATTTGTGATGCTGAGAATATGATTGTATCAGAGATTTCTGAAGGCGTCAACATTATTTTGAACGAAGATCTCGCAACTACCGTGATTGAAGCTCCAAAGAATCTTACTGCTACAGTAAAAGATAACTCTTCAATAGAACTTACATGGGACGCTGCAGAGAACGCTGAAAGTTATTTCGTATATCGTAACGGTGAAGAAATTGCCAATATCAAAGGAACTACATATTTAGACGAGAACTTGAAAGCTGACACAGAATATTGTTACATGGTGACTACTATGGGCGTAAACGAAGAATCTGATCCTTCAGAGAAAGTCTGCGAAACAATAAAGACTGATGGCGTAGAAGAAATGTCATCTTCATTCAATATCTATCCAAATCCTGTTGGAGACGAGTTGTTCATCACAACAGAAATGAATGTGACAGAAGTCGCTATTTACGACATTTACGGACGTCAGGCTATGAGTCAGCAAGTCAATAAGTCAACAAGTCAACAAGTTGTTAACGTTGCTGATTTAGATGCTGGTGTTTATTTCGTGAAAGTCGTTACAAGTGAAGGTGACCTTGTGAAGAGATTTGTTAAGGAATAAGAATTAACAACTTCAATTCTCAGACTATAAGCTTAACAATAAGGGCGCATTTCATTGATGCGTCCTTGTTTATTTTTATGATTAAAAAAAATTAATTCCTAATACCTAATTCCTAACTTCTAATTAAAAAAAATACTATTTTTGTAGACTATTAATTTTGTGAAATTTCAATAAAAAATAAAATGAAGAAGGAAATAAAATTCAGTCTTGTTTACCGTGACATGTGGCAAAGTTCCGGTAAATATGTTCCACGTAAAGACCAATTAGAACAGATAGCACCTATTATTATTAAGATGGGTTGTTTCGACCGCGTCGAGTCTAACGGTGGTGCAGCAGAGCAAGTCAACTTACTTTATGGTGAAAACCCTAACCATTCTGTCAGAGCATTCACCGCAGCATTACACAAAGGCGGCATCGAATGTCACATGCTCGACCGTGCCCTCAACGCTCTCCGTATGAACCCTGTCCCAGCCGACGTCCGTAAGCTTATGTATAAAGTGAAGAAAGCTCAAGGTGTCGACATCACACGTATCTTCTGCGGATTGAACGACGTCCGTAACATCATACCTTCAATACAATGGGCTAACGAAGCTGGCATGATTTCACAAGCTGCCATGAGTATCACCTACTCACCTGTTCACACAGCAGAATATTATATCAACATGGCTGAGCAACTCATCCAAGCTGGCGCTAAAGAAATCGCATTGAAAGACATGGCAGGTGTAGGTCGTCCTTTCTCATTAGGCAAGGTCGTTGCTGCCATCAAGAAACAACATCCAGAAATCAAGGTTCAATATCACGGTCACACAGGTCCAGGTCTCTCCATGGCTTCAATGCTTGAAGTAGCACAAGCAGGTGCCGACTACTTAGACGTAGCAATGGAACCACTCTCATGGGGTATGGTTCACCCTGACGTAATTTCAGTACAGGCTATGTTGAAAGACGCCGGTTTCTTGGTAAAAGACATCGACATGAATGCTTATATGGAAGCACGCGCCATGACACAAAGTTTCATCGACGACTTCCTCGGTTATTGGATTGACCCTCGCAACCGTTATCTCAACTCCTTGATGTTAGGCTGCGGACTCCCAGGCGGTATGATGGGTTCTCTCATGGCAGACCTCAAAGGCGTCCACGCTGCTATCAACATGAACCTTAAAAATAAAGGCGAGAAAGAACTCACAGAAGACGAACTCCTCGTTCAACTCTTCGATGAGGTACAGAATATTTGGCCAAAACTCGGCTATCCTCCGTTGGTAACTCCATTCAGCCAATATACAAAGAACATCGCTTTGATGAATCTCTATTCATTAAGTAAAGGCGACGCTCGTTATGAAAACTCTATCGACCCTGCTGCATGGGGTATGATACTCGGCAAGGCTGGTCAGCTTCCAGGCGAGTTAGCTCCAGAAATCGTTGAGCTCGCTAAGAAGAAAGGTCTCGAGTTCTTCAACGGCAACCCACAAGACAACTATCCTGATGAGCTCCCACGTTTCCGTAAGGAGATGGAAGAAAACGGCTGGGATCTCGGTCCTGATGAAGAAGAGCTCTTTGAGTTTGCAATGCACGAGAAACAATATCGTGAATATAAATCAGGTGAGGCTAAACGTCGTTTCAACCAAGAGTTAGAAGAGAAGATGAAAGCCAAGTTCTCACAAGGCGGCGCCGACGTCAAGATTCCAGACCTGAGAGCTTTACGTCATCCTAACGCAGAACCTGTTGTGGCTCCTGTAGGCGGAAGAATACTTTGGGACATCGACTTCAACGACAAGTCAACAACACCAGCTGTCGGCACTACATATAAAGAAGGTGACATCATCGCTCAAATCCAAGCACCTTACGGACAAGAGCCAGTGGTGGCATTATGGCCAGGTAAGATCGTCGAGGCTGTCGCTCCACAAGGTAAGCTTGTTGAGAAAGGCGAGACAATAGCGTTTATCGAGAAATAGTCCGCGAAAAATTTTGTCCGCGAAATTGCGCGAATGAACACGAAAAGGTTTGTCCGCGAAATTGCGCGAATTGACACGAAAAAATTTGTCCACTAATGGACGCGAAATAACACGAAAGGGGAGAGGCTGTCGTAATTGACGGTCTCTTCTTTTTTTTATGTCTACGGACAATTAATGATACACCTTATTAATTAATATATAATATCAACCTAATTGAATAGACACACCTACAAACATTCTTCATTTTTAATTCTTCATTCTCCATTCTCCATTCTCCATTCATACGGCGTTGCCATACGTTATATATGTATAAGCCCTTCAGGCTACTCGGTATTCATTCTTCATTCATACGGCGTTGCCATACGCTATATATGTATAAGCCCTTCAGGCTACTCGGTAATTCTTCATTCTTCATTCTTCATTCTCAATTAATTTTTTTTTTCCCCCCCCCGAACGATTTTTTTTGAAAAAGTTAATATTTATTAACATTTGTATTGAAATTTATTTTACTTTTGTAGGTTGATAGAGGTGTATAGGTATATACTGTATATCAAGAAGAAAGTTAAATATGTTAGGAGTTTGGGACTGTGATTAGTAGTTCTTGAACTTATTGGATAGAGAAAGTTAAATAAATAAAGTTAAATAAATTAATATTAAAAACTAATTACGTATGGGAAAGAAGTATCTACTCATGACGTTCCTCGTAGCCATTATTGGCTTTTGTGGAACAAGTTTGTCGGCGCAGAATGTTGCCAAAGTTGGTAACACCGAGTATGCGACAATTGACAAGGCTATTGCCGCATGGACAAACAACACGACTCTCACACTTCTGGCTGATGTTACATTGTCGGATGTGATTAAACTAAGTTCTACCGAGTATCATATCTTGGATCTCGGTACTTATACCATGACGGCAGCATCTGGTAAGGATGCTATCCAATATGTGGTTAACGGCAGATCTTCTGCCAGCTATGCATTGGATATTAAGGCTGATGCTGTTAATCCTGGCGGTATTACTGCAACAGGAGGATCTGTTGTCCGTCATACTAAGCCAATGACGAATGCTCCAAGTAAAGACCGTCCAATTACAAGATTCTATGGCGGCGTTTTCAATGCTTCTTATGTAGTAAGACAAGGAGGAACATTTGGTGCTGGATATACTGGTGCTTCAGCTCCGCACTTCTACTTTTATGACGGTGAATACAACGGAACTATCTACACCAATCGTTCTATCGTTCAATTCCATGGTGGCGTGTTCAATGGTAGTATTCAAATGTCTGTTGATTCTTCTTCATACGGTTTAGTTGCAGGTGGAACATTCAAAAACCTTTCAAATTCGATGGGTTCTGCTTTAAACAGCGATAAATTCACTATCGGTTCTGCTAAAGGTGTATATGATAAGGAAGTATATATTGACGATAACGGCAATTATGTAGTTGCTGCTACTGAGCCAGCACAAGGTATTGAAGCTGACGTTGCTAAAACTCCAGGAACCAATGATTATTTGGCTTATAGTAAAGTAGCAACCGAAGGTCAGTTGGGTTATACTGATGTTTATACAGCATTAGAAAAAAACACTTCAGCTACGGTTACAGTCTACGTTGAAGAACTTGATTTAGAAGACAGCAACTTCAAAGGCACCATCGTTGTTCCTGAAAATAGCACAATAACTATAACTAATGCTCCGGAGGGACTTAAAGTTACTGATGAAGAGGGTAATGAACTTACATCAAGTGAAAATGGTGAATATACTACTATAGTTCCTGTAGAAGTTGCAACATACGATGAACTCGTTGCTGCTTTAGCAAATGGTGGTGTAATTAAACTTACTGCTGATATTACAGTTGATACTAAAATCACTGCTGTAGATGGTACTGTGATTGACTTGAATGACAATACTCTCTACGTAAACGTTGAAAATTCCTATTATGATAATGTAATTATCAAAAACGGCAATATCGTTTTAGGTAAAGATGATGTTCATGTTTGTGATGGTTATTTCTTAGTAAATGCAGGTAAGACATTAGAACTTAACGGTGTTAATGTAAGTTCTTCTGCTGAAGGCATTAAAGGTTATGCTGTATTCCATCTTAAAACCGGAGCTAACCTTGACCTTATCAACAGCACATTGAATATCGCTGATAATGAATATACAGCTGGATATATCGTTTATGCAGGTGAAGAAACTGCTACTGTTGATGTTACTGGAACTACTATTACAGGTAGCAAAGTAAATGGTATCGTTCACGCTACAACTGTAATTGATGAATCTACAGTTACTCTTACTAATGTAGTAGAGCACGGTATCAACCGTTCAGGTGTAACAATTGACGATTCTAATGTCACTATTTCTGGTGGTACAGGACGTGGTATCACAGCACAACACGGACCTCTTAATATCACTGGAAATTCCGTTGTGTCAATCAGTGAAATGGGCGAAGCTACAATAGAACTTCGCAACAATCAAAATCTTACTGTAGAAGAAACCGCCACAGTAACAGTTGATGCTGCTGTAAACAACACCACTTCAGGAACTATTACAGGCAATGTAATCATTGATGCAAGTGTAGGTAAAGTAGCTAAGATTGGTGATACCTATTACAAAACTCTCCAAGAAGCTATAGACGCTTGTGAGGGTGAGAATAACCTTATCACTCTTCTTAACGACATTACTTTTGAAAGCGACCTTAACAATGCAGCAAAAGGTTACTTCAATATCGCTGATGGAAAGAACGTTGTCCTCGATATGAACGGCAAGACTATCAATGTTACAGATAAATCTACAGGCAACTTCATTGTTTTCTATAACTACGGCGAATTTACTATAGCTAATGGTACGATTAACCTTACTTCAACCAACGACCGTGAATGGAATGCAGAGTCTGCAATATTCCTTAATCGTGGCGGTATCTTCAATATAGAAAACGGTAAATACACTCACAATGGCGGTACCGCTATGGCTTTCGTCGTTGACAATAGCGGTAACTACTATGGCGATGCCACTACCAATATTTATGAAAGAACATTACAAAGAAATACTGTAAAAACAACTCTTACATCTTCATATATAGCTATCCGTAACCGTATGGAACAAAACACACATGGTGCAAGCGGTAAAGCTATATTGAATGTCGAAGGCGGTACTATCTCTGGTACAAGCAGAGCTATCTGGGCACAAGCTGCATCCACTTCAGAAACTGCACCTGCAACAGGTGAGATTAATGTTAAAGGTGGTAATATCGGTTTGATTGACACTCCTCGTAGCACTGGTGCTGTTTCTATGACAACAATCTCTGGTGGTGAAGTAAGCGCTTTCAAAGGTGAAGCTGGAGAACTGACAGTTACAGGAGGTACACTTAATGAAGTGACGCTTTTAACAGCAGCAGGCGAAACCGTTGATGATTACGTTGTTAATGAAGACGGTCTCTACGTTCAAGCAGTAGCTAAAATCGGTGAGACAAGCTATGAAACGCTCCAGGCAGCTGTAGATGCAGTACAGAACGACCAGACAATCACTCTGCTTGCCGATGCTGCAGAAGATGTGACTATCCCTGCAGGTGTTACCTTCAACGGTAACGGCAAGGCTGTTGGCAATATTAAAGCTGCAGGTACCATTACCTTCAACGGCCATACCAAGGCTACGTCGTTTAATGTGGAGAATACTAACACAACAATAAATATTGTTGAGGGTGCTTGCCTCGAGATTACAGGTACTGGTAGAATGGTAATTGGTCATGGCTGTACATTCAATATCACCGGTTCTATTGCCGACGATGCAGCTAAGACTGCTAATGTAGCAGACCTTACACCTTCTCTTATCATGCCAGGCGCATCATTCACAGGTGCTGGCGTTACTTTCAATGTAACCAATGCTTATATAAAGACTACTGCTTCTTATTGCAGCAGCAGCAAGAGTGCAAGTAGCACATTCGATTTCGATATTAAGAACAGTATCTGGGAACAGTTCGGCAAGCTTGCATTTGAGTCTCAGTCTGTAAATGCAACTGTCAACTTTGACCTCGAGAACAGTGTGCTCACAACTACAAGTCACCTTGTATTCGGTGTAAGCCGTGGTGAGGTTGTTATCGACAACTCTAACGTTAACGTAGGCACATCACGTCAGATTGAGAACCAGAGCACAATGACCATCAAGAATGGTTCGGTTGTGAACGGTGCTGTTGCTACAAGTTCTAATGCAATCAACCCCGGTACTATCATTGTTGAAAATGCAACATACGCTGTTACTGGTGAATTCTCTGGTGCTGCTGTAGGTACAGGTAACCTCATCATCAAGAAGGGGGCAAATGTTTCTGTAGGTTCTATCAAAGCAGGTGCTAACGTTACAGTTGATGCTGAGGGTATGGCTGCTGGCGACGAGATTAACTTCACAGCAGACCTTTCTCAGTTTACTGGTACACTCTCTGTAATCAACAACGACAAGCTCGAGGCTAAGATTGTTGACGGCAAGATTGTACTTGCTGCTAAGCCTGTTGCTAAGATTGGCGATGTAGAATATGCAACTCTTAAAGGAGCTATTGCAGAAGTAGAAGAGGGCCAGACTATTGAATTCTTAGCTGGTACCATAGAAGAGGGTACTATCAAACTTCCTGCAACTCTTAAAAATGTTACCTTCAAGGGTGCAGCAGACAATACTTCAATTCTTAAGGATATGACAATCATGGCATCTGATGGAAACTCCTTCAGTTATATCGGTCTTACATTTGATGGTATCCAATTTGACAACTCTCGTATAGTGTTTACAGGTTGGAGAAATGGCGAAGAGACTATTGAAGATCTTACAATTACTAACTGTATTGTCAAAAATCTTTATGATGATACAAACATGGCATTCCTCCATATAAATAAGGGAGCAAGTGAACCTGTTAAAAATCTCACATTTACTAATAACGTACTTGATGGTGTTACAGGAGGATCAAAGTCTGGTATCTACTCTGTAAATACTGGTAAAGTAATCATCAAAGGCAACACATTTAACAATATAGTATTCCGTCCAGCTCTCGTCCAGCTCTCAGATTGTGATGGTATTGTAGATAATGTAGAAATTTCTAACAATGAAATCTCAAATACTACTCGTTTGCAGGTATACGGTACTGAGGTTGACAACGGAGACGGGACATATACTCCAACTGGTACAGATGAACTTGCAGTTAAAATAAATAATAACATATTCAAGAATATCTCAGGATACTATATCTGTACATGGGGTATTAATGGCGATTATGATATTTCTAAAAATTATTACGATTCTGATAATCTCAGTGAAAAGATATATTGGAACAATGAAAAACCATCTACTGTTAATGGCCTTTACGAGCTCGGTGTATATCCAGTATACACAGAACTAAATGATGACGGTACTATAAATATAGAAAGTGCATTCACTCCAGAGCTTAACTATGTGGCACAGGTTGGTGAAACTAATTATATTAATCTTGCTGATGCAGTAGAAGCTGTTAAGACAAACGGTGGAACACTTACACTTCTTGACGATGTATCTGAGAGCCTTACTTTCAATACTGAAGATAAGACTCCTCTTGCATCTCCTATTGAGATTATTATTAACCTTAATGGTAAAACTGTTACAAGTGAAGAATCTACCCTTTGGGTATCTGATGGATATGTTGTAACTGTTAAGGATGAAACTGGTGAAGGTAAGATTATTACAACATCAGGTAGTGATGAGGCATTTGCTATTGCACGTGGAGGTAAGATAATCCTTGAGAGCGGTAATGTTGTTGGTGTTGGCTACGGCGTTTATCTCTATAACGGTGGCGCAACAGGTGAAGAAGAACTTGTTGTTAACGGCGGTACTATAGAGGTTCCTAACGGCGGTACAGCAATCGCTATTGGTAATGGTAAGGTAACAGTTAATAATGGTAAGGTTATCTGTAACAAGACTCCTAATGGTGAAGGCTGGAATACCTACGTATATGAAAATGGTACTCTCGAAATCAAAGGTGGTGAGTTCCTTGGTTCTATCGGTAATTTCGGTCGCACATCTATTTCAGGAGGTACATTCTCATATCCTGATGATCCTAACGATGGATTCAATGATGAACACCTTGCAGCTGGTTATACCACAGAAATAAATGCTGACGGCTCTATCAAAGTTGTGGCTCTTCCAGCAGCTCCAGATGGATTCGTATGGGTAAATAATTATGAGCAACTTGTAGCAGCTCTTGAAAATGATAACGCAAAAGTTATCATGGCTAATGATATTATTGGTGATGCAACTCAATCTAGTGGATACGGTAAGGCTGGCGTAGTTCTCAATGCAGGTGACATCCTCGACGGTAACAATAAAAAACTTACCATCAACGGAGCTAATACTACATGGGATTGCGCTGTTGCAATGCTTGGCGGTGAGGTTAGGAACCTTACTATATCTGGTGCATTCCGCGGTGTATTTATGCCAGGTGCTAATGGCAATGTCTTAATTGATAACTGTGTATTTGACGGCGTAACTTACACCTTTAACTCCGATGCTGGTAGTACTGATTATTCTGTAACTATTAAGGAATCTGAACTTAATGGTTGGACAAGTTTCTCTAATGTACATGGTTCTGTAACATTTGAGAATTGTATATTTGATAAGGGTAATGATTATGCACGTTGTGTTCCATATCAAGAGACTACATTCGTAGGTTGTGACTTTGCAGAAGGATTCACAGTTAATACGGCAACTGTTGAAGATAACGATCTCCTCACATTTAATGGTTGTACTTACGCAGGTGAGCCTATCTCTGCTGAAAATGGTATGGATATGTTCTACAATGGAGGTGAGGTCCTTGTTGATGGCGAAAGCATTGACTACACAAGATGCGCTCAAATTGTAAGAGGTGAAGAAACTCTTCAGTTCATAACTCTCCAAGCAGCTATCAACGCAGCTCAAGAAAATGAGACCATCACTCTTCTTATAGATACAGAATTGTCAGAGATGATAACAATACCTAATGGTAAAACTGTCGTCCTCGACCTCAATGGCAAGACAATCACAGGTACAGATAATACATCTAAGAACTTCAGCATTATCAATAACCGTGGTAACTTGACAATAACTGATAGCAGCGATCCTTCAACAGGTAAAATTACTCTCACTGCTACTATCGACAGTGACTGGAGCAGATATTCAGCTGTTATAGCTAACAACCCTGGTGGTAAGCTCACTATCGAAGCTGGTACATTAGAACACCTCGGTGGTACTGACATGGCTTACGGTATCGACAACCTCACCAATGGTAAAGGTACATACGCTGAGACTGTTATCAATGGTGGTTATATCAAATCTACTTATCGTGGTATCCGTCAGTTCCTCAACGGCGTTGAAGCACAAAACATCTTGACAGTAAATGGTGGTACTATAGAAGGTGCTAACAAGTCAATCTGGATGCAAGATCCAAATAAGAACGCTAACACAGGTACTTTGACAGTAGATGAAAAAGCAACACTTAAAGGTGATGTATATCTCTCCGCAACAGCCGGTTCAACAGAATGGCCTGTAGAAGTAAGCATCGCAGCTGCTGCATTGGCAGAAGGTTCAGAAGTTTTGACAAGCAATCTTCCTTTAGGCGTTGACGTACAGAATATAAACGGTACATACGGCAGAGTTAATGTAGTTGCTCAAATAGGTGACGTTAAATATCAATCTCTCGCTGCAGCTGTTTCTGCTGCTCAGAGCGGCGCAACTATCACATTGATGAACGGCGAGCACGAGTTGCCTTTGTTCGCTAACAAGGAACTGACCTTCGTGGGCGAGAGCAAGGATGGCGTTATTGTCAACGATGCTCCTGCTGCAGTAACACAGGGATGGAATGGTTCTACCTTCCACTTCGAGAACCTCACAGCCAAGGGTGCAACCGAAAACTATCACGGTTTGGCAAACGGCGTAGTAGCTGTTACTTATAATAATTGTAACATCAACGGCTTGCGTTTCTTATATGCTACAGAAGGCGTCTCTTTCGACGGTTGTGCATTCAATGCTAACGGCGTTGAACATAGCTTCTGGACATACGGCGCAAGCAATGTCACAGTAACGAACAGTACATTCACTTACACCGACCGTGCTGTGAACTGCTACAGCGAGAATGGTGCCGAGCACAAGACAGACATCACTTTCGAGGGATGCTCATTCACATACGCTGGCACTAACGACACTCCAGAAGGTGCAGTTGAAATCAACAGCGGTTCTGTTAAGTCTATCAATCTGACAATGAATGGCTGTACTGCTCCTGAGAAGGGTGCTATGTGGTTCAACTCTAAGTGGGACAGCAAGAATGGCGAGAACACAGTTGTCGTTGTTGACGATGTAAAGGTTTGGCCTTTTGCTGCTAAGATTGGCGAGACAGGTTATGCTTCACTTGCCGAGGCTCTCACAGCTGCACAGACTGCAAATCTTTCCGATGTTGAAATCACGATTGTAGGTGTGAACACACAAGAAACAGCCGATGATTTTAACCTCTATGAACAGACTGTATTTAACAATGTTACAATTAAACAGGATAATGGCAACAAACCATACTATGTTAAATGCATTTATTCAGGTAAGCGCTCAATTGCTGAAGGTCAGTTCGTTTTTGATGGTGTAAATGTTGTTATTACAGAACAATATATTACACAGTGCAAGACTGTTTTGAAGAACAATTCTGTTGTTAAGCGTACTGATGACGCTAAGAATTTCATCTACTATGCCGATATGTTCGTGGAGTCAGGTTCTAAGTACGACAGCCAGATTGATGACATTCTGGGCGGTAGCGTTACAGTAGATGGTGGTAGAACAGACGGAACTTATAATACAGAATTTGATCTCAGAAGCATATTCTTTGACGTAAGAACCGGTCAGGTGCTTACTGCAAAGAACGGAGCATATGTGATTTTTAATGCAGCGAATGAAATCGGTCGCCTTACACTTAACGGAAAATTGTCTGTCCAGGCATCTAAGGTAGAGGTATTTAATAATATACCAATGGGTGATGGTGCTGTCATAGAACTGGACACCAAGAGTTTGGTTTCAGCAAAAGTAATTACGGGTGCAGGTAAGATAGTTGTTGATGCTACTGGTTTTGCTGGAGAAGATGTAGAGGTAATTAATGCAGATATGAGTGGCTTCACCGGTACTATTGAAGTTATAGGCGATGCTACTTATGAAATTGTAGACAGCAAGGTTGTGATAAAGGCTCCTACTTACGTTGCCAAGGTTGGTGATGATTACTATGCCACTATCCAAGACGCTATCGATGCAGCAGTTACTGGTCAAACAGTTGTTCTTTTGGAAAATATTGAATTGACAGAAGCCGACTGTGTAGCTGGTGCTGATAGAAATGTATTGGTTGACGTTGCTGGCAAAGACATCACTCTTGACATGAACGAAAAGAAGATTTCTGTAACCCACATGGATGAATTCACAAACGACTACATCGTGGCTGTTATCCGTGTTGCTGACGGTGCAGGCCTTACTGTTACTGGTAACGGTACTATCGAAGTGAATGTTCTCGCAGATAATCCTGATATCGCTTACATGTTCTGGAAACGCGGCACAACAGGTCACCTGACTATTCTGAACGGTACATTCCGCATGAACGATGCAGCCGATTCTATGGTATATACCAATGGTAATGAAATCGTATTCATTAAAGGTGGTAATTGGACTTTAGATGCTTATGGCACTCGTGGTAACAGAGAACCATGGATCTTCAATGTTGCAGGTGCTGGCGACAAGCACGTGATTGTAACAGGTGGTACCTTCAATGCCGACATCAACCGTCAACACTGGAGCAATGAAGTTATCGTACCTGAGACACACTACACTGAAGTAAATACAGAAAATATAGATGATGAAGAAATTACTACATATACCGTTAAGGATGGTGCAGAAGCATACGTTGCTACAGGTATGCTCACAGGACCTTACTTTTATAGAAAGAACATCGGTTATGCAACATTGGAAGAAGCTCTTGCAAAGGCACAAGAATTTGTTGATCCTAATGTAACATTGCTCAAAAACATCACACTTGAAAACACTATTACAGTCAATGCAGGTAAAGATGTTATCTTAGATTTGAATGGTAAGACTATAAGTGGTAAAGACAAAAACGCAAGTGGCAGCTTTAATTTGTTTGTAAACAAAGGTACATTTGAAATAAAAGACGACTCAGCTGAAGGTACAGGTAAGATTACTCTTGAAGCTACAACAAATCGCTATTGGAATGCTTCTTCATCTATCGTCTCTAACAGCGCAGGTACTTTAACAATAACATCAGGTACACTTGAACATCTTGGTGGTACAGATATGGCTTACGCTATCGACAACAATTCAACACTCGGTTTAACAACATTGAATGTTGATGGTGGTAAGATTGCTTCTCCATATCGTGCAATTCGTCAGTTCCAAAACAGTTTACAAGACAACATAGTTGTTGTTAATGGAGGAACAATCTCAGCTAGAGCTGGTATCTGGATGCAACAACCAAGTACAAACGACAAAGCTCAATTAGGTACTTTAACAATCAATGATGGTAGTATTTTTGAATGTGTGTCAAATGCTGTTGTAATTGACATCTGCGGTGGAGCTCAATCAAATGTTACTATCAATGGTGGCACATTCAGAAATACAAATGTAAATGCCAACTTACTCCTCATTTGGCCTTTGACAGATATGAACTCCGTACATGAAAATTGTTCAGCAGTCATGAACATTACAGGTGGTAATTTCACATGTGCAGGAGAAGGTAAATTAATTGGCATCCTTGATGGCGCTGATACAAACGGTGATGTTGTATTAACAGGTGGTATTTATTCAGAAGATGTCAACGCTTACTGCGCAGAAGGTTTTGCAACAACAAACAACGGCAACGGCACATGGACAGTAATGCCAGCACAAGAACAACACTTAGTAGCTGGCTGGAACTGGTATTCAACTTACTTGGATATTAACGGTGCACAAGGCTTGACAAAAATAGAAAACGCTCTTGGTGATAAAGGTATTCAAATCCTTAGCCATTTAGATGGATGGAGACTCTATGAAGATGGCGAATGGTATGGAGAATTAGCAGGAACAGACGTTAAGAAGATGTATAAGATAGAAGTAGGAGAAGGTGGAGTTGACATGCGTATTGCTGGCAATATTGTAGATTTCACAAATGAGACAATAGAGATAGTAGACGGTTTTAACTGGATTTCATATCCATTCAATCAGCCAATGAATCTTAATGACGCTTTGAGTGGCTTTACTCCAGCTGAAGGTGATTATATCATTTCACACTTCAACTTCGCATTCTATTACGATAATCAATGGGAAGGTTCTCTCGAGTCATTTACACCAGGCGAAGGTTACATATATGAACGTCATGGAAGTAATACAGATTTGTCATATAACGTAAGCAATACTAGAGGTGCTGTAAAAGCAAATGTAACAACAGATGGTAATAAATGGATGCCTAATGGAAGATTATATCCAAACAACATGACAATGATAGCAGTAGTAGACGGTTTGGCAAACGGTAACTATGAAGTAGCAGCATTCGTAAATGGTGAAGTACGCGGCAGCGCACGTCCAATCTACATCGAATCATTAGATGCATATATGCTCTTCCTCACGATCCATGGTGGTGACGAAGTTGAAGAAATGTCATTCAGACTCTATGACATCGACAACGATACAGAATACGATCTCAGCGACAGAATCAACTATTCAAACAACGCTCACTTAGGTTCAGTAAACGAACCATACGTATTCTCACGCGGCACAACAGGCATTGGCGAAGCTTCAATGAGCGAAGTCAATATCTATCCAAACCCAACAACAACAGGTACAGAAATCAATCTTGAAGCTACATGCGACAAAGTTGAAGTCTTCAACGCACTCGGCGTAAAGGTTGCAGAATACCAAAACGTTGACTCTATCGATGCTCTTGAAACAGCAGGTATATACGTAATTAGAATCACTAACAACGGCAATGTACAAAATTGCAGATTAGTAGTGAAATAATGGCTAAAGGCTAAAGTCGAAAGACTAAAGGAAAGAGGGTTAGAGGCAAAGATGACTCTGCACCTTTAACCCTCCACCTTTAACTCTTTCACCCTTTAATCCTTTCACCCTTTAACCCTTAAAATAAAATTAATATTAAAAATCAAAATCAAAAATGAAGAAAGTATTAACAACACTAACATTACTTATCACACTATGTTCTTTTGCTTTTGGGCAACAGAATAATGATTTATACTTTGAATATAATCCGCATGATTTCCAGTCAAATGCCACAATGGTTGCGCAAGTAAAAATTGATGGTATTATACAAAGTGGAAATATAGAACTTGGTATTTTTAAAGGAGATGTTTGTCATGGAGCAGCATTGGATAAAAGTTATCCTACTTACTACATGCCTACAGTTTATGGTGTAACAGGAGATGTTTTGTCTTTTAAACTTTATGACCATAATATAGGTGAAGTTCTACCACTTGAATGTAGCACTACAATAGTCTTTGAAGTCGGAAAACGTTATGGTACTAAACCAAATCCTTTTATTATAGAGTTCACAACTCCATATAAAGGAGATGCTAAAATCGTTGAGACAGAAAAATATTTCAACACACTCGCTGAGGCAGTAGAAGCAGCAGAAAATGGTCAAACAATCACTCTTCTCAAAGATTCAGAAGGTAAAGGTATTGTTATCGACAAAGACGTAACAATCGACTTCAACGACAAGACATACACATTCAATGAAGGTGTCGGCTCAGGTGATTTGACAAGCAACGGTTTCCAACTCCTCCAAGGCAACACAGTAGTCTTGAAGAACGGTGGCTTGAACGTAGCAGAAACTGCAAAAGCTAAATTCTATATCCTCGTTCAGAACTACGCTAACCTCACAGTCGAGGACATGAATCTCGACGGAACCAACTTGGATAAGTGGTCAACATCAACAGATCCAAACGACGGTGATTCATACGTTCTTTCAAACAACAGCGGTACTGTAAAGATCATCGGCGAAACAAACATCACTGCTAACGATGAAAGTTCAGCTAATCCATCAAAGGCATTCGCTTTCGACGCCTGCGATCAAACATCAAAAGGCTATGCTCTTCCAGTCGTTACTATCAACACAACAGGCGCTATCAAAGGTGCTGTTGAAGTAAGCGCAACACTTAACATAGAAGCATTAGGCGAAGGCTCAGAAATTTCTTACATCTCTATCGATGGTAAAGGTCAGCTCTTCCACAATGGCTTGACAACAACTATCAAGAAACATATTACTGGTCATTCTGTTCCAGAAAACAACAATGAGTATGTTGGTGGTTGGTACACAATCTCATCTCCTGTTGGAACTGTAGAACACACTGATGTTGTAGGTTTGTTAACCGGCAAATACGATCTTTATTACTACAATGAAAAAGATATGATGTGGGAAAATGTTAAGGATACAGAAGATAATACGTATACAGAATTAAAAAACGGTCAGGGTTATCTTTATGCTAACACCGTTGATACCGACTTGTTATTCAAAGGTTCACTTAACACAGCAGCTGTAACATATTCTATTTCATATACAGAAGGAAACAGTCTTGCAGGCTTCAACCTCATCGGTAATCCATTTACATATAACATTACAAAGTCCAATATGAGTGGTGCAGGTGCAAGCTTAGCTGAAGGTTTCTATACACTTTCAAATCAAGGTGCATGGCAGCCAAATGCAGAAAGCGCAACTATTGCTCCAATGCAAGGTGCTCTCATTAAGGCTACTGGAACAATAGCTAATTTTACAATTGCTCCAAATGCTCCAAACAGCGCTAAGAGATCAGAAAGCGAAAACAAGGGTCAAATCAAGATTGAAGTTTCAAACGACAACTACAATGATGTTGCTTACGTTTCATTCAACGAAGGTATCGGCTTGGATAAGATTGCACACCACAACGCTGAAGTTCCTATGGTTTACGTTCCAGTAAATGGCAAGAACTTCGCTATCGCAACAATGAAGCAAGACGTAAACGAAATCCCTGTATCTTTCGTAGCTAAGACAATGGGACAATATACCATCAGCGTCAAGGCAGTAGACTGCGAATTCAACGAAATGTATCTCACCGACAGAATGACAGGCGAGAAAGTAAACCTCTTGTTAGAAGACTATACTTTTGTAGCAACAAGCAACGACAATGCAGACCGTTTCGTCATCAGCTTTGCAACAACAATGCCTGAGTCGGTAGCAGAAAACTTCATCTACATCAACAATGGCAACATGATCATCAATAACATTGAAGGCAATGCTGTTGTAAGAGTATTAGACGTTTTAGGACGCCCTGTTGCAGAATATAATGTTACAGAATCGGCTAACATCTCAACCGCTACATTATCAAGCGGAGTCTATATGATTCAAATGTACGACAATAACGGTGTTAAAGTTCAAAAAATAGTAGTAGAATAAAAGACTAAAGACTAAAGGCAAAAGGAATCTTTAGACTTTAGCCCTTAGCCTTTAGACAATAAAAAAAGGAAAACAATGAAAAAATTCTTAGTAACATTATCAATAGTAATAACATTAGGTTTCGGTGCTAATGCACAAACAAAAAGTGATGGTTTCTTCTCATACAGCACAGGAGAGGATAATCGTGAAAGTGGAACAGCATTCCCAGCATTACCTGGTCGTGGCTTAGAAGGCGACCAAGATGCTCCATTAGGTTCAGGCTTACTCATCTTGGCAGGTTTGGGAGTAGCTTATGCTGCGAGAAGAAAAAACAATTAAATTAAGAATGAAGAATTAAGAATTAAGAATGAATAATTAATAATTCTACATTCTTCATTCTACATTATTAATTCCAAAATTGTGGGTCGTTATTTTAGATAGCGACTCCTTTTTTTTTAGAGTCAATAAGTCAATAAGACAATGAGACAATAAGCCCTGTAAGGGCGAGGGAAATATAGTCAGGTGTGAAGTGAAACGGAACGCCTGCTCAATGAGTCAATAAGTAGAGACGCGTCAATTACACCGATGAAAAATTACGATGTAATTGACGCGTCCCAAATTTTCAAATTTTCAAATTTTCAGATTCTAAAGTTTAATAATCCTCTTAACGCATTTCCCTTCGTTGGTTGTAATGTCAACAAAATAAACTCCTGTCTCTAATCCGCTGATGACGTATTTATCGGCGTTTACTTCATCTTCCATGATTTTATTTCCAATGATGTTGTAAACTGTAATTCTCATTATCTCATTGCAAACAATGATGAAATCGTTGTTAGATGGATTTGGATATACAGAAACATTTAATGCAACTTCATTGACAACATTATCTGGTACGAAATCGTCGCTATACGCCACCTTTACACTTTGGAAAAATCCTACACAGTCGTCTGTAATCATCCTCACGCTGTAGGAATATTCTCCTTCTTCGCTGACGGTATTGTCGGTGAAGTTATATTCGCTTGTGCTTCCTAATAGTTTCGTCTCGCGATAGATTTCAAACTTAGCATCTGCTATGCTGTCTTTTGTCGTCCAGCTTAACATGATGCCGTTTTTGACTTGTTCGCCACTTAGGTTTTCTACTGTATCGCACATGGTGTAATATTCATTTTGGCAAGAACAGTCGTTGACGAAAGTGAGGAGGATATTATCTTCCACTGGGAATTTAGGGCTTGTGAATATTGTCTCGTAATTTCCATTCAGCATATAGAAGCTGCATTCTTCGTCATATTCGCCGGATTTCCATTCGAGAGTCACTTCTACATTAGACTCGACGAAGATGCTGTATTCTTGGAACCAGCCTGACTCTACTGTCATGCTATCTGTAGGTTTGCCGTTGCTGTATTTCACTAAGAGATAAGCTCCGTCCCAGCCGTCCCATTTCGAGTCTTCGAGTTGGAAGATATATTTACATGAGCTGATATATCTTCCGTTGAGATTTTTCTCATTCCCGTATGCGTCAGTCACTTTAATGTCGAAAGGAATATCGAGGTTCTCGCCGGCATTTTCCGCTACGCTGATATTGAAGTATGCCACTGCTGAAGATTCAGCGCCCACTGTATTGAAATATCCTTCATTTTGATTGATGGTGACCTTGCTGTCGCTGCTCGACAAAATACCTTTTACCTCTACAGCGATTTCATTACCCACATTATTAATGATGACGCCTAAGTTGGCAGTCTCTCCAGCTTCAAGAACGCCATTGCCATTGTCGTCATTATCTATGACAAAAGAAGCAAACACCAACTCGCTGTTATACACCGTTACTAATATGTCGAAAGAAGCGATGAGAGTCTCGTTTTCATTGAAAAACTCGAGGTTAAAGACCAAAGGCTCTTTGTGATTAGCTTCTTTACTTACAGCAAATTCAAATTCGTCTGTTAATGTAATTTCATCATTGGCAGCGATATTGTTTATGACAGCCTCGTCATCTTTCATAGTGACGTTACCGTTGTTGCATGACATGACGGCTTTAATATTGTCAAAAGAGAGTTCAGAATCGTTGTTGAGGCTGACGCTTAGTTTCACTGTCTCTCCTGCATTGACTTTATTGTTGTTATTGCCGTTATCGTCTTTTATGTCAAAACCTATTAGGTTAAAGCTACCTTTTTTGATACTTGTCACTGCTTTGAATGCGTCGATGAGACCAGAGCCATGTATATTGCTTTTAGTCTCAGTAAGTTTCTTGGCGGTAGTCTCTAATGTCATACATATTTCGGCTGGGGAGAGTTCGCTGTTTTTTTCGAGCAGTAGAGCCATAACGCCTGCCACGCAAGGAGTTGCCATTGATGTTCCGCTTTTTAAGTTGTATCCGTTGTCGGTGTCGCCGTCTAACGATTTTATTCCTACGCCTGGAGCGCAGACGTCGGGACGTATGAGACCGATTTTGTCTCCTCCGTAAGGATAGTCGTTGAACTGTGTGTCGGTCCAGGTGACAGGACCTTTAGATTCGTTTTCGTACATATTTTCGGAGTAATCGATGGCGCCCACTGTGACCACGCATGACAATCCTCCAGGATTGATTTCTTGGTCGGGGTGAAGCCATGGAGGAGGGCAGTTGCCTGGAGTTCTCACGTTGTTAGGAACAGGAGCCATCATCATATTGCCGTCGTTGCCAGCAGCTACGGAGGCTATCACTCCTAGTTCAAGGGCATTGACACAGGTGTTGCGCAGCCATGTCTTGTCGGCGGCGCTGGCGTTCATAATACCCATCGACATGCTTAATATGTCGGCATGATGTTCAATGGCAAATTCCATACCTGCATTGAAAGTGCTTGCAGAACCGAAGCCGTAATTGTCAAGGGCTTTGATACACATCAAGGTGGCGTCTGGCGCCATACCTGTTTGAACGCCGGAAGTGCCGTCGCCACATATAGTGCCGGCACAGTGCGTGCCGTGACCGGTGCCGTCCATAGGGTCGTTGTTGTTGTCAACGACATTCCATCCGTGATGAGGATATTCAGCGCCGCCGTCCCATAAATGATCTTTCAAATCGGCGTGGTTGTAGTTGACACCAGAGTCGATGACAGCCACGATGACGCCCTTGCCTGTATAACCTAAATCCCAAACCTTGTCGGCATTAACCATCTTGATATTATCAGTTATATCAAGATCACCATCTCGTTGGCTCGTAGACTTGTAGTCTTGCAGACTCTCCTCCGGAATCATACGTTGCCATTCGTCATAACCTATTATTTCGATGTCGGGATGCTCAGCAAGCATATAAATCACATCGCGACTCGCAGTACATGAGATGGCATTTGAAAGCCAATACGTTCTTATGTTGGTGACTCTCTCGCCGCTTTTCTCAGCACGAAGAAATGATAATATCTCTTGCTGTTTTTCTTCAGAGAAAAGACGAAGTTCTTCAACCATCATATCGCGTCGCACTTCCTTGTCGAGAGTCGTGTTGGCACGGTTTCTTATTTGTTTATAATCAATCTGCGACTTGAAGATGATATTGATGTCTATCATCTCATCGCCTTTCTGGTTCATGACATCCTGCAATCTTGGATCTATCACGTTCTGCGAGAAACCGAGATTACACAATAAGAAAAATGTTAATGTTAAAAATAATTTTCTCATAACTATTTAAGTCTATGGTCTACGGACTACAGTCTACAGACCTTGGTTATCATTTTAAACTTGAAAATTTGAGAAACTGAAAATCTGAAAAATTTCTCAGTTTCTCAGATTTTCAGATTATCAATTTTTAATAAATCTCTTAACGATGTTTCCTTTATCAGTTTTTATATTGATGAAATAAACTCCTGCCTCTAAATCAGCCACCTCAACAACTTGTTGACTTGTTGTCTTGTTGACTTGTTGTCTTACAGCTCTTCCGTAAATGTCGTAAATCGCTATTTCTTCAACACTGATTTCTGTTGCGATGGTCAATTCGTCTTTAACAGGGTTAGGATATATTCTTACATCTGTCGTATGTAAATTTTCATTAACATTTACTCCCCATTTAGCGAGGACGCTTTTGAAAGTGCCATTACAATCTTCGTAGACAGGTCTTACGCTATAGGTGTAAGAGAAAGCTCTGTTATGTTCGATGTTATTATCGACGTAAGAAAGACCGTCGGTCTCGCCCAAGAGTTTGGTGTCGCGGAAGATCTCATATTTCTCTGCTTGATTTTCGCCTTCTTCCCATGTCAAGATGACGGTGTTTTCATTTACTTCTGCAGTGAGGTTTTCTACAGGTTCGCACATCATGAAGCTTTCGTTTTGGCAAGAACAATTGTTTATCCAAGAATAGAGGAAACCGTTGTTGAGAGAGCCGCCACCACGGTATATTACACTGCCGCTTTCATTTTTTATGATGAAGCTGTTTTCCAAATCCCAGGAGCCTTTGTGCCATTCTAATGTTACCTCGACGTCATTCTTGATTTTACGTTTCAAGGTTCTGCTGCTTCCTTCCAATATTGTGAATGCTTCGTCGGAGGTTCCATCGCTATATTTTACAATCAAGGCAGCTCCGTTCCAGCCGTCGCCGTTTGCGTCAAAGAGTTCAAATACCACCTCGCATGCGTTTTTATAAGTGCCTTCAAAATTATAATTGTTGTTAAAAGCGTCTGTTACACTGATGCTGAGAGGAAGTTTGAAGCTGTCGCCAGCATTTTCAGCTAAAGTGACGTTGAATAAAGCCACTGCTGAGGCGTTATCGCCAATGCTGTTGAAGTCGGCTTCAGTATTGTTTATGCTAAGCTTGTCGTTGGTAGTTGTCAAGATGCCTTTTAATCCAACAGCTATTTCGTTACCAGTGTTATTCAAAACAATTCCGAGGTCAGCAGTCTCTCCGGCTTCGAGCAAGCCGTTACCGTTGCTGTCGTTTTTGATTATGAAAGAAGAGAATTGTATGTTGTTGCCGCTCGCATAGACAGGAGCTCTGAAGTATGATATGAGTTCTTCGTTTTCATCATAGAAATATATGTCGAAGGCTAACAAGGTCTTTGGTAATACGTCCTCACTTAATGTAACAGCAAACTCATTTTCTATTTTGACATCAGCATTAGCCTCAATATTCTCGATTTCAGCTATAGAGTCTGTTATTGTGATGAGTTGGTTTCTGCTTCTTAGAACTGCTTTTACGTTGCTGAAATTATTATCGGAATTGTTGTTGAATGTGAAGTCGATATTGACATTTTCGCCGGCATTGATATTATTGTTGTTATTGCCATTGATGTCGTTGATGTTATGGCTTACGAAGCTGAAGTCACCGTTGTCGATAGCGTTTAATGCTGCGAGAGCATCGACGCGTCCAGTTCCGGTTTTGTTGCTTTTTTTGTCGGACAGCTTCACGCTGGTCGTTTCTAAGATACGGCAGATGTCGGCAGGGGAGAGGCTTGGGTCTTTTTCGAGCATGAGACAGATGATGCCTGCCACGCAAGGTGTTGCCATCGAAGTGCCGCTCATGGTGGCATGACCTTCTATGTTGGCATAGTCTAGCGACACTATTGATACGCCAGGAGCGCAGATGTCGGGACGTATGAGTCCTATGTTAGCATCGTCGTAAGGATAATCGTTGAAGTCGGTGTCTTGCCATGTGACAGGACCTTCTGATGATGTCTCGGCAGGTTTGTCGTCATAATCTACAGAACCTACAGAAATGACGCATGACAATCCGCCGGCGTTAGCTTCTTGGTCAGGATGGAGCCATGGTGGAGGGCAGCTGCCTGGAGCGATGATGTTATTCGGAATAGGTTTCACCCATTGTTGGTCAGGAGAACCGTAGTTGCCAGCAGCTACGGCTGCCACTATGCCTAAGTCGAGTGCTGTCTCGCAACTGCGACGTAACATGGTCTTCTCTGATGGTGATGGAACTTGTACGCCTAATGATATGCTCAAGACATCGGCATTGTGTTCTATAGCCCATTCCATACCTTCGTTGATATTATTGGCAGTTCCTGTTCCTTCGTCGCTGACACTCTTGACACACATCAAGCTTGCCTTAGGAGCGATACCTGTCTTGGTGCCTGAAGTGCCGTTACCACAGATAGTTCCTGCGCAGTGAGTGCCGTGGCCGAATTTATCCATAGGGTCGTCGTTGCCATAATAAGTATTATATCCGTGATGAGGAAATTCAGCGCCACCGTCCCATAAATTGTAAACAAGATCAACATGGGCATAATTGACACCAGAGTCGATGACTGCTACGATGACGCCGTCGCCAGTATAACCCATCTCCCAGATGTCGTCGGCATTGACTTTGCTGATGTTCTCTGTCATGTTGGTGTAGTTCTCGGCTCTTTCGTAAGTGTCGTTGCTGACAAGAACTTTCTCCTCGTCGTAACCGATCATATATACGTCAGGATGCTGAGCTATGAGGTTGATGACATCACGAGTGACTTCACAGTTGATATAATTTGCTAACCAATGAGAGCTTACATTCTTAACGCTCATATTTCTTTGTTCAGCATTGAGGATAGATAAAATGTCTTGTTGTTCTTTCTCAGTGAATGTCTTTAGCTCATCTACTAAGATATTACGCTTCACTTCTTTGTCGACGACATTCGTAGCTCTGTCTCTTAAATTGTTGAGGTTCATCTGCGATTTCAAAATGATATTGACTCTTATCATTTCATCGCCTTTCTGATTCATAATGTCTTGCAATCTTGGCTCTATGGTGTTCTGTGACACGCCTAAGCTGCAAAATGATAGGATAACCAATAATGTAAAAACCAACTTTCTCATATAATCATTGTAATTTTAATACTCCACAAAGATAAGAAAAATGTAGAATTAAGAATGTAGAATGTACAATTTTCATTCTTAATTCTTCATTCTCCATTCTCCATTCTCCATTCATACGGCGTTGCCATACGCTGTATATGTATAAGCCTTTCAGGCTATTTGGTATTCATTCTCCATTCATACGGCGTTGCCATACGCTGTATATGTATAAGCCTTTCAGGCTATTTAGTATTCATTTTTCATTTTTCATTCTTCATTATTAATTAAAAAAAGCGACCCTGAGGTCGCTTTCATCATACTGTTAAAATATCTTTTACTTTGAGGTCACAGAGTTCGTCAATTTTCTTGACATATTTATCTGTGATTTCCTGTATTTTATCTGTGAGCAGTTTCACTTCGTCTTCTGAAACGCCATCGTCTTTGAGTTTCTTGGCGTCGTCGTTAGCGTTGCGACGAATGTTACGGATACCTACTTTAGTATCTTCTGCTACAGTCTTGGCGCGTTTTGCCAATTCTTTACGGCGTTCTTCTGTCAAAGGTGGAACGAGGATACGTAAGAAATCACCTTCGTTTTTCGGGTTGAAGCCTAAGTTAGCTGCTAAGATAGCTTTCTCTATAGCGGAGATAGAACTTTTGTCAAAAGGTTGAACTATAATCTGACGTGGATCTGGAGTACCTATATTTGAAGTCTGTTCAATAGGAACGACAGTTCCGTAATATTCTACTTTAACGCCTTGCAACATAGCAGGGCTTGCCTTGCCAGCTCTAATTTTCTGAAATTCCAAATCCATGTGCTTCATGGTATTGTCCATGGTTTCGGTAGTTTCGTCTAAGATAAATTGAGATTCTTCTGTCATAATAATTTCGTTTTACAGCACAAAAATAAAAAAAAATCATTTATATGTGCATTATTTCGTTACTAAAGTTCCTATTTCTTCACCGTTGAGGACTTTCAACAGATTACCTTTGGTGTTCATGTCGAACACATACATCGGCATATTGTTTTCTTTACATAAGGTAAAGGCTGTCAAGTCCATGACTTTGAGGTTTTTATTATAAGCCTCGTCGTAGGTGATATGCTCGAATTTTGTTGCGGTAGGGTCTTTCTCAGGGTCGGCGGTGTAGATGCCATCGACGCGTGTTCCTTTTAAGATGATGTCGGCTCTGACTTCTACAGCTCTCAATGCTGATGCTGTGTCTGTTGTGAAGAAAGGATTACCTGAGCCTCCGCCGATGATGACGACATTACCTTCTTCTAATAGTTTTATCGCCTTAGCACTGCTCATAGAGTCGGCAATACGGTCGATGTAAACTCCTGATAACAAAGCTGTCTTCACACCTTTAGCTTGTAATGTCGATTGCAACGCCATGCTGTTGATGACAGTAGCGAGCATTCCCATATAGTCGCCTTGTATTCTGTCCATGCCTTTGCTTGCACCTTGTAAGCCACGGAAAATGTTACCGCCACCAATGACGATAGCTATCTGCGCTTGTTTTGATGCTTCAGCAATCTCTTCTGCATAGTCGTTAAGACGTTCTGGGTCGATACCATATTGTTGATTTCCCATCAAAGCTTCGCCGCTTAATTTTAAAAGTACTCTTGTGTATTTCATATCATTATAATTTATATTGTTTAAAACCAGTAACCTACGTTTAAAAATCCTATCAGGTCGGAGCTTCTGTTAGAGCCCATGACGCTCACCTCTATAGGACCTGCCATGGTGTTTATGCCTAACGTCAATCCTGCTCCCATGACAAATTTGTCGTGAGTGAACCATTCGCTTTGAATGTCGGAGACATAGCCGCAATTGACATTCGCGACGGCGTATAAGTCTTTATAGAAATTATATTGCCACGATATTTTTCCTACAGCCATATTATTGCCATAGAGTTGTGTAAACCTCAATCCTTCAAAAGATATTATGTTGTCAAAATAATTCATCTGCGACTGACCGCCGACGAAGAAACGATAGCTGAGAGGTATTTCGTTATTAGTGAAAGAAGCACCTGCCATGGCGCAGAATTTCAACGAATGTCTTTTGCCAATAGCGATAGCTCCGTCGAATTTGGCATTGACGATGATGGAATGACCCATTGATGTGGAATGGATGTCGTCTGCATCAATAAACGGCACAAGATATTTTCCGTTGATATTGAGTTTCCATCCTCTTGACGCAAAGGTCGGTGAGTCGGCATTGTCGATATGATAGTTGAGATAAGCGTAAGAGATGAAGTCGTAATTGTCGGCTTTTACGACATGGACGAGGTTGTCTCTGAGGTGGACATAATTTCCGACCAATCCTATCCTGAACTGACGTTTCAGAGTAGGCGTATATTCCATAAACAGATCTAACTTGTTGTCCTGTACGCTGTAAGAGTTGTTTATTATTCTGTCGTTATATTGATTCATGAAAAGGCTTATCACAGAGATGTCGCTGCCGTATTTGAATTTCTGCGAGAGATGAGAATGGAAACGCAGCTTGAAATAGGGGTCTTCAGCGATGTTGAGGTCAAACGATAATGTTGAACGCTTAGGGAAGCTGAGGACATTTTTAAAGGTGAGGTTTGTCAAAATACCGATGCCGTAGTCGGTGTCGTAATGAGCTGCTATAGACACCGTTTCAACTTCTTTCTCCTTGCAATGCAGTAAGATGGAAACGCCTTTGGCTTCTGGCAACAACTCATACCATATCTCACTGAAATATCCTGTAGCGTATATCCTCATGATTGACATCTCAATTTCGTTGAGCGTCACAGTATTTGGATAATGTTTTGAGAATGAGTTTCTGATGAAGTTAGCGTTTTCTTCACTCACGCCGTCAATCTTTAGTGATACAACATATAAGGTGTCGAGTGGGCTTACGCTTTTTCTTTCTGTTGAATAATCTTGAATAGAACGTATAGAGTCGGCGAGATGTTTCAGCTGAGGCAGGTATTCGCGTGCTGCTTCTTCGCCTAAGGCTATGATGGTGTCGAAGGAGTTGAAGTCCATCATGCTATAGTCGCTGAGGTGAGGTTTGATGTGTATGTCGACTTCTTCCATCGCCTGTTTGCTGGCGTCGATGTCGGTCATCGCTATCATCTGGTCTAACAGCTTCGCCAATGTGTTGAGGTCTTCTTTGTCGTGATAGTCGCGTTGCACATTGACACCTATTATAATATCGAGGCCTTTTTCTCTCAGGTTATGTACTGGGAAATTGTTTCTCATTCCGCCGTCGATGAGCAGACGATTATCGACTTCCACAGGAGGGTAGTAGAATGGTATCGACATGGAGGCTCTTATCGAACGTTGGAGGTTGCCTCTTGTCATCTCGTAAGCTTCAGCATTCTCGATGTCGGTGGCGACACACAAAAATGGTATTGGTAACTCGTTGTAATTTCTGATTTTATAGGCAGGGGAGGTGAGACGCGCTAACAGTAGGTTAATCATCTCTCCGTCATATATCGACGACTTCATCTGTATCTTTCTGTTTCTGAAAGGGAATGTCACAAGATAATGACGATTTAAGATTTTGTCATCGACAGGAAGATATTTTCTTGGAATGGCGTCCGACATCACGGCGTCCCAGTTCTGTTCTTTGGTAAGCCGTGTCATAGTCTCCAGATCGTATCCCATGGCATAGAGTCCACCTATGATGCTGCCCATACTTGTGCCCGCGATGTAATCTATTGGAAGACCTGCTTCTTCTATGACCTTCAGCGCTCCTATGTGAGCGAAGCCTTTAGCGCCGCCTCCGCTGAGCACCACGCCGACACGAGGACGGATTAATATGCTGTCAGACGACTGGGCTTTAACGTTTTGACAAAAGGCAAAAGACAAAAGTATGAGAAGGACTAAGGACTTAGAACTAAGAACTAAGGACTTAGAACCTTGAACTTTCGACTTTTGACATTTGACATTTGACATACGACTTAAAACCTTATATGTTGAATTTACAAGTAAGGACGTATTGCATACGTCCCTACATTAATTATTCTTCTCTTCCGTGGCAGTTCTTATATTTCTTGCCGCTGCCACATGGACATGGGTCGTTGCGTCCGACTCTCTTCTCCACATGAATAGGCTGTGTCACCTGACGTTCTTGCGTGTTGCTGTGCGATTGCGATAACAAATCGTTGCGTTGTTCTTTCAACTTGCTTCTGTCGATGGCTCTCGCCCTTTGTTCTCTCACCTGACTGCCGTCTTGCATAGGAACGTCGGCACGCATCAAGAACGAAATGACTTCGGTGTTGATCTTCTGTATCATCTGCTTGAACATATTGAACGACTCGAACTTATAAATCAAAAGAGGATCTTTTTGTTCGTAATGTGCGTTCTGTACAGAATGTTTCAACTCGTCTAACTCACGGAGATGTTCCTTCCACGACTCATCGATGATGCCGAGAGTGATGAATTTCTCTACTGATAATGTCACTTCTTTGGCTCCGTTCTCTACGGCTTTCTTCAGATTAACAACCACATTCATGCTCTTCTTGCCATCGGTGAATGGGATAAGAATATTCTCGTATTGTGTGTTCTTCTGTACGTTTTCTATCACAGGAAGTGTCTTCTCTCCAATGACGCGTGTCTTGTTGTTATATACTTCAAGTGCCTTGTCGAATAGCTTCTCTGAGAGCACTTCTAACTTGCCGCGTTTGAATTCGTCTTCTTCAAAAGGAAGGTCGATGCCCATGGTAGAGAGCACTTCTAATTTCAATCCTTCGTAATCGTTGCCTTCTTGGAATTTCTCTATCAGCGATTCGCCGAGGTCGTACATCATATTATTAATGTCTATCGAAAGACGTTCTCCGAACAAGGCATGACGTCTCTTTTCATATATCGCCTCGCGCTGTGAGTTCATCACGTCGTCGTATTCAAGAAGATGCTTACGTGTTCCAAAATGATTCTCTTCCACTTTCTTCTGTGCCTTCTCGATCTGTTTCGTGATCATCGAATGTTGAATGACCTCGCCTTCTTGTAAACCTAATCTGTCCATGATAGGAGCGATGCGGTCGGAACCGAACATACGCATGAGGTCGTCTTCCAAGGATACGAAGAACTGTGAGCTACCGTTGTCGCCCTGACGACCAGAACGACCACGTAACTGACGGTCGACACGACGCGACTCATGACGCTCAGTGCCTATGATAGCTAAACCTCCGGCTTCCTTGACACCTGGTCCTAACTTGATGTCGGTACCACGACCTGCCATGTTGGTGGCTATGGTGACGGTTCCTGCCTGACCAGCGTCTTTAACGACTTGTGCCTCCTTAGCGTGCAGCTTAGCATTCAAGACGTTATGTTTTATGCCTTTACGGCTGAGCATACGTGAGAGAAGCTCTGAGACTTCAACGGAGGTTGTACCAACCAAAACAGGACGACCTTCTGCAACGAGCTCCTCGATATTCTCGATGACGGCATTGTATTTCTCGCGTTTTGTCTTATAAATCAAATCTTCAGCGTCGATACGTGCTATCGGCTTGTTGGTAGGAATAACGACAACATCTAACTTATAGATGTCCCAGAACTCGCCTGCCTCTGTCTCAGCGGTACCTGTCATACCTGCAAGTTTATGATACATACGGAAGTAGTTCTGTAATGTGATAGTGGCGTAGGTCTGCGTAGCTGCTTCAACCTTAACGTTTTCCTTTGCCTCGACAGCTTGGTGTAATCCGTCTGACCAACGACGTCCTTCCATGATACGTCCAGTCTGCTCATCGACGATCTTAATCTTGTTGTCCATGATGACATAGTCGACGTCTTTTTCAAACAGAGTATATGCTTTAAGAAGCTGCTGCACAGTATGCAGACGTTCCGATTTCTCTGAGAAGTTACGAAGCAGTTCAGATTTCTTCATCACCTTTTCGTCGTTGGAGAGTCCGCTGCGTTCCAATTCTGCTATCTCAGAACCTACGTCAGGCAAGATGAAGAAGGTAGGGTTGTTATAAGCTTTAGTGAGTTCGTCGATACCTTTTTCGGTAAGGTCGACGCTATGTAGTTTCTCATCGATGACGAAATAAAGTTCATCGTCGATGATGTGCATGTTTTTCTGTTGTTCTTGTAGATAGAAGCCTTCGGTCTTTTGCATGAGGGCTTTCATGCCTTCCTCGCTGAGGAATTTTATCAAGGCGTTGTTTTTAGGAAGACCTCTGTAGGCGCGGAAGAGCTGGTCGGCGCCGTGGCGCTTCTGTTCTTCGGTGGCGTTAGGATCTGTCAATATTTTCTTAGCTTCAGCCAAGCATAATGTCACCAATCTCTTCTGCGCTTCATAAAGTTTCACTACGTCAGGTTTAAGGACGTCGAACTCTTGATGGTCGCCGCGTGGCGTTGGTCCTGATATAATTAAAGGAGTACGGGCGTCGTCTATCAAGACGGAGTCGACCTCGTCGACGATAGCGAAGTGATGCTTGCGTTGAACCAACTCTTCTGGATTACCAGTCATGTTGTCGCGGAGGTAGTCGAAGCCGAATTCGTTGTTGGTACCGTAAGTGATGTCGGCGAGATAGGCGTTACGGCGTGCCTGTGAGTTAGGCTCGTGCTTGTCGATGCAATCTACAGTGAGACCGAGGAATTCGTAAATCGTTCCCATCCACTCGGAGTCACGTTTTGCGAGGTAGTCGTTGACGGTGACTACGTGTACGCCTCGCCCTGCAAGAGCGTTGAGATATACAGGGAAAGTAGCGACTAAAGTCTTACCCTCACCAGTAGCCATCTCGGCAATCTTGCCTTGATGTAAAACGGCGCCGCCTATGACTTGAACATTATATGGAACCATGTCCCAAGTGACGGTGTTACCGCCTGCGACCCAGCTGTTGTCGTAATAGACCTTGTCGCCTTCAACATTGATATGATCGAATTTCGCTGCGAGCTCGCGGTCTAATTCTGTGGCTGTGGCTTCAACGACTTCATTCTCCTTGAAACGTTTGGCTGTCTCTTTCAAGACTGCAAAAGCCTCTGGCATAATGTTGTTGAGAGCTTCTTCAATCTTTTCTAACTGTTGTTTCTCGAGTTTATCGACTTGTTCATAAATCTCGTTTTTCTTCTCGAGTTCGAGATCTTCGTTTTCGGCTTTCAGTTTCAGTTCTTTTATGCGGGCTTCGTCTTCAGCAATATAATTGTTGATATATTCTTTAAATTCAACGGTCTTATGACGAAGTGCGTCTATGTCTAAATTTTTAATTTTTTCGTAAGCTTCTAATGTTTTATCAAGAATCGGCTGCAAGGCTTTGTTGTCGCGCGATGCTTTGTTGCCGAATAATTTAGCTAAAAAACCCATATCTGTTTTGTTTTAATTTAATTCAATTTCTGTGAGACTTGCGTCCTTGAGTCTCCGCGACTCTAATTATCAAACTTTGTGCAAAAATAACGATTTTTATGTTATTTTTTATGATAATAATTATAAATTCTTCTTATGTGAAAATCAAGCTCTTGATCGGGTGATGGTGCTGGCGCCATGCCTATCTTATTGTCTTTTCCTAAGATGATATAATCAGGGAAAATCTTAACCTGATATTTCTCGAGAAGCATGATGTCGTTACCGAGATTGAGCAATTTCCATTTATATCCTTTGTTATCAAATAATTGCTTGAAATCGTCGAAACTGTCTTTGGTGGCAATAGTGATGATTTTGACATTGTCTTTCCATTGCTCCGACAAATCTTTTAAAATCTTGAACTGATAATCTGTCATGTCGGAGACTTTATTGACAAATTGAAGTAAGACAATATCGTCTTTATAATCAGATGATTTTATGATGTTGCCGTCCTTATCTTCTAAAGCAAAAGTAGGCGCATCACTGTTAAATGACAGTCGGTAGATTTGTTTTATAATATCGTTTATAATTTCTTTATTATTATGATTTTCAGTGTTATGTGCTACGGCTTCGATGTAAGTGAGAATCTGTTTTTTCTCATCAGGCATCTCGTAATACATTCTCTTTAAGTTGCAGGCTATGATAATTTCTGCCAAATCTTGATTATCTGCCAAAAAGGCATCTTTTTCGTTAATATATTTTAAGAAACTGTCATAGTTATCATAAAGTAAATTTCTGATGTCAGATGGATGAAATTGTTTTGATGACAGATAATTTGAAAATATCTCTTGAAACAAGTTCATATATGCTGGGTGGGAATATAAAATCTTTTGTTTGTTAAAATGCTGGTTGATGACTTTTTTTGCATTATCGTTATTGATAACCATTTGTAAAGCTGCCTTGCGATAACGTATGTTGTCTTTGATGAAATCGGAATTTATCTCACCTAATTCTTTCTCTATCTGATTGTCTAAACTGTCGAGCATCGAGAGCTGACGGCTTCTGTAAATCTTGTTAAAATTGTTTATGATGAAATCGTCGATAATCAGATCGGACATATAATATTGATAATAAAGATTGTCATCGTCAGAGTTAATAATTTTTATGTTAGGATTTTGACGTTCAAAATAAGAGACATATTCTTCTTGATTAGGAATTACTATCTCTATTTCATAGCTTGAATTAGGCTTCAACAACATATCGACGCGTTCAAGATCTATAGCTATCTGTGCTAAAACCACATCATCAATATCAGTCTCGATAATGAACTTGCCTTCTTCATCGGAATGTGTCTCATAAATAGTAGTCTGCTCGTAAGTAAGCATGTCGTTATAGGTAAGGAGACGAATCAAAGCACCCGACAGCTTCTTGTCGTCAGACGACTTAACACTTCCTTCGATGGAAATATTTTGTGAAAATAAATTAAGACTGAAAAATAATGATATTAGTAAAATGTATTTTCTCATATCAAGATAACGATACTTTATTATTTATATTTTATCTTTTCCTTCAGGTTCTCATTTTCAAATAAACCGCTTCTGGAACGAATTGTTCGATGGAGCAGTTATGTTTTATCAAGTCTCTTACCACCGTCGATGACACACATCGCAGCGATGGCTCTGTCAGTAAGAAGACAGTCTCTATTTCGGGGCATATTTTCTTGTTAGCTTCAGCTATAGTAGCTTCATATTCCAAGTCGGCGCTTCCGCGTAATCCTCTTATTATGAATTCGGCGCCGACGCTTTTGCAGAAATCGACGGTGAGACCTTCATAATGCGCTACTTTCACCTTAGGATAATCGGCGAATACGTCTTTGATCCACTGAAGTCGCTGCTCCAAACTGAAGGCGTTTTTTTTCATTATGTTCTCGCCAATGGCGACGATGATCTCATCGAAGAGAGGCATCGCTTTCAATATTATATTTTCATGACCTTTCGTTATAGGGTCGAAAGAACCCGAGAATACTGCTTTTTTCATTTTTTAAGTCAATAAGTCAATAAGTAACCATTAATTGTTAATTGTCAATTGTTAATTGTAAACTGTAAATTATTTCCCCCAATGTTTCTTTTAGGGATATGAAGGTCTTTTCTAAAAACTCATTGACGTTGTTTTTGTTTAAGAGAAAGACTTTCGAGATGCCTTCTTCGGTTTGAGGTTTTGGTTTGAATTCGTCCTTGCTTTTCATCAGGAACCATGATGTCTGTTTCAAGGTCCATTGTCCGTCAAGGAGATAGCAGTGATGTGACGATGGCAGCTGTCGTATTATCTCGAGGTTTGAGATGGAAGTCTCTTCGCTTACTTCACGCAGAGATGCTACGTCGGGTGTCTCTCCTTTTTCGATATGACCTTTCGGCAGATCGGGTTTGCCGTTTCTTTCTATCGCCACGATTTCATTATTAACAAGGACGAGACCGCCGGCTGCCGGTGCATAGTTGAATAATGATCTGAAAACAGCAGTCAAAATCTCATTATCTACATCGTCGATATAAAGATTTTCATCACCATTTTCGAGCCAATATTTTATTTTATTGAGCGTATTTTCAAAGTCTTGCGTCTGACATGACGACTCATTATATTCGTTATATAAACATTGTTCAAAAAAATTTCTGCAGACAAGCATCTTATTATTGCAAAAAAGTCTATACATTTGCCAAAAAATTTAAAGGTTAATTTTATGAACGAACAAGAAACATCATTGGCACTTGCCAGTTTCCTTTTGCAAATTAAAGCAATTAAATTGAATCCTGCAAATCCTTTTACTTGGGCATCAGGATTAAAGAGTCCTATCTATTGTGACAACCGCGTGACATTGTCATATCCACAAGTCAGGACTTTCATCCGTGAAGGATTCGTTAAAATGTGTTTAGACAAGTTTGGCAAACCGGATGTTATTGCTGGTGTTGCCACAGGCGGTATCCCACAAGGCGCGCTCGTAGCACAAGAATTAGGATTACCTTTCGTATATGTACGCTCAGAGAAGAAATCTCATGGCATGAACAACCAAGTCGAAGGTATCATCAATAGCGGCCAGTCTGTAGTTATTATCGAAGACCTTGTCTCAACAGGTAAGTCAAGCTTGAACGCAGTGGAAGCATTACGCGAAAAAGGTGCAGTCATCAAAGGTATGCTCGCTATCTTTACCTATGGAATGGATGTGGCAACAGAGAACTTCAAGAACAATAAATGTGAGTTGTTTACCTTGACAAACTATAACACTTTGGTTCAGAAAGCTGCCGAAGAAAGCTATATCAGAGAAGACGATTTGGCATCCTTGATGGAATGGAAAAAAGACCCACAGGCTTGGAGCGACGCAAGAATTTAAATTAATAAGTCTACAAGTCAACAGGTCGACGAGACAACAAGTAGAGACGCGTCAATGCAACTTGAAAATTAAAACACATTGACACGTCTCTTTTTTATATCGTCTCTTTTTTATAACCACAAAGAACATAAATTATGATTTTTAAAAGTAAATGGGCTAAGAGTGCTCGCTCGGAAAAGGAACTGTTCGAGTATGTAGGCAACATGAATAATTTGCCGTCTGTTCTGCCTGAACAGGTCGTTAATGTTACTGCCGATTGCGACAATCTGTCGTTTACCATACAAGGCATGGGAAGCATTGCGTTGCAGGTGACAAAACGAGAACCTAATTGCTTGATACAACTTTCACCAGTAGGAAAGACGCCTTTTCAATTCGTATTGAATGTTTATATTAGAGACAACAAGACAACGAGTCAACAGGACAACGAGTCAGAGTGTTGCTTTGAGATAGATGCTCAGCTTAATCCGCTGATGCAGATGATGGCATCACGACCTTTGCAGAACTTGGTGGATATGATGTGTGCGGAGTTTGAAAATTTGAAAATCTGAGAAACTGAGAAAATTTTCAGGTTTTCAGTTTTTCAATTTTTCAGATTCTAAAAATGATTTCTTTTAAATCACAAACGACTTCACGGTCGTTTTTTTCTTTTAAGACAAGACGCCCAAATCTGTCGTAACCGACAATCTTCATTTCTTTCACAATGCCTTCATGCTCAAACAACGCCCATCGTTTGTAGCGATAAAGATGATTGATGTAACTGTCGGCTATTGAAACCTGACCCTGACCCTTGTAGACTCGTAGACTCGTAGACTTGTAGACTTCTAAAAGGAGTCTCTCCAAATCATAATCCTTACCCGTTATCATCTTCATCGAGATTGGATTGGGAAGACTTTTATCGAAATATGTCTGATTTACGTTAAGACCGATGCCGATAATAGAAGTCCCTAGCATCATTCCTTTGATTTCGTTTTTAATTAAAATGCCAGCTATTTTCTTGTCGTTGAAATATATGTCGTTAGGCCATTTTATGAAGAGCGACTCTTCCGGCAGATATTTTTTCAAGACGTCAATCATCGCGACAGAAACCATCTGAGTGAGAAGAAACTGATTCTCGGCTTTAAGAAAACTCATGTCGAGAGCGATGCTGAAAAGCAAATTCATTCCGTCCTCACTTTGCCACACATTGCATCCTTGACCTTTGCCCGAAGTCTGGAAATCGGCAACGACAATATTATCCGTAATATCAATGCCTTCATCAAGAAGACGCTGAAGATATTGATTAGTAGATTCTATATTTTTGAAATGTGTTATTTTCATTATATCGCAAAAATAAACATTTTGTAAATTAGATAGTGCTTTTTTAATTTTATTATGATTGTATTATTTTCAAATTTAAAAAACTACAGACTGTAGACCGTAGTCTGTTGACTTTTTATTATCTTTGCAGAAAAATAATTTTACATTAGAAATCATGAGAGTAAGACACGAATCAGATAATCCTGAAAATGTAGTTTCAGCTGTTGTTGAAACGATGCAAGAACTTAAAGCTAAAGATATTGTTTCATTGGATTTGCGAGATATATATTCATCGGTGACTGACTATTTTGTGATATGTCATGCGCAGTCGAAGACACAGGTTTCTGCCATTGCTGACAGAATACTCGACAATCTTCGCGACAATCATCATGTCAAGCCATATCATTATGAAGGTTTTGAAAATGCGGAATGGATTTTGATAGACTACATCGACGTAGTAGTTCATGTCTTCTTGGAGCCAAAACGCGAGTTCTATAAATTAGAGTCGTTATGGGCTGACGCTGAAAGAACTTCTTACGAAGATTAAGTTTAACGCATTTTAAAAACAACTGATTAAATGGAGAATAACAATTCTTTTGAAAATTTTTCAAACAACAAAAACAACAACAAGCCAAAAAAGAAATTTAGTTTTTATTGGATTTATGTCATCTTGACGGCGATATTTCTCGGCTCGATATTTTTTAACGGTCCGGAAAACGCAGAAGAAATAGATAAAGGTAAATTGATAACTCTGCTTCGTGACAAAGATGTAGAGAAGATAGATTTAGTCAATGGGGAGATAGCAGAGATTTATCTTAACGAAAATGGTCTGCACAAATATTTCCCTAACGAGAAGTCTAACAATTTCAGTCCGATACCAAACTATACTCTCCGTATAGGCTCTTTGGAGCGTTTTGAACAAGACATAGAGGATGCACAAGAAGGTTTCGAGAATCCTGTCTATCCTCATGTTGTGAAACGTCATAACTGGGGTTCGGAGATAATATCATGGATCTTACCTATTGTGATAATATTCGGATTCTGGTTTTTGATAATCAGGATGATGGGGCGTAATGGCGGCGCTGGAGGCGGTGGCAATGTCTTTAACATAGGTAAATCGCAGGCTAAGTTATACGACAACGCTTCTGATGTTAAAGTCACATTTAAGGATGTGGCAGGATTGGAAGAAGCTAAGGAAGAAGTCGTTGAAGTTGTCGATTTCTTGAAGAATCCTAAGAAATATACACGTCTTGGCGGTAAGATACCAAAGGGCGTTTTGTTGGTAGGCCCTCCTGGTACAGGTAAGACATTATTAGCCAAATCAGTTGCTGGCGAAGCCAATGTTCCTTTCTTCAGTATCTCAGGCTCCGACTTCGTGGAGATGTTCGTCGGCGTCGGCGCATCGAGAGTGAGAGATTTATTTAAGCAAGCTAAGGAGAAATCACCGAGTATCATATTTATAGATGAAATTGACGCCATTGGTCGTGCTCGTAGCAAGAGTCCGATGAGCGGTGGCAACGATGAGAGAGAGAGTACCTTGAACCAGCTTCTAACCGAGATGGACGGCTTCGGCACTAACTCTGGTGTTATTGTGATTGCTGCAACAAACCGCGCCGATATATTAGACAAAGCTCTCATGCGTGCAGGACGTTTCGACCGTCAGATTTATGTCGAACTCCCTGACCTCATCGGTCGTAAGGAGATATTTGAAGTTCACATGCGTAAGCTGAAATTAGCCAACGACGTCGACATTGAGTTCTTGGCAAAACAGACTCCAGGATTTTCGGGAGCTGACATCGCTAACGTATGTAACGAGGCAGCTCTCATTGCAGCACGCCGTAATAAAGAGTCGATAGAGAAACAGGATTTCTTAGACGCCATCGACCGTATCGTGGGCGGATTGGAAAAGAAAAATAAAGTCATCACCGACTCTGAGAAAAAAGTAATAGCCTTCCATGAAGCAGGTCATGCCACGACAAGCTGGCTTCTGGAATTTGCTCATCCTCTTGTTAAAGTGACGATAGTGCCTCGAGGCAAAGCTCTCGGCGCTGCATGGTATCTGCCTAACGAACGTCAGATCACGACAAAAGAACAGATGTATCATGAGATGATAGCAACACTCGGAGGTCGCGCCGCTGAACAGCTTATATTCGGTCATATCTCAACAGGAGCTTTGAGCGACTTGGAAAAAGTGACGAAACAAGCAACAGCAATGGTGGCTTATTACGGTCTCGACGAGAGAATAGGTAACAGAAGCTATTACGACTCGACAGGCCAACAGGATTATTCGTTCACAAAACCTTTCAGCGATAAGACTGCCGAAATCATTGACGAACAAGTCAGCAAACTCATAGAAAGCGCATATCAAGAAGCTCTTAGAATCTTGGGTGAGAACATAGATGGCTTGACACAATTAGCCAATAAACTCATCGACAAAGAAGTGGTCTTCGGTGATGACTTGGAAATGATATTCGGTAAACGTCCATGGGTGAAAGAAGAGATTGAATTTCCGAAAGAAGAAAGTAAAAAAGACAACGAGACAACGAGTCAACAAGACAACGAGACAATAAGTCAACAAGACAACGAGTCAACAAGTCAACAAGACAACGAGTCAACAAGTCAACAAGACAACGAGTCAACAAGTCAACAAGACAACGAGTAATTGTTACGTCTCCGATAAATTTAACTGTTAATTGTTAATTGTAAACTGTTAATTGTAAATGGGAGTTTTCGGGTATAATAAGGATTGTACTAACAAGGAGCAGATGCTTACTAAGATTCGTACTGCCATCATGGAGAAAGATGAGAATCATTTCTCGACGATAAATCTTCAGGATGACACTTGGCTCCCTTTTAAAGAAGACGATGGTGACGAGTTTACTTTCATTGAGCGTTTCAAGGAGAATGGCGGCATCTTCATGTATTTCGAGGAGATGGAACATTTCAAGGAAGCGATGAAGCAGTTTGTCGTGGAGAACGACTGGAAACCGTTGCTTAGCACAAGTCCTGCTATAAAGGAGATTTTTGCCGACACCGACATGGAGTTTCAAGAAGATTATAACAATTTGCAACGCAAGAAGAATGTCAGCCTTATTGACTGCGAGTGTATGATAGCGCAGACAGGCAGCATCTTAGTGTCGGAGGCGACAGCAGGATCACGAGCGGCTTATTCTTCCGCGGATACTCTTTTGATACTCGCTCGACCTTCCCAGTTTGTCGCTAAGATGAAAGACGCTCTCTGGCTTATGAAAGAGAAATATGGTGATGAGCAGCCGGCAAGCATGACAATCATCAGCGGTCCAAGTTGTAGCACCGACATAGAGAATATCCCCGTAATAGGCGTCTATGGCTGCAAACAATTAGCACTCTTCTTAGTGGAATAATCCTCAATCATTCGTAAGATATCGTTATACAAACATATAATATAGCGTATGACATCGTCATACGCTATATATGTATAAGCCTTTCAGGCTATTCGGAATTAATGTTGTTCTAAGTTTTTTGTCAGTAGTTCTATAAACTTGAACTCACTCAGAAATTGTCGTGCTACGATTCTTATCAAAGTATAACTCGGTATAGCTATTATCATTCCAACGATACCTGCTATATTACCTGCCATCAATATCACCAAAAATATCTCAATAGGATGAGCAAATACACTCTTTGAATAGATGGTAGGTTGCAAGACAAAGTTGTCGATGATGTTGGCTGCTACGAAGACTCCTATTATCTCCAAAGTATTTGGCAGTATCATATCGAAGGCGTTGATGCCAAGATTTGATATTATGCCTATCACTACGCCTATGGCTCCTCCCATCAAAGGACCGAGATAAGGTATGATATTCATGAAACCGCCTATCACCGCAATAATCAATGCGTTTTCAATGCCGAATATTTTTAGTCCTAAAAATATCAATATCATCATGCTGAGCAACTCGCCTATCAGTCCAAATATATATCTTGTCAGCATCGTCCTTGAGTCGGTGAGTATTTTCTTCATGCGTAAGGTCTGATTGTCGGGTGTGATAGCCATGAAGATGTTATGAACGATGTCTTGATCTTTCAAGAGGAAAAAGGTCAGGAATACTGTCGAGAAGATGCCAATGACAAGAGAGCTCGTCTTGGATACAATGCTTCCTACAATGGTGCTGACGTTGTCCCAGTTGACTATAGTATACAGCTTGCTTTCGATGGTTTTTAAAATATCTTCTTCAGGACGTATGATATTGTATTGAATGAGAAAGTTGTAAATATCTTCTATCGGCTTCTCGAAATACTCTATTATAGCTTTGGTGTCGATGTTCGACAATAATATAATCTCTCTATTTACCAAAGGTATAACAAACAAGAAGATAAGTGATAACAACAAAAACATCGTTACCATAGTGATGACGGCAGATACAGCGTTGCCGAGTTTGAACTTCTTGATATGAAATTTCTTGAGTACATCGCATAGCGGTCTTCCTAACATCGATAATATTACCGCTATAGCGAAATACAGAAATATATCGGGAAAGAAAAATATCAATGCGCCGACAGCTAAAATACCCGCAATGGGTTTTATGAAAGATATGATTTTGTTCATTTTTTTAAGTCTACAGTCTACGGTCTACAGTCTACAGACCTTGGTTTACAAGTAGAGACGCGTCAATGATTCATATAACATAAATACACATTGACACGTCTGATTAAGTCAATAAATTCCCTGATTAAAAAAGGTTTTCCAATGTCATTCCGAAGAGTTTGCTCAATGGTATTCCCATTTCGGCGGCTTGTTTAGGCATGATGCTTGCCTCCGACATTCCTGGTACGATATTGACTTCTATGAAGAACAAGCCTTCTTCGTTGAGTATATAGTCGAAACGAGCGAAGCCTTTGCAGCCGAAGCTTTCGTAAAGCATGGCTGATGTTGCTTTCACTTCAATCTCTTCCAATTCGTCTAATGCCGCCGGCGTTATCTCGTCTGATTTGCCGCTTGTGTATTTCGCTTCATAATCAAAGAACTCGTTTTTACTTACAATCTCTGTCAATGGTAGAACCATCATCTTACCTTTATGTTCGATGACGCTACATGCAAGTTCGCGACCTTTGACAAACTTCTCGCACATAATCTGACTTCCAGCATTGAAAGCAGTAGCGACAGCCTTGTCGAAATCATCTTCGCTATTGACCTTACTCACGCCTACGCTCGAGCCGTTGCATGTAGGCTTTACGAATAAAGGCAGACCTAATTCTTCGATGATTTCATTTTTATTGATGACATCACCTTTGTTAATTGTGATAGAAGGCGATACTGTTGCACCATGAGCTGCCGCGACATGTTTGGTTAAGTCTTTGTTGAAAGTCAGGGCGCAGGTGGTGAAATTTGATGAGGTGTAAGGAATATTAAGCATCTCAAAATACCCTAATATCTCTCCATTCTCTCCCGGAATGCCGTGCACTGCGTTGAAGACAGCATCGAAAGTTATTTTGTTGCCATCTACATTGATAGAGAAATCGTTCTTATCGACAGGAATATGTCTGTCGTCATCAGTAAGATGATACCATTCACCTTTCTTAATGACAATAAGATATGAATCGTAAAGTGTTGAGTCTAAGTTTTTTTTAACAACCTTAGCGCTGTTAATTGAAATCTCATATTCTCCGGAATAACCTCCGCAAATAATTGCAATCTTTCTCATAATATTATTTCGATAAAAAAATTAAAATCGTTATCTTTGTCGCACCAAATTTAATAAAAAGGTCGTTATTGTTGTACACTAAAAAATAAAAATAAATGAAAGCCTTCAACTTTTTAACTAAAAGGGCATTTTACATACATCTGCTTATAATAATAGCATTAGCAATCATAGTGATAGAGGTGGCGTTTTTTTCATTGAACGGATACACTCGTCATGGCGAAGAGATAGTGGTGCCTGACTTCATAGGATTAAACTGCGACTCTGTTCTTGAACGTCATGCCGATGACTATAACTTCATAATCTTAGACAGCGTTTATACCAAGACTCTTCCAGAAGGCTCTATCTTCCAGCAGGATCCTCTTCCTGAATCTAAGGTGAAGAAAGGTCGTAATATGTATATCGTCAAAGTATCTGAAGCCCCTGAAAGAGTGATGATGCCTAATTTAAGAAACTTGTCCTTACGTCAGGCAATGGTGAAACTGAAAGCTAATGGATTAAAAGTCAGTGAACTTGAATTTGTCGATCACTTCGCTAAGAATGCCGTGGTAGATCAGAAATATAAAGGCGAGGTGATAGAACCAGGAACTGAGATTGCTAAAGGTAGCATGATAAAACTTTTAGTGGGTTACGGAATTGATGACAAGAGAACACATCTGCCTAATCTCGTGGCAGCTCGTAAAGCCGATGTCAAGAATTTATTGAACGAGGCTTCGCTTAATATGGGTAAAGAATATCATATCGACGAAGACGACGATAGCAAATATAGAGTGTATAAGATGAAACCTGAATATGATATAGAGACACTCGTCGAGCTCGGCTCTAAAGTCGATGTGTGGTATCGCTCAGAAAATAACTTCGACTTCTATTCCTTCGAAAGAGAATTGACAAAGAAGGACTCTATCTTGAATTTGATGGAGAAGAAAAAACTTCCTGACAACACAATTAAATACGTAACTGATAGTTTTGATTATATAATAAAGAACCGTCGTTTCTTGTACGACTCCGTAAGTCGCGAGTATGACAAGAACGTAGCTTATAGCAAAAAGTTCTTTAGATATGTATATCAAGAAGATACTATCGACATCGATTCTGTCTACCGCGATGCGATGGAGAGGAAAAAGTTGATGGATAGCGAAAAGAATAAGAAGAAAAAGAAATAAATGATATGAGAACTAAATTATTGATAATAATATTTTTGATAGGATTAAGCTGTTCGGCACAGGAATATCTCAGCGGATTTTCATATAATAACGAAGCTGCCGATGTTGTCAGGCTTATGAAAAAAAGAAGTGATGTGATAAGCCTTCCTTTCTTCGACGACTTTACGGAAAGCGATGTCGCTCCCGATGCTTCTAAATGGCAGAACAAAAATGTCTTGGTGAACTCTGGTTTTCCTTTGTTCCCTGCCAATTATAATGCGGCTACTTTCGATGCTCTCGATGCGACAGGAAAGGTCTACACTCATGCGAGCAGCTCTCCTTTCGTAGCCGACTCCCTCATCTCAAATACTATAAGTCTCGGAGCTCTAACTCCTGCCGACTCCATATATCTCAGCTTCTACTACCAGCCACAAGGTAATGGCGACGCGCCGGAGACAAACGACTCTCTCGTGCTGATGTTCGGCTATAAGCCTGACAGCGTCATGATATGGGATCATATTTGGAGCAGCCCTGGAATGACATTGGATTCCTTCTTGATAGAAAACGACAATCAATATTTTAAACAGATATTGATACCCGTCACTAAAGAAGAATATTTTGAAAATGAACTCGTCATACTTTTCTATAACTACGCGAGCATTACATCGACAATGTATCCTAACGACAGAAGTAATGTCGATAATTGGAACATCGATTTCATCTATATGAATAAAAACCGTTCTGCAGAAGATACATCTTATCCTATGGTGTCATTCTCTGAGAAGTCGCCATCGCTCTTGCGACGCTATCAGTCGATGCCTTACAGACAATATGTCAGCAACCCTACAGTGTCGATAGCGACAGGTTATCAGATGTATGTCTCTAATTTAGATTCGGCGGCACATAACACACAATATTTATGTCATATCGAAAATTTGAGTTCCGGCTGGACCTACGATTACGAAGGTTCTTGGCTTAATACGGACGAAGGCATCACTGAGATAACAGCATCGCCTAAGAATTTCCTCTTCGATATGAACGATAAAGTTGATACCGCTTCCTATCTTATCACGCATATTATCAATGTTAAAGATGATGACACTGATGTGAAAGGCGATACTTTATACGGCAGACAGTCGTTTTATAATTATTATGCTTACGACGACGGCACTCCGGAGAGAGGCTACGGCGTGGTTCCTGGAGGCGCTTGTTTCGCATCGCAGTTCAGCATCTCGATGTATGACACCTTATGCGGAGTGTATCTGCTTTTCAACAGAACTTTTAACGATGCCAACTATGACTTCTTCGATATAGTGGTCTGGAACGACGACAACGGCAAACCAGGTAACGAGATGTATCGTATCAAGAATCAAAGACCTGTATGGAGCGACACTATATATAAATTCGCTTACTATCCTTTTGATAAGATATTGAAAGTTAATGGAACTATCTATGTCGGAATAATGCAGCAGGCTAAAGAAAGCATCAATATCGGCTTCGACACTTCTAAAGATAACAGCCAATATAATTTCTTTGACGTAGGTTATGGTTGGGAGAACAGCGCCATGCCAGGATCGCTGATGATACGTCCTGTCCTTGGCAGCGATTATGTAGTGGAAGAAGAGATGACTGTCGCTAAAAATCGTCTCGGTCTTTATCCTAACCCTTCAAAGAACGAGATTAGCATCAGTGAGTTAGACGCAGACTCTTGCGAAGAGATCATGATATTCGATATGACAGGTCGTATGATGAAACATTTTAATAACGACATCAGATTCGATGTGTCGGATTTGCCAAACGGACTTTATATGATGCGTGTCGTGACGGAAGAGGGTAGGAGTTATAATGAAAAATTCATGATTTCTAAGTGATTATGACAGATAGATTTGAGGATATAAAAGAAGAAGACAAACGTCAGGATTTCATCGGCAAGTATCAAGATGAAGCTGAGGAGACGACGGAACTCTTTGAGCATTTCCGTATCGTCGCCGATCCAGGTCAGTCGTTAGTACGCGTGGATAAGTTCTTGCAAAATCGTCTCGAAAATGTATCGCGCAACAGGATACAAAATGCTGCTAAAGCTGGCAGCATCCTCGTGAACCAGAAACCGGTGAAACAAAATTATAAGGTGAAGCCTAACGATATAGTCACTGTCGTGCTTTCATATCCGCCTCGCGAGATAGTCATCACTCCCGAGAATATCCCTTTGGAGATAGTCTATGAAGACGATGATGTCATCATCATCAACAAGCAGGCTGGTCTCGTAGTGCATCCAGGTCACGGTAATTTCGACGGCACTCTGCTCAACGCCTTGGCTTATCATTTTAAAAATACTAATCAGAAGGTAGATAACGGCTTCGGATATTTGGTGCATCGTATCGACAAAGACACTACGGGTCTGATGATAGTGGCTAAAAATGAGACGGCACAGACAGTACTCGCGAAGCAGTTTTTTGAACATAGCATAACACGTCGTTATCAGGCTCTCGTCTGGGGCGACTTCCCTGATGACGAAGGAACGATAGAAGGTAATATAGGGCGCAGCACTAAAGACAGAGTGGCGATGGCGGTATATCCCGACGGCTCGCAAGGTAAGACGGCCGTGACACATTATAAGATTTTAGAAAGATTTACTTACGTCACTTTGGCAGAATGTCGTTTAGAGACAGGACGTACACACCAGATACGCGTGCATTTCCAGCATATCGGACATCCTCTCTTCAACGATTATCTCTATGGCGGCGACACGATTATCAAAGGTACTACTTTCTCGAAATATCGTCAGTTTATAGAGAACTGTTTCAGAGAGATACCACGTCATTGTCTGCACGCTAAGATTTTAGGTTTCGTCCATCCGACAACGGGAAAAGAAATGTATTTCGACTCGAAGCTACCCGACGATATGGTTGCAGTCTTAGACAAATGGCGTAATTATATTAAAAGTAGAATTGACAATTAACAATTGACAATTGACAATTGACAATGATAGATTAATAACTGTAAACTGTAAATTGTAAACTGAAAATGGTAGTAGTAACAGGAGCTGCGGGTTTCATCGGCAGTGTTGTCGCTGGTGAGCTTAACAAGAAAGGATATAATAATCTGATATTAGTCGATGATTTCTCTAAGAAAGAGAAGGAAAGAAATTATATCAATTTGAGATATGACTCATTGATTGATAGAAACGATTTCTTCGCTTGGTTTAAGGAACGTCATGATGATGTCGATTTCGTTGTTCATCTTGGAGCGCGTACCGACACTACGGAGTTCGACTGGAATGTTTTTCAAAAACTCAATGTCGATTATACTCAGACTATGTTTTCTTTGTGTGCCGAATATCAGATACCTTTGATTTATGCTTCGTCGGCAGCGACTTACGGTGATGGAGAGTTGGGATATGACGACAGACATGACGTTGTGGAAAGATTGCAGCCTCTCAATCCTTATGGACGTTCTAAGAATGAAGTCGACAAATGGATTTTGAAACGTGTAGAGACACAGGGACCTGTGTCTGAACCACCTTTCTGGGCAGGCTTGAAGTTCTTTAATGTCTATGGTCCTAATGAATACCACAAAGGTCGCATGGCTTCAGTTATATTCCATTCGTTCAATCAGATAAACGCTACAGGAAAAGTAAAACTGTTCCGTTCGCATCGCCCAGACTTCAAAGACGGACAACAACTTCGTGACTTTATTTATGTCAAAGACATCGCAGATGTAATCTGTTTTATGATAAGTCAACGAGACAACGAGACAACGAGGCAACAGACATTGTCCACAATGGAGTCTCATGTAGAGACGTACGGACGTACGTCTAATAGTTTACCATCTGGAATCTATAATCTTGGCACAGGTAAAGCCCGTAGTTTTTATGATTTGGCTACTGCCACTTTCAAAGCGATGGGCAAGGAAGTAAATATCGAATTCATCGACATACCAGAAGACATAAGAGATAAGTATCAATACTTTACCGAAGCCAACATGAATAAGTTGAAAGCTGCTGGCTACGATAAAGACTTCACTTCATTAGAAGATGGCGTTGAGGATTATGTGAAGAATTATCTGATGAGAAATTAATATAAGAAATCCTTGGCATGTAGTACTTTGATGCCACCATCATTAATCATTGAAGATAGAGAATCCATTGTTATTACATATTTGGGATAATTGTCTTTGATTAATTTTAAGTTACCAAATTCTCTTTCGTACGTTTCTTCGTTTGAGATTCGTAGTGCAACTTGATAATATATGGTCTCATCTCCTCGTCGTGCAACGAAGTCTATTTCTTTTCCATCTAATTGTCCTACATAGACATCATATCCTTCTTGTTTTAATTTAAGATATACTGCATTTTCTAAAACTTTTTCAATGTCAACAAGACGTTTGTCTCTACATAAATAGTTTCTCAAACCGAGATCTTCAAAATAATATTTGTCTTGTTGTTCAAATAATCTCTTGCCTTTGATGTCGTATCGTTTGACCTTATCTATCATATATGTGGCGCATATAATGTCCATATATTCTGCAATGGTATTAGAAGATACAGCATTGTCTTTGCCTTTTAAATATTTAGCAATGCTGTTGGCAGAGAATAATTTCCCATTGTTGTCAGCAATAAAATGTGCTAGATTGTCAACTAAATTAATATTTCTAATTTGTTTTCTTGTAACTATATCTTTTACAAAAATAGTATCATAAATGCTACCTAAGTAGTCTGTCTTGCTACGAATATCGTCAGGTGAGATGTTGCTTAAAAATGGTAGTCCGCCCCAATATAAATATGATAGCAATGAATCCTCGGATACTTCTAGTGAATTGAATTGTAAGTATTCAGAATAATTTAGACTATGAATATGAATTCTAATATATCGACCTGCAAAGACGGAAGCGATATCGCTGGATAGCATCATGGCATTAGAACCTGTTACAATGATATCAATGCCGTCTTGTTTAATCCAATATCTTAATGTTTTTTCAAATTCATTAATTTCCTGAATCTCGTCAATTAATATGTAATTGTGCTTGCTATTAGAGATATGTCCCTTAATCCATGTGTTTAAGTGTTCATATGTAGTTATTGATGCATTGTCAGGATCTTCCATGTCAAGATACATCATATTCCCGCTATTATGAAGTAAATCTTTAAGACATTCCAAGATACAACTTTTCCCAGCTCTTCTATGACCAGTGAGAACTATTACCTCATTCTTGCCTAATAAATCTATAATTCTTTTAGTATAACTTTTTCTGTCAATTCTCTTCATAATTAAAATTTTTGCAAAAATATAAAATATTTTAAATATACAGAGAACTTTTAGCTGGAATAAATTTATGAATGTAAAAATAAAAACACGTCATTGACACGTATTTTCATCTGGAGGCTTCAGTTATATTCCATTCGTTCAATCAGATAAACGCTACAGGAAAAGTAAAACTGTTCCGTTCGCATCGCCCGGACTTCAAAGACGGACAACAACTCAGAGATTTCATTAGCCAACATGAATAAGTTGAAAGCTGCAGGCTACGATAAAGACTTCACTTCATTAGAAGACGGCGTTGAGGATTATGTCAGGAATTATCTGATGAAGGATTTGAATAGATAAGTCTTCTTCTTAGTATCAGATATAAGTCATCGTTGCTGTCGATGTTCATTATGAGTTTTATTCGGTTCATTCTCTCCCATACTGTCTTACGATGTCTGCCAAAGAGATACTGGAATCTGTTTTTATCGATGTTGAGTAATATCAAGCAGATGTAATATAAATCATTCTTTTTGAGCTCTGGAAATTCTTTCTTTAGAGAATGTATTGACTGTCCTAAATATTTATTGGCGGTCTCTAATAGAACAGTAAGCTCATTTTCTGTCAAAGGTGAGAAATCGTAAATTTTTCTGTTTAGTATTTTTTGACATATCTCAGAATTATAATATTTCATGAAATCAACATCGGTGCTCGTCGTAGTCGCTATCTTTTGGTTCATTTCATTAATTACATTTTTATAATCTGAGATTATATTCTCCTTCTCATCTAACATCATTTCTTTATGACTCAATGCTATGGATAGTTTCTTTTGCTTGTGTTTATAGATGTATGCAGATATTACAGCAATAGGAATTAATATCAGAACCAATATGATTATTAAGATAAATATCTTTGACTTTATCTTATTAATATCAGCATCATATCGTTTTGTCTTATAATCATCATAAACATCTTGCAGTTTGTTTTTGTCAATTTTACCATTAATATATTCAAGGGTGTTTTGAGAGATTATGCTGTCATAATAAGCTTTGTTGTCGTAATCCTGATATATGTTATATATGGATGATAATAATTTTGCAGCATAAACCTTAGTATAGAAATATTGGCTTTCAATACATTCCTCTAAATAATAGATAGCCGTATCATATTTGTTGTCGTTATAATAAAATTCACCTAAGAGAGAATAATATGAATATTTTGGACCATAATTATCAATCTTGTCTAAGTTGTTTTTTATCAGTATATATGCGCTGTCTTTTTTGCCTTTATGATATAATATTTGTGCAATGCTTTTTTCGACGTCCAATTTGTTATTTAAATTAGAATCTGCTTCCAATGATTTATAATAATAGAGTAAAGCACTGTCGTTATTGTTTGCTAAATGATAAGTATTACCTATGAATTTTAAAGTGTTAGCCTCTGCGAAACTGTCATCGAGCATCTCACTATATTTAAGAGCGTGCTTGAATTTTTCCAAAGCAAATTCGATATAATGCTCTTCAAGGAACAGCTCTCCTAATCTTGAATATGTCAAAGCCATAAACCTCAGCTTCGACTTATCTTCCACACTTTCATCCTCAAGATCCTGAATTTCCGACACCCTGAATCCCTTCATTATTTCCAAAGCTCTGAGGTAGTGTTCGCAGGCGCCGACGATGTCGTCTTTTTCGGTGAGACCTACAGCGTGATAATAATGGGCGCGGGCGTGGAGGAAGTTTGAAGTGTCGAGCAGCTGCCGTCTCAGCTTCCGTTGATGATTAGATGAAATCGAATAGATGCTGTCGAGGTACTTGGCGGCTGCTTCAACTTCCTCGAAGTTAGACTGAGGGAGATAGTTTTTATACAACGAATCTGCGAGCTCAATCTGCGATGCATAATGAATGATGTTGTTTTTTATGATGTGAAAATCAGACGATCCCACCGATGTCTGCTGAGCATTGATTGTTAAATTAGAAAGCAATAATATAAAAAACGTAATCCTTTTCATGATTTTTTAAGTCTCCAAGTCACCGAGTCGCCGAGTCACCAAGTAGAGACGCGTCGATGATACCAATGCAAATATACAATAATATCATTGACACGCCTCTAATAAGACAACAAGTCTACAAGACAACAAGACAACGAGTCTCTGAGTCAATTCTTAATTCTTAATTCTTCATTCTTAATTCCTAATTCTCAATTGTTAATTGTTAATTCTTAATTGTTAATTCCTAATTCATCATTCCACCACAAGTTTTCCTGTCATAACATCATCGCCGCTTCTGACGGTGTAGAAATAAATGCCTGATGGTATGTTGTCGATATTTATCGTCGCGGCTCCGTTATTGCCTTCAAGCTCCGTTGTAAGGACATTGACTCCTAGGGTGTTTGTCAGAACAAATGTCGCTGTCTTTTCCTTCTCTGGAAGAACGTAGCTTATCTCCACACTCGATGTCGCTGGATTAGGATAAACTTTTATGTCATCATTCATACAATTTTCAGGGACATCTGACGGAAATTTCATAAAACAGTCAATATCACCATCAATATCAAATTCATTCTGATAATACAGATATTCATTATCCTCGTTATAGCATAGCAACCTTTTTGTTAAAGCATGTTCAAATTCAAATTTATTATAATGGCGAAATGGGCCATCACTGCTTCCTATTCCTTCTATCCAATATTGCCAAATGTTTTCGACATCGTTTGACATCAGGATGCGTTTTCTTTGCATACCGTTCTCCAACATGACGAGGGAATCGGTGTCATTCAATGTCAGGAAATCCTTGTTTGTTATCTCTATCCCTATGACATCTACCCTTTCAAATTTGACACATCTGATATAGCCTTCTTTGTCAGCCTCTGCAAAATTTGCCACACTAACTGTATCTCCCATGTTCAACGAAAAATCGTAAAGCAGAAACTCTTTTCCCTCGGTACGATCGTATTGAATGTTTCTATGATACTTTACCGGCAAATCATCTTTATATACTCCATACACTCTTTTGTTCTCAATGTCGTTGCGTATCGCACAGAAATATTCGGCTTTGCTGATGTCAAACTCAAACGCCTCACTCTTTTCTTGCCTGTATACTTTTGAATATTTTATGCCGTTGATTACTGTATCTCCATACATGGAATATTTCTCGTCACTTACACTCCACAGCGCATCTTCGGTAGCAAACGGAACGTATTCATAATCCTGCGCACCAAGATTAAAAGCAGTAACTACTAATATTATAAACAATATCTTTTTCATATATAATTAAATTTGGTTTATAATTTATTTTATTTTCTCAAAAATCCTTTCACCTCCTGAAATCTTTTCAAGAGGAATTTTAAATTGCCAAGCCACCAAGACTTTGTTTATTTACTCGCTGACTCAGGGACTCGGCGACTAAAAAAGCTCATTAACGTAAAACAACTTTCTCATAATAAACTTCTTTTTCGGTTTCAACGATAATTAAATAAACTCCTGAATTACATCTTTGATTCAGACTGATTTGAGATGTGAAATCGTCTGTTGGATTTATTGAGATATTTATTTCTCTTCCAAGCATATCTATCATCTTCACTTCTCTTATCTCAGAATTTGTATTGATGGAAATTAGTTCGTTGTTTGAGAAAATTGTCGGGGTAATCATCAAATTTCCAACTTTAATTTCTTCTGTTGACAAATATGTCTCCATTAGACAATTTTTGTGTCTCAATGCCAATTCTGGGTTTTCATACAACAATTCGCCATCTTTATGTTGGCATATCAATTCTACAAATGTAGTTTCAGATAAGGCTGGAATTACCATTGGAAATACACCTTCATTAAACATAAGGTTATCTACGTAAAGTTCTTGACTATTAAATTCTCCAAATTCAATAATCTTACTTTCATCTTCCATTCTTATATTTTGTACCTCTATTTCATACGGGAACTCTGGCATAGTAAATGTATCACCAACATTAAGTGACATGTCACACAACAATATTTCTTTTTCTACATAATTATTTTTGACATATAGATATAATCGTCCATTTTGCCTATCTTCTCGAAAATAAATAGTTTCGTCACTATAATTATATGTGTCATATCCTGGCACTGATTCTATCTGCTTTGGCTCTACATAATAGTATAAGTGATTATTCATCGTAATAGTATCACTATTGTAAAGGGTAAACGTTAAATTCCCATCACCATCTATAACTACAATGTATAAATTTACGGTTGTCGAGTCTTTACCGAAAAAAGACTGGTAAACGTAAGTGGAATCACTCTGCCCGCTCACCCTTGCCGCAATAAGCATCAGCAGTATAAATAATATCTTTTTCATATGTAATTAAATTTGGTTTATAATTTATTTTTATTTTCTCAAAAATCCTTTCACCTCTTGAAATATCTTCAAGAGGCTACAGTTTTATGAATTTGTTCTTCCCTAATATTTGCAACGTTGTTTTCATTTTTTAAGTCTACGGTCTACAGTCTACGGATTTTGACGCGGCATGCCACGTCCGTACAAGTCAATTCTTCATTCTTAATTCTTCATTCTTCATTATTAATTCTTAATTAAGAATGGCGCTAAATTAGCATATAATTATTGCTTTGTCAAGGAAAAATATGTTACTTTTTGTGGTGGTGCTGTTTAGCTAAGTGCTTGATATTTTGGTTTTTGATTTTTTTTGATGTTTCTCAAATTCTCAGATTTTCAGATTCTCAGATTTTCAGATTTTCAGATTCTATCTTTTTTCTTTACTTTCTAATTCCTTATCCAAATCCAACAAAAACTTCCTGGTCTTTTCTAATGTCATAAGTACTGTTGTCTTTCTTTCTAATTGGTCGAAGTCTTTCTTGAGGGCGTCTTTGGCTCCTTGCAAGGTATAGCCTTGTACCTTTACGAGCTGGTAAATCATACGAAGATAACGGAGGTCGCGTTGTGTGAACATGCGGTTGCCCTTGGTGCTTTTGCGTGGTCTCAATACAGAAAACTCGCTTTCCCAATAGCGTATGAGAGATGTGTTTACGTTGAACATCTCTGCTACTTCTCCGATGCGATAATATAATTTCTCGTATTTCTCTTCGCTCATAATCAATCCATTGTTTGTGAAGGAAGTTGTGACAATTCAAGTATCTTGTCGTATTCTTCTGGTGTTATGTCGTTGTAAAAGAAATTAATCGGATTTACAGTCTTGTTATTTTTTATGACTTCATAATGAAGGTGCGGCGCCGTCGACTTACCGGTATTACCCATCTTTCCTATCTCTTGACCTCGTTTTACCTTATCTCCTTTTTTTACCGAGAAAGAGTGTAAATGAGCATAGCGTGTTTTGTAGCCATATCCGTGGTCAATGAGAACGTTATTGCCATAACCGCTCTTGTTTTTCTCCACTCTTATCACAGTGCCATCGCCAGTTGCGTAAATGCCTGTTCCGACGGGACCGCTGAAGTCGATGCCGCCATGGAATTTCGTTACCTTATAAAACGGGTCGGTACGCTGTCCGTAATGCGATGATATTCTGTAGATGTCGGTGTCTTTTACTGGCATGATGGCTGGAATGCAGGCGAGCATCTCATTCTTGTTCTTCGCCATCTCGTAAATCTCATCAAAAGATTTCGACTGTACGTAAAGCTGACTCGAGAGAACGTCGACTCTCTTGGCAGTGTTCACCACCATGTCGGAATTGACGTAACCGTCCAACGCCATATAACGGTTGGAGCCTCCATAGCCCGCTTTTCTTACTGATGATGGAATAGGTTCGGCTTCAAAAATCACTCGGTAAATATTGTCGTCTCGGTCCTCTAACTCACCTAACAGCAAATCGAGTTCGTCGATTTTGTCGTTCATGATGTCGTATTGCAATCTAAGATATTCTATCTCGCGAGCCTGCATCCTCTCGGTAGGTGAACCGAAGAAGTTTTGAATTAAAACAACAATGATAAATGCAGTGACACTCGTCGATAACAAATACAAGACAACACTCCAGAATCTCTTCTTGCGTGATGTCTTATATTCTTCGTATTCAAGTGTCTGTGGATTGAATATATATATCTTTTTTGCCATTCTCAGAAATTAATTTTTTGATAAAAAATATTCTGTTAATTCTGCAAAAATAATATTTTTTTGAACTAAATTTGCAAAAATTTTTTTCGATTAAATATTTAACACATTATTATATATGAAAGCAAGTGAAATTCGTAACAGCTTCTTGAAATTTTTTGAATCTAAACAACATCTCGTGGTAGCTTCGGCTCCTATAGTCGTGAAAAATGACCCTACCTTGATGTTTACCAACGCAGGTATGAATCAGTTTAAAGATGTCTTCCTCGGCAACGCTCAATATAAATCTAACAGAGTAGTCGACATACAAAAATGTCTTCGCGTGTCAGGAAAACATAACGACCTTGAAGAAGTAGGTCGCGACACTTATCATCATACTATGTTCGAGATGATGGGCAACTGGTCGTTCGGCGATTATTTCAAGAAAGAAGCTATCGCTTGGGCTTGGGAATTTCTTACTGAAGTATTGAAAATTGACAAGAATAAATTGTACGTCACTGTCTTCGGCGGCGACGCTAAAGATAACTTAGAACCAGATAACGAAGCCTTTGAGTTCTGGAAAGAACATATCGATGAGTCGAGAATTATTTACGGTAGCAAGAAAGATAACTTCTGGGAAATGGGCGACCAAGGTCCTTGCGGTCCATGTTCTGAAATACATATCGACATCCGCGATGAAGAACAACGTAAACTTATCGATGGTAAAGAATTAGTAAACAAAGATAATCCGGAAGTCATCGAGATATGGAATCTAGTGTTTATGCAGTTTAACCGTATGGCTAACGGCAGCCTCGTAAATCTCGCTGCGAAACATATCGACACTGGAATGGGATTTGAGCGTCTCGTCCGCGTCATTCAAAACAAGAAATCAAATTATGATACCGACGTCTTCACTCCTTTAATCAACAAAGTGGCTGAACTTTCTGGTAAAGAATACGGCAAAGAAGAAATGGTAGACATTGCAATGCGAGTCATCGCCGACCATTTACGCGCTGTGAGTTTCGCTGTTGCCGACGGTCAGCTTCCTTCTAACAACGGAGCGGGTTATGTGATACGCCGCGTCTTGCGTCGCGCTGTACGTTACGGCTACACATTCTTAGGCTTCACAGAGCCTTTCGTTTACAGAATATTACCTGTCTTGGTAGAAGAGATGGGCGAACAATATCCAGAATTGAAATCACAACAGGAATTGGTTTCTAAGGTCATCAAAGAAGAAGAAGCTTCATTCTTGAGAACTTTGTCGCAAGGCATAAGACGTTTCGAGTCATATATCGAACAAAATCCTGAAGCTAAAGTCATCGACGGTGCTTTTGCATTTGAACTCTTCGACACTTACGGTTTCCCTGTCGATTTGACAAACCTCATGGCTGAAGAGAAGAATCTTACTGTTGATATGGAAGGTTTTAAAAATAATCTTGAAGAACAGAAAAACCGTTCCCGTAAGGCTGCCGAGAAATCGTCAGGCGACTGGGTCGTTGTTGTTGAAGATGACAAAGCAACAGAGTTCAAAGGTTATAACGAACTGACGACTACATCGAAGATTATGCGTTACAGAGAAGTCGTCGCTAAGAATAAGAAACATTATGAAATCGTCCTCGACGCTACTCCTTTCTATGCTGAGATGGGCGGTCAGGTCGGCGACATCGGTACTTTGACATCAGAAGATGAAGTGTTAAAAGTTCTTAACACTGTTAAAGAAAACGATTTGATTATTCATATCACAGATAAGATTCCAACAAATCCTGAGGCTGAGTTCACAGCTGTTGTCGATGTGAAAAGAAGAAAGAAGATTGAAGCAAATCACACAACGACTCACTTGATGCACGCTGCTTTACGTCAGGTTCTCGGCAACCACGTCGAACAAAAAGGTTCTTTGGTAAATGACGAGAGACTACGTTTCGACTTCAGCCATTTCGCTAAGATGACAGACGAAGAGATTAAGGAAGTTGAGCGCATCGTCAATGAGAAAATCAGAGAAGATATTTTGAACAACACATACGAAAACGTTCCTATCGAAGAAGCTAAGAACATGGGAGCTATGGCTTTGTTCGGAGAAAAATACGGCGACCATGTGAGAGTCGTTGCCTTCGACAAAGAGTATTCTGTTGAGCTTTGTGGCGGTACACACATCGCATCGACAGGTCGCATCGGAGCTTTCAAGATTTTATCGGAAGGCGCTATCGCTGCAGGCGTACGTCGTATCGAAGCTGTCACAGGCGAGGAAGTGATGAACTATTTGGATCATCAGATTGAACAAATCTCTAAGATAAAAGAAATCGTCAAGACATCAGGCGACTTGATTAAGGCGATAGAAAATCTCAACGCACAAAATCAGACATTGCAGAAGAAAGTAGAACAGATGATGCACGACAAGGCCGTTGCTGAAGCACGTAGCATCTATAACACAGCTGTCGATTATGAAGGACGTAAGTTGATTGTTGCTAAAGTTGAAGCCGACGTAAACCAGATGAGAACTATCGCTAGCTCAGTCAAGGAGTTAGATGCAGAATCCATCTTGATTATGGGTGGTATTTTTGAAGCTAAGCCAGCATTATGCGTGATGATACCACAGTCGTTAGTCGATGAACGTAAGTGGGATGCAGGCGCCATGATCAGAGAAGCTGCCAAAGAAATTCAGGGTGGCGGTGGCGGTCAGAAGACACTCGCTACAGCAGGCGGAAAAAATGTCGATGGCATAGAAAAAGCTATCAACATATTGAAAAATTTCTTTTCCTTGTAAGAAGTTAAAATGTAATAGAGACGTAGAAATATGCGTCTCTATTACTTAATTTATTAACCAAAAAAAATCAAAATTATGAGTAAAACTTCAATCAGATTTTTCAATGATCGTGAAGTTCGTGCCGTGTGGGACGAAGAAAATTCCAAGTGGTGGTTTAATGTTGTGGATATAGTTTCCATTCTTAATGAACAACCTGATTATATTAAGTCACATAACTATTGGCGATGGTTAAAGCGTAAGCTGAAATCAGAAAACAATGAACTTGTGAGTACCACTCACAGTTTCAAATTTATTGCTCCTGATGGAAAGAAACGTCTTGCAGATACTCTTGATAGCTATGGGGTAATAGAGTTAGCTAAGAATTTTCCTAATACGAAGTCTGTTAAATTCCTCGATTGGTTTTTATACAGCGACAATACCATTGACGGACAAAGTAAAAAGAAAGCCTACACCTTGTTTGAAAGCGGCTTATTGGATAGCCTCGAAGTGGGAAGCATGAAATGTCTTCAGCAGATTCATGCCTACTTGTTCGGAGGGTTATACGATTTCGCAGGAAAGATAAGAACCAAGAATATCAGTAAAGGCGGATTCACTTTTGCGCCATGCCAGTATTTTGACATTACTTTGAGAACTATTGAGAATATGCCAGAGACAACATTCGACGAGATTATGGATAAATATATCGAGATGAATGTGGCGCATCCTTTCATGGAAGGCAATGGACGAAGCACGAGAATATGGCTCGACTTGATGCTGAAACGTTCCCTCAAGAAATGTGTCGATTGGAGTCGTATCAACAAGAACGATTATCTCAACGCGATGAGCATAAGTCCTGTTGATGGAACAGAGATAAAACGCTTGGTTGAAAACGCCTTGACGAACAAAATCAACGACAGAGAGATCTTTATGAAAGGAATAGATTATTCGTATTATTACGAAGAGCAGTGATGTTGTCTTTAAAAGAAATAAGGGAATTAAGAATTTTAACTCCCTTCGTTTATAGTTCTTGTTGTCAGAGTGACTTGATGACTCAGAGTCTTATCTCTTCATCAAAAACTCCACGAGTTTCTGTGTGGCTCTGCCTCTGTGGGAAATCTTGTTTTTCACTTCCATTGGCATCTCGGCGAAAGTCTGATCGAAGCCGTCAGGTAAAAATATCGGGTCGTAGCCGAAGCCTTTTTCTCCGTGTTGTTCCTTGGTGATGACGCCTTCCACTTTTCCTTCAAAGAGATATTGTTCTCCGTTGAGGTTAAGAGCTATCACTGTCTTGAAGCGAGCCTTGCGGTTTTCGACGCCTTCTAAGGCTTCTAAAAGTTTATTAACATTATCTTGGTATGAACATCCTTCGCCTGCGTAACGTGCTGAATAAACGCCAGGAGCTCCGTCTAAAGCGTCGACCTCCAATCCGGTATCGTCGGCGAAACAGTCGATATGATAATTGCTTGTGACGTAATTTGCCTTGATGATGGCGTTGTCTTTTAATGTCTCTCCATCTTCAACAATATCCTCATGACAATTGATGTCGTGAAGTCCTAAGATGTTAAAATCTTTTAAGATAGCGCGAAGCTCTTCTAATTTATGAGCGTTATGTGTTGCAAAAACTAAGTCTTTCATATCTCTATTATTAATTCTTCTTATTATATCTTTAGTCTTTAGCCTTTAGCCATTAGCCATTAGCCATCAAAGACTCCAGTCGATAGGTTTGATATTATGATTTATTAAATATTCGTTTGTTTTAGAAAAATGATGGCAGCCGAAGAATCCTCGTGATGCGGATAGGGGAGAAGGGTGAACAGTTTTCAGTATGAGATGTTTGTTGTGGTCGATGAGGTTTTCTTTAGCGATGGCGTAGTTTCCCCATAGAATGAAGACGAGGTTTTGTTTTTTGTCGGATAGTGCTTTTATTGCTGCGTCGGTGAAACGTTGCCAGCCTATTTTAGCGTGAGACGCGGCTTCATGGGCTCTTACTGTGAGCGATGCGTTTAAAAGTAAGACGCCTTCTTTTGCCCATTTTTCTAAATTTCCATTCATTGGGATAGGAATATTTAAATCCTGATTTAATTCCTTAAATATATTTTGCAGACTTGGCGGTTTTTGTATTCCGTCTGGAACTGAGAATGCCAATCCGTGAGCCTGACCTACGTTATGATAAGGGTCTTGTCCCAATATCACCACCTTGACATCATCGAAAGGAGTGAGGTTAAAGGCGTTGAATATAAGAGGTGATGGAGGGAAAACCACATGGTGTTTTTTTTCTTCGAGGAGAAATGTTTTTATCTCGGCAAAATATGGAGAGTAGAACTCACTTTTAAGAGATTCGTACCATTGCTCTTCTATATCGGGTTTCCTTACAAATGTCATCAAAATTAATTTTAAAATGAATATACAAATATCGACAAAATATCGTTAATTTGTATCATAAAATTAATAAAATAATATTGTAATGAAAAAAGTCGTTTATTTATTGTTATTTACGTTTTCCATGGGTGTTTTGTTTTCGTCATGTGCTCATAAGCCGTGTTCGGCATACGGTGAAACGAAAAAATATCAGATAGAAAAACCATTTAGAAATTAAGGTAAAAAAAAGAGCATCGATTCGATGCTCTTTTTCGTTTCATGTTTTATATAGATTAGTAAACCAAAATCTTTGAAACGTTAGATACAGTTCCAGCTTGTAACTTAACGATATATGTTCCAGCTGTGAGACCATCTACGTTAAAGTTTGCTGTATGAGTACCTTGTGTATATGTTCCTAATGTTACGTTTTGTACCATGCGACCAGCCAAGTCGAAGATTTGATATGTAACGTTAGCTGTTTCGTTCATGTTGAAGCTAATAGTTGCTTCACTAGCTATTGGGTTAGGATATATACTCAATTCCATTGTTTTTACAGCTGATGTATTTTCCATGATGCTTTCACCATCTGTCTTTACGTAATCATTACATCTATATAAACCTCTACCGTAAGTAGCTATATAAACGATGTCTTGATTTTTGATAGCAGGATATTCAATAGCTGTAGTATCGCCGACTTCGTCAATGAGGTAGACATATTTTGGATCATGGTTTTCTAACACTTGTTGTTTGATTTCCATTACAGGAACATCTTGGATGTTATTGTCAAGAGTCCATGTTGATAAATCTTTAGATGTGTACAATCCCTTTTCTGTTCCGATCATATATTTTGCTTTATCTCCAGCATTTTTGATAATGAGGCTTGAGTAAGCAGGAACATTAACTGGTAATCCAACGGCTGAGAATGTTGTTCCGTCTGTTGAATGGAATACATAATTTTCGTTGCCATAATTACCTAATGTTACGATTACTTCGTTGGAGTTGTTAGGGTCGATAGCTACGCTTGTGATAGCTTGTCCGTTGAATATTGAGTCATTGATTTCTTTTGTTTCTACTATACTTGGAACTGCAGGAGCGACTGTATCATAAACGATCCTGGTTTTGAATGTTGTATCATAAGTAATGATTTCGTTAATATCTATGATAGAGTCATTGATCCATGCTGTATCGTTTGCAAAAGTTGTATCGTAGACTGGTATTTTATACCATATTGTGTCATATTTAGTAATTTCTTTTACTGTAGTGTCATATACTTCAGTTTTTGGTTCTAACTGAGCAGGGATGCCCTCAGCATAATCTTTGTTGACACTGTTGCTGATACCTGATATTCTGTAAAGTTTTCCAGCTAATGTACCAACGTAAGCTACATCGCCGTCAGCTGATATTGTGAGTGCACTTGGAATACCTGATACTTTGGCAATTGTCCACCAGTTTATTTTTTTACTGATTTGAAGAGCTTGTCTTGTCATGAGGACTTTACCTTCTACAGCTGCTAAGAATGTTGAAGATATGATGTCTTTTATCATGATAGAGTCGCCAGCATTCAAAGCTTCTGTCAATGTGTATTCGAACGGATATCCGCCTTCTGCTCCGTTGGCGCTTCTGACGTCTGTTATTGTTTCGTTAGCGTTGAAGTTTCTCTTTGCAAAATATTTGACAGAGTCTATTGATTTTTGATCGTTATAGTTTTCGAATAATGCTATAGGTGTTCTGAAAGCGTTTGCATTTTTAACAAAAGAGGTATTTTCAGTTGCTGAATACGAGAAGTTTTCTTTGTCATAGTCAGCACCAGCTCTTTCAGATCTGAGCAATGGAGTGCCAACGCTTAATTTACCTGTTGCAGTAACAAATACAACGTTAGGGTCGATTGTTGAGATTGCGCAAGGACCACCAGCTTTTGTGAAGTCGAATGCTCCGTATGTTGCAGCAGCATCTGTTGATGCAATGTCGTTAGGGAATATTGCACTACCTGTTGATTCGTTGTTGACATCTTTTTCGCCATAGATGTTGATTGTACCGTGGTCGAGGCTACCGCCTAATATTCTGCTTTCTTCGCCTGACATAGCAACGTTGAACATTCTTGCTACTGATGTGTGGTTTTCTGCAGTTTCAAAGTAACGGTTCGCACCTTCATATATGTATGAGTTGTTTGTGTAGCTACCTTTGAAAACACCACCTTCAGTTCCGATGAAGAATTCATTTACGTTATTAGGATTAAATGTGATAGCTTGGATACCTGTATGAACGTATTGATAGTTGTAGAAGAAGTTACCGCCTGATTGTGAGATTTGGAAGCCGCTACCGTCTGAAATACATTCTATTCTGAAGATGCCTTCACCTAATTCGTCATTCATGACCCATAAATTAAGACCACCTATTAAAAGTTTTCTTGGGTTGTTTGGATATACAGCTATTCCGTTATCTAATAAACCGCGTGAACCATAGATGTCGTGCATTTGTGTTGTAGCATATGCTACCTGCCATGTTTTGCCGTGATCGCTTGTCATGTAGATGTTGCCAGTTCCATAAGTTTTTGTTAAATAACTTACGTACATGTAATTGTCATCTGATGGAGATGTGGCTATGATTTTGTAGTTATTATCTTTTGGTAACATGTTCTCTTCACCTGTTGTCATTAATACTGGATCTGCATTGTCAGCTCCATTGAAGAGATAAACGTCTTTATCAACAACTGCTAAAACGTCACCATTAGCACAAAGCTCTACGCCATAAACAGCTACAGTATCAACAAGAGCTTTAAATGTGTTATCTTCGTAACGATAGAGTCCTTTGTTTGTTGCAGCGTAAACTATGTTGCCGAATGTTGCTAAGTCGTTTACGAATTGCCAGTCTTCAGTTCCTTCGATTGGTTCGTTTGAACCTAAGACATACAAACCGCTGCCACCGAAACTTGTTTCATAATTTAACTCAGCTAAGCCATTATGATTATGAGCTCCACGACCATCACCTGTACCGATGAAAACTTTTCCATCTTCAGTCTGTGCCATGCAACTTACCATCAAATTCTGACCTTCGGTTTTCCATGTAATACCACCGTTGACTGATTTGAAAATACCGCCACCCATTGTGCCAATGTAGAGTGTTCTGTTTGTAGCATCTTGGTTGTCATAGATGATGCCTCTTGTCAAAGAACCATAATTGTCAGGTCCTAATGATGTCCAATTTAATCCATTTTCATTTCTTAATTGTGACTCTTTTGATGAGACTAACCATGCTGGATCTATCAAACCTGTCTCTTGATTTGCACGGATGCTCTTCATAAATGCTTGTGCAGTAGCTTCTCCTGCTGTCCTTGGAACATACTTTCCAGAACCGCCATTAGCATTAACTGCAAAATTTGTTTGCGCTAAAATAATGATTGTCAAAAGCAAACTAATTGGTAAAAACTTTTTTCTCATATCACCTAATTTAGATATTTATTACTGATTTAAATTCACTATTTAAGGGTGCTAAATTACTATAATTTTTGATTTCCCGCAAGTTATTTTTAGAAAAAAATAATATTTTTTCCTACTTAAAAAATAGGATAATTAATTACTTGATAATCACAAGTAATACTTCTTTTATATAGCTTATACAAATGATTACGTCAATATTTTATTATTGATGATGATGGTAACCAGCCGATACTGCCATTGGCTATCTTTATTTTTTCCCACTCGTCGGTGTTATCTAAAATTTTAACTTTTGTTCCTTCATGAAGGACAAATAAATCTACACTCGATTGTGATGGTGAACTTTTTATAGTGATAGTTGGGTTTATTACTATGCCTTCATCGTTGGTTCTTACGTAGTTATACTTTTTTACTGTAATACTAAAAATAGTGATGTTGAATATTATAAGTAATAATCCTATGAAGAACATGCTCTTTTTTAGAACTCTCGTCTTGGCTGTGATATAGAAAAATAAACTTGTTAGCAGTAGTCCAAAAATGACCAACGTTATGATAGCCCATGTGTTGATACTAAATATGTTGCTTAGTTTGTTCCACCATGTTTTTATGAATAACTCTGGAACGGCTTCTATCTTGTCGGTCAGAAATAATTGTGCAATCTCAATATTATGTTTGGTGTCTTCGTTGTTGGGGTCTAACTTTAAAGACTTTTCGTAATAGTATATGGCTAATGGGTAATTCTTTAATTTGTAGTATGTGTTGCCTAAGTTATAATATAATGTGGCAGAAGAATATCCTTGATCTACTATGCTTTTATACACTGTTAATGCAGAATCGAATGCGTTTTCATTGTATAATGAATTGGCTTTCGTTAATAGGTCTTCTGGCTTCTGTGCTCTTGCTTCAAAAGTTAAACTGCATCCGACAATAACAACGAATATGCTTTTTATTATGATGTTTGTGATAGCTTTCATGTCTTTTATTTTAAATGTTTTTCTGCTTTTGTTATTAACTCAATGCCTTTTTGATATAATTCGTCCATTTTCTTGTTGGCGTCTCCTGGAGCAAATCTGGCATATTCGCAGTTGTTTAATAATTCAACAAATTCATTTACAATATCTTCAGAGACTTCTTTGCTCAACATAATTTCTCTTACGCTATCCATCGATAATTGTGAACGGACGATATTAAGCTTGTCGGATATGTATCCCCACAAGGCTTGTGAAAATTCTTCGTAGAAACTGTTTTGCTCGTTGCTAATCATATATTTATGAGCATTGTTTAAACGTTTCTTTGCAACTTTTGTAGCTTGCTTGTTCTTCACTAAGGCTTGGTTTTTATTAAACTTATTTACCTTCTTATAAATCACAAGCACGACCACAAATATCACAATCATGCCTGCAATGATAATGATATAAGTCGTTGACATGAAGAAGTTTACTCCAGTAATATTTAAATCGTTGTCATTAACATTGATATGACGAATATCGCTGCCTAAATATTTTATGTCGGCTTGTCCTGGAGTATAAATCGCTGAGCTTGTGCTGCTTTCTCCTTTTTGTACTTGTATGGCATGAATGTCAGATTTTAAGGTCTCATATTTTTTCAAGGAAGGATTGAAATATGAAAATACAATGTCGTCTAAAGTAAAATCTCCTGACACTCTCGGAATAATAATGTACTCAGCTTTTTTACTGCCATAAATTCCTAAAGCATTGTTTTTTACTGTAGTACTTATCTTAGGGTCATAAACTTCAAAGTCGGGTGGTAATATTGGCTTTGGCAATTCCAATAATTCAATGTTGCCTTTTCCTGATACTGTTAATGTTAAGGTAAATGCTTCATTGACCTTTAATTCGTTTTTGTCAATCTTTGATGTGAAGGTGAATTGTCCGACAGCTCCGTTGAAACTATTTGGTTTATTGGCTGTCGGTAATGGCAATACTTCAATTGTAATGGGTTGAGACTTAATTTCTTTCCTTACATTAGTATATGATGTTCCCAAAACATCACCAAAGAAATCCTCGAAAGGATCGTATGTGTTTGTGCGTTGTCGCTGTTGACGTATTTGTGCTAAGCATGAAAGTTCTAAAGGTTCGATTGTGAGTTCACCAGCTTTTTGTGGGAATAAAACCATCTCTTTTATAGTCGCTACATTATACGGTTGTCCGTCAATAATCGTTGATGACTGTTGCAAGGAGCCGTCATTATCAGATATGTCTTTTGTCCAGAATCCTGAATATGAAGGGGACTTCGATACTGATAATTGAGAGATAGGTATGGTGTAATATATGTTGTAAGTCAATAGGATTTGTTCTCCTTGATAAACTTTCTTCTTGTTTGGCGTTGCTTTGAGGAATACTTCTTTTTTATTGTTATTGTTAGTTGAATTACTTGTGTTGTTACTATAATTTCCTGAAGATGTTGCCGATGCAGTGACGTTTATCTCACATGGCTCACTGGTGATTTTTTTTCTATCTACAGTAATGGATGCTGAAGGAATCGTGAAAACGCCTTCTTTGATAGCTCTTAGATGAAACGAAAATGTTTGTGTGTTGGTCCTTGATACTGAGCCGTTGATGATTTGAACACTTGAACTTGTAGAAGTAAATGGTCCACCGATGATTTCAAAATTTGTGAAATTAGGAGATTTGAAATCTTTGCCGTCGCCATTTAATTCGTATGACACTTGAAATTGCTCTCCTACCGATACTTGTTTCTTGCATATCGTTTTGAAACTGACATCACTTTGTGCATCAAGTAATTGTATTGATGCCATCAATAAGGCTACTATATATATGATTCTCGTTTTCATCATTTAAAATTTAGTTTGCAAAAATAAAATCTTATTTGATACTACCAGTCTTTTTCTGACTTTCTTTTTTGCATTTGTGCAGCTTTTTTCTCATTCATGTCTTCCATAGTTTCTTTCTCTTGATTTTCAAGAGCTTTTAACATACGTTCAGCATCTTCCTTCGACATTTGTTGTTGCTGCTGCTGTTGTTGCTGCTGATTATTATTATCTTGATTTTGCTGTTGTTCTTGTTGCTCCTGATTTTGTTGTTGCTGCTGTTGTTGTTGCTGTTGCTGTTGTTGCTGTTGATTATCTTGATTTTGCTGTTGCTGCTGTTGTTGTTCTTGCTGTTGTTTTATCATTTTCCAACGAGCATATTCCAAATTATATCTGGCATCTTCGTTTTCTGGATTTGTCTTCAATGATTTTTTATATGCGTCAAAAGCTTCTGCATATTTTTCCTGTGCCATATATGTGTTGCCAAGATTGTAGTAAGCATCAGACTCTAAGCTTTTAGATACATTACGCTCTGTTACTTCAGAGAAGTTTTTTTCTGCAGCTTCATAATTTTTTTGTTCATATAAGGCATCGCCTAAATTGAATTGTGCCTTGGGGCTATATTCTTTATCTAATGATTTTCTGTAGTTTACCTCAGCTTCGGAATAGTTGCCGTTTTTAAATTCTTTATTGCCCTGACGAATAAGTCCCTTGTCGGTTTGAGCGTTTGACGTCAGACCGATTAACATAAAGATTATGCTTATGCCGATATTTATATTATTCATTTTCATCTTTTGGTTCAAAAAATTTGAATTTATTTTCCCAGTCTTTTTTGCCTGACGAAATCAGGATTTCTATTATCAACAACAATATTGCAACTCCGATAAACCATTGGTACTGGTCTTCGTAGTCGGTAAACATCTTAGATTCTATTTCTGTTTTATCGCTGTTGTTGATTTCTTCAAATATTTCATCTAAACCGACATTGGAATTGCTTGCTCTTCTGTAAATTCCGTCGCCAATTTCGGCTATTTGTCGTAACATATTGTCGTCTAATTTGGTTATGACTACGTTGCCGTTTTTGTCTTTTTTATAACCAGTTTGTTTTCCATATTGATTGTAGAGTGGGATAGGAGCTCCATCTTCAAGTCCCATTCCTATAGTATAAATCTTGATTCCCATTTTGATGGCATCTTGAGCGGCTTTTATTGCATCGCCATTTTCATGATCTTCACCATCGGAAATTATGATTATAGCCTTGCTATGTTCGTTATTACCAAAAGATTTTGCGGCTAAATTAATTGCTGCTCCAATCTCAGTGCCTTGCGATGGAATCATGTTTGTGTTTATAGATGAAAGGAACATCTTTGCTGCAGCATAGTCGGTGGTGATTGGTAATTGAACGTATGCGTTGCCTGCGAAAATTATTATTCCAATCCTGTCGCCATTGAGTTTGTTGATGATATTGTAAATGGCTTGTTTTGAACGTTCTAAACGATTGGGGGCAATGTCTTCTGCATTCATCGAATTAGAAACGTCAATGCAGAAATATAAGTCCATTCCTTCTCTTTTCACTTCCTCCATCTTTGAACCAGTTTGCAGATTGGCAATGCCAATAATGCTTAAGGTGATGATGAACAAGAATATAACAAATTTTGTGTTACTTCTTGATGTTGATGTCAGAGGCGATAACAGTTCCATAAACTTGTTATCAGCAAATTTAGAAAATTGCTTCTTGCTGATAATACGTATTGTTACGTAAATAGCAATAAGGATTGGTATTATTAAGAGCCAATACAGATATTCAGGATGCTCGAATCTTAAAATATTGGTTTCCATTGTATTGTCTTTAATCAGTTATTGATTTAAAAATAGTATTTCTTAAAATGAAAGCTAAGACCAAGAGTATCGTTCCCCATATTGCGAAAGGATAAAATTCTTCGTGAAGTCGTTTAAATTCATTGACTTCAATCTTAGAACGTTCCATTTTGTCGATTTCGTCATAAATCTGTTGAAGCTTTTCTTTTGATTCGGCGCGGAAATATTTTCCTCCAGTTTCATTGGCTATGCTTTGAAGCAATGGCTCATTGATATTTACTTCAACTTGTTGATATTTAATGCCTCCGAATGGTGTTTGTACTGGGTAAGGAGCTGTTCCTCTTGTTCCTGCTCCGATAGTATAAACTCTTATGCCGAACAATTTTGCCATTTCAGCTGCTGTTGATGGGTCGATGGATCCGGCGTTATTGTCACCATCAGTCAATAAAATTACGACTTTAGATATTGCTTCGCTGTCTTTTAATCTGCTTATCGCTGATGCTAAGCCGTCGCCTATAGCAGTGCCATCTTCTAACATGCCGCATTTCATGTCTTTGAGCATATTAAGCATCATGCTATGATCTGTAGTGAGTGGAACTTGTGTGAATGTCTCGCCACTGAAAACCACTAAGCCCATTCTGTCGTCAGGACGTCCAGCAACAAAGTCGGATGCAACAGCTTTAGATGCTTCTAATCTGTCGGGTTTTAAATCGGCTGCTAACATACTGCTCGAAATGTCCATAGCTAATACGATGTCAATACCTTCAACATTGACTTTTTGATTTTTTGTGCTGCTTTGAGGACGTGCTAACGCAATGATAAACAGTGCTAATGCCGATATTTCCAAAACAAATATTATATGCCTGAAGTATGTCTTCCACGATTTTGGCAATTTGTTGAAAAACTCGGTGTCGGAAAATCTTAGATATGCTTGTTGTTTGTTGCAATTAAATACGTACCACACTATTAGAAGTGGTATGATTATCAGTCCTAAAAGGAAGTGTGGAGATGCAAATTCAATAGAACTCATTTTGTTTCCTCCATTTCTTGGTTTTCAGTATGTTCTTCAAAATCATATTTCTTGGCTTTCGCTTCTTCCATCTTTTTCTTTTCTAACTCTTGATGGAATGTATAACTTTCTTCAACAAAAGAATTGATGTTTTTGAAAGCTTCTTCGTTTTCAGCAGATAATGGTGTAGCTTTTGCAAATTTTACTAAGTCTGCTGTCGTGAGTGTTTTTTCTAACTTATTGAAAACTAAATCGTCAAGATGTATCTTTCTAACTTCACTAAGAATTTCGTCTGATGTCATTTCTATAGCATCAATTTCAAATTCTCCTTCTAAATATTCTCTTGCAATATCAGTTAAATCAGTGTAGTAATCCTTGTATCTTCCTGACTGCCATAGATTAGCGTCTTTTAGAAGTGCGAGTTTTTCTCTTGCAGTGATGATGGCTGGAATTTGAGGCTTGACTTCTTCTTCGTGATTATTTTCTTTATTTCTCGATTTTCTTACTACATATATAATAAGGAGTATCAAACCTGCCAACACTATTGCTCCACCGAAATATGGTATTGTTTCCTCAAAAGTAATGTTTTGTTTTACAGGCATTATGATTGGCTTATATGCCATCGTAGTATCTATAGTTGCAGGCTTGACATAAATATCCATCATATCTGTATATCTTATATATGATGTTGTGTCTTTTGCTGATTTATAATACTTTATGCCTATCTTAGGTATTTCTACATATCCAGTGTCGAATGATGCAAGAGACAAAGTCTGTGATAATAAAATATCGCTGCTGTTATCAATGGGCTGCTCGCTAATCTCACTTCTGCTAATAACATCAATGCTTTTGCTTAACGTATCTCCAATTTCATTCCAATTGATTATATAACCATTTGGAACTCTTATGTTTAAATCGTAATTGAAGGTGTGTCCGGTGAGAACGCTGTCTCTGTCGATATTTCCTTTAACGACGACATCTTGCGAATAACCATATAAATTAGGTGTAATTATTGCAACTAATAATGTCAATATGCGCAATATTCTTTTTTTCATCTTCTTGATTCTCGTTTCTTAAATAATTGCATTAACGGTTTGACATAATCAATATCTGTGTAAATCAATGTATTGTCAATACCATTGTTGGCGAATATTCTACTTAGCTTCGATGACTCTTGCTGTAAGTATTTTTGGTATGCTTCATTCCATGAACTCATAGAAGTGTCAATCCAGATATCTTTGTTTGTCTCTGAATCTCTGAATTTTACAAGTCCTATTTTAGGAATTAGGAGCTCTCTTTTATCAGTGATTCGCAAGCAAATTAGGTCGTGTTTGTTGGCTGCAATTCTTATCTGTTGCTCAAAAGGCTTTTTTGAGACGAAATCGGATATTAAAAATGCTGTTGTACGTTTCTTAATAGCACTTGTCAAAAATCGCAGTCCTTCTCCTATGTCAGTGCCTTTGTGTTGTGGAGTGAATGTTACTATCTCTCTGATAATACGTAAGATATGACTTGAACCTTTCTTTGGAGGAATGAATTTCTCTATCTGATCGCTAAAGAATATTACTCCTACTTTGTCGTTGTTTTGTATTGCAGAAAAAGCTAAAACAGCTGCTAACTCCGCACTGAGGTCTCTCTTTGAAATATTTACTGATCCAAAATCGTTTGAGCCAGAAACGTCAATGAGAAGCATAACTGTCATCTCTCGTTCTTCTTCAAAAATCTTGACAAAAGGTCGGTTAAATCGTGCCGTTACATTCCAATCAATGTTGCGAATGTCATCACCATATTGATATTCACGAACTTCACTGAAGGTCATACCACGCCCCTTGAAGGCACTGTGATATTGACCCGAAAAGATATTGTTGGTCAAGCCACGTGTCTTAATCTCGATTTTCCTAACCTTTTTAAATAGTTCGTTTGTTTCCATAATTTAATGGTTTTTCAATTACGGCACCTCAACGATGTTAAGTATCTCGTTGATAATTTCTTCTGTTGTAATGTTCTCTGCTTCAGCTTCATATGTTAATCCAATACGATGACGCATTACGTCTGGTGCTATAGCTCTGACATCTTCTGGAATGACATAACCACGACGTTTGATAAATGCGTATGCCTTGGCAGCCATAGCTAAATTGATAGTGGCACGTGGAGATCCTCCGTAACTGATGAGATTTGCAAATTTTTTCAACTTATAGTCGTTTGGATAACGTGAAGCAAAAACAATGTCGGTGATATAATTTTCTATCTTTTCGTCAAGATAAACTTCACGACAAACTTTTCTCGCATTTAAAATCTCTTTCGTGCTTGTAACTGGTTTCACTTCTGCATGTTCCTTGTTGATGTTCTGACGAAGAATGATTTTTTCTTCTTCTTTTTTAGGGTAATCTAAAACGACTTTCAACATGAAACGGTCGACTTGTGCTTCTGGTAATGGATATGTACCTTCTTGTTCTATAGGGTTTTGCGTTGCCATTACTAAGAATGGATCTGGTAAACTGAAGGTGCTTTCCCCAATTGTAACTTGATGTTCTTGCATGGCTTCAAGTAAAGCACTCTGCACCTTGGCTGGTGAACGGTTGATTTCATCTGCTAAAACGAAATTAGCAAAGACAGGTCCCTTACGAACTATGAACTCTTCGTTCTTCTGACTATAAATCATCGTACCAATCAAGTCGGCAGGTAATAAGTCTGGAGTGAATTGAATACGGCTGAAATCTGCATCAATGATGCTTGATAATGTTTTAATTGCAAGTGTCTTGGCTAATCCAGGAACACCTTCAAGTAAAATGTGTCCATTAGATAATAAACCAATTAACAATCTCTCTGTCATGTGTTTTTGTCCAACAATAACCTTGCTCATTTCAAGATTAATAAGGTCAATAAACTGACTTTCTCTCTGAATTCTTTCGTTTAATTCACGAATATCTGTTTCAATCATATTTGACTTTTTTTAATTATGTGCAAAATTAACAAGTATTTGTCAAAATTATTGTATTCACCACAACTATTTTTTTCAAACTCTTAAAACAAATCAAATTCATGACTTGTTTTAAGAGTTTCTGTTAAAATTTAGTTAGGATAATACTCTCTTAATTGGTTCATGAGCTTTTTGCGGCTGTAAAAGATTCGGCTTTTGACAGTACCGATTGTTAAATTCAAACAATCTGCTATCTCCTTATATTTATATCCTTCATTATACATGTCGAAGGCACGTCTGAAATCTTCATCTAAATTCTTGATGCCTTTTTCTAATTCTATCGCGTTAAGAATGCTCTCTGGGTCTGTGTCGGTGTGTGAGTTGCTGATATTCAAATAGTAAAGATCTTCGCTTTGGTCGATGATGGTTTTTGCTTTTTTAGTTCTACGGTAATTGTTGATGAAAATGTTTTTCATGATGGTGTAAACCCATGCTTTGAAATTGTTGTGATTTACATATTTTTCTTTGTAAATCAATGCTTTGAGGAACGTCTCCTGCATTAAGTCTTTGGCATCGTCTTCATTGCCTGTCAATTGTTTTGCAAATACTTCTAAGTTTTTTTGAAGACTTGTGAGCTTGGTGTTAAATTCGATTGTTGTCATAATAATGTTGTTTTTTAGTTTGAAAAATTGGTTGTTTTGTTGTTGTTGTGCTGCAAAAATAATCAACAAATTTCTTTTGTCAATACCCTTTTGAGCCATGTAGAGCTTATTTGCTTCTATCTTATTGATTAAATGGTAGTTATGAAATGTTAATAAAATGTTAAATTTTAAAAGTAAACGGATTTTGACAAAAAGATAACGGATAATATGGTAAGTTAAAGGAAAGATGGTTTAAGTTATCGGATAATATATTGCCTATGCAAACAGCCTTACTTGAGGAATTATTCATTTTTTTTGTAACTTCGTGAAAAATTTGTTAATCAATGTTTCCATTTTGTAAAGTAGCGATAATTGGTTCAGGTAATGTGGCGTACACATATTCTAAGGTGTTGATAAATAATGGAATATATCCTAAATATATTTTAATTAGAAATAAGGATAAAGCTCCAGAAGTGGAGAAATTGTTCGGTGTAAAAGCGACAACGGATTATAATATGTTGTCTGATTGTGATTTGATAATCATCGCTGTAAAAGATGATGCAATAAAAGATGTTGCTTCTAATCTTCGTGATAGTAATGCGGTGTTAGTTCATACTTCAGGTACTCAGAAATCGACGGTTTTGAATGTGGTTGATAATTACGGAATTATATATCCTTTGCAAACTATATCAAAAGATTATGAAATCGATTTTAAATCAGTTCCTCTCTTGATAAATGCTTCGACACTTGAAGTAAAGGATAAGTTAAAATCGATGGCTCAAATTATGTCTGATATTGTGATTGAGTGTACAGATGAGGATAGAAGCTATATTCATATGAATGCAGTTTATGTGTCTAATTTTGTTAATGTTATGCTGCAAATAGGTGAGAAATTGCTTAGAAGAAAATCGCTTGATATTTCAATTCTGGAGCCTTTAGTGAAGGAAACAATTAATAAAGCTTTTGCGATGGGAGCCGAGAATGCACTGACAGGACCAGCTCGACGTCACGATACGAATACTATAAATAATCATCTAAATCTTTTAAATGATGATATTGAAGAGAAAAAAATTTATGAATTATTGACGAATTATATACTAAAAAAATATTTGTAAAATGAAGAATTATAAAGAAAAATTGAAGAATATTACGACTTTTATTTTTGATTATGATGGTGTTATGACATCCGGTGATGTCCTTGTTGATGCTAATGGTGTGCCATTGCGGAGCAGTGACGTAAAAGATGGTTATGCCTTGCAACTTGCTGTTCGTCTTGGATATAAGGTGGCAGTGATTACTGGCGGCTATTCTGTTTCTATTGAAAAAAGAATGGCTATGCTAGGAGTTACTGATGTTTTCGTGCGTTCGGCAAATAAAGTGGAGGTGCTTGAAAGATATTTGAAAACCAATGATTTGAAATTAGAGCAAGTCGTATATATGGGTGACGATCTGCCTGATTATCCTGTTATGAAAATGGTCGGTTTGCCGGTATGTCCTGCCGATGCTTCTCCTGAAATCAAAGATATTAGTTTGTATATCAGCAATCGCAATGGAGGCAAAGGTGCTGTGAGAGATATTATTGAACAAGTCCTTAAAGCTCAGGATAAATGGATGAAGGATTTTAGTTGTTATATCTGGTGATATATTGATAATGAATAAAATAACTGCTTTATTTAAATTGGTTAGATGGCAAAATCTGTTGATGATTGCCTTAATGATGATTTTGGTCTATCATAGCTTGATGTCGCCATTGCATGCCTGTGGCGTAATAGGAGCTTTGCCATCAGCGCTATCATTTCTACTGCTTCTTATTTCATTGATATTCATAGTGGCCGCTGGCTATGTCATCAACGACTATTTTGATGTCGAAATTGATAAAGTCAATAAGCCAGAACAACTTATCGTGTCTAAGATTTTCTCTGAAACTGAAACAAAGGTATTTTATGTTTTATTAACTATTTTGGGAATAATAATAGGTGCTATTTCTGGAGTAATTGCTTTAAACTCAAAGTTTTATATTATATTAGCAATCTTAGCTTTGTTGACAGCTCTATTGTATTCTTATTCATCATCATATAAAAGAAAATTTGTTGTTGGAAATATAATCGTTTCTTTTTCAGTAGCTTTTGCAGTTTTCCTTCCATGGCTTTTTGTGATGCTTTATCTTTCAGATAATGTTTTAATTTTGTCATCAGTTAGAGATGTGATAATGTCGTCCTCAATGTCAAAATTAGTATTGATTTACACTGCCTTTGCTTTTCTTATGACATTACTCAGAGAAATTGTTAAAGATGCAGAAGACTTAAAAGGTGATAAGCTAACTCGCTGTCGTACAATCCCTATTGTGTTGGGAATTAAAAAAATGAACGTGATATTAATATTGTCGATACTATTAATATGTATGCTTCTTCTTTACTTCACTTATGTTTTATACGTGATGCATTCATATATAGCATTGGTAATTATGTCCTTGATTTTGTTATGCTTGGTATTATCATTGGCATATTTACTAAGAAAGAATATTAGTTATCATAAATATTCTGTGTTTTTGAAAATAATGATGCTTTTGGGCATTATATCAATGATATTTGTATAATATGTTAGATAAATTAAACAATTATAATATTATTCTTGCTTCAAAATCGCCACGAAGACAAGAACTTTTAAAAGGGATTGGTTTGAACTTTAATGTTTTAACTAAAGATGTCGATGAATCATATCCTTCTCGTTTGTCGGTTTATGAAGTGGCTCCTTACTTGAGCTTAAAAAAAGCCAAAGCTTTTGAAGATGCTGAACTTCCTGATAATTATATGATTATTACGGCAGATACTATTGTAGTCGTAGGTGATGAGATCTTAGGGAAACCTAAAGATAAAGAGAACGCTTGTGAAATGTTACTTAAACTTTCTGGTAAGAAACATTCTGTGATAACAGGTGTTACAATTCGTACAAAAGATAGAACAAAGACATTCTCGGCAGTATCTAATGTTGTATTTGAAAAGCTTGATTCTGAAGAAATTAACTATTATGTTGATAACTTCAAACCTTTTGATAAAGCTGGCTCTTACGGCATACAGGAGTGGATTGGTTATATTGGTGTTAGTGCTGTTGAAGGTTCCTACTTTAACGTAATGGGATTGCCTACACAGAAATTATATACGGTATTAAAAACATTTTGATTAATAAACAGATATATGAAATATTATATAATAGCAGGCGAAGCTTCTGGTGATTTACACGGCGCAAATCTGATTGCATCATTGAAGAAAAAGGATCCTCACGCTAAGATTAGAGCCTGGGGCGGTAATTTGATGAAAAAACAAGGCGCGATTTTAGTGAAACATTATAGAGATCTCGCTTTTATGGGTTTCGTTGAAGTTTTGTTAAATCTTAGAACGATACTTAAAAATCTGAGTTTTTGCAAAAAAGACATTCTTAAATTTAAACCTGATGCAGTTGTTCTTATTGATTATCCTGGGTTTAACTTGAAAGTTGCAAAATTTGCACATAAACATAATATTAAGGTGTATTATTATATCTCACCGCAGGTGTGGGCTTGGAAAAAACGTAGAGTTCATACTATCAAAGAGGTGGTAGATAAAATGTTGGTTATATTGCCTTTTGAAAAGAAATTCTATGATGAATATCGTGTAGATGCTCATTTTGTCGGTCATCCTCTTCTTGATGAGTTACAGAAGGTTAAACATATAACTAAAGAAAATTTTGTACGTCAAAATCAGTTGGAACATAAAAAGGAAATAATCGCCCTTTTGCCAGGAAGTCGTAAGCAAGAAGTGAGTCGAATGCTTGAAATAATGCTTAAAGTGGTGGATAGATTTCCTAATTATCAATTTGTTATAGCTTGTGCGCCTTCGTTGACGGAAGATTTCTATAAAAAAATAGTTGGCAATGCTAACGTTCATCTCGTCTTTAATAAAACATATCAGCTGTTACAAGTGGCAAGTGCGGCTTTGGTTACATCAGGAACTGCGACTTTGGAAACGGCTCTGTTTTATGTTCCAGAAGTGGTTTGCTATAAAGGAAATCCTATTTCTTATCTGATTGCCAAAAATCTTATCAAAGTGAAATATATCAGCCTTGTTAATCTGATTATGGATAAACCAGTTTTAAAAGAATTGATACAGAATGATTTAACTCCTGATAATATATCCGAAGAACTAAAACTGCTGCTTTCAAATCATAAAAAACAGCTTCAATTACTCGATGATTATGAAGATCTAAGAATAGTTTTGGGTAATGCTGGAGCTTCTTTTAACGCAGCTTCTGTTATAGTTAATGACTTGAAGAAAAAGAAATAATTGTTAATAATTTTTAACATAAAATAATTGTGATTCAATGTTTTATGTATTAAAATTATTCTTATCTTGCACCACGAATCCAAAATTTATGATGCAAGATGATTTCATGGTTTAAATATCCGTTTATCAGACTCTTAATTCCTTTTGCGATAGGAATATATTTGGCATTTGCTTTGGAAAATATGGCAAATGACGCTAAAATAATCCTTCGTTTGCTAATTTTGCTTTCTTTATTGCTGCTATCTCAAGTCTTGACTTCATCATTGCTGAAGGATTATCGTTATCGTAGGATATTTTCTTCTTTATTATATTTATACCTTATAGTATTGGGTTTTACATTAGTTAAAATTAAAGAGTATAAATTGTGTATCAATGATATATCAAGTGTAGATTTATGCCCTAAATATTATTATGCTATACTTGTAGAGCCTCCTATAGTTAAGGAGAAGTCAATTAAGGTAATGATGAAAGTCTTTGGAATAGAAGACGATAAGGGATATAACCATGATGTGAATGCTAAGGTCGTTTCTTACTTTGAAATAAATGATAAGTCCCTGAGTCTGAGATATGGCGATTGTATTGTTTTCATGACAAATCCTGAGCAAGTTGAAAAGCCTCCAAATCCAGAGCAGTTCGATTATAAAGATTATCTATATAAAAAAGGTGTGACGCATCAGGTGTATTTGAAATCTGATGCATGGCTCGATATTGCTTATAACGATTCTAATCCGATTTATAGATTTTCATATTGGCTGAGAGATTTTCTTCTTGAAACAATGCAAAAACTTGGGGTTCAGGGTGAAGAATATTCTGTGGCAGCTGCGATTTTATTGGGCTATGATGATAGTCTGCCTCAGGAGTTAAGGCAGAAATATGTGGCTGCAGGTGCGATGCACATACTTTGTGTATCAGGACTGCATGTTGGTGTTATCTTTATGGTTTTTTCTTATATGCTTGCATTTCTCGATAATAGAAAGAAATGGCAGTATGTTATGAAAAATTGTGTGTTGTTTGTCTTGATATGGTTCTATGCTTTAATCGCGGGTTTGGCACCTTCTATATTGAGGGCTACTATTATGCTGTCTTTTGTGATAGTTGGTAATATGATTAATAGAAAAGGTGTCTTGCTAAACTCGTTAGCGGCTTCCGCTTTTATATTGTTATGCGTCAATCCAGCTAATCTCTTTGACGTGGGATTTCAACTTTCGTATGTTGCCGTTATTGGGATAGTCGTTTTACAAGTCCCAATATCAAAAGTTATTTATTCTAAATATAAGATTGTCAATAAAATATGGGAGATTACTTCTGTTACTATTGCGGCTCAGATAGCTACTGCGCCATTTACTATTTATTATTTTCATCAATTTCCGATATATTTCTGGCTAAGCAATCTTTTTATGACGCCAATCTCTTCTGTTGTGATAATGGGTGGAATGATAATGTTGCTGATATTTTTTGTTCCATACGTTAATGTAGCAGTCGCTTGGATTGTTTCTAAGATGATTTATGTTATGAACTTTGGTGTATCTTGGATTGAATCGTTACCCTATTCTATAATCAAAGGTTTATATGTGAATGATATTCAATTTGTTGTTTTGTTGATAACATTGTTGCTATTATTGCTTTTAATTGAATGTAAAGATATAAAAATGTTATTATCAATAATGATAATGTCTTGTATCTTTCTGATTGTTAATGTGGATATTAATTTGAAAAGAAATAAACAGAAAGAGATGGTAATTTATTCTATTAACAATATGACTGCAATAGATTTTATAAATGGGGGAGAGCATCTGATTTTGTCAGATAGTATTTTTATTAATGATAAATCTGCTTTTTCATACAATATTGAAAATTTTTTGGTAAAAAAAGGATTATATCATGCTGGAAAAAATAAATTACTTCATGAGGATTTTGATGAGAATTTTGTAAAAAAACGAAAAAATGTCGTAACTTTTGATGAAAAACTCATAGGATTGTCTGATGGAAGTGTTTTTTCAAGAGAAGAACTATCATATAAAATTCCATTAGATTATATGCTTATTTACGGACGTAAGAGACAGACTTTATCATATCTCTTAAATGTGTATAACTTTGATTATCTGATTATTGATGGAAGTGTGCCTTATTATTTAACCTCACGATTGATTGATGAAGCAGATGCTTTAGGGATAAAATATCATAATATAAGAGAAGATGGAGCCTTTTTGATGAAATAATTTTTTTAAGATAAATAATATTGATAATCAATAAGATGTAAAATAATTAAAAAAATAATTAATTTTTTTTGAAAAAGTGCTTGCAGATTTGAAAAAAGGTTGTATCTTTGCACCCGTAATCAACAACGAAATAACGAGGTTGATAAAACAAAAAAAAGAGCAGGTGCTGTAGTTCAGTTTGGTTAGAATGCCTGCCTGTCACGCAGGAGGTCGCGAGTTCGAGTCTCGTCAGCACCGCAAAGCCACTCAGAAATTCTGGGTGGTTTTTTTGTGTCCACGAAAAAACACGAAAATTCACGAAACAAGATAGGTTCACGAAATTACACGAAATCTTCACGAAAAAAATAGTCCACGAAAATTCGCGAAAGTACGCGAAAAAAGAAGGAGTATAGACCGTAGACTTTTTATATCTTTGCAGAAACATCTTTCATTATGATAAATAGAATAAAATCACTCGCTAAGGACGTTACAGAACTATATGTCAGACCTTTGCGGCATCAGCTTCATAGAAATCCTGAGTTAAGTTTTGTAGAATATGAAACATCACAGCTTATTCATGATGTTCTTGATTCGTGGGAGATTGAAAATGTTTCGATGAACGTAACGGGTGTTGTTGCAACGATAAAAGGCAGAAATCCGGAGAAAAGAACCATAGCTCTTCGTGCCGATATTGATGCGTTGCCGATACAAGAAACAAACATTTGTGATTATAAGTCTTTGAGGCAAAACGTGATGCATGCCTGTGGTCATGATGCTCATACTGCCATGCTGCTTGGGGTTGCTAATATTCTTAATCAAATGAAAGATGAATTTGAAGGAACGATAAAACTTATTTTTCAGCCTGGAGAGGAGAAGTTGCCAGGTGGCGCTAAGCTGATGATTGAGAATGGAGTTTTAGATAATGTAGATGCTATTATAGCTCAGCATGTCTATCCAGATCTGCCTTGTGGTGAAGTAGGTTTCTATTCTGGTAATTATATGGCGGCCTGCGATGAAATTAATATCATGATAAGCGGCAAAGGCGGTCATGCAGCTAAGATTAAAGAACGCTCTAACACCACCGTTGCTGCTGCTAAGATGTTGTGCGCCATATCTGAACTGAGTTCCGAGTTCAACAAAGAAGAAAGAGAGAATCCTATCATAATAGCTTTTGGAAGTTTCATTGCCGACGGAACATATAATGTGATACCAGATACAGTTAATCTTAAAGGTACGATGCGTACTTTCGATGAAAAGGAAAGGAAGTTGGTTAAAAAGAAGATAAAGGAGATAAGTTCTGAGGTCGCGAAGTCGTTCGGAGTGAAATCGAGAGTTAAGATTGATGAGGGTTATCCTGTCTTGAAGAATGACGTTGATTTTACAGATTCTTTGAGAAATAATGCGATGGATTTTCTTGGTGAGGATAAGGTGAAGTCGTTGCCGCAGCTTATGACGGCAGAAGATTTTGCTTGGTATTCGCATAAAATTAAAGCATGTATGTATCGTATCGGTACTTCTAACATAGAGAAAGGTATTACCTCAAAACAGCATACTTCTACTTTCAACATCGACGAAGATGCCTTAGAAACAGGAGTTGGTCTGATGGCGTATATAGCGATTGAAACAATAATGAATTGTTAATTGTTTTTATGTTTTCGGATTAAAAAAATCATTCGTCTTTAGTCTTTTGTCTTTCGTCTTTTCTTATCTTTGTGAAAAATTATATCTCTATGAAAATATTGGTGACTTATGCTTTTGACGAGGAGATTCTTCCTTTTGAGATTCAAGGATGTGAACTGACGTTTCTTAAGACAGGAATGGGAAAGGTGCTCTCGGCTTTTAACTTGACGAAGGCTCTGTGTGAAAATCGTTACGACTTGGTTCTCAATGTGGGAACTGCTGGAACTTTAAATCATAAGGTTGGCGATATATTCGTCTGTCATCGTTTTGTTGATAGAGATATGGAGAAGATAGAACTGCCTGATGTATGTAAAGATATTTCTTTTCCTGAGAGAGTAGGTGTCGATATTGTTGATAATTACGAACAAATAGGAATCGTAAACACCGGCGACAGCTTCGTGACGGAAGTGGGGCATTTCAACGGCGACGTCATCGACATGGAGGCTTTCGCTCAGGCGCAGGTATGTAAGGAGATGGATATCACTTTCGTCTCTGTGAAATATGTCACCGACATCATAGGTCAGAACTCTGGTGAGATTTGGTTGGATAAACTTCGTGACGCTCGTGAATCATTAAAAGCATTTTTCGCATGAATTTATTAGATTGGCTGCCGATAACAAAGAAAGAGACCGACTTACGTGGCTGGAACGAAGTCGATATTGTAATAATCACTGGCGACGCTTACGTCGATCATCCGGCTTTCGGCGCTGCCGTCATAGGCCGCGTCCTTGAAAGTCACGGCTATAAGGTGGCTTTGATTCCGCAACCTAATTGGCGTGACGACCTCCGCGACTTCAAGAAATTCGGCAAGCCGCGTCTTTTCTTCGGCATCTCCGCCGGCGCGATGGACTCGATGGTGAATCATTATACTGCCAACAAACGTCTGCGTTCTAACGACGCTTACACTCCTGGCGGCGAGGCTGGCTTCCGTCCCGACTACGCGACGATAACTTATTCCAACATACTGAAAAAATTATACCCAGACACTCCTGTCATCATCGGCGGAATTGAAGCGTCTCTCCGTAGAGTGACACATTACGACTACTGGGCTGATGAGCTGAGACCTACTATCATGCTCGATTCCAAAGCCGACCTCGGCGTATATGGAATGGGAGAACTCGCGATAGTGGAAATAGCTAAAGCTTTAGATGAGAATAAGAAAATGGAAGAGATAACGAATGTTCCGCAGACTTTCTTCTTAAGGAAGCGGCAAGCCACGTCCGTACAGTCGGAGTGGAATGATTTGCGGTTGGCTTCTCATGAGGAATGTCTGAAAGACAAGAAGACTTACGCCTCGAACTTCAAGAACGTCGAGATAGAATCGAATAAGAAACATGCCAACCGTCTGCTTCAGGATGTGGGAAATTACACCTTATACATTAATCCTCCTTATCCAACTATGACGGAAGCGCAAATCGACGCTTCTTTCGACTTGCCTTACACTCGACTGCCTCATCCTAAATATGCGAAACGCGGCGTGATTCCGGCTTACGAGATGATTCGTCATTCGGTGAATATTCATCGCGGATGCTTCGGCGGATGCGCGTTTTGTACCATATCGGCGCATCAGGGTAAGTTCGTCGCATCGCGCAGCAAGAAGTCGATTATGAGAGAGGTGAAGCAAGTCGTTGAGATGGAAGATTTCAAAGGTTATATCTCCGACCTCGGCGGTCCTTCGGCTAATATGTATCGCATGAAAGGCAAAGATGAGAGTCTCTGTGAGAAGTGCGTGCGCCCGACTTGCATACAGCCTAACATCTGTAAGAACTTAGATACCAACCATCATCCGCTCATCGAGCTTTATAAGGAAGTCGATAAGATGCCGCAAGTTAAGAAAGCTACCATCGGCTCGGGAATTCGTTACGATTTGTTTTTGACTAATGAAGATCCTTCGGGGAAATTAGGTTACGATGAATATTTCGAGCAACTGATGAAACGTCATGTGAGCGGTCGTCTGAAAGTAGCGCCTGAACATTCGAGCGACGAAGTTTTGAAGTTGATGCGTAAACCGTCGTTCAATCTTTTCGTCAAGCTGAAAAAGAAATTCGATAAGGTCAACGAGAAATTTCATCTCAACCAGCAGCTGATACCTTATTTTATATCGAGTCACCCGGCTTGTACTTTGACCGATATGGCGGAACTTGCTGTGAAGACTAAGGACTTAGGTTACAGATTAGAGCAGGTTCAGGACTTCACGCCGACGCCGATGACTTTAGCGACGGAGATTTATTATTCTGGTTACGACCCATATACTTTAAAGCCGGTCTTTGTTGCCAAGACGAAGCAGGAGAAGTTAGATCAGCAGAGATTTTTCTTCTGGTACAAAGCTGAGAATCGTCAATATGTGAAAAATGCCCTTCGCAAGATAGGAAAGGCGGCGTGGATTGAGAAGCTGTTTAAGTTTTAAAACTGAGAATCTGAAAAACTAAAAACCTGAGAATTTTTTGACTGAAGATGTCGTCTAAATTCTCAGGTTTTCAAGTTTTGTAATTTTCAGGTTTTATTCTATCACTAATCGGAATCCTGTGTTATAGTCGCGGTAGTGGATGCCTTGTTTGTAACGAGCTGTCACTCTTGCTTGTTGAGCATTGGTGTTCCAGCTACCGCCGCGGAACACTTTATAACCTGTGTAATCTTCTCCTGAGGTGATGGTGTCACATACATCTTTATAGTCATAATACCAATTATTACACATTTCCCATACGTTACCACTCATGTCGTAGAGACCTAAGCCGTTAGCGTTTTTCTTTCCAACTTCGCTACATTTATTAATGTCGTAGATGCTACCACTCTTAATCCAAGCCACTTCTAAAACGTCGCCGCCTCCAGCATATAAAGAGTAGTAAGTGTCTTTGCCGCCTCTTGCTGCGTATTCCCATTGAGCTTCTGTTGGAAGTGAGAATCGTAACCCAGTGTATTCGTTCAACTTGCCGATGAAAGTCTCGACTTCTTTATAAGAAATTCTATAAGCTGGATAGTTGTCGCCTTTTCCGAACTCATCTTCCCATTGCATGTCTTTCTCTTTGTTAGGAGTCTCGCCCATGATGGCTTCCCAAAGTAACTGAGTCACTTCATATTTGTTGATATAGAACTCGCTTACTGTAACCTCATGAACAGGACCTTCTAAACTTGTGGCTTCTTCGTCGTAATTATAATATTCGACAGAGTCCTTCTGTGCGCCCATGTAGAAAGTTCCAGCTTCTACCTTAACCATATTAGAAATCATGTCTCTTACGGCGTCTTTTTCTTTTTTGCCTAAATCACCAGTCCAATTGATGTCGAACCCGTTGATGGTTTCATTTTTTGTATTGTCTTTGTTGCATGACTGTAATGCTAAAACGCAACATAAAATTATAAATACCTTTTTCATAATATTATGATAATAAATTGTTTAATCTTAAAAAAAAATAACATAGTTATTAACGATAATAACTTCTTTTTCGGTTGTAAATATAGTTATTTTTCAGATAGGTATGCTAAATATTTAAAAAAAGTTGTTGGAATAATTTGTAATGATGATTTGAAATATTTATCAGTCCAAAAAATAATGTAAATTTGCGTTAAATTAGAAATAATGTCGTATGGAAAATATAAAAAGAAGATCAGCGTTTATACTTGCAGCCGGGCTTGGAACGAGATTAAAAGAATTGACGAGTGACAGACCTAAAGCCTTGGTTGAGATGAACGGGAAACCTTTGCTTGAGATAGTGATAGAAAATCTTATCTCGCAGAATTTTAATCACTTTGTAATTAATGTACATCATTTTGGAGATAAGATTATAGATTTTATCGCTAATAAACATTATGATAATGTTGAGATAGAAATATCTGATGAAAGAGATTTTTTGTATTACACAGGTGGTGCAATTTTAAAAGCGCTTCCATTTTTTGATAAGAGTGAAGCTGTGCTGATTCATAATGTGGATATATTTTCTGATGTTGATTTTCCACAATATTATGATGATTTTGTAAGATCTGATGATGCTGCGTGGCTTTTGACCCAGAATAGAAATAATAATAGTAAAGTGGTTTTTGATGAGCAAGATAGATTTCATGGGACGTATAATATACAAACTGAAGAATATGATGGCGATGGAGAATTCAAGGAATGTTACAAATTATTATCTTTTAGTGGCTTGCATCTTATTAAGCCAAAATATTTTTCAGATTTTGAATTGAAAAAATGCCATGTCTGGAGTTTGTATAAAGATATCGCTAAAGTCAATAATGTTAAGTCTGTGTTGATTCAACCTGATTATTGGTTCGACTTAGGCACGCAGGAACAACTCAAGGAAGTATCGGAATGGATAAAGAGACGGTTTTAAAGAAAATGCTTCATTATTGCAATTATCAGGATCGTTGCAAGAAAGAGATTTATTCTAAATTAAATTCCCTTGAACTTGATGACGATAATGATAAGAGTTTTATCATTGGTTTTCTTCAAGATGAAGGTTTTATCAATGATGAACGTTATTGTCGCCTTTACGTGAAAAGCAAATTGAATGTCAAGAAGTGGGGCGTCAATAAGATTAAGCTCTCGCTTATTTCAAAAGGTATTGAAAAGGACATTATAGATAATGTGCTTTCTGAAATTGACGAGGATTCATATAAAGATGAACTTGTCAATCTTCTTAAAAACAAGAAGATAAACGAAACCGACCCATATAAACGAAAGGCGAAGATGGTAAGATATGCCGTCTCGAAAGGATATTCGCTATCGTTAGTTTTAGAAGTCTATGAGACAATAAGTCAATAAGTAGAGACGCGTCAATGTAACCTGCAATATAAATACTCATTGGCACGTCTTGTTAATGAATTTTTTCAGATTTTCAGATTTTCAGGTTTTAGAATTCTCAGATTTTTCTTATATTCGTACCGAATTTTATTAACTAAATTTTAATCTTATGTTAAACAAACTTTTCGGTTTCGATTCTAAGAAACATAATATTCGCACTGAGATTGTCGCGGGTATTACAACATTTCTAACGATGTCTTACATTCTTGCCGTCAACCCTTCGATGTTCGGTCTGCTCGAAGGAATGCCAGCTGGCGCGGTATTTACTACAACAGCTCTCGCCGCTATCATCGGTACTTTGGCGATGGCGTTTCTCGCCAAACTTCCTTTCGGACTTGCTCCGGGAATGGGTCTCAACGCTTTCTTTGTCTTTACAGTATGTATGGGAATGGGCTACTCGTGGCAGTTTGCTCTCACAGCTGTCTTCATCGAAGGTATCTTATTTATCATCATGACGATAACCAATATCCGCGAAGCCATTGTTAATGCTATTCCTAAGAACTTACGTTACGCCATAGGTGGTGGTATCGGTCTTTTCATCGCTTTCATCGGTATGCAGAATGCCGGTATCATCGTCAATGACGACGCCACTCTCATCGCTCTCGGCGACATCACATCTGGCACCGCTCTCTTAGCTCTTATAGGTCTCGTCATCACTGGCGTGCTCTATGCCTTGAACGTCAAAGGCGCGATGCTCATCGGAATCCTCGTCACCACTGTCATCGGCATCCCAATGGGGATAACAGAGTTTAAAGGCATTGTCTCGACTCCGGAATCTATAGCTCCTATATTCTGTAAATTTGAATGGCACAACATCTTCACCCTCGATATGCTTGTCATCGTCTTCACTTTCCTCTTCATAGATTTGTTCGACACGGTAGGAACGCTCGTCGGTGTCAGCACGAAGGCTAAGATGGTCGATGAAAACGGACGTATCCCAAATCTGAAACAAGCTTTCATGGCTGACGCTATCGCAACGACAGCAGGTGCGATGCTCGGTACTTCAACCACGACGACATACGTGGAAAGTGCAGCGGGCGTGGCACAAGGCGGCCGCACCGGATTGACAGCATTCTCCATAGCATGTTGTTTCGCAATAGCATTGTTCTTCTCGCCATTGTTCCTCTCTGTTCCTGGAGCTGCTACGGCACCTGTGCTTATCCTCGTCGGTATGCTCATGATGGAGCCTGTGAGAAACATCGACTTCGACGATGCAACAGAAGCTATTCCAAGTTTCATCACACTCATCATGATGCCTCTCGCTTATTCAATCTCAGCAGGTATCATGCTCGGCATGATTTCATACGTCATCATCAATATTTGCTGCGGTAAATTCAAGAAGCTCACCCCAGCGATGTACATCTTGGCAGTGTTGTTCATCTTGAAGTATATATTTATTTAATGCATAATTTGTAGAGACGCGTCGATTACACCTTAAAAATTAAACAAGAATGTAATTGACACGTCTCTTTAATGCATAATTCATAATTGATAGGGACAAAAATCTCCCACTGATTGGCACTGATTAGCACGGATAGCTTCTGTGAATATCAGTTAAATCAGTGGGATTTTTTTTTGTAGACACATTATGTATTCGTGCTGTTACAACTTATTGACTTATACAAACTCCATAACTCCATTACTAAAAAAGACGTGTCAATGATATATTGTTTATTAACATTGGTATCATCGACGCGTCTCTACTCGTTGACTCGGTGACTTGGCGACTTAATAAAATGAGACGCGCCATAATATGGTTAAAATATGATTTCGTCATTTTTATATAAAGATATATCAACCATATTAGTGTCACGTCTCTACTTGGTGACTCGGTGACTTGGTGACTTGGTGACTTAATAAAATGAGACGCGCTACTTTAACAAATCTTGGAAAAAATGATTTTTTAATTCATAATCTGTATTTATGTCACATTATGGCGAGTCCCGTAGGGACGACAGATAACAATTAGGTGTGAAGTGAAACGGAACGCCTGACAGAAATGACCATTAATTAATTGAAATAAAAATTAATTTCTACCATAAATAAAAAAATAATTGTATTTTTGTTCTCCGAAGAGAATAAAAATAGATTAAGATTGTTTTATTGACAGAATAATATTTGTGTTATGGATAGAAATATACTAAAAAGTGTAGTCTTAGGTAATCAGTATGAGATTGAAAAGATTGAATTGGTGGAAAGAAATATTATCATTGAAGAATATGAACGTTTGGTGTTGGTAGGCATAAGGCGAGCTGGCAAATCATTTCTCCTTTACCAGAAGATAAAAGACAATCTCAAAAAAGGCATTGGTTGGGATGAGATGTTGTACATAAACTTTGAAGATGAGAGACTTAGCGGTTTTAACAATCTTGATTTCGATTTATTATTGGAGTTACATTATGAGATATACGGCAAGCGTCCGATGTTATTTTTAGATGAGATACAAAATATTGAAGGATGGGAGAAATTTGCGAGAAGAGTAGCAGATCAGAAATACAAGGTTTTTATTACGGGAAGTAACGCATATATGCTTAGCAACGAGATGCAGACCACTTTAGGAGGACGTTTCATCGTCAAGGAAGTCTTCCCGTTTTCTTTTGGCGAATATTTAAATTTCATCAAAATACCATATTCTGAGAATGATTTGTTTGTTACAGAAAAAAGAGCATCCATTAAGAACAAATTCTCTGAATATTTCTCTTCAGGAGGCTTCCCTGAGAGTCTCTCCGTAAGTTACAAGCGAGACTATATCAATGGAATATATCAGAAGATTTTTCTTGGCGATATCGCGGCTCGTTATAGTATAAACAATTATCATGCACTAAACACTGTGATACGAAAGTTGGCAGAAAGCGTCAAACAGCCGATGTCGTTTAATAGAATTGCGAATATTGTCAGTTCTACTGGAGTAAAGTTCAGTGTCAACAGCGCAATCAAATACATGGAATACATTGAAAATGCATGGCTTGTTTTGCCTGTTGATAATATAGCCGGAAAACTTTTGGATAAGATGACAAACAAGAAATATTATTTTACCGACAACGGAATATTAAATCTTTTCCTTACTGATTCTAAAACTACATTGTTAGAAAATCTTGTAGCAGTCAATTTGTTAAGGAAGTACGGCAGACGAGATAATGTGTATTTCTATCATAACAACATAGAAATTGATTTTTATGTCGATGATTTACAGCAAGCGTATCAAGTTTCATTTTCCATTGCCGACAAAGACACTCGACATAGAGAAGTTACAGCTTTAAAGAAAATACATAAGGTGCTTCCTGTAAAAGAATGTTTTATCATAACATACGATGAAGAAGAAACTATAATTGAAGATAATATTGTTATAAATGTTGTTCCTATATGGAAATGGCTGTTGAACTTTGATGCTAACTAAAATATGGTCTTCAATTCATAATTGATAGGGATAAAAATCTCCCACTGATTGGCACGGATAGCTTCTGTGAATATCAGTGAAATCAGTGGGATTTTTTGTGGACACATTCAATCTGTCCGTACTGTTACAACTTATTGACTTATTGACTCGGTGACTTAATAAAATGAGACGCACCATAATATGGTTAAAATATGATTTCGTCATTTTTATATAGATTTATCAACCATATTAGTGTCACGTCTCTACTCGGTGACTCGGTGACTCGGTGACTCGGCGACTTGGTGACTCGGCGACTCGGTGACTCAGTGACTTTAAAAAAATCTTTCGTCTTTAGACTTTAGACTTTAGACTTTTTTTGCTATCTTTGCACAGCTAAAAAAACTAATTTTAAATCTGAAAAACTAAGAAATAAAAAACTGAGAAAGCACTACTATGCATAACATTATATTAATAAAGGAAGAAAAACGTAAGGTTAAAATAACAGAAGATAAAACCCAATTTTATTAATTCCGTCTGACAGAGTTTGTGAAAACGAACCTCAGACGGAATTTTTAATTTACAATTAACAGTTTACAATTAACAGTTTACAATTAACAATTAAAACTAATAACACATTAACAATGACTCTGACTAATGCCTTTAGTCTTTAGTCTTTAGCCTTTAGTCTTTAACAACTTTACTACTTAAAAACAAACAAAAAATGAACAAACTTCACAAACTACTGATTATCGCCCTATTGCTAATTGTGGGTGGTAATACTCTGAAAGCAGAGAATCTTACTGCTACACGTAACTCCGACACGGAACTCGTAACAAAGAACCAAGACCTTCATTCTCATGACAATTTAATTACAAACGACAATCATGTTACCTCAATGCTGACGGCAAGCGCAGCAGCGGAGGATCTCACTGTTACCATTCACACGGGTGCGGAGGTTACTTTGAAGGACACCGACGGCGACGGCTTCTATGATATTGGCACGGCAGATGAGCTGTATGCTTTCGCGGAGGCGGTCAACGGCGGTGAAAAATTCATTAACGGTGAGCTGACCGCCAATATCACGGTCAATGAAAAACTGCTTAACGCAGACGGCTCTCTGAACGGCACCTCCGCTCTTGCCTGGGAGCCTATCGGAAGCGGCGATGTATATTACGGTGTGTTTGACGGAAACGGATATACCGTCAGCGGAATTTATATGAATAATGAAAGCAATTTTCAGGGGCTGTTTGCATATGTCTACGGCACCGTCAGAAATGTCGGTGTTGAGGACTCTTATATCAAGGGTGCGAGTTACGTTGGCGGTGTGGCGGGATACAGCGGAGGAACGGTGAAAAACTGCTTCTTCGACGGTACCGTCATCGGAACAGGCTCTGTCGGCGGAATATGCGGACACCTTATGACGGATGCCGTTCTTAATTCCTGTCTTAGCATTGGCTCAGTCAGCGGTACGGGCGATGTTGGCGGAGTGGTCGGATGCGCAGAGGTCTACTCCACAAACTGCTATTTCCTCCGCACCGAGGCATTGAACGTCGGGCTTTACGGCATCGGCGCTATCATCCTTGAGGAAAACTTCTTTATGGGTGTACCCAGCGATCAGGGCGCTGCTCCTTTATCCTCGGGCGAGCTTGCCACGGGAGATGTTACGTTCCTTCTGAACGATGGCGACGGGGAGAGTGAGGACGTATGGGGGCAGATCATCTCGGGAGAGAGCGCGGATCCTTACCCTGTCTTTGTGAACGGGTCAAACAGACTTTACCGCACCGTTGCGTGCGATACCGACTCGAAAATTTATACCAACGACCCCGAAGCGGTCTCCGAGCACGCATTTGGAGAAAGGGGTATCTGCGTCTCCTGCGGCAGCTATCAGCCTGCCGTTGACAGTGATGGCGACGGATATTACGAGATCAGCAACGCGGGTCATCTGTATTGGTTTGCAAAGCAGGTAAACGAAAATGTCGAGGAATTCCGCACAGCCAACGCCATACTGACGAAGGATATAGATTTCGGTCAGAGCTTCACCTTTATTCCCGAAACGGGACTTGTTGAGGTCAGAATAGATGGCGAGGTGGTAGCTTACCTTGGTACGTTTATCCCCGGCACCACTCAATTCACAGGTGTGCCGAACAGCGGTGTCGGCGGCGGTAGCGGCGGAAAGGAAGAAGAAAAGGAGGAGAACACGGAGCTGACGGAAACCACCGATATCATTTCTATGTTTGGATCCGTATATCTGTACGTTGACGGCAAGTATGTAGACACGCCCAACGGTTACGTTGTGGAGGGGCTTCTGCCCTGGACGCCAATAGCTCTGCATGACAGCGGCTACGGCGGTATATTTGACGGAAACGGCAAGAGCATCATCGGCTTGTATTATAACGGAGATGACCGGCAGTATCACGGAGTTTTCGGTGTGGTCGATGGCGGTACCGTAAAGGATCTCGGTGTAGAAAACGGATACTTCAGCGGGAATAACGATTACTACTTCTACTGCGGCGCGATAGCAGGCTACGTCTTGGACGGAACGGTTTCAGGCTGCTTTAATACCGGATTGGTTTTAAAGGGAGCCTATAATATCAGTGATGTTGGAGGTCTGATCGGCGTCGCCGAGCAAAGCGTGATATCGGATTGCTATAACACGGGAGTGGTACGCGGCGAGTTTCGAATCGGCGGTATTGTGGGGCTTAGCGCCTACACGGTCGTTGCCGATTGCTATAATCTGGGTACTGTTATCGGCGGTGAAAATGTCGGCGGTATCGTGGGCAAGAATCTGCATGGCTCAAGCGTTAATTCCCTACCGATGATCACAGGATGCTACAATAAGGGAGAGATAATCGGTACCACCTACGTTGGCGGCATCGCAGGGTATAATACACAGAATTCAAGCGATGCTCCTTACACGATAATCAGTGGGTGCTACAATGAGGGAGAGATAACCGGTACTACCTACGTTGGCGGCATTCTCGGATATAATTATAACGGCAATATTTCAGCCGAGCATCCGATCGTCATAATCGATTCCTATAACGTCGGAGCGGTTACGGGTGTGTATAGCGTTGGCGGAATACTCGGCGTATACAACTGGGTGGGAGCCGGTGACAACGGAAACGGTAAGATAGTATCAAGCCACAACTACGGAGCAGTCAGCGGCGACACCAATGTCGGCGGCATTCTCGGTGGCTATTTGGAGCATGCTCCCATTCTTGAAAATAACTATTTCTACGGAAGCGAGGAGGTCAATAAGGAGCTTTGCGGCATCGGCTCAGACGGAAGCTCCGATAACGCTACGCCCGTTAGTGCGGAGGATTACGCAAGCGGAAAAATCGCGTATCTGCTGGGAGAGGGCTGGGGGCAGCTTCTTACGGGAGAAAATGCCAATGCCTATCCCGTATTCGCCTCCGACGGAAATAAGGTGTACAAATACTACGATTGCTACATAGCGACCGAAAAATACACAAATGACTCAAGCCTCAGCGATACGGTGGTCTCTCACACCATAGTAGAAGGCATCTGCTCGGTCTGTAACGTCTACAACCCCGATGATATCGTGGATGGTGTGTATCAGATCGGCACGAAGGAGCAGCTCTTCTGGTTTGCAAACCATGTCAACACCGCGGACAGAACGGCAAGCGCGGTCCTTGTGGCTGACATCGACCTTGAAAACATACCTTGGACCCCCATCGGCTCCACGGGTGAGAACAGCAACAACTTCCGAGGTGTCTTCGACGGACAAAACCACACTATCACAGGTCTGTATGTGGAAGGCGGCAGAGCTGGTCTCGGCTTCTTCGGCGAGGTAAGAACGGGTACGGTCAAGAACTTCACCATCTACGGCGAGGTAGTCGTGAATACCGAAGTCAATTACGTTGGCGGTGTCATCGGCTCGACTTGCGGTCTCAACGGCAGCGACCACGGACTTGAGCATAACGGCGCGACAATTCAAAATATCACCTCTTACGTTAATCTCACTGCAAAGACTCACGGCATCGGTATGGTGGGCGGTTTTATCGGCTATGCCAACCACGAGACCCTCATAGAAAACTGCTCTTGGCACGGCACCTTTGATGCAGGCATTTACCGTGTGGACTCAGGCGCCGGTGGCTTTATTGGACGCATCTATGACTCTGCCAACGTGACAATCCGTAACTGCGCCGCTTACGGCACTATCAAGACATCATACAAGAGCGGCACGTTCAATAATCAAAATACTATCTATATCGGCGGCTTCCTGTCATACAGCCCAGCAGGCGCACAGACAGTCTTAGAGAATAACCTCTGGGCAGGCGAGATAATCAATAATACCAACCTTGAAGCGTCAAATGCTCACCTCTCTGCCTTCGGCACCATGACTTCCTTCCAAAGCATTACAAACTGCTATGCGTTAAATAGTACACCTTACGTTACAACCAACAATGAGAATGATAATGATAT
>SUWV01000021.1 GCA_015061315.1 Lentimicrobiaceae bacterium
AAGTTGGATAATATCAATCCCAATATCGCTAATGTTTATGTAAAGCATGAAGACCGACGCTACGGTATTTTCAATCGTGGCGAGTCTGAAGAAATCCCTCTTTACTTCGACGCAAAGGAAATGGGAATTTATACATTAACCTTTGATGTTAAAGGCGATTACGAAAATCTCTATCTTCTTGATAAGATGACAGGCGAGGAGCTTAATCTTCTTTTAGAGAATGAATATAAGTTCATGGCAAGTGCTAATGACAATACAGAACGTTTCGTTTTGAAATTAACATCAGATACAGATTCTGTTGATGAGAATTTTATATTCATTAATGATGATGAACTGATTATAAGTTCTGCTGGTACAATCCAAATCATCGACATGATGGGAAGAGTCGTTATGACAGAAGAGAATCATAATGGAAGAATCAATATTGGTGGTTTGGATAATGCGGCTTATGTGATAAGATGTATTAATGAAAACGGAGTTAAAGTACAAAAGATTGTAGTGTTATGAAAAAGAAAATATTAATAGGTATAATAGTAATGATATTAGGATGTGGCGGTCTCAAAGCCCAAAGCGATGGTTTTTTTGCCTCTTCATATTCGGAATATAGAGATATTGAGAACGACTGGGGCTTGAATATGCCATTGCTTCCTGGTTCGCATGGGTATATCGATGATTATTCATGTGTTGAACAAGAAGCTCCACTCGGTAACGGACTCTTGATTCTCGGAGTGTTGGCGTTGGGATATAGGAAATTGAAAATTAAGAATTAAGAATTGAGAATTAAGAATTGAGAATTAAGAATTAATGTAGAGACGTACTATATTACACCGATGAGAATAAACACGATGTAATTGGTGCGTCTCTATATCTCTTTCAAAATATCTTCTAAGACATCTTTTATCTTGAACTGGTTTTTAAGGTCGATTTTGGGAATCATCACGTTTTTTAACTTGAAGTCTTTTTGCTTGCAATAATTGAATAATCCTTTTTCTGTTAGATATTCAGCTAAATATTCTTGCTCTGTCTGTCCTGGCGTCGGGACTAAATAAGCGTTTCTGTTAATATTTATTAAGTCCATCAGTGAGGAATAACCGCCACGGCAAACTATTCTCCTCGATTTAGAAACTATCTTTCTAAACATCACGTCATCAACATGATTGAAATAATATACGTTGCTTGGCTCGTCGTCGGGAGTGGCGTCGAGTTCGGGCTTTGCTCTAAATATGGCTATATTACCTTCAACCTCATGGGCTTGCTTTATTATAATGTCTTCAAAGATAGTACGTTGAGGTTCTGGTCCTGATAATATTACAAGGTATTCAAATATTTTGATGTCGTCTTTTATCTCTGAAGTGAAGCGGCTGAGAAATCCTATGTATTGGGTTTTAATCTTGACGTCGGCAGGATGCGACAGCTTCCCCGATAATGATGGCTCGCCTTCAACATCAGGAATCCATAACTCGTCATATTTGTTTATGTATGTCTTATGAAACAGATTGACAATGGGATAAGTCCATTTAAGAGACTTAGGAACCTGTATGTGTAATTGATGTGTTATATAAATGGAACGTACTTTCTTGCTCCAGCAACCGAATCTGTTATCGGAAATGATGAGGTCGATATTATAATCATCGACGATTTTTTCTATGGCTTTATGTTCTTTTTTAAAATTTATTAAGGCATCGGGAATTGACTTCAACAACTTGAAAACTTGAGAGTTGCCTTTGCTATATGTAGGCTCAAAGCCTGGAAGCTTAATGAATTTTAAGTCGGGAAACTCTTTCTGAAGAAAGGCTAAAGGCGATTTGTCTGCAGCTATTATAACATCGTGTCCTAAGTCCAATAAGGTTCTTATTATCGGAACACATCGGGTGGCATGACCTAAACCCCAATTCAAAGGACATATCAATATATTCTTTTTCAAAATTTCGTTTTTTGCAAAGATAAGAAAAGTCTATAGTCTGCAGTCTACAGTCTACTGACTTTTTGCTAAATGTTAATAATTTTTAACATAAATCATTGATAAACAATAAAATAAAAACTGTATCTTTGCACCATAACTCTTAATTATGAATTGTAAATTATGAATTATGAATTAATGTACGAACTTGCCTTGACATTGGTTCCTGGAGTGGGCGATGTCAATGGGAAGAAGTTGGTGGCGTATTGTGGTGGCGCGGAGGCTGTGTTCAGAGAGAAGAAGAAAACCCTTGCTAAGATTCCGGGGATAGGGGAGAAGACTGTTGAAAGTATTGTGGCACAGGATGTTTTTTCGCGAGCAGAGAAAGAGCTTGCTTTTGCAGAAAAGAATAAGATAAAGATATTGTATTATCTCAATCAAGACTATCCAAAACGTCTTCAACATTGTTACGATAGTCCCATGATTATTTATTGTAAGGGCGACTGTAATCTGAATGTCGACAAAGTGATAGGTGTTGTAGGTACACGTAATGTGACAGATTACGGTAAGATAATGACAGAGAGGATTGTCTCGGAACTTGTTGAAGATGATGTGCTTGTCGTTAGCGGCTTGGCATATGGCGTTGATACTTATGCACATCAGGCTGCGGTGAAGAACGGCTTGAAGACGGCTGCCGTCTTGGCTCATGGGCTCCATACTATTTATCCTCATGCTAACAGAACGCTTGCGAAAAAGATGTTGGAAGAAGGAGGCTGTCTGTTGACGGAGCAGATAAGTGGCGTCGAGCCTGACAGGGAGAACTTCCCTAAAAGAAATCGCATCGTCGCTGGGATGATTGACTGTCTTATTGTCGTTGAGAGCGCTTCTAAAGGAGGAGCGCTCATCACCGCCGATGTGGCTAATAACTACGACAGAGAGATATTCGCTGTGCCAGGTCGCGTGGGCGATAGCTATAGCGAGGGTTGTAATAAATTAATAAAGGATAATAAAGCTAATATACTTTTAAATGTAGGCGATCTACGGACTGTCATGCGCTGGGACGATAATAAAAAAGTTGTGCCGAAACAGATGCGACTCTTCCGCGACTTCAGCGATGATGAGAAATCGGTGATGGGTCTCTTTGAAGAAACGGATGTCGTTTATTTGGATACGATAATCGCAGAGACAATGTTGTCGCCAACAAAAATAGCCTCAATATTGTTGTCGTTGGAGTTTGATGGAATTTTGACGGCACTGCCTGGAAAACGTTATCAAAAGTTATGAACGCAATAGGATTGTAAAATAAAAATATGTACCTTTGCGACAAAATAAGCATAAATGCAAGAAGGCATCGTTATCAAGTCAACAGGCAGTTGGTATGAAGTAAGAAATGAGAGCGGCGAAGTGGTGTTGTGTCGCCTCAGAGGCAAGATACGCCTCGATGGTATCAGAGCGACAAATCCCGTAGCTGTCGGCGATAAGGTTATCTTTGAAAAAGAAAATAACAAAGATACATGCGTGATAAATAAGATATTACCTCGATATAACGCGATAGTGCGAAAATCGGTGAACCTGTCCAAAGCATCGCATATCATAGCATCGAATATAGATCAGGCTATATTGGTCGCGACAATAGCGCAACCGAGGACTTCGACTGGTTTCATCGACAGGTTCTTGGTCACGGCAGAGGCTTATCACATACCGACGACAATAGTCTTTAACAAATGTGACTTGTATGACGAGGAGCAGATGGCTGCTGCTAAAGAACTCATTGCGACCTTTGAAAACATAGGCTACCGCTCGTTTATGGTCTCGGCAATGACGGGTTTCCAATGCGACGAGCTGCGAGATATTATGAAAGATAAAGTCAATCTCTTTTCGGGTCACTCGGGCGTTGGTAAGTCGGCACTGATAAACAGGTTAGACTCCTCTCTTAATGTGCGTGTCGGCGACATCTCGGAAGTTCATGAGAAAGGAAAACATACTACTACATTTTCTCAGATGTTCCCGCTTTCTTTCGGCGGTTACATCATCGACTCGCCTGGTATCAAAGAGTTCGGTCTTTATGACATGGAGAAAGAGACTCTCGCTCAGCGTTTTCCTGAGATGCGTAAGCTGATGCACGAATGTAAGTTCTCCAACTGCACTCATCTTCATGAACCTCAGTGCGCGATAAAAAAAGCCGTAGAACAAAATATCATAGCCGATTGGCGTTATAACGATTATTGTAATATGATGGAAGATTGATCTATGAAACAGTTGTTGTCGTTATTTCTGATATTATTTGCTCTTGCGCTTAATGCTCAGCAAGATACGACATCGTATGTGATAGTATCCGATATTGTGATAAACGGAAATAACGTGACAAAAGATGCTATAATTCTCAGAGAATTGACCTTTTCGATAGGTGATACCATTACTGTTCAAGACTGGAATGAGGAACTGCGAGTCAGCAAGGAAAATGTACAGAATACAACCTTGTTTAACTTCGTGACTTTTGAACAGTATAATGCTGATGCCAATGTTGTGATATTAAATATCAATGTGATAGAGAGATGGTATCTGTGGCCTTATCCTTATATAGCTTATTCTGATAGAAATCTCAATGCTTGGTATGAAGCAAACGACATTACGCGTTTTAGCTATGGTGTCGAAATGAAATACAGGAACTTCTTGGGCTTGAAACATGATCTCGATTTTACATTCATCTCGGGTTATAATCAGAATTATGGACTGTCGTACGATATTCCTTATATGACTGAAAGACAATGCTTCGGATTGAGATTTGGTGTCGGATATAAAAGAGATAAGGAGGTGTCTTATCGTACAGAGAATAATAAGGTTTTGTATTTTAATGGTGATGATGAGTTCGCACGGCAAACGGCTCATGTTTTTATAGAACCTCATTTCCGTTTCGGATATAGAAATAAGTTGTTGCTAAATCTTAGTTATAACAACAGCTTGTTCCATGACGCGCTCTCAGCCCTAAATGCAGATTTCTCTAACATACAAGGTTCACGTTTTCAATACTTTTCTTTCTCAGCTATATATAAAAACGATTTCCGCGATGAACAAAATTATCCCTTGAATGGTCATTATTTTGAACTGATGATGGAGAAAATAGGCTTCGGAATTTTAGAAACAGAGCCCGATGTCTTTTATGCGAAAATTACAGCTGATTGGTACCAGCCTATAAAAGGTCGCTGGTATTGGTCATCTAACTTGACCTTGAAAATGTCTGACGATAATGAGGCTCCGTATTTCTTGAATCAAGGATTGGGATATAAGAACGATTATGTGAGAACGTATGAGTTGTATGTTATAGATGCAATGAATTTTGCTTTGATAAAGAATAACTTGAAATTTGCTATATTAAATCCTGTTACGAAAAATATACCTTTTATCAAAAACGAGAGGTTTGGCAAGATACATTTGGCTATGTATGCTAATGTGTTTTTCGACTGCGCTTATTCATGGAAGATGCCTGAGAAACATAACTCTTTCTTGGATAATAAGTTTATTTATGGAACGGGCATAGGTCTCGATTTCGTTACCTATTATGATAAGGTGATTCGTTTTGAATATGGAGTGAATGATATGGGAGAGACGGGCTTGTTCATACATTTCGTAGCGCCGATATGATTTTAATTTATTGAAAAATAATATTATGAGAGTAGTTTTATACGGAAAGGCTTTTGGCAGTGATTATGACGAACTGATGCGAGATTTGCTGAGATTGTTGAAAGAATCGTCGGCAGAGATAGTTGTTTATGAGCCTTTTTTGAAAGATATAAAGCATTGTTTTGATGCCGATGTCGAATATTCTTTTTTGAAAGAAAGCGACGATATAAGAGATAAAGCCGACATGATGTTTTCTTTCGGCGGCGATGGAACGATATTAGATTCTCTGCCGATAATTCGCGACAGCGGAGTCCCGGTCTTAGGCATCAACACTGGAAATCTCGGCTTCTTGTCGAGCGTGTCGCCTAAGGAAACATGTGAGGCTGTGAGAAATATTATCGAGGGAAATTATGAGATCGAGCAGCGTTCATTAATAAAAATCAATGATAAAAATAATATCTTTGGAGGGATAAACTACGCTCTCAATGAAATAAGTATCTGTCGTAAAGATAATGGTTCTCTGGTAGTTGTGAATGTATTTATCGACGATATGTTGTTGAATACATATTGGGCTGACGGCATAATCTTGGCGACGCCGACTGGCTCTACGGCATATTCCATGAGTGTAGGAGGACCTATTATGACACCTAATGCCGACAGTTTTTTAATAACTCCTATCGCGGCACACAATTTAAGCGTAAGACCTGTCGTTATACCAAACAAAAGTAAAGTGAAAATTAAGGTCGATGGAAGATGTGATAGCTTTGCCTTGGGCTTAGACTCACGTATAATGTTGGTCGATAAGTCATTGGAAATAGAAGTGGAAAAAGCCGACTTCTGTTTTAATATGATAAAGATGCCAAATAAGAACTTCTTTGAGACCATAAGAAAGAAACTGATGTGGGGTAACGATTGGAGAAATTAATTTAAAAATAATTATAGATTATTTAACAATTAATTGTAACTTTGTCAACTCTGCACGGTGGATAAATAACGATTGATAATCATAAAGTAAAGTAGAATAAATTGATGAAAAATAGCAAGGTACTGACAGCGTTTTTAATATTGGCTTTGTCGTTATTGATGCCGAAAGAGGCGAACTCTCAGATAATGGAAGTCGGTGCAACGGGAGGTCTGTCGTATTACATCGGTGACATAAATCCATCTAAACATTTTAATCAGAGTGAGATAGGCTTTGGAGCATCCTTGAGATATTATCAAAACTTACGTTGGGCTTTCAGATTTCAATATTCGAGATTGGGTCTGACGTCATCAGATGAGGTGGTGGCATTCCGACCTGAGAGAAATCTTGCGTTTAACAGTGATGTCAATGACTTTGCTTTGATAGCAGAATTTAATTTCTTTAACTATTGGACAGGGAGTAAGAAAGAAAGAATTACTCCATATATCTTTGCAGGCGTTTCCTTGTTGTCGTTCAATTCCACCGATCTTGAAGGCAATGCTTTGCAGCCTCAGAAAAATGAAGGCGTCGACTACAGTACTCTCAGCTGGTCGGTCCCTTTTGGCATAGGTGTGAAATATAGTATTTCCAAAAGATTGGGAGCAACCTTAGAGTGGAGGATACATAAGACTTTCACTGATTATATTGATGATATAGAAGGTTATTATTTGGATGAACCTGAGATGCAACGAGGTAATGGCAACTCGCATGTCTTCGGATACAACAACGACTGGTACGGCATTTTAGGTTTGACGTTATCATATAGATTTAATTTGCCAAGTAGAACCGTATGTCACGGTATGTAATATTAAGAACATAAAATGAATAGTTTAAGAGATAAGATAGATTTTGAAAGATTGCCTCAGCATATAGCTGTTATCATGGACGGTAACGGTCGTTGGGCGAAAAAACAAGGTAAGTTGCGTGTCTTCGGACATCAGAATGGCGTTGGTGCAGTGAGAGCTGTGTCGGAAGCCTGCGCAGAACTCGGCGTGAAATATCTTACCTTATATGCCTTCTCGACAGAGAACTGGAACCGCTCGCAATTAGAAGTCGATACCTTGATGAGACTGTTGTCTAAAACTATAGCAGAAGAAGTCAAGACCTTGAACGATAATAATATAAAATTAAATGCTATAGGCGATTTGTCGCGACTTCCTAAATATAACTACGACGCCCTGATGAAAGCTATCGAAGATACTAAGAACAACGATAGAATGACATTGACATTATGTCTTAGCTATTCGGGACGATGGGAGATTACTGACGCGACGAAACGTATAGCGGAAAAAGTAAAGTCGGGTGAGCTTGATATTGAACAAATTGATGAGAAATGTTTTTCTGATAACTTGAGTACGAGTGGTATGCCAGACCCAGAATTGCTTGTCAGGACGAGCGGCGAGGAGAGAATCAGCAATTTCTTGTTGTGGCAGTTGGCTTACTCAGAATTTTATTTTACAGATAAATTTTGGCCTGATTTTGGTAAAGAAGACCTCTATCAAGCAATAGTAGATTATCAAAGTCGTGAACGCCGCTTCGGTAAGACGAGTGAACAAATAACAGAAAATAAATAATATGTATAAATATATATCCAAATTATTTTTCATTACATGCTTGCTTGCGACATTAAGCTTCAATGCCGCAGCTCAGATTCAAGTGGGCAATGATATGTCGGAAATAGATTATGCCCTGCCACGCGATTACGAAATTGGCGGTATCACCGTCAGCGGCGTCAAATACCTCGACCCTCAAGTCTTAGTGATGATATCAGGACTACAAGTGGGCGAGACTATAGAAGTGCCAGGCGAGAAGATAACAGAGGCTGTGAGAAAACTCTGGGAACAAGGCCTGTTTGAAGATATTAATATCACCAGCACTAAGAAAATCGGCAGAAAGATATTCCTCAACATCGACTTGAAAGAACGTCCGCGTATATCTAAATTCTCCTTCAGCGGCGTGAAAAAGTCGGAAGCCGATGAGCTTAGAAAAAAAATCAACCTCACCCGAGGCGATGTGGCAACAGAACATACCTACACCAAGACAACAAGAATCATTGAAGATTATTACGCAGAAAAAGGATTCCATAATGTAATGGTGGAGGTGCAGGCTGAAGCCGATACCACTCGCGATAATTATGTTAATCTTAAACTTAATGTAGATAAAGGACCTAAGGTGCGCATCGCTGAGATAGTTATCAACGGTAACGAAGATCTGTCGGATAACCAGGTGCGTAAGGCAATGAAAGAAACAAAAGTCAAAGGTAAGTTCGACCCCCTCGACCCTCTCGGACCTACCGTATGTCAAGCTACATACGACCTCATTACATTGAAACCTAAAAAAGCTTTTACTGAAATTACAGATTACTTCTTCGAGAATTATCGCCCTCGTATCTTCAAAAGCTCTAAATATCTTGAAGGTAACTACGAAGACGACAAACGCGCTATAGTGGAGAAATATAACCAGAGTGGCTATCGTGATGCTTATATCGTGAGCGACTCTGTATATGTCATCGACGACAAGAACATAGGCATCGCTATCAATGTTGAAGAAGGTAATAAATATTATTTCCGTAACATCGACTGGGTGGGTAACACTAAATATGATACAGCTACCTTGAACAGAGTGCTCGGTATTCATAAAGGTGACGTATATAATAAGGAGTTGCTTCAGACTAACCTGACATATAACGAAGGCGGCTATGACGTGAGCGCCATTTATATGGATGACGGCTATCTCTTCTTCTCCGTTGATCCTGTTGAAGTGAGAGCCGACAACGACTCCATAGATTTAGAGATAAGAATATATGAAGGCGACCAGGCAAAGATTGGAAAGGTGTCGGTGAAAGGTAACACAAAGACTAACGACCATGTGGTGATACGTGAGATGTATACTAAGCCTGGACAGCTGTTCAGCAGAAGTGATGTCATCAGAACGACAAGAGAATTGGCAGCCTTAGGGTATTTCAACGCAGAGACATTGAATCCTAACATACAACCTGACCCTACCGACGGATCGGTGGATATTGAATATATAGTGGAAGAGACTTCATCGGACCAGATAGAACTGTCGGCTGGATGGGGCTATAACAAACTTATTCTTACTCTCGGCTTGACGTTGAATAACTTCTCCTTCAGAAATATGTTTAAAAAAGGAGCATGGACGCCATTGCCAGGTGGCGACGGACAGAAACTATCTCTGAGAGTGCAGACCTATGGTACTCAATATTTATATTATGGCGCTTCTTTCACAGAGCCTTGGCTCGGCGGTAAGAAACCTAATGCCTTCACAGCATCAATTTATCATTCTACATATACGACAGGCTACATGAAAGATAGCCCTAACTTTGGAACATTTAAGACTACTGGTATATCTTTCGGTCTCGGAAGAAGATTGTCGTGGCCTGATGACTATTTCACCATTTACCATGGAATCAACTTGATGCGATACCAACTGAACAACTATGCTTCGGTGTTTAACTTCGGAACCGGTAACGGATATTTCAATGTAATAAGCTATAACGTCAGTGTCGGACGTAACTCAGTGAGCCAGCCTATATATCCACGATATGGCTCGGAACTTATCTTGTCGCTCGAACTAACACCTCCTTACTCGGCCTTTAATAACACCGATTACGAAGAACAGTATCCAGGTCAGGCTAACAGAGCAGAACGCGAAGACCACATGTATCGTTGGGTGGAATTCCATAAGTGGAAATTTAAACTCGCATGGTACACCGAGTTGTACGACAAACTCGTTCTCATGACAAGAGTGCGTTTCGGATTCCTCGGATGTTATAATCAGAACATTGGTATTACTCCTTTCCAGAGATTCTATCTCGGCGGCGACGGCTTGTCGAATTATAACTTCGATGGTAGAGAAATCATCGGCATGCGCGGTTATGGCAACGAAGTGCTGACACCTCATTACAGCGTCGACCCTAACTTCGGCGGTAATATCTTTACGAAATATACAATGGAGTTACGTTATCCACTCTCACTTAACCCGACGGCTACTATCTATGCCCTCGCTTTTGTGGAGGCTGGTAACGACTGGTTCGGAGTTAAGAACTTCAACCCATTCGATGTGTATCGCTCAGCAGGTCTCGGCGTGCGCATATATCTCCCTATGTTCGGTATGCTCGGCATCGACTGGGGCTACGGCTTCGACGACGTGCCTGGAATGAATGGCGCTAACAAGAGCCAGTTCCACTTCTCAATAGGAGGATCTATTGATTAATTATGAATTAAGAATTAAGAATTAAGAATGGGGAATGGGGAATGAATGTAGAGACGTACCAATTACACCGATAAAAATGAACAATATGTAATTGATGCGTCTTATTAATGAGGAATGATTAAGATATTAATAATTAAAAATATAAGAAATATGAAAACTAAGAAATCAATTTTATTACTTGCAGTGATGTCATTTTTTGGACTCGCTAATCTTAATGCTCAAAATCAAAAAATAGCTTACGTCGATTCTGATTATATCTTGGAAAATATCCCTGAATATGGCGATGCACAAGAGGAAATTAACCAGCTCTCTAAAAAATGGGAGAAAGAGATAACAGCGCTTTTTCAAGAAGCTCAGGAATTAGACCGCGAATATCAAGCTGAGTCGGTACTTCTCTCCGAAGATCAGAAAAGAAAGAAAAAAGAAGCTATAGCAGCAAAACGTCAGGAAGCTGAAAACCTTAGAATGCAATACTACGGACCAGAAGGCGAACTCTTTACAAAGAGAACTGAACTTATCCAGCCTATCCAAGAAAAAGTGTATAACGCTATTAACCAAGTGGCTCTGACTAAAAACTATGCCTTCGTATTCGATAAAGCTGCAGGTACTTCAATGCTTTATTGCAATGAGAAAAATGACATCAGTGATGAAGTCCTTGATGAAATTGGCAACGTGATGCAGACAGTACGCCGTGAAGACAGGAAGAAGAATTAACAATTAACAATTAAGAATTAACAATTAAGAATTAAGAATTAAGAATGAATAATGATAATAGTACATTGTTCGTTGATTAAAAATTATTATCTTTGCGCAAGGAAAAAATAACAATTAAATAATAAAAAAAATGAAGAAATTAGTAAAAGTATTATTCGCTGTTGTATTGACAGTTGGTGTAAGTTTTGGTGTTAATGCTCAATCAGTAAAAGTAGGTCATGTCGATTCTGCAGCTATCATGGAGATTATGCCTGAGAGAACACAAATTGAACAAGAATTACAAACATACGCTGCTGAGTTACAAAGTGAAATCCAAGCTATGGTTGCAGAATATCAAAGCAAAGCTCAGGATTATCAAGCTAACGAGGCAACAATGTCAAACTTGATTCGTCAGTCAAAACAAAAAGAGATATATGATCTCGAAACAAGAATCCAGGAATTTCAAAATAACGCAGATTACGCATTGCAGGCAAAACAAATGGAGTTGTTGAACCCACTTATCGAGAAAGTCCAAAATGCTGTCAATGCAGTAGGTCAGGAAAAAGGCTTTACTTATATCTTTGACAAATCAGCAGGCGCTGTGGTTTACATCGGTGAAAATGCTATCGACATCACTGCTGACGTGAAAACAAAATTAGGATTATAATTATAAGACATATACAAACGAATGGTGGCTAAAGGTTTTAAGATCTTTAGCCATTTTTTTATACTTATTAATTTTTATAACAATCTAAATTAGTTGTTGATATTATGTTTTTTATTGTATAACTTTGTTGCTGTGTTAAAATTTTATGCTTATGAAAAGAATTATTCTCTTGATGTTGAACCTGACAGCATTTCTATTTATTCATGCACAGGATGTTGTTGAGGGATTATCTGCTTTCGATGGTGTACAAGGTGCAGAAGTGATGTGGTCGTATTATGATATACAATCTAACGGCATGTTATCTAACAGAATGTATCAAAAGTCTGATGCTTCAGTAGCGGTGGTATCAACGATGTCGCATCAGACTAATTCGTCAATGACGGATAGAGGTACAGGATATAATTTTTGTAAGAATGGCGATATGTCGCAATGGTATGATTCTCCCGATCAGCGAATAGAAGCAAATGCTACGGGCGACGACACCAGAACAGGCTGGCCTTCAATTGCTCCGTATGGACCGGACGGTGAGATAGTGGTGTGTCACACTGGAGTAGGTTTAGTGTATTACACGAGGACGATAGCAGGTGAAGGTGAATGGAACGGACCTCATTGGATCCCTAATCCAGAAGGTCTTGATGGGCAACAGTATCCATTTGAGATGTCGTGGCCAAGAGTGGCGACATCAGGAGAGAATAATGACATTATTCATGTCGTGGCTGCAGCACAGTATAATACAGCTTCAGGGTCAATGTTAAACGCGCAATTTTATTGCCGTTCTACCGATGGTGAAAATTGGGATGTTGACTGGTCGCCACTTTTTGATAGCAATGAACATATCAATGTCTATTCTGCTGATGATTACGCAATATCAACCAATGGTGATAATGTAGCAATAGTTTATTCCGGTTCTTTTTATCATCATGCCGTGATGTATAAATCTGAAGATAATGGAGAAAACTGGGAAAGAACGGTCGTTTGGGAAAATCCTTATTACGGTATCGACTGGAATGATGAAAATTCAATCTATACCGATACTTTGTGGGGCCCGATTCATTCATCGGTGGCGGTAGATAATGAAGGTGTCGCTCATGTGGCTCTGTCGGTTTTTTGTTGGCTACACAAAAATGTAGGTACTGAATACTATTATTTCCCAGGTGTGAGTAGTGATGGTATTGCTTATTGGAATGAAAATCAGCCTTCGCCAATACAGTCACCTAACGGTAATCCCCATGATGCCTTGAGACTGTGGTGGAAGACAGGTGTAGGTAATTTGGCAAGATTAGGAGGCAATGTGAGATTCTGCGGTTGGTTGCCACCTGACAATGAGAGTGGTAATGGTTATTATGGATTCGATTCTAAGAAAATATATAGTGAGACTGATTATTTTTATGCCATGTATGGTTTGTCAGCTTATCCTTCCATTGCAGTTGACCCTGCTGGTAATGTGGCTGTAGCATATTCGTCGCCAGATATGACACGAGTATATGACTGCTTGGACGATGATGGAACTCCTCTCCAATATTATTATAGAAGTACATATGTTAGTTACAAGCCCTATAACTCAGAAGAGTGGGAAGTGTCAGTGTTAAATCTGTTAGATGATACTGAATATGTCAATAGTGAATTTGTTGCTGTTACTGCTGTAAGTAATCCTATTAATGAAAATGAGTTCTGGTTCTCATGTTCGCTTGATGATACTCCTGGATTCTTTTCGAGTAATAATGGAAGTCAGGATGAGCCTACACAAAATAAGATAACAGTGTTTAAAGTCAATACCTCATATTTAGATGGTCAACAAAACTCCAAGCCTTTGGCTTTTACTCAAAACGAGAATAGTATTGTTCCAGGTTTTTATCAAGTCATAGGCGATGTTAACAGCGTGATGGAGCTGACATTTAATTTGGAAGTAACAAATACTACAGAAGATACAATGAATGTTATCTGTGAGAAAGTGTTTGTGACAGGTGCAGGAGATAATTATTTCTGTTGGGGACAGTGTTACGGTTCTGATGTTTATAGTGCGGAACTTAGCATTGGGGCAGGAGAGACAGTGCCGTTTAGTTCGCATTTTATTCCTACAGACGAAAATGGAGAATTGATACCAAACACTGAGTTGAAGATGGAATATCATTTTTATGATGACATCTCAGACGAGCGTTATGTTTTTGAAGTGTATTATAAATATCTTCCAGTGGATGATGATTTGTTATATGTGAAGAATAGAAATGTTGTCATTGAAGAATTTACAGGCAGAGCCTGTGTTTTCTGTCCAGAAGGACATATGGTAACAAATTCATTGATGGAAACGTATCCGGGCAGAGTATTTGCTGTTAATATTCATCCAGGAGGTAGTTTATGCCCGGTATCATATCCAAACTTGAGTACTACCGATGGAGCATTGCTGGCAGGTGCTTTCTATGTTACAGGATTTCCGTCTGGTGTTGTCAATCGAACAACTTCACCTACTGATATGTTCTCCATTCAGCTGGATACGTATGATCAGCTTTCTGAGCTTGCGGAAGTGAATGTCGCAGGAGATGTAGTGATTGATGAAGACTACAGGACGGCGGAGATTACGGTGAAGCTATATTATACCGCTAATAGTTCTGAAAGCACAAACTATCTTACAGTTATGATGCTGCAAGATAGTATTTGGGGATACCAATCGGGAGGCGATTATAATCCAGCACAAGGGACAGAGGAAAATTATTGCCAAATGCATGTGCTTCGCGATATCATAACTCAGACTTGGGGAGAGCCAGTGTCTCCTACAACAGAAGGAACATATTTGGTTAAGAAGTTTATATATAACATCCCTGAAGTTATAGGCTCACCCAATGGAGTGGAAGTAGACCTCAATAATATTCATTTTATAGCTTTTGTCTCTGAACGTTATCCCGAAACACCTCCAACATATCCGATTCTTAATGCAAATATCCTTAATGATAAAGATGATGAAGATAATGATGATGTCGCTCATCATTGGGAGGTGTCACCAAATCTATATCCTAATAAAATGATGATGACAGCTATACTTCAACTTAATGGCGTGGAACAAAATAATGCAGATCTTGAGGTAGGAGCATTCTGCGGAGATGAGTTGAGAGGAAGCGGAAGACTTCAGTATGTGGGCTATCCGGTAAATAGATATATCTCCTTTATGACCTTGTATGGAAATGACGATGACGAGTTGTCGTTCAGACTTTATGACCATACAACAATGTCGGAGTCGGATATGACACATCAGGCTGAAGTGATCTTTGAGTCAGATAAAAGAGTGGGGAATATAGATGAGCCGTATGTCTTCAACTTCTGCTCGAAAGCTGTACTAAGTGTCGGAGGTAATCCTAATGATGCAGGCATAGTAACAGGTGCTGGTGATTATTTTGTAGGCGATACATGTGTCGTTACCGCTACACCTAATGACGGATTCTTATTCGTTAATTGGACTGAGAATGGTGATATTGTCTCTGATGATGATATTTATTCCTTTGTCATAGAAAAGGATAGAAATCTAATTGCAAACTTTAATGTTTTCGAAGCTCCTGAAAATATACAAACGGCTGTCATAGATCATCAATCGATAAAGATTACGTGGAATGCTGTGGAGAATGTGTCAGCCTATAACTTATATCGTGATGGAATATTTGTCGCTGAGGTACAAGGTTCGTCATATACGGATTGTAATTTAGAGAGTGATACGGAATATTGTTACGTAGTCGCCTGTGTTGATGATGAGGTGGAATCTATTCATTCAGAGGAGGCATGTGCCAAAACGGATAATGTCTCTCTGCAAGAATTGCAGTCGGATCTCGGATTATATCCTAATCCTGCAGATGATAGACTATTTATCATGACTCCACATAAGATTGATGAGATAAATATCTATACTGTATCTGGAGTTTTGGTTCTGAGATGTCAAGAGGTGCAGGATAGTGCTATAGATATAAGAGGATTAACGAAAGGCTTGTACATCGTTAGGGTTAGATGCGACAATCAAGATAGTTTCAGCCGTTTTGTTAAAGAATAAAGCCAATAAGACGATAAGACAATAAGTAGAGACGTACCAATTACACTGATGAATATAAACACGATGTAATTGGTACGCCTCTGTGTCATTGTCATCGTCAATGTCATAGTTCATTCTTACCATATTTTCTTCTGTTCTTTTCTAATTTTCTTTTCAATCGTTCTTTCTTGTTGTAACGATCGTATACTTTTTTAAATGGATTGTAAAATATGAAATGCCAGCCTCTTATTCTTGGTAAATCTTTGGTTTTGTTGTAATAATAATTTTCTATGTTGGTATTGATGTCATGTTGAGTTAAAACATACTTTGGTATAGAAGTGGGAATTTTACTTATTATTTCTTCAACTCTATGATTGTCCAAATAAGGAAAGACATCAACATCCTGCAACATGATGGTGTCTCTTTCCATCGTTATTTCAAAGTTGTTTGTGTTGATGCTGTCGTAATCGACGGATATGATTTTCGTTACAAAACCTATGCTGCTGATTCTGAGACTGTCATTCTTTCTTATAAGCATCGAGAATTTTCCGTCATAATCAGATGTCGCCCCGTAATATGATTTTTCGCTTAAGATATGGACGTCAGGAATAGGGGAGAGACTGTCGACGGAAACGACTTTTCCTTTTAATGGGAAATATTTGTTTTGAGCGTGTAATGTCGCGCTGCATAAAAATATTATCGCAGATATTAAAAGAAGATGCTTCATATAATAAAGTGACGAATCTTCATAATGAACGTCATCTATATTTTTTTTATTGCAAATGAATGTAACTATATTTTTAACATTTATACTTTCATATTTGAAAATGAAATGTTAACTTTGCGCAATCGAAAACCAATAGGATAATTTATGAAACAAATTGACGAACTTAAAAAATAGAAAGGAATAGGTTATGAGAAGAATATTAATCATGACATTTCTGATTTTTCTTGTATCTACAGGAATATCGCAAGATAACAAGAAGAACAGCATCAGCCTCGGTTTTGGTTCCGTCATAAGCACAAAAATAGAATCTTTTAGCCCTGTGATGGACGTGTGTTATAGAAGAGATTTCAACAATGGACTTGGAATAAACCTTGGATATAGATACAAGGATTGTAATTATGATGAAGTATGCTTTTGGGTGTATGATGACAATGGTGATATATCGAGTGTCAGGAGTAACAAACCAAATTTGTTGAATAAATCTTTTATTGCAGGATTAACATACAATTTAAAGATATACAAAGATTGGTTTATAGTACCAATGTTCAATATCGGAGTTGGATATGGGGTGGTAAAAAATACAGTTACACATAGTTGGGATAACAGCGTACATACACATTCATTGGGTAATGGGACGGATATATCAGTAATACCTTCAGTAAATATTGAATATCATTTTGATAGAATTAGATTATTCTGTTCTTATAGTTATGAAATGCTATTTGAGATAGATAGAGGTAGATTCTATATGCCTAATATTGATGTTGACTGGTATACTATTCTTGGAGACTATTATTTTGTAGGCGATCTGAAATTAGGTGTTGCATTTAGATTTTAAGCTTATGAAAAGAGTACAGATGGCAGGCAGACGATGATGCGTCAGCGCCATTCTTCCTCCTCCCCATATTTCCTTCTGTTCTTTTCTAATTTTCTTTTCAATCTTTCTTTCTTGTTGAAACGATTGTATAAACTCTGGATAGGATTTTGAATTATATTGGCTTTGGGATTTTCTCTTGGTTTCTGCCATATAACTTTTTCAATATTGTCATTCACTCCTTTGATGACAAAGGGTTTCTCAGTCGGCATTTCTCTGATGATCTTTTGCATGCTGTAATAGTCGATATATGGAAAGACATCAACATCCTGCAACATGATAGTGTCTCTTTCCATCACGATTTCATAGTTGTTCGCATCTATGCTGTCGTAACTGATTGCTATCATTTTTGTTACGAAGCCGATGCTGCTGACTCTCAGGCTGTCGTTTCTTCTTATCTGCATTGAGAATCTTCCATCGAAATCTGATGTCGTTCCATAATATGATATTTCACTTAGGATATGAACATTAGGAATAGGAGAGAGGCTGTCGGCTGAAACGACTTTCCCTCTTAACGGAAAATATCTGTTCTGAGCGTGTAATGTCGCGCAACATAAAAATACAAACGCAGATATTAAAAGAATGTGTCTCATTTGATAAAGTGACGAATCTTCAGAATGAACGTCATCTATATTTTTTTTATTGCAAATGATAATACAATTTTTAATTTTGTCAAGATGAAAATGAAAAATATTACAAAAAAAAGGTAAGTTTCCAAGAAGAAACTTACCTTAAACCTTAAGCCTTAATCCTTAAACTTATTTAATATTCTCAACCTTCACCTTACTAAATCTCATGGCTTTTGTCATGAACTTAGGAAGCGGTTTGTAGTCGTTTCTGTTGCCGAGGTTGAGATAGATGCCAAATTTTTTCATGACAGGTACCTTGAAAGTCTCGACAAATTCTATCAATGTTCCGTTAGGATCTTCCACGTAGGTGAAGTGTCCGTTGGCATCGCCCATGTCGAAGTCGCGGCCGCCATCGCAGACGAAAGGATGTCCTAATGCTTCTGCAGCTTCTTTGATGCAGTCCATATTACGAACATCGAAACATAGATGGATATAACCTGGGTCGCCCCAATATCTGTTTTCCAAGACCTTGACAGGCTCTGCGCTTAAATTTTTGACTAACTCGATATGAGAGTCACCCATCATATCGGAGAGAGGACCTTGTATTGGTTTGGAACGTTTCAACATTACGCGACGTAATTCGCAATTGCCGCCGTTGATGTTCTTTAACTCATCAAAAGTGCTTGTTACATCGCCGACAACAGTATCGTAATCTAACAATTTTCCGTAGAACTCTATAGATTTCTCCATGTCTTTGACACCGATAACAACGCCATTTACTCCGCCATTTGTCTTGTCTTCGTCGATGAAGGCGTAGTCGTTTTGTTCCACTTCAAAGATATTGTTCCAAGGGTCTTTGAAATAGAAATGCTTGAAACCGAAAGGGGAGGAGCATACTTCGCTGAGCATGGTAGCTCCGTTGTTTTTAAGATGAGCGTATGATTTATCTACGTCTTTAGCTTTTATCTTACAGATGTTGATGCCGTAGTCGCCGAGTTGAAGCGGACGTTCCGGATATTTCACTTTTCTGCCTTTAGGCTGCCATACTTCAAATCCGCCGCCGCCGCGAGGGTTGAATGCTAAGATGGCGCGTCGTGGCTGTGGCTTGCCGCCTGTGTAAGGAAGCATACGTTCTGCAACGCCTTCGTCGTCAAAGATCTTCATCTCGAAACCTAAGACTGTGTGATACCATTTCCATGGAGCTATCAATTCTTCAACTCCAATACCGACTTGCTGTATGCCGCATATAACTTTTTCTTTCATAATCGTTTTTTTTTATGTTGGTGAAATATGTTTTGAAAGTACGTAATAAAGTCGAGGCAGATACCTATTAATATGAGCCATCAGAAGTTCGTACTTGCCAATGAGTTTTCTGTGTTTCTTTTTCTTGATTGCCTTGACGGCGCGTTTGGCGGCTTTGTCAACGTCTAAGCCTTTAGCCTGACCTTGATCCATCTTGCCGTATTTCTCTCCGTTGCCGAGGAGTGCGCTCTTGCTGATGTTGGTGTTGATACGTCCTGGAATTAGGAAAGTCACGGAAACATTATCGTATTCCAAATCCATCGACTCGAAGAAACCGAAGAGTGCGTGTTTTGATGAACAATAAGAAGTTCTCAACGGGAAACCGAACAATCCGGCGAGCGAAGTCGTGACCGAGATGCTTGTATGTGCCGCGTTAAGGATTTCTTCTTTGAATTTCTTGATGAGATATACTGCGCCCCAATAGTTGATCTGCATTATCTTCTGGTCGGTGGCGAAGTCGGTGTCGAAAGCCTTGGCACGTTGTGAGATGCCAGCATTCAGCACGAAGAGGTCGATATTTACATTATGAGACTTTACGAACTCGACCATATTGTCGATGCTTGAATAATCGGCGAAGTTGCTTTCTATAGTATAGACTTTAACGCCGTTCAGTTCGCAGGCTTTCTTTGTCTCTTCCAAATCGTTGGAGCCTAATCCTGTTAAAAACAAATTGCAACCTTCTTTTGAGAGCTGCTTTGCAATAGCCGCGCCAATACCGGAACTGCCTCCTGTGACAAGCGCGTATTTTCCTTTAAAATTTATCATGTTAATTATAAGTCAATGAGTCTATAAGACTGTGAGTCTATGTGTTTAATTTATGATTTGCAAAAATATTATTTTTTAATTTAAATAGGTATAAATTTGAGCTAAAAAAGATAAAATATTTTATTAAATCGTTTTGATATAGTAAATATATTTACTAATTTTGCAGGGAAAAATAAATCCTTATTAACATCAGTAAAATCAGTAGAAATGGAAATTTTTGAAAGAATAGCTAAGGACTCTGGCGGTCCGATTGGTCAATACAGAGATCGTGCACACGGTTATTTCGTTTTCCCAAGATTAGAAGGTGAGTTGGGTCCTCACATGCGTTTCAACGGCGTTGACGTCTTGAACTGGAGTTTGAACAACTACTTAGGTTTGGCTAACCACCCAGAAATCAGAAAGGTTGATGCTGAAGCTGCAGCACGTTGGGGTATGGCATATCCTATGGGCGCTCGTATGATGAGTGGTAACACACGTCTCCACGAAAGATTAGAACAAGAACTCGCCGACTTTGAAAGAAAAGAAGCTGCCTACGAATTTAACTTCGGTTATCAAGGTATAGTTTCAACAATCGACGCATTGACAACACGTCACGATGTCATCGTTTTCGACTCTGAAGCTCACGCTTGTTTAATAGACGGTAAACGTCTCCACTTGGGTCAATCATTCCACTTCAAACATAACGACATAGAAAGCTGCGAGAAAGCTCTTAAGAGAGCAACAGAAATTGTCAACAAGACAGGCGGCGGTATCTTACTCATCACAGAAGGTGTGTTCGGTATGACAGGTGCTCTCGGTATCTTAGACCAAATCGTTGAGTTGAAGAAGAAATATCAATTCCGTATCCTCATCGACGATGCTCACGGTTTCGGCGTGATGGGACCTACAGGTCGCGGTACTTCAGAACATTTCGGCGTGATGGATGAAATAGACCTTTATATTGGTGCTTACGCTAAGTCTATGGCTATCATCGGTGGTTTCGTCGCAGGTCCTAAATATGTAATTGATTACTTACGTTACAACATGCGTTCTCAAATGTACGCTAAGTCATTGCCTATGCCAATCGTTGAAGGTTGCTTGAAACGTTTAGAAATAATCCGTAGCGCAGAAGGCGACGAGTTACGTAAGAAATTATGGACAGTGACACGCGCATTGCAAGATGGCTTCCGTAACTTAGGCTTTGAAATAGGACCAGCTGAAGCATGTGTGACACCAATATTCTTGCCAGGTAACGAACAACAAGCTGCACAAATAGCAAAAGACCTTAGAACAAATTACAAAATTTTCTGTTCTATCGTTACATATCCGGTTATTCCAAGAGGTATGATTATCTTCAGAATAATCCCAACAGCGGTTCATACATTAGAAGATGTGAACTACACTTTGAATGCGTTTGCCGATGTCAAGAGAAAACTTGCTGAAGGTAAGTACGACTCTGACGAGATGCCGAATATGGCTATTTGGTAACACATTAATTAATATATGAACAACTTTTATAAAGATAAAGTCATTATAGTAACAGGAGCCAGCTCGGGAATCGGGTTGGCTTCTGCTACAAGATTTGCATCGCTCGGAGCAAAAATAGTGCTCGCAGCACGTTCCATCGATAAGTTGGAAAAGATAGCAGAAGAGATAAACAAAAAGTTCAATAAGTCAACGGACAATGTACTTTGTGTAAAGACTGATGTCACAAAGGAAGAAGACTGTAAGAACCTCGTTGAGCAGACTGTAAAACATTTTGGCAAGATAGATGTCTTGGTAAATAATGCAGGTATCTCGATGCGTGCTGTTTTCAAAGATATGGATTTAAAAGTCATGAGGTCGTTGATGGACACTAATTTCTGGGGAACGGTCTATTGTACAAAATACGCTTTGCCATATCTTTTGGAGACCAAAGGCAGTGTTGTCGGAGTCATATCGACGGCGGGATATGTCGGCTTGCCGGCACGCACTGCATATTCGGCATCTAAGTTCGCGGTGCGAGGCTTCCTTGAAACATTAAGGATAGAACATTTGTATGACGGCTTGCATGTCATGATATTCGCACCTGGATTTACGACCTCAAACATAAGAAATGTTGCATTAACAGCCGATGGTAGTCCGCAAGGCGAGACGCCTCGTAAGGAGGAGCGTATGATGTCGGCGGAGAGAGTGGCGAAGATAATGGCGCGAGGAATCTTCAGAAGAAAGACACACATGGTGCTCACGCCGCTCGGAAAAGCGACGCTGTTTGCAAACAGACGCTTGCCTCGCGTGACAGATAAAATGGAATATAGAATGATGGCTAACGAACCCGATAGCCCATTGAAAAAGCAATAGAGAAAACACATTAATAAAACAATAGAAAGATTATGCTTCTAATGAAAAAAGTGGCAGTTTATATCAATATCTTAAACTGCTCTTTGATAAAGTATTTCGCTAAGGAGTTGAGTCGTAATGATATTAACCTCACACCTGAACAATATCTTGTGATGGATATACTTTGGGATGCAGAGACTTTATCGCAACAAGCTATAGCAGATATAATTCAGAAAGATAAAAACTCTGTTACTAAGTTTATAGATTCTTTGGAAAGAAAAGGTTTGGTATATCGCGCCATGAATAAGAAAGACCGTCGTATCAATGATATTATTGTTACGGAGGAAGGAATGAAGCTGAAGGGAAAGACGACAGAAGTGGCGATTAATATGATGAGGAATGTTTTGAAAGATATCAAGGAAGAAGACCTGATAGTCTTTGATAAAGTCATGAATCAGATTAAGGATAATATTGACGCTGAACTCTGACTTTGAACTCATCGAGACGCACCAATTACATCGTGTTTATTTTCATCGGTGTAATATGTCACGTCTCTACATAAGGGACTTTGGACTTTAGACTTTAGACTTTGGACTTTAGTCATAAAAATAAAAGCTCGACATTTTGTCGAGCTTTTTCCCTTTTAACGAATAAAAAAATTAATTCTTAATCTTCGACGATAGCATCGTTTGGACATGCACCAGCGCATGAGCCACAGCTAACACATGTGTCAGCATCAATTACATAAATGTCGCCTTCAGAAATAGCACCAACTGGGCACTCATCGATACATGTGCCACATGCTACACAATTGTCTAAAATTTTATAAGCCATAATTTTTTAAGTTTTGAATTTGTTGCAAAGATATAAAGATAATTGGTATAAAAACAAAAAAAATAAAAAAAACTTTTTCTTTTATTTTTATTCATTTTTTTTGTCGCTGCATAACAATAAATAGTTACATTTGCAGAAAATTTGCATAATCAAAATTAATATAGTTTCCTATGACGACAAAAATATCAAAAGTTGTAGAACTCGAACAAGTTGTTATCCGCTTTGCGGGTGACTCTGGAGACGGTATGCAGTTGACTGGTAACTTATTCTCAGACTCGACAGCATTTGCCGGAAACGATTTCGCTACATTCCCAGATTATCCAGCTGAAATTCGTCCTCCACAAGGTACAGTATCCGGTGTTTCTGGATTCCAAGTACATTTCGGTCATAAACCGGTTCACACCACAGGTGACCTCTGCGATGTGTTAGTAGCAATGAACCCAGCTTCTATCAAAGCTAACATGCGTTGGTTGAAACCTGGAACAACAATTATCTTCGACGTTGATTCATTGACTGAAAAATCTCTCGAGAAAGCTGGTTATGCCGCTGACCCGACAACAGATGATACCCTCAGTCAATACAAAGTCATCAAAGCTCCTATCTCATCTCTTACAATAGAGGCTTTGAAAGATTTTGGCTTGGATAGAAAAGCAATGCTTAAGTCGAAGAATATGTTCGCTCTCGGTATAGTGATGTATCTCTTCAACCGCGACATTACTCAGCTTAATCATTATTTTGAAAATAAATTCAAAAACAAACCTGAAGTCATCAAGGCTAACCAGACTGTTGTGGCTGCTGGTTACAGCTATGCCGACACAATGGAGGTCTTCGCTAACACCTATCGCATCCAACCTGCTGAACTTCCTAAAGGTAAATATCGCGACATCTCTGGTAATGTCGCAACAGCATGGGGGCTCATGGCTGCAAGCGAACGCTCAGGTCGTCAGCTTTTCATAGGTTCTTATCCTATCACTCCTGCAACCGACATCTTAGTTGAGCTTACAAAATATAAAAACTTAAAGGTAAAAGCTTATCAAGCAGAAGACGAAATAGCAGGTATCACTTCTTCAATAGGTGCTTCTTTCGCAGGCTGCTTGTCAGTGACAACAACATCGGGTCCTGGTCTCTCTCTTAAATCAGAAGCCTTAGGTCTCGCAGTCATGACAGAGCTTCCTCTCGTAGTCATCGACGTTCAACGTGGCGGTCCTTCAACAGGTCTCCCAACTAAGACAGAACAGAGCGACTTGATGCAAGCATTGTATGGCCGTAACGGCGACGCTCCTCTTATCGTATTGGCAGCTAAGAGCTCAGTCGACTGCTTCTACTCAGCATACGAGGCTTGTAAACTTGCATTGGAACACATGACACCTGTTATCTTATTGACAGACGGCGCTCTTGGTAACGGTACAGAAATATTCCGTATCCCTAAGGTAGCTGAACTCCCAGCAATCGTGCCTCCAATCGCTAAAGCTAACGACCCTGACTATGCTCCATATCGCCGTGACGAAGATAAATTACGTCGCGAATGGGCTATCCCAGGAACAGAAGGTCTCCGTCATCGTATCGGTGGTCTTGAAAAAGAAAATATCAAAGGTAATGTTTCACACGACCCAAGAAATCACGAACTCATGACTCAACTTCGTGAAGAGAAAGTGAACCGCGTAGCTAATTATATCCCAGAGCAAGAAATCATAGGCGATCCTAACGCTGATTTATTAGTAGTAAGCTGGGGCGGTACTTACGGCGTCGTTCTTTCAGTAGTTGAAAAAATGATAGCTGAAGGTAAGTCGGTGGCACACGCTCACTTCCGCCATATCTCACCACTTCCAAAGAACACAGAAGAAGTGTTGAGCGGTCATAAGAAGATCGTCGTCTGTGAAATGAACAGAGGTCAGTTTGCAAATTATCTCCGCATGAAACACCCTGGACATATCTACGAACAATATAATAAGGTACAAGGCTTGCCATTCTTGACAGCCGAATTGGAAAATAAGTTTAATGACCTTTTAAAATAAGATAATACTATGGAAAATATAAATAACAATCAGGTTGTTAATCTTACAAAAGAAGATTTCGTAAGCGATCAAATCGTTAAATGGTGCCCAGGTTGTGGCGACCATGCAATCTTGAAAGCAGTGGAAGACGTATTTCCTAAGTTAGGAAAAAGAAAAGAAGACATCGTTGTCGTTTCTGGTATCGGCTGTTCTTCACGTTTCCCATATTACATGAACACCTACGGATTCCACAGCATCCACGGTCGTGCAGCAGCTATAGCAACAGGCGTGAAACTCGCTAACCCTAACCTCTCAGTATGGGTCATCACTGGCGACGGCGACTGTACAGCTATCGGCGGTAACCACTTCATCCACGCCGTACGTCGTAACATCGACATGAACCTCCTTCTTTTCAATAACCGTATCTACGGCTTGACAAAAGGTCAGTTCTCACCATGTACTTTCCGTGGCACAGTCACTAAGACTTCTCCACAAGGTACTTACGAAGATCCATTCAACGTCGGTGAACTCGTGATAGGTGCTGGCGGTAAGTTCTTCGCTCGTGGTGTCGATGCCAATACACAAGAACTCACACAGATCTGCTGTGAAGCCAAAAATCACGACGGCCTTTCAGTAGTTGAAATCCTCCAAAACTGTATGATATTCTCAAACGGTATCCACAGCAACATAACAGCTAAAGAAGTCCGCGACGATATGCAAGTGAAATGTGTTCACGGTCAGCCATTGATCTTCGGTAAAGATAGAAATAAAGGTCTCGTGCTTAAAGGCAACAGATTAGAAGTCGTCACTATCGGTGAAAACGGCGTGACAGAAGCCGACATCTTGGTTCACGATGAAAAAGAAAAGACAACTGGTATCCACATGATGTTGGCTCACATGATGCCACCAGAATATCCAGTCGCTATAGGCGTTATCAGAAATGTAGACGCTCCAACTTACAATCAATGCCTTGACGGTGTTATCGAAGAAGAGACAGCTAAGTCGAAGATCCACTGCGTCGATGACTTGCTCAACAGCGGTAGCACTTGGGATATTGAATAATTTACAATTAACAATTGACAATTATAGTAAAACAAGCCGTTACGAAAAAGTAGCGGCTTGTTTTTTTTGTTGTAGTTTTTGAGTTGTGTAGTTGTGTAGTTGTGTAATTATGTAGTTGTGTAGTTATATAGTTGTGTAGTATCTTGTTGGCTAGTTGACTTGTTGTCTTGTAGGCTTTTTAAAGTTCCACTTTCCAGAGTCCGTGGAGATTGCAGTATTCGTAAACAGCTACTGCTTTTTCTTCGCCGAGATGAACTACTGCTACTGGTTGGTCTTTCAGGTCAATGCGTATTCCGCCATGTTCTGTCTCAACGTAGATGAACGCGATATGATGTTCTGGAAGCATCGGGTGATGAACGCTGCCGACTTCAATCTTTAAGATATTGTCTTGAAGTTTTGTTACGACAGGAATATGTTTCTCGCCGCTTGCTTCTACAGTGTTAGGAACGAGCTCTTCCATCTTTTCGCCGCAGCAGAAAACAGGAACTTTTGAATCTATTATCTTTTCTATTACATTTCCACAATGATTGCATTTATAAAATTTTGTTGCCATAGTTGTCTTTTTTTTTAGTTGTTAATGTTTAATCTTGTAGTCTCGTTGACTTGTAGTCTCGTTGACTTTTACACCGCAAAAATATAACTAAAAACATCACTCGTCAAACAGATAATTTCGATATGATTATTGATGTTGTCGATGAAGGTTGAAACTGACTTTGACACTTCAAGACGCACCAATTACGTATTGTTTATTTTTATAGGTGTAATATGTCACGTCTCTACTTATTGTCTCATAGACTTATTGACTTATTGACTCATTGTCTTGTAGACTTGTGGTCTCGTTGACTTTTTTATTATCTTTGCATAATCTATAATATTTCAGAAATATGAAAATGTCATTCAAACCGGGAACTATGATTTATCCGCTTCCTGCTGTGATGGTGAGCTGCGGCGATAGTCCTGAAAATTATAATATCATGACTGCGGCTTGGGTGGGAACGATATGTACGAATCCTCCTATGTGTTATGTCTCAATAAGAAAAGAACGTCATTCGCATGAGATAATATCGAGAACTAAAGAGTTTGTCATCAATGTCACGACGGAAGAACTTGCGCGTGCGACAGATTGGTGTGGCGTACGCTCGGGTCGCGATTATAACAAATTCAAGGAGATGCACCTTACGGCAGAGCAGGCTCAGATTGTCAAGGCACCGCTTATCGCAGAGTCGCCGCTTAATATAGAATGTCAGGTGGTGGAAGTGAAAGAACTCGGCTCGCATGATATGTTCATCGCTAATGTCGTTGCTGTCAATGGCGACACAAAATTCTTCGACCCAAGTACCGGTCAGTTCCAACTTAATCAAGCCGACCTTATTACTTATTCTCACGGGAAATATTATACATTAGGGGAGAAAATAGGTGGCTTCGGATTTTCCGTCGATAAGAGAAGGAATAAATCCGCAAAGAAATGATTATGCTAACAGAATTTAAGAAATATATAGAGAGATATAATCTTATTGATAAAGATGATAAGATTCTGCTTGCACTCAGCGGAGGCGTCGACTCTATGGTGTTGGCGAGACTCCTGTTGTTAAGTCAACGAGACTACGAGACTACGAGTCAACGAGTGGGGATGCAAAGTCAGAGTCAATGTAATCTCGCTTTCGCTCATTGTAACTTCCATCTGCGTGGCGAGGATTCTAATCGTGATGAGAGATTTGTGACGGATTTTGCAAGAGAAAATAATATACCTATTTATATTAATCATTTCGATACGGAGACTTATGCTAAAGAAAATTCACTTTCTATCGAGATGGCGGCTCGCGAATTACGCTATAATTGGTTCAAAGAGTTAAAGGAAATTCACAATTTCGATAAGGTAGCGCTTGCTCATCACGGCGACGACCAGATAGAGACGTTTTTCATTAATATGTTACGAGGCTCTGGCATCAAAGGTCTCAAAGGTATGAAACCGCAAAACGACTTTTATATCCGACCTATGCTTTTCTCTAACAGAAATCAAATCATGACTTTCGCCAAAGAGAATGATATTCAATGGGTGGAAGACTATACAAATCAGGAGACTGTTTATCTGAGAAATAAGATTCGTCATCAGATAATTCCGCTTTTCGATGAGATAAAAGATAATGCACGTCAGTGTCTGAATTTCTCCATCGAATGTCTTTCTTCAGAAAATGAGTTGTATAGAAACTTGATTGATGAGAAATTGGCGGAAATAGAATTTGTTAAAGATGATTATAGAAGCGTTGAGAACAGACATTTCCTTAATAATGAAAACGGGAAACAACTCCTTTTTGAATGGGTTAGAAGATTCGGTTTCAATTATGAACAGGCGGAGTCAATGTTCGAGGCGATGAGAAATGAAAAATCGGGAGTTGTGTTTTATAATGACAACGGACAACAGACAACGGACAACAGTCTGATCGCTTCAGTTCAAAAAGACATCATTGAGATTTTTAAAAATAGATTTGATGATGATGAATTTCAGATTTTCAGATTTTCAGATTTTCAGATTCAGATAGATTCTCAGATTCTCAGATTCTCAGTTTTAAATAAATATGAAAATTTCAAGTTGATAAAAGACGTTTCAGTTGCGCAATTTGACATGGATAAAATTACGTTCCCATTGAAGTTACGTCATTGGAGAAAAGGAGATAAGTTTAAGCCGTTGGGAATGAAAGGCTCCAAATTGCTGAGCGATTTCTTTAATGATTTAGGCTTTACTGCCTATCAGAAACGAAATGTCTGGATTATGGAAGATGCTAAAGGCTTGATTTTGTGGGTTGTCGGATATAGGATTAGCGATAAGGTGAAAATTCTTGACACGACAAATGTAATTTTTCAATGTGACATAATGAGTTAAATATTTTTTTTCTTAAATTTGCACACTTTTTCGAAAATAATTAATCATTTATCATAATAAATCAACAAAAAAAATCATGAAAAAGTTTTTAAAACTCTTTACTTTTTTGGTTTTATTGCTTCCATTCATGGCACAGGCTCAGATTTTAGAACCTGTACAATGGACAGTAGAAACAGAGAAATTAAGCAAAAATGAGTACAATATTGTATTCAAAGCAGAAATTGAAGATGGTTGGCATCTTTATTCACAAAACACACCGATAGGCGGTCCTATGCCTCTCTACTTTGATTTTGTTGAGGTAGTTGGAGCAGAACGTATCGGTGAAGTTGTAGAACCAGAAGTCACAATCGCTTACAATGACGTTTTTGAAATTGACGAACATTTCTTTGAAAAAGAAGCGATTTTCAAGCAGACAGTTAAATTGTTAGAAGGCTCAGCAACAATATCTGGCGCTATTACAGGTCAGGCTTGTAAAGAAAGCTGTGTTCAACTTGCTTACGATTTTGAGGTTCAACTTGGTGAGCCTGCAGTTATAGAAGACGCATCAGAACAAGCATCAGCAGGTGGTGAAAGCCTCATCGCTTTGATTATCGAAGCTATCATCTGGGGTTTTGCAGCTCTCATGACACCATGTGTGTTCCCAATGATTCCTATGACAGTGTCATTCTTCTTGCATGGCAGCGAAAGCAAAGCAGCAGGTCGTTTCAAAGCTATCATGTATTATGTATTCATCATAGCTCTCTACACACTCCCTATCGCAGCTATCATTATGATAACAAGAATCATCGGTGGTGACAGCGTCACAGCTGACATCTTCAACTGGATCTCAACATCATGGGTTACAAATATCTTGTTCTTCGTAGTGTTCATGGTATTCGCAGCTTCATTCTTCGGAGCTTTTGAAATCGTGTTGCCAAGTTCATTAGTCAACAAGAGCGACAGCAAGACTGGTAATGCAGGTCTCGGAGGCGTGTTCTTCATGGCATTGACACTCGTTCTCGTATCATTTGCATGTACAGGTCCTATCGTTGGTACAGTGTTGATTAAAGCTACATCAGGTGAGTTCTGGACACCTATCATCACCATCATGGTATTTGCTATGGCATTCGGTCTCCCATTCGCATTATGCGCATTGTTCCCATCATTGTTACAAAACATGCCTAAGAGCGGTGGCTGGCTCAATTCAGTGAAAGTCGTTCTCGGTTTCGTGGAAATAGCCCTCGGCTTCAAATTCTTAAGCGTCGCTGACCAAACTTACCACTGGGGTCTCTTAGACCGCGAAGTATATCTCGCTATCTGGATCGTAGTGTTCACATTGTTAGGTCTCTACCTCTTAGGAAAAATCAAATTCGCTCACGACTCAGAAGTACAACACCTTTCAGTGTTCCGTCTTACACTCTGTATCGTAGTCTTCACATTCGTAGTTTATATGATCCCAGGTATGTGGGGCGCTCCTCTTAAAGCTTTATCAGGTTACTTACCACCACAACAGACTATGGACTTCGACCTCAAACGTATCAACCAAGAAAATGCTGATAAGGTCATAAATTACGTTGATGCTAAGATGTCTAATATCTCTGTTCAAACAGAACAATCTGACAGAAAAGCTACTTCTTCTTCAGTATTGTGCGAAGAACCTAAATATGCTGACATCTTCCACTTGCCTCACGGTCTTAAAGGTTACTACGACTATGAACAAGCATTAGCTTGCGCTAAGGCTCAAAATAAACCTATCTACATCGACTTCACAGGTCACGGCTGTGTCAACTGTCGTGAAATGGAAGCTAACGTATGGAGCGACCCACGCGTCCTCGAGATGTTACGTAACGACTACGTCATAGTAGCTCTCTACGTCGATGATAAGACAAAACTTCCTAAAGAAGAATGGATCATCGGTGCCGATGGTAAAGAAAAGAAATCAATAGGTCGTGTTAATGCAGACTTCCAAATCTCTAAGTTCAATACTAACGCTCAACCATATTACTGCCTCATGGGACACAATGGCGAGCTTTTGGTTGACCCACGCGCTTACGACTTGGATAAAGACGCTTTCGTCGACTTCTTGAAAAAAGGTATAGAAAACTTCAATAACGGTGTTTCAATAAGAAACATTTATGAATAATTGACGAAGGTCTAAAGGCTAAAGTCTAAAGATAAGGAGAGCTTCTGGAAACAGGGGCTCTCTTTTTTATAGTAGCCTTCCTGCGTTAGGGATTGGAGCGGCATCCTTTGCGAGCGTAGTTTACGGAGCGAGCAAAGATAGAGCGGAAAGCCCGACGGCGATAGCCGGAACGCCCAAATCAATTAACAGTTAACAATTAACAATTAACAGTTGACAGTTGACTCGGTGACTAAAAAAATCCTTAGCCTTTAGTCTTTCGTCTATAGACTTTTGTTATCTTTGTAAACCCAAAATTTACTCTCATATATGAATAGAAAAAAACTAACAACACTAATGTTCTGTACTCTATTAGTTGCAAACATTTCTTACATTAAAGCACAAGGCGATGCTTTCTTCTACGAACAGAAAAATGAAAGTCGAACTTCGATGTCAGTACCCTTAAAGTTTAGTGATTTCAATAGTGAAGATAATCTGAAATTTGATGACTTTGACTTGACAAATGAAACTCCATTAGGAAATCCATTGCTACTGATGATGGGATTGGCTCTTGCTTATAAAACATTAAGACGAAAGAAAGACTAAACAAATTTTAACAAACTTGACAATTATGAAAAAGATAAATCTACTTTTATTGACTATAATAGCACTGTTATTTACACAATGTAAACCAGACACAGAAGAAAATAATAATGATAATGCCGATAAGATCAGAGTGAGTTGCGTGTTGCCGCTCAACAAAGAAAGCAGATCGGATTTTACTAAGCTTATGACTGATGGCTCTGTCAATTGGAGTGATGGCAGAGAATGTATATATCTTGTAATACCGGGGAATACGCCAAAAATAGTGGAACTTGAAGGTTACTCGGAAGGCTATCACGAAGCTATAGAATTTAGTGCATTTGTTGATGAAAAACTTCTTGCCACAGGAACAACGTATGAGATATGGTATTTTGGCAATTCCTCTCAAACAAATACACCTTACTATAATTTAGTCGATAACAATAGAATAGAAGGTAGTATCTCATTTCAAAGTGGAAGACTCGCCGATTTAGGCTGTTGTCATATTGCAAGTACTACGGTAACAGCTGTTATGGAAGACGGTGAGGTGAGACTTCCAATCTCAGGCACTCTTAAAAATAGAATGTCGATAGCATTGTTGGACTTGAATGGCGTTACTTCATTAAGTGGAAATGCAATATACGGCACTTCTTATTCATTAGAATATAACACAGTAAGTAAGAATTACGAGTTTTCAGTGACACCTGATGCTGATGCCAATATAAGTGTGGAAAGCGCAACCGGGATTTCGTATGTGGTGCTTTTCCCAAATGAAGACTATGATGTTGCACTTCAATGTAAGAAGGATGATAAGAACTATGAGTATGTTTTTAGAAATGGCATAGCTGCTAATAAGGTATATTATAGGGCAGAACAGAATGGAGATGTTTCTTGTCTTCCATGGACAGAGTATGAAGATAATAGTGGAGAGGACGGTGGCGATGAAGGCGGTAATGAGGAAATTATCGATGGTAAGGTTAGGCTATTCGCTGAAGGCGTGACACCGACATCAGGCTGGTATGACGTGAATAAGATTGATTACTCTACCGACATCAATATGTGCTGGGCTGCTACTTCATCTAACATCATTCAATGGTGGCAAGACCGCTATATGGCAGCCGGCAACACTCTTCCTGCAGGTGCGATATCAGGTAAAGGTACGTCGTCATATGAGCTCGCTCTTATGGATATGTATAAAGAACAATGGGACAACACAAGAGGTGCTGATGCTTCTCACGGCATCACATGGTATTTTGAAGGAAGAAATATACAACAATATGCTACTGCAGGATCATACGCACAGCCTTTATCAGGAAACAATGGCGGTTACTTCGCAAATATATGGAATGAAATACTTCCTTATGTATATCACGACTATAGCTACGTGATCGTTCCAGGTACAATAGAATTTAACAACCTTATAACAAGAGAATATAACGGATATAACGAATGGGGAAATGGCTCGGGCTTATCCAATCCAGAACGTTTGGCTCGCTTCTCAGAATTACTGATAGAATTTATGGGAAGAGGTACATGCGGACTCGGTGTTTCAATAGGATTAGGTGGTGGTCTTCACTCTATTACATTGTGGGGCTGCGAATACGATAACGCAACAGGTATTGTGTCAAAAATTTGGATCGCAGACTCTGATGATATAAAATCGGGACCAAGAACTCCTATATTACACGAATGTACAATAAGCATGGAAGGTGGAAATATCAGAATTGATGGCGCATCACAAACATATTACATAAAACAACTTTTCCCTGTTTCGGGCTATGGCTCATTGTAGATAATAATATATCGACAAATGAAAATAAAAACGCAGAGATAAAAATCCCTGCGTTTTTTAATACTTGGTGTCTCGGAGTCTCAGTGACTTAGTGACTTAATTTTTTGCAAAGTGTTGATAGAAAGCGATGATGGTTTCTATTCCTTTGAAGAAGTGGTCGACTCTGTAGTTTTCGTTAGGTGAGTGGATAGCGTCTGAACCTAAGCCGAAGCCCATCAATATCGACTTGATGCCGAGTACTTTTTCAAATTCAGAGATGATAGGAATACTGCCGCCGCTCTTCATAGGGATAGGGCGTTTGCCGTATGTGTCCATATATGCTGCTTCTGCTGCCTTGTATGCTGGCAAGTCGATAGGACATCCGTAGGCTTGTCCGCCGTGTAATGGAGTGACTTTGACATCGACGTATTCTGGAGCTACGCTCTCGAAATATTCTTTGAACAAGGCTGAAATCTTTTCGTTATCTTGGTTAGGAACCAAACGGCATGAGATTTTTGCGTAAGCCTTTGAAGGAAGTACTGTCTTAGCGCCTTCGCCGGTGTAGCCGCCCCAGATGCCGCAGAGGTCGAATGTTGGACGGATACCGACTCTCTCGATTGTGGTGTAGCCTTTTTCGCCGCGTAATGCTTTCACGCCGACACCTGCTTTATATTCTTCTTCGCTATATGGTGCCATGTTGAGCAACTCGCGTTCTTCTGCTGTAGCCTCGATGACGTCATCATAGAATCCAGGGATGGTGATGTGGTTGTTCTCGTCCATGACTTTAGCGACCATTTCGCATAAGGTGTTGATAGGATTTGCTACTGCGCCGCCGAACAAGCCTGAGTGAAGGTCGGCGTTAGGTCCTGTCACTTCCACTTCCCAATATGACAATCCGCGTAATCCTGTTGTGATAGAAGGAGTGTCGTGGTCGATCATGCTGGTGTCGGAGACTAAGATGATGTCGGCTTTGACTAAATCTTTGTTTGTGACGATCCATTTGGCGAGGCTGCCGGAACCTATCTCTTCTTCGCCTTCAATCATGAATTTTACGTTGCAAGGTAAGGTGTTGGTCTTGACCATTGTCTCGAATGCCTTTGCGTGCATGAAAGCCTGACCTTTGTCGTCGTTAGCGCCGCGAGCCCAAATCTTGCCGTCTTTGATGACTGGCTCAAATGGGTCGGTGTTCCATAGCTCGATTGGGTCGACTGGCATAACGTCGTAGTGACCGTAAACTAATACTGTAGGTAATTTTGGGTCGATGATTTTCTCGCCGTAAACCACAGGGTTGCCTTCTGTTGGCATGACTTCAGCCTTGTCGGCACCAGCTGCTAAGATGCTGTCTCTCCAATATTCAGCGCATTTGATCATGTCGCCTTTATGTTCTGTCTGTGAACTGATAGAAGGAATACGGATCAAGCCGAATAACTCTTCCAAAAAACGATTTTCGTTCTCTTTGATGTACGAATTTGTAATGTTCATAATATTATTATTTGATGTTTATATTCATTGTTTTATTTAAGACGCGGCAAGCCACGTCTCTACATTTATTCATTGTTAACTGTTAATTGTCAATTGTAAACTGTCAATTGTATTTCTTTTCCGTCGAAGACGGCGTAGGTGAAATCTCTTATCCAGTTGCCGACAACAGTAACAACGGCGTTATCAACTTTATATTGCATCGGTTTATGTTGATGTCCGAATACGAAATAATCTATCTCAGGATTTTCCTTGACGCATTCTTGTGCGTATTTATAAAGTCGTGTCTCTTCGATGACGGAGTAATAGTTACCTTCAGCTTCTTTCTTTAACTTCTTGACTCTGTGGTTGTGCGACCATCTCAAAGCAAGTCCTATTCCTGCATCAGGGTGAATCCATCTAAAAAGGAACTGATTTAATTTACCTTCAAAGACGCGTTTAAGGAATTTATATCCTCTGTCGCCTGGACCTCTGCCATCGCCGTGGACGAGGAAAAATTTCTTGTCTTTCAATGTCATTATCATCGGCTCACGATGAACTTGTATTCCTATTTCTTTCTGAAGATAGTCGAAAGTCCATAGGTCGTGATTGCCAGCGAAGAGATGAACAGGGATGCCGTCATCTACAAATTGAGCGAGACGACCAAGGAGACGGGTGTAACCGCGAGGCACTACAGTCTTATATTCAAACCAAAAGTCGAAGAGGTCGCCCATGAGAAATAGCGCCTCTGTTTCTTCCTTGATAGCGTCCAAGAATTTAATGAGCTTCAGCTCTCTTTCGTGTGAGTCTTCGAGAGTAGGGACGCCTAAATGCAAATCAGTGACGAAATAAATCTTCTTCTCCATAAATCTTCATTAAAAATAAATTCATCACTGTATATTGTCATTAATATATTTTAAGATTTCATCATCGAAACTCGTTCCTTCTTCTTTATGGAACTTAATCTTAATAGGTATGGTGAAAACAGGAATGTCGTCAAATTTATTGATGAAGGACGTGTTGATTAGTCTCATAGCGTCTTTCTCCGTCGTGACGATAACCTTATTCTTACCTATTGTGTGATTATATTTTTCAATGATCATATCGACATCTTTTTCTGTAAAGTTATGATGGTCATTGAATTTTATTTTCGATATAGTATTGTATTTCCTTTTTATATGATCTTCCAGCGAGTAGGTGTTGGCGATACCGCAAAGCAACAATACAGTCTTGGCTTCTTTGATGTCCATTTCGTGGCTTATCTTGCTGAGAGGCTGGAAGTCGAGGTATTCTATATATGAATAAAAGACTTTCTGGTGGGGAAGAGGTTTGAGTTTGTTTTCCACATCTCTTCTGTAATACGGCGTTATGACGTTAGGTGATTTTGTAACGACAATAATCTCTGCTCTTTGTGCAGCTTTCTTGATGTCTCTCAAATTTCCTGCTGGCACCAAATGGTCGTCACTGTAAAGACTATAATAATCTGTCAAGAGGATATTAAGTCCAGGTTTTATTTTTCTATGTTGATAAGCGTCGTCTAAGAGAACTACTTGAGGTGGTTTGTTTTCTTGAAGGAGACGATCCATGCCTTCGCAGCGACTCTCGTCGACAGCGACTTTAATATTATTGAATTTTGTGAAATATTGAAGAGGCTCGTCACCTATGTCGTTATGTGTATGAGTGTCGTTGGCAAGAAGATAGCCTTGGGTCTTACGTCTGTAACCGCGACTTAAAACAGCTGTGTCGTACTTATCCGATAATAATCTGATGAGATATTCTATATGAGGCGTCTTGCCGGTTCCTCCTAAATTAAGATTGCCGACACATATATTTGGAATGTTATAGCTTTTTGATTTTAATATCTTCCAATCATATAACTTATGCCTTAAAAATAAGACAAACGAATAAAGCAATGATATTGGTAATAGTAATCTTTTCATGATATTTTATAACCGAACAAATTTACAAATTATTTTTATCAAAACAAATTATTAAACGATAAAAAATCGTATCTTAGCAGAAAATTATAAAATGAATAAAGTCTCTGAAATTTTGTCTTATTTGACGGATGTTGCACCGATAAGTTGGCAGGAGAGTTATGATAATTGCGGACTTCTTGTCGGTGATGCTAACGCTCTGGTTGATAAAGTCTTGTTGACATTAGATGTTACTGAAAAAGTCATTGACGAGGCTATAGCAAATTCGTTTCATCTTGTTGTTAGTCATCATCCTCTAATTTTTAAAGGTTTGAAGAATATTCTCGTCGATGACACTACTGGAAGAATCATCACTAAGGCTATCAAGAATGACATCGCAATCGCGGCTATGCACACTAATATCGACAATAGCTTTTACGGAGTGAATAGGGCTTTGGCTGAGAAACTTGGTCTGAATGATTTGAATATATTACATCTCAACAATACGGAAACTCAAATAGGAAGCGGAATGATCGGCGAGTTTGAGAATGAAATGTCGGAACTCGAGTTCTTAAAATTAATTAAGGAAAGACTTAATATACCTTCATTGCGTCATTCTTGTCTTCTTGGAAAAAATATTAAGAAAGTAGCTATTTGTGGAGGCTCTGGCTCTTTCTTGATAAATGACGCGAAACAATGTAAGGCTGACGCATATATAACAGCAGATTTAAAATATCATGATTTTTTTGAAGCTGATAATGAAATACTTATCGTAGATGCCGGACATTTTGAAACAGAACAGTTCACAAAACAATTATTTGCTGATATTATTCTCAAAAAAAATCCTAAATTTGCAGTCCAAATTTCGGAAGTGAATACCAACTCCGTTAATTACTTCGTTTAAAATATTAAATAACATAAATATATGGAAGATAACGTAAAAACTCACAACGCAGAAGAACAAGAAATTACTGTTGAAAGAAAACTTATTGAATTATATACTTTACAACAGATAGATTCTAAGATAGATAAGATTCGTATCATACGCGGTGAATTGCCTCTCGAAGTACAAGACTTGGAAGACGAAATCGCAGGTATGGAGACTCGTATCGCTAAATTCAATGAGGAGTTGGAGAAATTTGCTAAAGACATAGTCGATTATAAAAACAAAATCAAGGAAGCTACAGCTCTTATCAAGAAATACGAGGAACAACAGAATAATGTTCGTAACAACCGTGAGTATGAATCTTTAACAAAAGAGATAGAATATCAATCATTGGATATTCAACTTTGTGAAAAACGCATCAACGATTGTACTAAGAAGTCAGAGATGTTGAAAATCACTTTGAATGAAACTAACGCTCGCTTGGAAGAACGTAAAGGTGACCTCGAACTGAAGAAGAATGAATTGTCATCAATCGTTGAAGAGACTGAAAAAGAAGAGGAAGAACTCATGGCTCGTTCAAAAGATAGTGAACAACTTATTGAAGAACGTCTTCTTACTGCTTACAAACGTATCAGAAAAAATGCTCGTAACGGTTTGGCAGTCGTGAAAATCGAACGTGACGCTTGTGGCGGTTGCTACAATAAAATCCCTCCACAACATCAACTCGATATTCGTATGCACAAGAAAATCATCGTATGTGAATATTGCGGTCGTATCTTGATTGACCAAGATATCGCTGATATGTATCACAATGAAGTTGCAGAATAACTAAAGTCCAAATACAAAAAAATAGGTTGTCAAGAAATTGGCAACCTATTTTAATATCTGCTCATATAATTAATACAGTTTTAATTTTAATGAAACGACTAAGCTGTGAATGTTGGTCTTTTCATCTACTATCAGATTTGGTGCTACCTCTTCGTAATATTTTGTGTATTGTGAGTATAAGTTGTAGCTATGATTTTGAAGTGTATATACGTAGGCGAAGTCTATAGTGAAGAAATGCTGTGTGTAGCCAAATCCGCATGACAAGGCGTTTCTTCTGTAGTCGCTGCTTTCTATGCCGTAAGGACTGCCGTAGAAGGAGTAACCCCCTCTGAAGCACATGTTTTGATAGCGCCATTCAGTTCCTAATCTGAGGTTCATGGTAGGCTTGAAGGTCTGCGACAAGAATTGGTTGTATTCGCTATAGTCGTATTCGTTGTCGGCGATTCGTATTGTGCTGTAGTCTACATATTCATAGTCGGCTGTTATCATTCCGAAGTTACCGAAAATGAGGGCGAGGCTGCCGTTAGCTCTCCAAGGTGTCATCATGGAATAGCTGAAATATGATGTCGGGATGTTATGTTCGTATGTTCCGAAGTCGAGGTATGAAACAGTTGCTGTTTTCCAGCTGTCGGTTAGTTCATATAGTGTCGGGGTGTGTATAGACGCACCGATACGCAGCCATCTGCAAGGGTGTGCTATGAGTCCGAACTTGGAGTTCAAGCCCCAGCCTGTGGTGGCAAGTGCTTCTTCTTGAATCCAATAATAATCTCTGCCTTCTATAGTGAACTCTTCTTTATAGTCTGTTATCTTCTTGCTGTAAACGTATGGCATGTTGATAGAGATGCCGAGGAAGAACTTATCGCCGAAGTTGATGCCAGAAGTGAAGGTCCATTCGTTGGTACCGCCCCATGAGCTTACGCCTTTGAGTTGTCTCAGACCTCCTGCTGGAACAGGTGTCGTCAATGTTCCGTCATTCTCAAAATTGATGAGGTATGTCTCCCATAATGGATATATGTAAGAAGGAGAGTAATAATCTAATTCCTTTTCGTCATAGATGTCGTTGGCTATTATCTCGGCGAAATATGCATCAATCAGAGAGTTGTTGTTATTATATCCATCAACGAAGATACTGTTGTTGAAGTTGTTGGTTCTGTTCATGCCGATAGCCCATGTGGTGGTTCTCTTGCCGCTTTTGTTGATGCCTACTATGCCGAAATTATTTACAGATAACTTGGCTTTTGAGTCTGTGGCTAAGTCCCCGTTAAGTTCCGACTTGGTGTATGTCGTTAATATAGAAGGAGTGAAGATGAGAGTGGGTTTTCTGAATAATCCTACTCCAGCAGGATTTATAGCGATAGAGGAGAAGTCTTCGCCTACGGCACCCATCGCGTTGCCCATCGCCATTCCTTTTGCAGTGCCTTGATAATATGAGGTCGAGACATTATATATGTCATAAATGTTTTGCCCCATCATGCTAAGTGGCACTATCGCTAATAATATCAAAAATATCTTTTTCATATTTTCTAATGTCTAAAGTCAATTATACATTATGAATTATGCATTATGAATTGCATATCATCATCTTCTTCCGCCAGCCGATCTTGCTCCGCCGCCCATGCTGCCACTGCTTCTGCTTGATGAGCCTGAGTTGAAGTTGCCGCTGCTTCTTGAAGAACTGCTTGACCTATTGATGCTTGAGCTGCTGCTTCTTGAAGATGAACTACTGCTTGGTCTGTTCATACTCGAGTTGTTGCTTCTTGAAGAAGAGCTGCTTGGTCTGTTCATACTTGAGCTGTTATTTCTTGAAGAAGAGCTGCTTGGTCTGTTCATGCTTGAGCTGTTGTTTCTTGAAGAAGAACTGCTGTTAGGTCTTACATATTCTGAGCTGGAGCGAACTTGACGGTTGCTGTTAGCAGGAGTGTATGATTTACGTTCTGATGATGAAGATGGTCTTTCGCCTGCCGACATACGTTGTGTTGTTGTGCTTATTCCGCTACTTGAAGGTCGGTTGGAGCTTGAAGGACGAGCAGAACTTGAAGGACGAGCAGAGCTCGAAGGTCTTTCTCCTCTTGAAACGCTTGAAGGTCTCGATGATGAAGAAGATGCTGGTCTTACTCCTGCCGATGAAGGTCTGTTGACTTTGCCAGCCACATGTAATCCGCCTTGACCATTAGGTCTTGGTTTAGCTGCTGGAGCTAAGCCTCCGCCAGGATGTGGCTTGTGACCACCATGATGCAGATGACAGTTATGATGGTAGATTGGATAATAAGGATAGTGATAATAAGGATAATAATAACTATAATGATAAGGAGTCCACCACCAATCGTAGTACCAATTATAATAATAAGAAGGGTAGAAGTAAGGAGAATAATAAGAGTAGTATGGATAGCCGTAGCTAAATCCTACAGACACTCCGTATGGATAACCTAAGCCGACATAGACGTTAGTGTTCCAATTGTCATCTTCTTCGTCGTCATCGTAATAATAATCGTAATTATCTTGAAGGTATCCTCCTGACGCTGTCTGGCTGAGATAATTTTGATCGTAGTAGGTCTCGGTACTTGTATAAACCACGCCGTTGGTGTCGGTGACGGTTTCTGTCTTTTCGTATAATGGCTCGGCTTTTGGCTTTTGTGATGTGCTCTCGCTGTAATAGGCTTGATAGTCATATTGCGAGTTGCTGCTTATTTTGGAAGTGTTGAAAGTAGTGCCATTGCCTGATACAATTAACTCATTGTTCGACTTGTTGCCTTTGTCATAAGGTGAATAATATGCATCATCTTTAATTACATTGTTGCTTGTGGAACACGATGTTAGGATTATTCCCATAGCAATGAATAGAAAATTTAGACGTTTCATTTTTATACTTTTTTAAGTTATGAAATCATGCAATTTTTTCTTAAATTTGCACGCAGAAAAATATACAAATACTATACCAAAATAACGATGGCAAAAGATTTAACATCTCGTCAAGAGAATTATTCCCAATGGTATAATGATCTTGTAACAAAGGCTGATTTAGCAGAAAATTCTGCTGTTAGAGGTTGTATGGTTATCAAACCTTACGGCTATGCAATTTGGGAGTTCATGCGTGACGCTCTCGATAAAATGTTCAAAGATACAGGTCACGTCAATGCCTATTTCCCTCTTTTTATTCCAAAGAGTTTCTTTAGTAAAGAGGCAAGTCACGTTGAAGGCTTCGCTAAGGAATGTGCTGTGGTGACACACTATCGTCTTAAAAATAATCCTGACGGTTCTGGTGTCGTCGTCGATCCTGACGCTCGTTTGGAAGAAGAGTTGATAGTACGTCCTACTTCAGAGACTATCATCTGGGATACATATCGCAACTGGATCAAGAGCTACCGCGACCTTCCTATATTGGTAAATCAATGGGCTAATGTGGTTCGTTGGGAGATGCGTACTCGTTTGTTCCTTCGCACCGCTGAGTTCTTATGGCAAGAAGGTCACACCGCTCATGCTACACGCGAAGAGGCTATGGCAGAAGCTCGTAAGATGCTCGACGTCTACGCTGAGTTTGCAGAGAAATATATGGCGCTTCCTGTTATCCGTGGTATCAAATCGGCTAACGAACGTTTCGCTGGCGCTGAAGAGACTTTCTGTATCGAGGCTATGATGCAAGACGGAAAGGCATTGCAGGCTGGTACTTCTCACTTCCTCGCACAAAACTTCGCAAAGGCTTTCGATGTTAAGTTCTTGAATAAGGAAAATAAATTGGAATATGTATGGGCTACTTCATGGGGCGTTTCAACTCGTTTGATGGGCGCTCTCATTATGTCGCATTCCGACGACAACGGTCTCGTACTTCCTCCTAAAATAGCTCCTATCGAAGTGGTTATCGTTCCTATCTATAAGACAGACGAACAGAGAGAGACAGTACTCGCATATTGCGCTGACATAAAACAACGTCTTGAAAGCAGAAGAATGCGCGTGAAGTTCGACGACCGCGACACTCAGAAACCAGGATTCAAATTCGCTGAATGGGAGCTTAAAGGCGTGCCTGTACGTATAGCAGCAGGTCCTCGCGACGTGGAAAATAATTCCGTTGAGATAGCTCGCCGCGACACTCTCGAAAAGACAACTATAACAATAGATAATATCGAAGATTATATCACAAATCTCCTCGATGAGATTCAAGATAACATCTTCCAAAAAGCTCTTAACTTCCGCGAGTCGAGAACCGTTAAAGTCGATACATGGGAAGAGTTCAAAGAACAAATCGAGAATAGCATGTTCGTTTACGCTCACTGGGACGGAACTCCTGAGACAGAACAGAAGATTAAGGAAGAGACAAAGGCTACTATCCGTTGCATTCCTTTGGATGATGACTTTGAAGATGGCAAATGCATCTACTCAGGTCAGCCTTCAAAACGCCGCGTGATATTCGCAAGAGCGTATTGATAATTTACAATTTACAGTTTACAGTTTACAGTTGTGGATATTTGTAATTGTTAATTGTAAACTGTTAATTGTTAATTGAAATAATTCTGCCAAGGGCATCTGGAGATATATATGACTTAATCTTCGGTTGCCCTTTGTAGTATATGTTGCCGAAGTCGTAAATTCTGGCATATAAGGAATCACTGCAATTAATATAAATGTCGTTGCCCCGGAATAACATGATGTCGGCTACCTTGGTAGGCATGTTTTCAAGATGAATAACACCTAATCCTTTCCTATATATGTCAATAGTATCGCAACGACCATCAACATTTAATGATGAACTTCCACCGTATACCTCGAGATTGAATCTGCTGCATTTCACTTTTATGTCGATGTCTCCCGAACCATCGTTGAGTTCAAAGTTGAAACATGATAGACTGTCGTCGTTGATATAATCTTCGGAGTGTAAATCACCTATAGAATGATAATAGATGTCGTTGATATTTGATTTATAGTAGATATCGGCAGAGATACTATTATTTTTGTCTCTAAATAAGTTCCCGATGTTTTCATTTTTTATTATCAATATATCATCAACGACTTCACTGATAATATTAGGCATCAGATTTTCTCCCGCCCTTATTTCAATAAAACTGCTGTCAGACTTTATCATATTAATATTGATATTGTCGTTGATATGAATAGTGTTGAAATCGGATAGTTGTCTTGTATCAATTATCATATTACCATTTGTAAATGGCATTTTCTTACAGGAAAACAGCAGTGCCAATAGTAATATAGCTGATACCCGACAGCTGATTGCTGAAAACTTTAGAATATTTTTTCTTTTCATAACTTATAATCTTATTCCTAATCCCCAACCTAAGAAATCAGCGACGCCGAAGTGTGTGTTTAGGGCGACTTTGGCGTAAGCATGATCACCTATATTAATTTTAAATCCTAATTTCTGATACCAGCGTCCTCCGCTCATGTCGCGTCCGTAAATGTGATAGCCGAAGTTTATCAGAAACGATGCTTCTCCCATTGTAAGTTCGTACGCTAAACCTATACTTGGTTTTAGCATCTCTATAAAAGTGAACGTTCGGCTGTAATATTCTCGTACGGAAATATATGAACATTTGTTGTATACTAAATCTATACCTAAGCCTACCTTGCTTAAATTACTGACTCTGTCCATGACATAAAACTCCAGGTCATAAACAGCTATATTTTCTTTTTGCTGGTATTTTATTCTTTTCACTCCGTACGATAATCCGACGTAATATTCTGGAACTATTTTCTTGAAATTTTTGTTATGTGACGTCTCTCTTGTAATGTAATTTTTAGGTTTGTTAAGAAGATATGTGCCGCTGATGCCAGCGTTAATGATGTTGTATCCGCTGTTGGGAAAATTAGAACATCCGTTAGAAAAATGCGTCAATCCTGCGAAAAATGATATTTTGTATCTGTCTGCGATTTGACGTTTATATTCAAAAGTGAGACTTATGGCAGCGTTAAGATTGTTCCCTATTGAAGTGTTTTTGTAGTTCTCAGTATGATGAAATTTCTCTGTCAGATATGCCAATCCGACACCGAATCTGAATCCGAATGTGTTGATCTTACTTTTGTTGAAAGGAAAGCTGATGAATGGATAGACGGCGTATGCCTTCCCGAGGATGTCGATGTTTCCTAAATTGGAATAAAAAGCGCTGACGCCTATAGTGGGATAGTTGAAATACGACTGCCATTCTGATCTTCCGTAAGTCTGTTTTTGAAACGATAATTCAAACATAGGGAAATCGGCAGGATAGCTTTTCATGTCAAAATGATGATGCACAAAGAAACCGTAATTTATGCGTAAATCGACTTCTGTGTTGAGCAAAAGAGAGTCTAACGAGAAAGTCTGTATATCTATGTTTTTCGTTTCAGCTTTCGTTAGATGTGGTATGGTGAAAAGTAAAACAAAAAATAAAATAAATTTGTATCTCATAAAAAATATTTCATAATACAAAGATAACGTTTGTTTTAACTTTTTGTTTAATATTTCAATCTAAGCTGCTAAATGTTCAATCAATCTTTTTTAATCTTATAAAGCTGAGGTTTCTTTGAATATCCGGTTTCGATATTCGGTGCCCAGTTGAGTGTGTCGGGACCTTCGCATGGCGTGATGTATTTCCATTTCCTTGTCCTATACGAAAGGTTCTGATTCTGCGCCATCTGAATGACGTAGCGTCTTCCTTTCTTGTCTTTACCTAACCATGTATCTAACTCTTTGCCAATACCGTCGGGCGACAGATTTTTATATTCACTGAGATTGATAAGATTAGCCATCACTTCCAAGAAGTCGATTTGTGATACTAAGGCTTCGCTTACTTTGCCTTCTTTTATTTCTTTAGGATAATGTACTATGAAAGGGACGCGCGTGCCTGCTTCGTAGCAACTGTATTTTCCGCCTCGCAATCCGCCCATAGGGTCGTGACCGTTGAGAAGTTCCTCGGCTTGGTCGTCATAGCCGTCGTTTAATACAGGTCCATTGTCGCTGCTTAGTATTATCAAGGTGTTGTCTAACAAGTCGTTTTCTTCCAAGGTCTTGATGATCTCTCCGACGCACCAGTCGAATTGTGCTATGGCGTCGCCTCGCATTCCCATTCCCGTCATGCCTCTGAAACGCTCGTGAGGGAAGCGCGGTACGTGAACGTCGTTAGTGGCGAAGTAAAGGAAGAACGGTTTTTCTTTATTTTCATTGATAAAACTTACGGCGTGTGCCGTGATGGAATCCGCTATGCTCTCGTCTTTCCATAAAGCCTTGCCGCCGCCTTTCATATAACCGATGCGCCCGATGCCGTTGACGATAGATTGGTCGTGGCCGATAGTATGTTTCATGTTATACAACAGTTCAGGATTTTCTCTGCCTGTTGGCTCGCCTTCAAAATTCTGATTATAACTTACATAGATAGGGGAGGTGCTGTCGTAGTCGGCTACCATTCCTTTCTCGATGAAGACGCAAGGCACTCTGTCGGCGGTGGCAGCCATGATATAAGAATAGTCGAAGCCGATGTCGTCTAAGTTAGGTTCTATCTTCTTGTTCCAGTCTTGTCTGCCGTTTTCGTCGCCGAGGCCGAGATGCCATTTTCCTATGGCTGCGGTCTTGTAGCCCGCTTGTTTAAAGATGTCGGCTACTGTTAGTTGTTCGGGTTTTATTATCATGGAGGCATCGCCGTTTGCCACGTTGGTTCCTTCTCTGCGCCAAGGATATTCTCCTGTGAGGAGTCCGTAGCGTGATGGCGTGCTCACCGATGCGGCAGAATAAGCGTTGGTGAAACGTATCCCATTATCCGCGAGACGATTTACGTTAGGAGTCTCTACATTTTTCGCTCCGTAACATTGCAAGTCGCCGTAACCAATATCATCGGCATAGATAAGAACGACGTTAGGAAGTTCATTCTTCTGAGCCTGCATCGCCGTCGGAATAGCAAGCGATAATGATAATATGACGGGATTTATTTTTTTCATGTTTGCAATGATGATTTTTTATGGGATTTAAAAGGATTTTTCACATTCCGATATTTTTCGTTCCGATATTTTTCGCAAAGATAATATTTTGTTTTTAGCATAAGAGTCCTTTGGTTATTAATTTTAGATTTCTAAAACAAATTTTGCGGAGAGCGGTAATTTTGGTGAAACAAATTTTGCGGAGAGCGGTAATTTTGGTGAAACAAATTTTGCGGAGAGCGGTATTTTTGGTGAAATAAATTTTGCGGAGAGCGGTAATTTTGTTTGTTTTGTCAAATAAAAATGTATATTTGCAACATTATTTGATAGTTATGAATAGAAGAATATTTGAGCGTAAGATTTATGATAAAATGCTGAATTGGAAAAAAGAGTCAGCAGGAAAAACAGCATTGCTTATTGAAGGTGCT
>SUWV01000003.1:0-363 GCA_015061315.1 Lentimicrobiaceae bacterium
TGATATGCCTGCGATAATCGGACACGGTTATGAACTTGACCAGAACGCAGATCCTGCACCGATAGGTTCGGGTTTGCTCTTGCTCGGCGGCATGGCGTTGGTATACGGAATGCGTAAGAAGGATTGATAATTGATAATTGAGAATTAAGAATTAACAATTAACAATTAACAATTAAGAGTTGCTATGAGAAATGGCAACTCTTTTTTTATATTAAGTTATGAATTGGGTGTAGAGACGTGACACATTACACCTGCAAAAAATAAACACGATGTAATTGGCGCGTCTGACAAATTAACAATTAACAATTGACAATTAACAGTTTACAATTGACGTAGAGACGTGACACATTACACCTGCAAAAA
>SUWV01000003.1:373-152277 GCA_015061315.1 Lentimicrobiaceae bacterium
CGTGACACATTACACCTGCAAAAAATAAACACGATGTAATTGGCGCGTCTGACAAATTAACAATTAACAATTGACAATTAACAGTTTACAATTGACGTAGAGACGTGACACATTACACCTGCAAAAAATAAACACGATGTAATTGGCGCGTCTGACAAATTAACAATTAACAATTGACAATTAACAGTTTACAATTGACGTAGAGACGTGACACATTACACCTGCAAAAATAAACACGATGTAATTGGCGCGTCTCATATGAAGTGATGGAGTACTTCCCAACTTCATAACTTCATAACTAAAAAATTGACTTGGCGGCTTATTATTCATAATGATATCTCAAAGCGTAGATACCAATATAATTATCTTCGACCTTATATAGTAGGCGATGTTCCTTGTTGATTCTTCTGCTCCAGTATCCTGATAATTCATACTTTAATGCTTCGGGCTTGCCGATGCCACTGTATGGATCATTCTTGATAGAAAGCAGCAGCTCGTTTATTCTTTTTAGAATTTTGGGGTTATTCTTTTTCCAATAAATAAGGTCTTCTTTTGCTGTTTCCTTAAAGAGTAATTCCATACTCTTCCAAGTTGATTTCAACAAAAGATTCTTTTTCAGCTTTTCTAATACGATTTACGTATTCTGGCTTATAATGAAACTTTTTCTTATTTTCAAAAAGTCCTAATAATATTAGTTCCTTAAATGCTTTATTTGACTTAAGATTTGTTTTGACAAATTTTGATGTTGAGGTTCTCATAGTTTTAAATTTTAATACAAATGCAAAAATATAATTAATTCAGTCATAAGTCAAGGAAAATAAAGTTAATCTTTTTTAACATTGACTCGGAGACTCGGTGACTTGTAGACTTCTGTCTCCTCGTATCACAGGTATCAGCACGTATCTTTTTACTTGGTGACTCGGTGACTCGGCGACTCGGTGACTTTAGAGTTTTATACATTCTATGATGTATTGAATTAAATATGGAGAGACGATACCCGACAAAATAGCCGAGACAAACCAAAGGATAATATTATTGAATCTGTTGATTTTATGCTTTCCTTTTGCCCAATATAAATTTCTAGCATTGGAGTCTATCAGGTTTTCAAGCTCAGTATATTTATTGTGTACTTCTTGATATAATGCTATTGATTCACTTTTATCTTCATTGTGTTCTTTCAATTTGGCTTCTTTCAATTTTAGTATTATCTCTTTTGATAATCTACGATGCATAATGATGAAATCACCATCGTTGATATAAGATAAATCAACACCTTTATATCTTTTGTCAAAATCTTTTATGACATTGTCGTATAGCGATACATTAAGGAACTTATAGCAATCCAATATCATTCGCTCGATATGGCTTTGAGCTTTCCTTATCTGCGAATTTGTCCAGTCATTATCGTCGGGTCGTATGTAGCAACGAGCTATATGATCGTTAAAAGCCCTTATTTCATTAAATATTACGATAGGGAATTGTTCATACCTTACCTCTATCTCTGCTATTAGTGGTTTTATCACGTTGTTATAGGCTTCATATAAAGGATTAAGGTTTGTCGATAAATCAATGTTTTTCATACAATAAACGTTACATTGATTTTATTCTCTTATCTGTTTTAAGATTGTCGAATGCGAATAATCTGTTGAGAAACAGATATACAGAACCACGCCCGAAGAGTCGCATATCGTTATGAACTTGAAATGTTAGTTTTTTTCTAATTTTCTTTTCTATCATCATATCAATATCCTCAATGTCCATCGATATGATCTGATCTACGCTAAGTCCAGTCTGCTTTTCGACTGACTTTCTACTTTCCTGATTTAAAAATAATTTCATAAAAATTGATATTTTGTTATTTAAACGTCCTGCAAAAATACTCCATTTTCTTATCACTGTCAAGGAAAATAAAGTTAATCTTTTTTAACATTGACTCGGCGACTTGGTGACTTGTAGACTTCTGTCTCCGCGTATCTTTTTACTTGTAGACTTGTTGTCTCGTTGACTCTGCGACTTTAATACAAAAACCCTAACATCCATAGTGGGAGTTTTGCGCCTGATGGCGATTCAATATCGTCGGCGAAGATGTATGAGTCGGGGATGTCGGCTATCTGTGAGAATCTCTTGTCCTTGCCTCCAATTTCAAGATGGTATCTTGAATCCACTTTGAAATCGCCTTTGTCTTTGCCATATTCTACATTGTGAGATTTAGAAAGATGCGTGACGGCGAATGTCTCTCGAGCGGTACCAATCTCGACAGATGAAGGACTCAAGGCATAAAGAAGATTTGTGTTTTCGAGGTAAACCTTATCGGGTTTCGTTAGTTTGCCTATACTTTTTTTATCGGAATACAGAAGATTCATAAGATTGGCATCACTTAGATTTTTTAGGTATGAGACAACGGTGTCTCTTCCTATTTCAATGGCTGCTGCTAATTTATTGGCGTTTAATTCGTAAGGTACGCTTTCGGATATAACCCCCACAAGAGCCTTGATTTTTCTTATATAAGCCACATCTACTTTGCATATCATTGGCAGCTCTACTTCTATCACATAGTTTACCACTTGCTCTAATTTGGTGTAATAATCTTCTTTGTCTTCCATAAAGAAAGGGTAGTATCCGTGCTGAAGATATTTCTTAAACTGTTCTACGGGTTTACATTTTGCTGATACTTGTTCCCATATCTCGTATGGATTTGCGATTATATCTTCAAGCTTATATATGGGAAATTCTATTCTCTCATAGAATCTTAAAGCCTCTCTCAGTGAGAGTCCATGCATGGTATATTTCACGCATCTTCGCGAAAGATCGGCATCGCCAGCTAAGAGACTAAGTAATGAAGAACCGCTGACGACGACTTGTAATTCGGGATATAAGTCGTATATCTCTTTAATTTCCCTGCTCCATTTGTCGTATTTATGTATTTCGTCTATAATCAGTCGTTTCCCACCATTCATAACGAATTGCTCGGCGAGTTCGACTAATGTCATACGTGATAAATCTACAGTATCGGCTGAGCAATACAGAACTTTTCTGTCGGCGGTTTTATAGTTCAGTTTGACGAACTGCTTTAATAATGTAGATTTTCCCACACCTTTAGCTCCTTGTATGGAAATAAGACGGGAATTCCAATTCACCTGATTCATCATATCTCTTACGATTTCAGTCGACGTATTAGCAATCAGACGATCATGTTTGACAAATAAAGCATCCATAGTAAATGTGTTTTTGTTTACAAAGATAATTAATAATGTTTAAAAGCAACACTTTTTGTGTAAAAATGTTGCTTGAAGGCAGCACTATTTTTAATCTGAAAATCACAGAGTATGGACGTGTCTTGCCGCGTCCCTACGTGTAGACTTCTGTCTCCTCGTATCGCAGGTATCTACACGTATCTTTTTACTTGTAGACTTGTAGACTTGTTGTCTCGTTGACTCAAAAAAATCTCTTGTCATTAGTAAATTATTTTACTATTTTTTTTAACTTTGCAAGTCTTTTAAAAAATAAGATATGAGAAAGAAATCTTTACTCTTAGTGATGATAATGATAGTCTTAGGTTCATTATCGTCAGTCGATGCTCAAGAAAAGAAAAAGCTAATCGGCGATTATCTGTCAATAAGTGGTTGGATGAACATCCAATATGATTATGAGCGACAACTCCAAAACGATGGCTTGACTCTAAAAGAACTTAATACTTTCAATGTCCGTCGCGCTCGTCTCGACATTAAAGGTAACATCAATCCGCATTTGGAATTTCGTCTTCAAGGCGACTTTGCCGTCAGTCCAAAGATGGTCGATGGTTTCGTAAAAGTTAAGTTTGCTAAATATTTCAACATCCAAGCTGGTCAGTTTAAAATCCCTTTCACCTTTGAGAATCCACAATCTCCTCTTACTCTTGAAGGTATAGAATACGCACAAGTCATCAGTAAGTTATCAGGTTATAGCGACGTATGTCATGTCGCTACGTATTCTGGCGGTCGTGATGTCGGCTTGATGTTATATGGTGATTTATTCAGTTTTGAAAATAATGGAAAGGAAATCCCAATCCTTACATATAAATTAGGTGTCTTCAACGGTAATGGCATGAATAAGAAAGACGCTAATCTTGGAAAAGACATCGCTGGTAGCATTGAGATTTGTCCTGGCGTAAAAGGCTTGATGCTCGCTGCTTCATATTATGATGGAAATTATCTGTTGGATGAAAATTCGGTTTACGATGATAACGCTGAAAGAAATCGTCTGACATTTGGCGGTAAATATGAAAATGGCAAGCTTACAGTGCGTTCAGAATATATCTATGGCAAGACAGGTATGGGCGACAAAACTCCAGGAGATTACTATCTCCTCGAATCTGACGGTTTCTACGTAGCAGCTGGTTATTGGTTCGACATCAAATGTGAGAAATCTGGCAACGTACAAAGAATACGTCCTGTGGCTCGTTACGATTTCTTCAGAGAAGATATGACTGAAATAAACACCAACTCGACATATTATATGGTCGGTATCGACTGGTGGCCATACAAGAACCTTCGTCTTTTGGTCAACTACACCTTGAAAGATAAGGTCGCTAACGACAACTTCGGTCATCTTTTGCAGGCACAACTTTCAGTGAAATTTTAATAAAACCTGAAAACCTGAGAAATTGAAAATCTGAAAATGTTCAATTCTCAGGTTTCTCTGTTTTTTACTACAAATAAAACTCTAAACACATAGAAATGAAAACAAGAAAATTAAAAGCATTATTTTTAAATGAGGAATGGCTCATTGTACTATTAGGATTTGTTATTTTGGCATTGATAGCCATCTTCCCTGGATTTATGAACGACATCAAGATGTTAAATGTCAAGACTCTTGATACAGTTAACGGCTGGTTGAATGCAGCCTACACATTCGTATTTTTATTTTTGATAATATTGATTTCTGCCCTTGCTATGAAGAAACCTGTCAAGGGTATTTTTGTTTCATTTTTAGTGATATTTGTCCTCACTATGGTGGCGCAGCTACTTGCGAGTATCCCGTTCTGTAAGGAATACGGATTGGAGTCGGTATTGTTTGCTGTGCTGTTAGGATTGATTGTCAGTAATGTCTTTGGCGTTCCTGAATGGATGAAGCCAGCGATACAGAGTGAGTTCTATATTAAAATAGGTATCATCTGTCTCGGCGCCACCATCATCTTCGGTGAGATTATCAAATCGGGAGCTTACGGGCTTGCTCAGGCATTGTTAGTCGTTTTAGTTGTGTGGTATTTCGCATTTTGGGCTTCGCGCAAGCTTTTCAAAGTCGATGACGAGATGTCGACTATGATAGCGAGTTCGGTGAGTATTTGTGGCGTGTCGGCAGCTATTGCGACATGCGGAACTATCAGAGGCAACCAGAAGAAACTCAGCTACGTCATCTCTTTGGTTATGGTTGTTGCCATACCTATGTTATATATCATGCCGTTGCTTTGCGACTGGATACTTCCTCATATCTTCCCTAACAACGAGCTTGCTGCACAGCAAGTGGCGGGTGCATGGTTAGGAGGCACCATCGACACTACGGCGGCTGTTGCTGCATCGGGAGCCTTACTCGGTGAGGTGGCGGGAGAGACAGCAGTCATCGTGAAGGCATCGCAGAATGTCTTGTTAGGATTAGCGGCTTTTGCAATATCCTTGTTCTGGTCGGTGCGCGACACAGGCAACGTCATGGAGACAAAAGGCTCGGTGATATGGCATCGTTTTCCAAAGTTCGTCTTGGGAATGGTCGTCGCTTCAGCAGTGTTTAGCATCTGGTTCAAAGGCGGCGTTGAAATCGACGGCGCGATGGTGAAATATAAAGCCATAGCTAAAAACTTCCAAGGAATATTCTTCTCTATAGCATTCGTCTGCATCGGCTTGGAGACACGTTTCAAAGAGATATTCACAAAAGAAAACAGAGCTTCTTTGAAAGCATTCCTTACAGCACAGACATTCAATATCATCTTCACCTTCATAGTAGCAGTGACGATATTCGGTTTTATAGCAAATTGATATAGAAACTGAAAATCTGAAAATCTGAGAATCTGAGAGTCTGAGAATCTGAGAAAATTTTTCAGGTTTTCAAGTTTTCAGATTTTCAGTTTTTTTTTAGTTTTCATATTGAAAAAAAATATATTTTTGTTACCATATAGAGAAGTTATTTTTGAAATCTATTAATTATTAAATATCAACATTATGAGAAAGTTTTTACTTAGTTTATTGATGTTGGCTTTCATTTCGCCATTGGCATTGAGAGCTGACGAAATTATTGTGGGAACAGAGGAGTCTAGTACAATGGTTGTCCCTTTTAGAAGTGCGAATAATTATTCGTATACGCAATCTATCTATCTCAAAGATGAAGTAAGCCTAAATGGAACAGCGATGACAATTACCGAAATAGCTTATAAGCGAGCTAGTTCAGGTTATACTTTTACAGGAGACATAAAAATCTATGTAGGTATAACTGACATGACAACCCATACAGGTCCATCTACGGATTGGTTGACAGATCTTACACTGGTTTTCTCAGGAACAAATATCGTAGTTGGTGATGAAGAATGGGAAACATTTACTTTTGACACACCATACGAATATAGCGCAACGAAGAATCTTGTAGTGGCAGTGTCTAAATCTACATCACAACCTGCTCAGGTTACTTTCTGCACTGAAGATACTGATGCTAAATTAAGTGTTCACAATAAAGGCAGTAATGATAAACCGTCTTTTGCTGAGCTCCCAACTGGAGGTGCTACTGTATATGGTAAGCGCCCTATCATCAAACTCACAACAACAGGTGGTGGCGGAACAACTCCAGAACCAGGTGAAGGTGACGATGATGAAGAACCAACAACTCTCGCAGCTCCAGTAGTGGCAGCAACAGCATTGAGCGCAACAGAAATTAAATTGGAATGGGAAGCAGTAGCCGACACAGCGACATATCAAATATATATCGAAGATGAAAATATCGGCACAACAAAAGAAACATCATTCGTAGTTGTAAATTGCAACCCTGAAACACAAGTTTGCTGTACAGTTGTAGCAGAATTAGGCGACCTTAAATCAGAAGCCTCAGAACCTGCATGTGCAACAACATTGGCTGAAGGTGAAGAACCAGAACCAATAGATCCTGTTCTCCCAGGTGAAGAAACAACAGTATATATCGGAGAAAATGGTGAGTTTGCAAGCTATTATTCTCCTATTTACGATTATTATTCAAAATATGCTATAACACAGCAAATCTATACTGCTGAAGAAATTGGCATCGCTTCAGGTGAAATTACAAGCATTGCTTTCAAATCAAAGAGTGGTGGCGGCTATGACCGTAACATCTCGGTCTATTTGTCAAATACAGACAAAGAATATTATACAGGTGGTATGGATTGGGTAGTCTTAACAGAAGCTGACGCAGCTGTTTTTGAAGGTACTATCACAACACCTACTAACGGCGAATGGCTCACTATCGAATTGACAACACCTTTTGAATATACCGGTGGTAATCTTGCAGTGACAATTAATGATAAAACAGGTTCATACGGTTCATACTCCCAATTTATTCAATGGGAAGCATATTCTACAGGTAAATCTGAGACAAGCCCGAGAGCTTTGTATAAAACAAACTATAACTCTGAAATCGCATACACTGGATTGGCTACAATATATGGAACTTTAGACGCACACAATTACGCTGGATGGGGTGAAACTCCTGATAATGAATATATCAATAGTAAAGTTAAATTCACTATCATTCCATCAGCATCAAATGTAGAAGTTCCAGAAGCTGTTTCTTTAGGTAAGGTCCTTCTTGCAGATTATTGGTCAGAAAAGACATCAACTAAAGTTAGTGTTAAAGCTATCAACACAACAATAAGCAATATTACAGTCGATAACGATTTCTTCGTATTGCCAGCAGAGATAGATTACACAGCAAATACAGTTACATTTGATTTGACATACAACAGAAACGCTCAGGTCAGTGGTGATGTCAATGGCACAATAACAGTGACATACGCTGAAGGAACAAAAACATTCCCTGTTACAGCAACTGTCTATACTCCAGTACAACCTGACGTATTTGAACTCGCAGAAAATGTTGTGTTTACAGACAACGCATATACAAACACTCCAGAATTTGCTAACTTGAACGACAATTATATTTTGCCACAAGAAGTAGCTGACGGCAATGCTCCAGATGCAGTCTATGCTTTTGAATTGGAAGCAGACGCTCGTATATCAGCAAAGGTAGTCGGTACAAATGCTCAGTTGGCAATGTATAAAGAAGACTTCAACGGAGAAGGCGGACCTTCAAAATATAACGCTTTCAGCGGTGTTTCATTTACAAAGAAAAACTTCTTCTACGATTTCAACGACGGTACAATTAACGGTTGGAATTTAACTGACGAAGATGGCGACGGATATAACTGGCATGTCGTTACAGAAGATGACAAGACATTCATTAAATCATATTCATGGATGAGAGATACAGAAGGTTATACTGTTGTAACCAAGGCAAACAATCTCATGGTAACAGACCAAGTTTATAATATCACAGCTAATTCAAAATTATCGTTTGACGCATATTGCCACAGCCACGATTTTGAATCACATAAAGATTACGTAAGAGTAGAAGTATCGAAAGACGGTGAGAATTTCACATTGATTGAAAAGGTACTTCCAGAACCAATATTCTTCGCTAATGAAGTCGTTAATATCGGAGCTAAGTTCGCTGAATTAGGTCTTGAATATGGCGATTATTACGTCGCTTTACGTCATGAAGAAATCGACAAGATGTATGTATGCGTTGATAACGTACAATTGATAAATGAAAACATCACAAGAGCATCAGAAAAATCTATCAGCGGCGTGTATTATCCAGCAGGTAAATATTATTTGGTGGCAGCAGCTGAAGATGCTTTCTCGGTTGAATTGTCATACGAAGTGACTACCATGACACCTCCAGTTGATATATTTGCTTCTGCAACAGAAACATCAATTACATTGACATGGAATCCTATCGCAAATGTTGATGGTTATAATATCTATTTCGGAGAAGAAAAATTCACTACAACAGACACTACATACACTTTCAACGATTTAGTGCCATTCACAGAATATACATTCATAATTAAGAGTTATATGGGCGAAGAAGAATCTTTCGCTTCAGAAGAAGTAGTTGTCAGAACTAAAGACTTGACAATATCGGTTCCTACAAACTTCGCAGCAAGAGCAGCAAGTTCATCAGAAATATTATTGACATGGAACGCTGTTGAAAATGCTACAGCCTATAATGTCTATTCTGTAGATGATGCCGCTATTGTTATTGCAACAGTAACAGAACCAACATACACAGTGACAGGTCTGGAGACAGCCGCTTACTATTGCTTCGCTGTGACAGCAGTTCGTAATGGCAATGAGACAGAAAGAACAGAAGAAGCTTGTGCTGAAACATCAGACGTATTGCCATTGGCTCCAACAAATCTCGTGGCTACTACAATAAGCGAGACTTCTATCGGCTTGACATGGGCTGCAGGAGAAAACGCCTTGACATATAACGTATATCGTGGTGAAACACTCGTTGGCAACACAGCCGCAACATTATTCATCGACGAGAACTTACAAGCTGGCACAGAATATTGCTACACTGTTAAAGGTGTTCGTGGCGAGACAGAATCGGCAGAAGCATCAAATGAGGCTTGCGCAACAACCGACGGCGTAGCTCCATCAGCACCAGTAGCTCCAACATATCTCCAAGCAGAAGCAATAGATACACAATCAATCAAATTGACTTGGACAGCAGTTGGTAACGCTACATCATATAAGGTATATCAAGGCGATGAAAACATTGCTACCACAGAGTTGCCTTACTACACTGTCGCAGGTCTGGAACCTGACACAGAATATTGCTTCACAGTGACAGCTCTCAATGAAGTAGGCGAGTCAGATAAATCAACACAAGTTTGCGAGAAGACATTAGGAGACGGCGTTGATGAATTGGCTGCTTCATTCAATATCTATCCTAACCCTGTTGAAAATGAATTATTCATCGCAACAGAAGTGAATGTTGAAGAAGTCGCTATTTACGACGTTTACGGTCGTCAGACTATGAGACAACAAGTCAACGAGACAACAAGTCAACATGTTGTTAATGTTGCAGCTTTGAATAGCGGCATCTACTTCGTGAAGATTGTTACAAGCGAAGGTGAAGTCGTGAAACGTTTTGTAAAGAAATAAGAAATGTTAATTAAGACATACGTCCGTATGTCTCTACGAGAGATTTATCATATATCAAGTAGAGGCGCACGGACGTGCGTCTGATGATAATAAAAAAAGAGCTGCTCATAACTGAGCAGCTCTTTTTTTATACATTCTTAATTCTTAATTCTACATTCTTAATTATAAATTGCCTCAACAATTCATACCGCCGCAGCAGTGAATTGTCTGTCCTGTGACATATCTCGACAAGTCGCTGGCAAGGAATAATGCTGTATCAGCTACGTCTTCTGGAGTGCCGCCTCTTCTCAATGGTATCGTCTTCATCCATTCAGCTTTGGCTTCTTCAGAGATTTGGTTTGTCATGTCGGTGATGATGAATCCCGGAGCGATGCAGTTAGCTCTGATGTTACGTGAGCCCATCTCCTTAGCGATAGATTTTGCTAAGCCTATCAAGCCAGCCTTAGATGCTGCGTAGTTAGCTTGTCCAGCGTTGCCTGAAACGCCAACTACAGATGCCATATTGATGATGCTGCCTGAACGCTGACGTGCCATGATAGGAATGATAGCGTGAATGAAATTAAAAGCAGATTTTAAATTGACGGTGATAACATCGTCCCATTGTTTCTCTGTCATACGCATCATTAAGGTGTCGCGTGTGATACCTGCATTGTTGACCAAGACATCAATAGTTCCGAAGTCCTGATGTATTTGTTTTACGGTGTTCTCCACATCGTTGAAGTCGGCAGCGTTTGAGACATAACCCTTAGCTTTGATGCCAAGAGCTGTAAGCTCAGCTTCAGTAGCTCTGATGCTTTCTTCATTTAAATCGGTGAAAGCGATATTACAACCTTCTTCAGCAAAACGCTTAGCGATAGCCTTGCCGATACCTCTTGCTGCACCAGTGATGACAGCAGTTTTATTTTCTAATAATAATCTCATAACATTATTTTTAAGTCAACAAGTCAACAAGTCAACTGTTAATTGTTAATTATACATTCTTCATTATCAATTTTCAATTATATAAAGAGAGGTCTTCTTCCTTGAAATTTTCTACAAATGTAAGGATTTTTGCAATCTCTGCTTCACCTAAAGCGATGATTATTTTACAAGATTTGCATAGTCTCGATAACTCGTTGTCTTGTAGACCTGTTGTCTCGTAGACTCTATTACTATCTTGCAACAGCAGATGGCTCATGATGAGATGACCCATTGCTTCTACCATGCGGCGGGCGAGGAAGTCGTAAGCTTCTGATGATGTGCCGAATTTATCAGCTGTCTCGACGATTTTAAGATACGACTCTTTCATCTTCATGATGCGTTCGCGTAATGGCATCAATTCTTCTGCTACAGGCATTGCCTCGTATTCTTCGATGCGTTTGAGATAAGCTCCGTTGCCGATGAAACGTATAGCTGCCACTACCTGAAGCTGTGATGTTCCTTCGTAGATGCTTAATATTCTGGCGTCTCTGTAGAGACGTTCGCATTTATATTCTTTCATGAAGCCAGAGCCGCCATGGACTTGGATGCAGTCGTAAGCTATCTGGTTGGCGTATTCGCTGGCTAAGAGTTTGAGCATAGGTGTCATCATGTCGGCGCAGCGTTGAGAATATTTCATATCCTGACGTTCTTCCGCGCTGAGGCTTCTCTCTTTGCTTACCGAGTCGTATGCCTTATATAAATCGACGAAGCGTGATGTCTCGTATAATAAAGAACGTGTGGCGTCTATCTTAGCTCTCATGGTGCCGAGCATCTCGTAAACCTGAGGGAAGTTGATGATAGCCTTGCCGAACTGTTCGCGCTGTTGAGCGTAGTTCAAAGCCTCGTGATAAGCTGCTTCGGCGAGACCTACAGATTGAGCGCCTACGCCGAGACGAGCGCCGTTCATCAGCGACATGACGTATTTGATGAGACCCATGCGGCGTTCACCGATGAGAAGGGCCGGAGCGTTGTTGAAGACGAGTTCTGCTGTTGGTGAGCCTTTGATACCGAGTTTATTCTCGATGCGGCGCACTGTCACGGCATTGTCTCTTCTGTCGTATAAGAAATAGGAGAGACCGCGTCCGTCGGTGGTGCCTTCTTCAGAACGAGCGAGCACTAACTGAATGTCGGCGTCGCCATTGGTGATAAAACGTTTGACGCCATTGAGTCTCCAGCAGTTGTGTTCATCATCAAAGGTTGCTTTTAGTCTTACTGACTGGAGATCTGAACCGGCGTCTGGCTCTGTGAGTGCCATAGAACAAGTGAATCCTTCGTTGATGAGAGGTAGATATTTATCTTTAATCTCGTCAGAAGCAAATTCGTAGATAGTCTCGGCACAGTCTTGAAGACCCCAGATGTTAGCGAAGCCAGCGTCGGCGCGCGACACTATCTCAGCTGCCATGACGTATGGCACGTATGGGAAATTCAAGCCTTTATATTTGCGAGGCAACGACATGCCATAGAGACCAGCATCGCGCAAGATCTCATGGTTTTTCTTCGTGCCTTTGGCGTAAACGATTTCATTATCGACGACCTGAGGACCTTCGTGATCCACATCTTCAGCATTAGCTTCTAAAACGTTAGCTGCCAAGTCACCGACTATTTCAAGAACTTTATCGTAGTTGTCGATAGCATCTTCAACATCAGTTGGAGCCATCATGTCGTTATCGCTGTCAGCGAAGTCGCGTTCTTTCAACTTGATAATCTTATCCATCACAGGATGTGAGAGATAAAACTTTAAGCTTTTATTATCATTATAGAAATTCATAATTCTTTTTTTAAGTCAACGAGTCGACGAGTCAACAAGTTAATTGTAAATTTTTAATTGTTAATTGTAAATTTCTTTACAACATATTATTTTTATAACTCTTAATCATTTTAGGAACTATGTCCATGGCGTCGCCGATGATAGTGTAGTCGGCTATGCTGTTGATAGGAGCGTTAGGGTCGGTGTTGATAGATATTATCTTAGCCGATTGGTCCATGCCAGCGCGATGTTGGACGGCGCCGGAGATACCGCAGGCGATATAGAGTTTAGGACGTACGGTGACGCCAGTCTGACCTATCTGTCTCTCTATCTCAGTGAATCCGGCATCGACAGCAGCGCGGGTAGCACCCACTTCGCCACCAATGACTTCAGCGAGTTCGTGGAGCAGAGCGAAGTTCTCTTTAGAGCCCATGCCGTAGCCACCAGCCACGATGATAGGAGCGCCTTTGATATTGACCTTCTGGGCTTCGATCTGACGGTTTAATATTTCTATGCAGAAGTCGTTGTCGTTGATATAGTCTTCTGTTTTGAGGACGCGAACAACGCCTTTGTGGTTTTCGTTATATATTTCTTTTTTCATGACGCCTTCGCGTACGGTAGCCATCTGAGGTCTCGTCTCAGGAGATACGATGGTAGCGATGATGTTGCCACCGAAAGCTGGACGTATTTGATATAATATGTCTTTGTATACTGTCTTGGTCTTGGCATCGGTATGGTCGCCGATTTCAAGGTTGGTGCAGTCGGCAGTAAGCCCGCATCTGAGATAAGAAGCGATGCGAGGTGCGAGGTCGCGACCGACGGCAGTAGCTCCGAAAAGAACAATATCCGGTGTCTCTTCTTGAATTAATTTTGTGATAGTACTGAAGAAAGGAAGGGTTTGATAGAATGATAAACGTGGGTCGTTTACATAAAAAACAGAATCGACACCGAATGGGAATAATTGTTCTTCTATATTTTTAATGTCGTTTCCTATGACGATAGCATCTAAGCGCGAACCAAGTCTGTCGGCGAGCTTGCGAGCCTTAGAACAAAGCTCCAAACTCACCTCAGCTACTTGCTGTTCCTCTGTTATCTCACAGAATACTAATATGTTGTTCATACTCTAAGTTTTAAAGGAAAATATTATTTGTTATTTACAGCTTCTTCAACGAAAGAAATAGCTTCGCCTACAGTAGAGATTTTCTCAGCTTGGTTGTCAGGAATGTTGATTTCAAATTCTCTTTCAAATTCCATGATGAGCTCAACAGTATCTAATGAGTCAGCACCGAGGTCGTTAGTGAAACTTGCACTGTCGACAACAGTTTCGCGTTCAACACCTAATTTATTTACGATAATGTCTATAACTTGTTCTCTTGTATTCATAATAATTCTTTTTTAAATGTTTTTAATTTTTTAGATAATGTGAGCTGTGATAAGCTCTTTCATAAGATCGTTAATTTCGCTTTCGCTGTTATTTATTTTCTTATTCTCTTTAGAGGTAAGAACAACATTTTCTATTGATTTCACTTTTGTTGGCGAGCCGTTGAGTCCCAATCTGTCGAAGTCGGGATTGATGTCGTCGGCTGTCCATTCTTCAATTTTAAGATAAGGCTTCTTCTCCCATAAAGATACAATGTCTGTAGACTGTAGACCGTTGTCTGTAGACTGTATCTCCGATACCGAGCAAGCCTTTTTATATGTGAGGAGACGTGCGGCGTGACGAGGACGGCAGTCGTTGGCGTTGCCGTGTACTGTCACTAAAACAGGGAATTTAGCTTTCACTGTCTCGACGCCTCTGTCTAAACGTCTCTTGATGACGATTTCATTCTCTGTCAATGAGACGAGTTCTTCTGCGTAAGTTACTTGAGGTATATTTAATTTCTCTGCCACCTGAGGGCCGACCTGAGCAGTGTCGCCGTCGATAGCCTGACGACCTGAGAATACTATGTCGATATGACCTAACTTCTTCACTGCTGCCGACAGAGCGTATGATGTTGCTAAGGTGTCGGAACCTGCAAAGCGTTTGTCGCTGACAACGAAACCATTGTCGGCACCACGGAATATGGATTCTCGTACTATGTCTGCCGCGCGTGAAGGTCCCATGGTGATGACACTGACTTTCACATCCATGATGTTCTTGAGAGCGTCTTTGCAAGCGAGCGCCATCTCTAAAGCCTTCAAGTCATCAGGGTTGAAGATGGCAGGAAGAGCTGCACGGTTGATAGTGCCGTCTTCTTTCATGGCATCCTTGCCAACATTATGAGTGTCGGGAACTTGCTTCGCCAACACCACTATTTGAAATTCCTTATTATTCATTTTCTTTTCTTGTGTCTTCGATTAATGCAAATGATAAACTGCCTTTGGCACAAAGCTTACCATTGACAGTAGCTTTGGCTTCGCAGAAATACATATTAGCTCTTTGGTTAGATAATGATGCCTCTACTTCGATAGTATCTCCAGGCACGACTTGCGACTTAAAACGAACATTGTCGATGCCAGTGTAAAGCGTTATCTTTCCTTTCAAGTCGTTGAGCATGAGAAGAGCGCACGACTGTGCCATGATTTCACATAATATCACGCCAGGAACGGTAGGACGTCCAGGGAAGTGACCTTTCAAGAAGAACTCTTCTCCCGTGACATGATATTTGGAATGAGCGACATGATTTTCGTCGATAGTGACCTCATCAACGAGCAACATCGGTTCGCGATGTGGTAAATAATGTTTTAATTCTTCTTTATTCATATCTTTTTTTAAGTCTACAAGTCAACAAGTCAACAAGTCAACGAGTAATACTTCATTGTTAATTGTTAATTGTCAATTTTCCTAAGCGCGATGCATGAGTTATGACCGCCGAAGCCGAGTGATTGTGAAATGGCAATTGTCAGGTCGGCTTTGACGGCTTTGTTAGGTGTATAATTCAAGTCACATGCTGGGTCTGGCTCGTTGAGGTTTATTGTTGGTGGCACTATGCCATGATGCAATGCGAGTGCTGCTGCTATCACCTCGATGCCTCCCGCTGCTCCGAGCAGGTGTCCTGTCATAGATTTCGTTGAGTTGATATAAGCTTTGCGGGCGTTTTCTTCTCCTATAGCCGACTTGATGGCTGCTGTCTCTGCGCTGTCGTTGAGCGGCGTTCCTGTTCCGTGAGCGTTGATATGAAGCACGTCTTTGTCGTTGTATTTAGCTTCTTCTAATGCCATCTTGATGGCGCGTGCTGCTTGTCTGCCTTCTGGATGTGGAGCTGTGACGTGATGAGCGTCGCAGGTGTTGCCGTAGCCGCATACCTCAGCGTAAATCTTAGCGCCGCGTGCTTTTGCGTGTTCGTATTCTTCAAGGAGTACGATGCCAGCTCCTTCGCCGAGGACGAAACCTGCACGACGTTGATCGAAAGGTAATGACGATTGTTTTGGATCTTCTGCACGGGTGAGAGCCTTACAGTTGGCGAAGCCTGCTATGCTGATTGGGTTGACAGCTGCTTCAGAACCTCCGGTGATGATGGCATCGGCATATCCGTGTTTTATGGCGCGATAAGCCTCGCCTATGGAGTGTGTTCCTGTAGCACATGCTGTGACGATAGGGACGCATACGCCGCAAGCGTTATGACGAATCGCGATGTTGCCAGCAGCGATGTTGGAAATCATACTTGGTATCATAAGAGGTGAGACCCACTTAGCACCTTGTTCTTTCCATTTTACTATCTCTCTCAGTATTGTGTCGAAGCCACCTTCACCTGAGCCAACATAAACGCCGAGACGTTCAGGGTCGAAGCATCCTTCGTTACCTTTCATGGCTTCAATAGATGCAGCCATGGCATAAATAGAGAATAAGTCGTTACGGCGAGCAAAAGCTGCATCGACGCCATGTTGGATAGGGTCGAAGTCTTTTACCTCAGCGGCAATCTTCACAGGAAGGTCTGATGTGTCTATCCTTGTGATGTAATCTATGCCGCAAACGCCATTGATTAAATTATTCCATAAAGTCTCGACATTATTGCCGATCGGGGTGATGGCACCCATACCTGTTATAACTACTCTTTTTTCCATAATTGTTACCATTCTAAAATACAAGCTCCTGAAACGAAACCAGCTCCAAAAGCACTCATTACTATTAAATCGCCTCTTTTTAATCTACCTTCTTTATTGACTTCATCGAGGAGGATAGGCACGCTGGCAGATGAGGTGTTGCCGTATCTGTCGATGTTAAGAGGGAATTTCTCGTCAGGCTGTTTCACATATTGCTTGATATTGTTGATGATTCTTAAGTTAGCCTGATGGATAAGGAAATGATCGACCTCGTCTGGTGTATGTCCCGACTGTTTCAAGACAGCGCTGATGTCTCTGATAGCTGCTCGCGTGGCGAACATGAAGACATCTTGTCCGTGCATTACCAAAGGAAGGTTGCTGTTAGGTTTCGTATTATAAGGAGAATATTGAAGTTCGTGTTTTTGGTAGAGCCTGTCCCAGCTGCATGAAGCCGACATCTTGGTAGCCTTGATGTTGTCGCCTTCTGTCAGCACCGCTGCTGCTGCGCCATCGCCGAAGAGAACGCTGGCGGTGCGGTCGTGCCAATCGACCATACGTGATGGCTCTTCTGCACATACTACGAGTATGTTTTTATACTTGCCGCTTTTGTAGAAAGCTTCTGCAATCTCCAAAGCGTAGATGAAACCGACGCAGGCACCGTTGAGATCGAAACATGGACAGTTGGCTCCGATAGCTCCTTGTATGAGACAGCTCATAGCAGGAGATATAAATTCATTGACGACGTTGGCACATATAATATAATCCAAGTCCTTCGCTTCCATATTGGCATCGGCTAAGGCTTTCTTGGCAGCATCGATCGCCAAGTCTTCCAAATTCTCAGAAGATATGACACGTCTTTCTTTAATTCCTGTTCTCGTTGTGATCCATTCATCGCTTGTGTCGAGAATCTGTGAGAGCATCTCGTTTGTCACGACTAATGATGGATGTGAACGTCCTGTTCCGATAATTTTCATAATGTTAAAAAATCAAATTTGTCGATGCAAAAATAATATGTTAAAAAGGGTGTGTGGTGAAAATGTGGCAGTTCATATTTTGAAAGTCATTTTTTTTGGTAAAAAGTGGCGTAATTCTAAAATATGGGGTGAAATTTTTGTAAATTTGCAAACCAATAACAAAAATAACAAGCATTTTGATGAAAAAACGTAAGATAGAAAACTTCTCTCCCTGCCTGTTAGAGGTTGGAAATATAATAACAAACCTCGCATTCTCGATCTTATATGCTTTGGTTTTTCTCGTTATCTACTCGCCTTATTCCGCCACAGCATGGTTCGGAGTGGCTAAATCAGACAGATTTCTCCTTACGACGACATTCGTATTAGTCTCGGTTATATTCTTGGTCATAAGCAGAACAATTATGTTTTTCTTATCTAAGAAATATATCAAGATGAATTATCTGAGGTATGCTATTTGGCTTTTAATAGAGATTATATTAATAGGTGTATTTCATGCAATATTGTCGATGGTTTATGTCAAGATACCGGATTACAGTATTTCCTTTATCGTTACGAAGAGTATCATGATAACACTTTTAGCGTTGGGAGTACCGTATGTCGTGACTGCTATGTGGGTGACAATAAAGGATATGAGAAATACATTGCTCGTGACCGACAGTAAAAGTATTGCCACCGACGGTGAGGCAATAGCGCAAAATATAGACATCATCAACATAGCTGATAACAAAGGAGTGTTGAAGCTTTCCGTTAAACTCGATAACTTATATTTTATCAAAGCAGAAGACAATTACACCATAGTATATTACAAGAAAAACTCTATGATAAATCGATATATGATAAGGTGTAAGATTCAGACTATTGAAGACACTTTTGCTGATACTCCTTTGATGCGATGCCATAGGACGTATATTGTGAATACGAAGAAAATTAAAGTCTTACGTCATGAAAGTGACGGCTTTTATGTAGATTTCGATTTTGAAGGAATTGACCCTATCCCAGTCTCAAAGACATATAGCGAAGCTGTAGTGAAACGATTTTCAGGAACAGACTCGACTAAAAAAAATAAAAATGAAAAATAAACACTGTGCTCTTGCATACGTGTTTTTTTTTACATATATTTGTGGGTTGTAAATCAAGTGAGTCACTTGAGAAAAATGAAAATTTTTACTAACTAAATTTATATATTATGAGAAAATCTTTCCTTACAATGCTGTTGTTAATTTTAATAACACCATTTACTGTATTATCTCAGAACACTAATCCTGTTTATGAGGTTGTTGCTACTGAAAATGAAAATGCTGTTGATTTGATATGGAGCGGGAGTGATATTATCCCAGAATCCATAGAAGTCGATTTTGAGACAGGTGATTTCAGTCAGGCTGATTTTTATATCGATCCTACTTTCCCTTGGATTATTACAGAAGATGCTTACGAAGGAGATTATGCTATCAAGTCGAGTTGTGAAGGTGAAGATAATGGCGTTTCGGCTATCGAAATCACTGTCGATGTTCCTTACGATGCAACGATGAGTTTCTGGCATAAAGTGGACTGCGAATATTATTTCGATAATGCTCGCTTCTTCATCGATGGCGTTGAAAGATCTTTGATTACCGGCGACATCGACTGGGAATACAAAGAGTTTGAAGTCACAAAAGGCGTTCATACTTACAGATGGACTTACAGAAAAGACAGCGATGACTATGTGACAAGCACCGACGCTTATTTCCTTGATAACATCGTGCTTTATAAAAAACATGAACCTTTTGCAGGCGGCTGGATTAAATATGACGACGGCAATTACAAAAACGCTCTCGGCTCAGAATCTGGCTTTATCGAATGGGGCGTTTGTTTCCCAAATACAGAAGAATACGCTGGCTATAATTTGACAAAGATGGCTCTCTATGCGCAAAACGCTGCTACAGTGAAAGCTAACATTTATTTTGGTGGTGTTGATGCACCTGCAGCTATAGTCTCATCAGAGGAGTTTTATATGCCAAGTTCAAAGAAAATTTATGAATATGAACTTAAAACACCTGTGCCATTGGACGGAACAGAGCCTTTATGGATTACTTTCTCCAGCACGGATCCTACTTTCGTGGCTACATTCTGTAACTATGTAGGTAATCCAAATAGCGACTGGGTAGACTTCGGCGATGGCAAAGGTTGGCAACATCTCTCAAAGATGGATGGCGGCGCTTATAAATATTCATGGATAGTAAGAGGTTTCCTCGAAAACAGCAGAGGTGAAGTCGCAGTGTTGAATAATGATACAAGAGCATCAGAAAACTATGATGTCTATAGAAAGAACCTCTTTACAGGTGAAGAGAAACTGATTGCTGAAAATGTGACAGATACAGTCTATACCGACGCCGCTTGGTCGGAATTGGAATATGCTCCTTATCAATGGGGTGTGGCTGCTGCTGACAATGAAATAGTATGGTCTAATGTCGTTGATAAAGATATGTTTACAACAGTAAATCTTAATGTCACGACAAACAGCATCGACAATGTATATGACGCAAGAGTGAAATTCGTAAATATTACGGAACCAGAACAAGGTTATGACTATAAAGCCGTTTTAGATGAAACAGGTGAATATACATTTAAAAAATTCCGTAAAGGTACTTATAACTACACAGTTGAGTTGCTTGGTTTTGAAACATACTCACAAGAAAATGTTGTCATCAACGAAGAAACAGAGCTCGAATGCGTCTTGACAGAAATCAAAGCCGCTGTAGAAAATCTCTACGTCTCTCCAACAGGCTGGGCTAAATGGGATAAGAAAGACTTCAGCAATGGCGGCGGTAGCTTCTTCTTCGACTTTGAAGATGGTTTGTTAGACGGCTGGACAACAATAGACGCAGACGGCGATGGCTTTACATGGCGCTCGACAACAGAAATCATGGGACCTGGCTACGGTTATAAAGGAAGTAAATACTGCGTTATTTCCCAATCATATTGCGTTGATACAATCGGCGAACTCTCTCCAGACAACTACTTTATTACTGCAGATAAATATCTCATCACTGAAGACTCAAAACTGTCATATTATGTCTGTGTTCAAGATGAACAATCTCCAGCAGAACATTATGCAGTTCTCGTTTCAACAGAATCAAACACTGATGTGACAACATTTGAAACAGTGTGGGAAGAGACAATGTCGCGTAGCACAAGAAACAGCAGAGGTCAAGGTGCTTGGTATAAGAGAGAAATAGACCTTAAAAAATATGCAGGTCAAGAAGTTTATATAGCTTTCCGTCATTTCAACACCATCGGTCAGTTCTATATCGACATCGACAATATCGCTTTGGATAATTATGCGAGATCTTCAAGAAATCTTACCGGCTACACAGTGAAATTGAACGACGAAGTCGTGGCTTCAAATATTAAGACTAACTACTATCAGTTTGAAGATGTTAAAGTAGGGGAGACTTATAAAGCCACTGTCATTGCAAATTATACAACGGGCGACAGCCAAGCTGCAGAATATAACTGGACTTGCGTTTCATCAGAAGATTATGCAGGAGCAACAAGCTTCAAAGGTAAGAATGTTGCAGGCGAGGCTTTCTTACAATGGACTCTCGAAGGTGATACGGTACAAGAAGAAGTGGAAAGCGATTTCTTCTTTAACTTCAACGACGGAACATTAGATGGCTGGAGAAACATTGACGCTGACGGCGACGGTTATGTGTGGTATAACTCAGCAGAGAAATTGGGACCTGGCTACGGTTATAAAGACAGTACATATTGTATCGTTTCTCATTCATTCTATAGCGGACAATTCAACTTCTCATTAACACCAGATAACTATCTCGTCACAGAAAAGAAATATCTCATAACAGAAAATTCACAGCTTTCGTTCATGGTATGTGCTCAAGATCCATCATACTATAAAGAACATTACGGCGTGGCTATCTCCTTGTTCGATAATGCGACAGCAGATGATTTCGTGACAATATGGGAAGAGACAATAGAATCGGACGATACAGATTATGAAACACCTCAAACTCCATGGACTTTGAGAACCGTCGACTTGAGCAAATATGCAGGAGAAGAAGTGTATATCGCTTTGCGTCACTTCAACTGCGAAGATCAATATATGATTGACATCGATGACGTAGCTTTGACATCAGGAACTAAATCATCAAGAAATGAAAAAGAAGTCTTGGGCGTGATGGTTTATTGTGAAGGAGAACTTCTTACAGAAGATCCTATTACAAATAGAGGCTACAACGCAGAGTTCCCAGGTTCTGACGAATATGAATATTGTATAAGAGTGGTTTATAGCGACTATGGAATGTCGGCACCTCAATGTATAGTGATCGACGCTCCAATGCAATGCGACGCTCCAAGAAATCTTTATGGCGAAGCTACGATAAATGAAAACGGTGATTATGGCGTTTCATTGTCATGGCCTTTCGACTTCTCCGATTGGTTATATTATGATAACGACAATCCAAGTACAGGCTTCTCATATAACGGACAACCATATTATACAGCGATATTGTTCCCAGCTGATATGCTCGCTGACTATGCTGGTACAAGCATTACCAAGATTAAATTGTACGACTATGAAGTCGGTAGCGCTTCAATATTGATTTACTATGGTTCAACAGCTAGACCTGTGATACCTGCTCATATCCAAAGCGTGACTTATACAGGAGCTAAACAATGGGTTGAAATCGATTTGGAGAAATCTGTTCCTATTACAGGTGAAGACCATGTGTGGGTAATGGTTTATCAGACAGGTACAGCAATCTTATGTGAAGATAATGGCAACCAGTCAAACGGAAGATGGATTTCAATGAATGGTAGCGAATGGGCTGACCTCAAGACTTTGAATAGCGCATACAACTATGTCTGGGCAATTAGAGCATTCGTGACAAGTATGGTTGATACTGACAGAGCAGCTTCTGAATTACAAGAAGTGGAGTTGGCAATCAACAATGACGAATCACAAAGCGAACCTAAAGTATTCCCAATTGATGATGTCGTTGCAACAGACTCAAGAGTGTCTCCATTCCAACATTATAATGTGTATCGTGGAACAGATCTCAACGAGATGACTGTAGTCGCAACACCTACAGAAGGAAAATATTTTGAAACATTGACTAATGGAACTTATTACTATCAAGTCACAGCTACATATAAAGATGGTGATGAGACATGCGAATCAGGTCCGGCTAATTCATTCAGAGAACCAGATCAGAACTATGTCAAGATTGAAGTTCTTGGTCTCGAAGATAATAGTGTCAATGGCGTGATTATCTATCCAAACCCAACAAAAGGCAACCTCACTATCAACGCAGAAGCCTTGTCACGTATCACAATCATAAATACTTTAGGACAGGTAGTTTATGATAATAACGCAACATCAGATAATGAAGTCGTTAATATGAGTCAATTCGATAACGGACTTTATATAGTACGTATCGCAACAGAGACAGGCGTAGTGACAAGACGCGTCAGTGTTGTGAGATGATTTTAGAATCTGAAAATCTGAACACTTGAAAATCTGAAAAAAACGAGAGCTGCTGTTATGGCGGCTTTCGTTTTTTTATAGTCAACAAGTCAACAAGTCAACGAGACAACGAGACAACGAGACAACGAGACAACGAGTCAACAAGACAACAAGTCAACGAGACAATAAGTTAATTGTAAATTGTTAATTGTAAATTGTAAACTGTAAATTGTTTTATTATCTTTGCCACATGATTACTCCTTCATCATTATCATCAGGATCAAAGATAGCTTTGGTGGCTCCAGCGAGGAAAGTCGCCGAAGACGATATCGCTTTCGCAGTGGAATATATCAGGCAGAGAGGCTTCGTCCCGATTTATGACGAGCGTCTTTTCTTGTCTTACAATCAGTTTGCTGGCAACGATGAACAACGTGCTTCTGTCTTACAACATTATTTAGACGCCGACGACATCGACGCTATTATGTGTGTGCGTGGCGGCTATGGCACAGTGCGTATCATCGACAGACTTGATTTCGATAAATTTCTGCAAAAACCAAAATGGATAGTAGGATATAGCGACGTCACTGTCTTACATGCGAAAATGCAAAGTCTAGGCATAGAAAGCCTGCACGCTACCATGCCGATAAATTTTCAAGACAACAGCAAACAAGCCCTCGACACTCTCTTTGATGCTTTATGCGGAAAAGAAATAAAATACGACTTGCCACAACAGACCCTCGACATCTTATCTAAGATGAAAGGTGAAGTCGTAGGCGGAAATATCTCCGTCTTATACAGCCTGCTCGGCTCCGATATCTTCCCCGATGTTGAAGGAAAAGTCTTGTTCCTCGAAGATTTAGACGAATATCTTTATCATATCGACAGAATGATGATGGCATTTCAACGTGCTGGCATCTTCGACAAAATCGGCGGTCTCATAATAGGCGGACTCACTAAGATGCACGACAACGCGATACCGTTTGGCATGACAGCAGAAGAGATAATATCAGAAAAGACTAAAGATAAAAATATCCCGACAGTCTTCAATTTCCCCGCCGGACATATCAACGATAACAGAGCTATCATCTTGGGGAGAAGAGTTGGTAATTAACAATTAACAATTGGCAATTGACATCGTGTTTGTTTTAAGTGATGGAGTGATGAAGTGATGGAGTACTTCCAAACTTCCCAAATTTGGGTATTGCCGTATTACTATTTATTTTTATCTTTGCATTGCCATTCGTTTGAGAAGGATAGTGAGGTTTACTCCCCTTAGGAAAGTTCAAACGATTGGCTTTTTTATTTTCATCTTTCATATAAATCATCAATCTGTATTATATAAATCTGTTATCACCTGATAAGCTTAAGCATAAATACAGAAATATTCTATCCTGAAAGGAATGGCTTTTTTCTGTTTCATAAATTATCTTATCGGTTTTTAGTCATGCAAAGTTAAGATTTCATTTTCAATTATCAAAGTTAAAAATTGTTAATTAATTTTCACTTATTATAGATTTATATGGTGACTTGGTGAGACGTATCAATGTGTATTTATGATGCAGGTTTCATTGATGCGTCTCTACTTATTGTCTTATTGACTTATAAAAAAATCCCAAATTAACATCAAAGATGGAACAATAATTGTTATTTTTGAGCTTTGAAATTTTGCAACAAATTAATGAAATATTCGTTATTGAGTTGTAAAAATAAAAAAACATTCACCTTATAAACATTCAGTTATGAAACGTGTATTTCTACTGCTTTCAATATTGTTTTTCAATATCGGGATTATATTTTCACAGAACAACGTCAATGGTGTTTTGGTCGACAGTCTCAACAATGAGAAGCTGCCTTTTGTCAATGTCGGATTGATGCGTGCCGTCGATTCGATTTTTGTTTCCGGCACTTCGTCGAATGAAGACGGACAGTTTAAGTTGGAACACGTCCCTTCTGGAAAATATATTTTCTTTGTCTCGTCTATAGGTTATGAGTCGGTAAAGAAAATGATAGACGTGAGTGCCGACTTGGATTTGGGAGTCATCAAGATGAAAGCTGGCAGCACGCGGTTAGAAGATGTCGTCGTTGTGGAGAAACGTCCGCTCTTCAGCAACGAAGGCGAGAAGACTTTATATAATGTGAGTGAAGATCCGAGTGTTCAGACTGGAACCGTCTCCGATGCCTTACAGAACGCTCCGGGCGTGGAAGTCGATGTGGAGGGTAATGTCACTCTACGCGGGGTGTCGTCGGTGGAGGTGTGGATTAACGGACAGCCTTCGAACCTTAACGAAGAGAATCTGAAGACTTATTTACAGCAGATGCCTGCTAACGCGCTCGAGAGAATTGAGGTGATAACGAATCCTTCAGCGCGTTATTCTTCCAACAGCGACGGAGGTATCATCAACATAGTCACCAATGCCAAGATAAAGAAGAACCAATTTATCAGCTTCGGATTGAGAGCATCGTCGGCGCCAAACGCCTCGCCGTGGGTCTCTTACGTATGGGCTAACGAGAAGATGTCGCTCAATTTTTTTCTCAACGCTAACTATTCTCAATGGAAAAATTACAATAACGGATATAGCACTTCGTTCGATAACAACCTAGATACGACGAATTATACTTCATACGAGGGCGAAAGTTTTTCTAATAACTTCGGCGGAGGCTTCAATATTAATTTCGACTATAACATCGACACCATGAATACCATAGGCGTCTGGATTGGAGGCTGGCCACATGCTAACAGCAGTGATAACTTCCAAGAGACATTCCGTCATGAATATATGCAAGACGCTGGTATGTATCATTATACTACGGAAGGAACATCGAAAGGTCTCAATCAGTTCTATCATGCAGGATTGCAATACATGCATAAATTCAATAACGAAGGTCATAACATAAGCCTCAGAATGAACGGCAATCTCTCTAACGGATATAGCAATCAATATAACAAAAGAACATACGAGACACAGACGTGGATGAATGTCGATTATCAAGAACTTAGCGAATATAATGACTTCGGCTATGGACTGAATTTAGATTATTCGCTCCCATATTCCGATAAAGGCGAGATTGGCATAGGTACGTCGTATTCTTATAGCCCTGATAATTATTATGTCGACTACGACACTCTTGCTGGCGATGTCTACGTCAAAGACGTGATGAGAAGTTTCAATAGGGAAGTAGGCTCACATGAATATGATGTATATTTTACCTTACAACAGAAATGGGGTAACTTCGTCTTCAAGCCTGGCATCAGAATGGAATATGAGAAGGTATGGAACAATATCAGTGGATACGAAGTCAGCGAGCATGAGAAAGACTATCTCAACTGGCGTCCTTCGGTACATCTTTCGTACAGAACCAAGTCGATGCATAACTTTTCTTTGAGTTATTCACGCCGCATCGCCCCTCCAAGAGCGAGAGACCTTACCAATTATAAATTCTATTCAACGGAATCGTTTTCTACGGGTAACTTAGAACTCGTGCCAACATACACCAACTCCATCGAAGGAGGTTGGACAAAATATTGGGAGAGATTTGGTTCGTTAGGATTGACTGCATATTACAGAGATTCTAAGAACACAGTAGATAATATCAGCGACGTCATTCTTGATGATTATTTCGGACGTTATGTTCAATATTCATATCCTGTTAATGTAGGAAGGTCGTCGCGAACCGGATTGGAAGCCAATGTCACTTATCGTCCTACAGCCATGTTCAACATGCGACTTTATGCCAATGTCTATGACTATTATTTCGAGACGAAATTCAATAAGAACGGTGAGATTATAAAAGATAACTCGATAGTTTACAGCGTGCGTCTTAATCTTTGGACTAAGCTGTGGAACAAGTTAGAGATACATGCATCAGGTAACTATCGTTCTCCGCAACAGTCGCTTTTTGCTGAGCGTCACGCCAACTATTCCATCAACTGCGGATTGCGAGCCGATTTCTTCGACAGAAAGATGTCGGTGCATATCAACGTCAACGATATTTTCAACTGGAACAAATGGGATAACAATGTTACAAATCCATATTATCAGTCATATAGTTCGTTTAAATACAACAGCCGTTCCATCAGTGCCGGTCTCGTCTTCCGTTTCGGTAAGATGGAGTTAGAGAGAAAAGCGCAGACAGGAGGTGGTGAGATGCAGAACCCGGCGATGCAATGAAGAATGAAGAATTAAGAATTGAGAATTAAGAATATATTGACTCAAAAAAATCTTTAGCCTTTTGTCTTTAGACTTTAGTCATTTTTTTATATTTGCAGAAATAAAAAATCTTAACATTTTGCAAATACTAAAATCACAGATAAATCCCAATAGCAAGGAGTTTCAGGATAACAAGAAAGCATATTTAGAATTGATGGCTCGTTATCGTGAAGGCATGGCGATGAGTATGCAAGGTGGCGGCACTGTGGCTGTCGAGAAGCATAAGAAACGTCATAAGTTGCTTGCTCGCGAACGCATCGATCAGCTTATCGATAAGAACACTCCTTTCTTGGAGCTGTCGCCTATGGCAGCTTACGATACATATAACAACGACTTCCCTTCAGCTGGCATTGTCACAGGAATAGGAATAATACAAGGTCGTGAGGCTATGATAGTCGCCAACGACGCTACTGTCAAAGGTGGCACCTATATGCAATATACGGTGAAAAAGCATCTTCGTGCGCAAGAGATCGCGATGGAGAATAAGCTGCCTTGCGTCTATATGGTCGACAGTGGCGGAGCCTTCCTGCCGGAACAAGATACGGTGTTCCCCGACAGAGATCATTTCGGTCGTTTTTTCTATAACCAAGCTCGTATGTCGGCGATGGGAATACCGCAGATCGCCATAGTGATGGGAATGTGTACAGCAGGCGGAGCTTACGTGCCAGCCATGAGTGACGAGACTATCATCGTTAGAAATCAAGGTACGATATATCTCGCAGGACCACCCTTGGTGAAAGCCGCTACTGGTGAGATAGTCACTGCCGAAGAACTCGGTGGCGCTGACATGCATACCTCGGTGTCGGGTGTTGCCGACCATCTCGCAGAGAACGACAGTCACGCCATGCAGATATGTCGTAACATCTTCAAGACTTTAGAGAAGAGAGAGAAACAGAAGTTAGACCTGCTTCCTATAGAAGCGCCTTTGTATGACCCAGAAGATTTATATGGCATCGCACCCGTCGACCTACGTCAGCTCGTCGATCCGAGAGAGGTGATAGCGCGTCTCGTCGATGGCAGTCGCTTCCAGGAGTTCAAGGCTCGTTATGCCACGACGATAGTATGTGGCTTCGCCCATATCATGGGATTTCCAGTAGGTATCATAGCAAACTACGGAGTGTTGTTCTCCGAGTCGGCATTGAAGGCGACGCATTTCATAGAGCTGTGTTGTCAGCGTAACATACCGCTTGTCTTCTTGCAGAATGTCACAGGCTTCATGGTAGGAAAGCAATATGAATGTGGCGGTATCGCTAAAGACGGAGCCAAGATGGTTCATGCTGTCAGCAACGCCAACGTGCCCAAGTTCACAGTCATCTTCGGCGGCTCTTTCGGAGCTGGTAACTATGGCATGGCAGGACGCGCCTATAGTCCGAGATTGTTATTCATGTGGCCTAACGCCAAGATCTCCGTCATGGGAGGAGAGCAGGCAGCAAGTGTTCTCACTACAGTGAAAGAAGAGCAATATAAGAGCAGAGGCTTGGAGATTTCAAAGGAAGAGCTGAATAAGATAAGGACAGATATTTTGGCTAAGTACGACTACGAAGGCTCGGCCTTTTACAGCACCGCACGCCTCTGGGACGATGGCATCATCGACCCTGTCGATACAAGAAAGATATTGGCGATGGGAATAGCGGCCTCGTTGAACCAGCCGTTCCCACCATTACAGTTCGGAGTGTTTAGAATGTAATTTAAAGTGTAGAGTTTAGAGTGTAGAGTTTATAGTAGTTGAAAGTGTAAAGTTTTTAGTTAATTAGTTTATATAATTTATAAATTTTAAATCTGAATAAACTTAAAAACTCCAAACTCTCAACTTTAAAACTACTCTAAACTATAAACTATGAACTATAAACTAGAATAAAATGGATTTCACGACATTACAAATAGGGATAGAGAAGAACGTGGCGCGTATCGCCTTGAACCGTCCAGAGGTTCGTAACGCGATGAATGCCCTTATGATAAAAGAACTCACAGAAGCCGTCGACTGGTTAGATGCTCGCGACGACATCAGGGTGATAGAGATATGCGGCAATGGCAAGTCGTTTTGTGCTGGAGCCGACATCAACTATATGAAAGACATAGCGTCTTTCGGCTATGACCAAAATTTAGAAGACGCCAAAAGACTATCTAAGCTATTCCAGAAGATATATTTCTGTAACAAGCCAATCATCACGCTCGTCCATGGCGCGGTGATAGGAGGCGGCAACGGCATCACGGCGGCATCCGACATCGTCCTTGCGGAGAAAGACACCGTCTTCGCCTTTAGTGAGGTGAAGTTGGGACTGACGCCGGCGACGATATCGCCATTCGTCATGGCGCGATGTGGAGAGGCGCCGGCTCGCGACCTCATGCTCTCGGGAAGAAAGTTCACGGCGCAGGAAGCAAGAGAATATAAACTCGTTAATTTCGTTGGCGACATCGACGAGCTCAACAAGAAATTAGATGCTTATATTGACGACTTCTTGAAAGCCTCGCCCGATGCCATCAGAGACTGCAAGCATCTCATCAGAAACGTAGGAGGGATAAGCAATCCTTATAGTGGCGTCTTTGATATGACGGCGCAGCTGATAGCGCAAGAGAGAATGAGCGACGACGCACAAGAGAGGATGAGGAAGTTTTTGGAATGAACAATGTACAATTAACAATTAAAAATACAAAGTATGAAAAGAATCTATTTGATTATGGCGGTTATTGTAGCGGCAATGATGATGTCATGCAATCCTAAGGATGAAGATGATAATAATAATCTTAATGGAAATAACGGCGGAGGTGGAAGTGGTGATAATAAGATTAATGGTTATGAATACGTTGACCTCGGATTGCCATCTGGTTTAAAATGGGCTACCTGTAATGTTGGAGCAGAAAAGCCAGAAGACTATGGAGATTATTTTGCATGGGGAGAGACAGGGACGAAGAAGGAGTATACGATAGAGAATAGTCTTACGTATGGTCAACAGATGAATGACATTTCTGGTAATGCTCAATATGATGCTGCCACTTTCAACTGGGGTGGAAGTTGGAGGACTCCAACAAAAGATGAGATGCAGGAATTGCTAGACCATTGCGAGTGGGAATATACCCAAGTTAATGGAGTGTTAGGCTCAAAGTTTATAGGACACAATGGTAACAGTATTTTCCTTCCTGCTGCTGGTCTCTGTGACGTGTCGTCGTTCGACGGTGTCGGGAACTCAGGCTTTTATTGGAGCTCTACTCCAGTAGAACTCTATGATATGCAAGCATACGGTCTTGTATTTTACTCTGTTAAAGATGTCGTGGGTACCTACGGTCGCCCTAGCGGTCTTTCCGTCCGTCCTGTTTCAGAATAAAGTCCCGTTAGGGACGACAGAATATAGGCAGGTATGAAGAGCGTAGCTCGTAACGCCTGCCGAATCGGGTTGGAGTCAATGAGTCAACAAGACAACAAGACAACAAGACAACAAGTCAACAGGTCAACAGGTCGGAGTCGGTGTTGGAGTTTGATATATTTGATGATTAGTGATGCCCGAAGGGCTATGACAGATATAGCGTATGGCGGAGCCGTACGAATGAAGATAGATATTCAATTATATGGTGGACACATTCAATGTGTCCGTACAAATTTTATTATTGCAGTAACTTGTAGACTCGTTGACTCGTTGACTTGTAGACTAGAAAGCGTTAGGGATTGGAGCGGCATCCTTTGCGAGCGTAGTTTACGGAGCGAGCAAAGATATAGCGGAAAGCCCGACGGCGTAGCCGGAACGCACAAATCAATTAACAGTTAACAATTAACAATTAACAGTTAACAATTAATAGTTGGCTTATTGACTTTGACTATTAACTCAACTCCATAACTCCATAACTTCATCACTCCATAACTAAAAAAGTCATCGACGCGTCTCTACTCGGTGACTTGGTGACTTAGAGTCTTGGTGACTCAAAAAAATCTTTCGTCTTTTGTCTTTTTGCTTTAGTTTTTTATTACCTTTGTGAATTATTATGCCTTCAAAGAAAATACATAAGATGTTGGTGGCGAACAGAGGTGAGATTGCTGTTCGTATCATTAGTACTTTAAAGAAGTTAAGTATTAATTCTGTCGCTGTGTATTCTGATGATGACGCTGATTCTATGCACTGTCGTGTTGCTGATGAGGCGCGTCCTTTGGGGTATGGCAGTTTGAAGGATACTTATCTCAACATACAGAAGATTATTGATGTCGCCTTGGATGCTGGCGCCGATGCCATTCATCCTGGTTATGGTTTTTTGTCGGAGAATGCCGATTTCGCTGAAGCATGTAAGGCTAATAATTTGATATTTGTAGGTCCCGATGCTGAGGCGATGCGTTTGATGGGCGATAAGATAAGAGCACGTCAGTTTGCTATCGACAATGACATCCCTGTCGTTTGGGGATTGGTGGGCAGCCTTGAAGAGATAGAGGCACAAGCCGCCGCCCTCCCGTATCCCGTTTTGATAAAAGCCTCCGCTGGCGGCGGCGGCAAAGGGATGCACATAGTAGAAGACGCCTCACAGCTGCATTCTTCCTTAGTGCAAGCCTCGCGTGAAGCTGAACGTTATTTCGGCAACGGACAGATTTTCATAGAACAATATATCAGAAATCCTCGTCATATTGAGGTGCAGGTCCTCGCCGACCATCATGGCAATGTCATTCATCTCTACGAGAGAGAATGCTCGGTGCAACGTCGCTATCAGAAGATAATAGAAGAATCACCGTCACCGACATTGACAGAAGAGAGACGCCTCGCTATATGTGAGACCGCCGTCGATCTCTGTAAGAAGATGAACTACAACAATGCTGGCACGGTGGAGTTTATAGTAGATGAGAACCAGAACTTCTACTTCCTTGAGATGAACACCCGTATCCAGGTGGAGCATCCTGTCACGGAGCAAAGGACGGGGATAGACATCGTTGAGGAGCAGATACGCATAGCGAGAGGCAAGGTGATGGGCTACACTCAGGATTCTATCGTAGCTAACGGACACGCCATAGAGTGTCGTATCTATGCCGAAGATCCAGAGAATAACTTCATGCCAGCGCCAGCTGATATTACCTTATATCACGAGCCTAAGATGCGCGGCGTGAGAATAGACAGTAGCATCGACAGACCAACGTCAATATCGGATAGCTACGACCCGATGATAAGTAAGCTGATATGTCATGGCAAGACAAGAGAGTCGGCGATAGAGATTACAAGAAACGCACTTAAGGATTATATAGTACAGACCGATAAAACCAATATACCTTACCTTAGAAGCATCATCGATAACGATGACTTTATCAATAATAAAATTGACACTTCATATTGTGAGAAGCATCAAGATGAATTGATGAGGTCGATGCTGAATATGCGCGATGATGTTAAGAAAGAAGATGTGGTGGCGCTTTTCCTTTTCTATGATTTCAATAAGAAATATTTAGAGAATAAAGCCATCGACAATGTGTGGGAGGAAGTAGGATACTGGAGATATAATATGAATGTTGATGTTGAGGTTTTAAGTCAACGGACAACAGACAACAGACAACAGTCTTCTGTATTTCACGTGCAGATAGAACGTATAACACGTAAGTCGTTGCATTGTACTATCAACGGTCAGGATTATGAGGTTTTGCTGTCGCAGAATGGCGGTAAGATAAATAAAGTCATAATAAATGGAATGACGGAATCCATTTTCGTATCAGAGACTTCCGATAACAATTACTGCGTGCATCTTAAAGGTCTCGATTTCATCTGTCGTCGTACCGACGAACTTAACGACAGTCGCGATTATTCATATAAAGAAGATAAAAACAATGATTTGGAATATCGCTCTCCTATGCCAGGTAAAGTTATCAAAGTCAATGTGAAAGAAGGCGATGATGTTAAGGAAGGCGATGTCTTATGTGTTGTTGAGGCTATGAAAATGGAAAACAATATCAAGGCGATGACTGCAGCTAAGGTGGCTAAGGTCTTCGTCGGTGAAGGTGATAAAGTAGATGTTAAAAATATATTGATAGAATTATCGTTATGAATTTTGATTTGACAAAAGAACAAATAGAGTTTCGTGAGAAAGTGCGCGATTTCGCTGAGCGTGAGGTGAAACCTGTTGCTTCTTACAATGACGAGAATGAAATTTTTGATGTCGAGCTGACAATGAAGATGGCAGAGCTTGGACTTTTAGGCATCTGCGTTCCTAAAGAATACGGCGGACAAGAACTCGATACATTATCTTATATTATTGCTGTTGAAGAACTCTCGAGAGTTGATGGTTCTACGGCAGCTACCATAGCGGCTGACAACTCCTTAGGCATCAGCCCTATCAAAGAATATGGTACCAAAGAGCAGAAAGAGAAATATCTCCCACGATTATGTAAGACTCATCTCTGGGGTTTTGGCTTGACAGAAGAGACGGCAGGCTGCGACTCTCGTGGCACCAAATCGACGGCGCGTTTAGAAGGCGACAAATGGGTTCTCAACGGTTCTAAGATATTCATCACCAACAGCGCCACGCCTATGACATTAGGTAGCACAGTGCAGGTGGTGTCGGGTGAGAAAGACGGCAAGCCGGAGTTCACAACTTTCCTGATGGAAAACGACACTCCTGGCTTTACGCAAGAACCTATGAACCGTAAGATGATGTGGCGTGCCTCTAACACTGGCCGACTCACATTCGAGAAGGTAGAGCTTCCAAGAGAGAACATGCTCGGAGCGTTGGGACAGGGCTCACGTATCATGCTCGCTACCTTAGACGGCGGTCGCTTGTCGATAGCTGCGATGGCATTAGGATGCGCTCAAGGTGCCTACGAGATGGCTCTCGCTTATTCCAAAGAAAGAGAACAGTTCGGGAAACCAATATCGAAGTTCCAGGCAGTGAGCTTCAAACTTGCCGACATGGCGATGAAGATAGAAGCAGCACGCTGTCTGTTATACAAAGCATGTAGAATAAAAGACGCTGGAATGCCTTTCGGCAAAGAAGCTGCCATGGCAAAACTATACTGCTCGGAGGTAGCTGCTGAAGTATGCGACAACGCGGTGCAGGTGATGGGCGGTCATGGATTGTTAAAAGATTTTAACATGGAACGTTTCTACCGTGACCAGAGAATATTGCAGATAGGAGAGGGGACGTCGGAAATATTACGTCTCGTCATTTCAAGATATATAGGATGTTGAAAGTAAAAAGTAATAGGTTTAATAAATAAATATTTGCGTTATGAATAAATTAGAACAAATGTTTGAAGTATTGCGTAGCCGTCCAAAGAAACGCTTGGTAGCAGCTTACGCTAATGATGATCACACTATATGCGCTGTCAGCGAAGCTGTAGATAACGGCTTGATAGAGGCAATATTATGCGGCGACCAGAACGTCATCGCTAAGGTATGCGAAGCAGAGAAGATAGACATCAACAAATTTAAAATCGTCCATGAACCTGATGAAATCAAGGCTGCTGCTAAAGCTTGCGACCTTATCAACGCAGGAGAAGCCGACATCATGATGAAAGGTCTTCTTTCGACAGACAAATACATGCGCGCCATCTTGAATAAAGAACGCGGCTTGTGCCCTCCAAATGCAACATTGGCTCACGTATGTGCCATAGAAAATCCTAACTATCATAAGTTGATGATCGCCAGCGACTGTGCTATCATACCAGCTCCAGATTTCAAACAGAAACAGACATTGTTGAAATATTTGGTAGCTACAGCAAACGCTTTAGACATCAAGAATCCTAAGTTGGCTGTCATCACTGCCACAGAACAGATGCTCGTCGGTATGCAAGCCTGCGTCGATGCAGCTCTCATCACCAAGATGGCTGAACGCGGTCAGATAAAAGGTTGTGTCGTCGACGGTCCTATCTCATTAGACCTCGCTATCGATGCTGAAGCCGTGGCTATCAAAGGCTTCAAGAGCCCTGTAGCTGGCGATGCCGACTGTCTCCTCTTCCCATGTATCGAAGCAGCTAACGTATTCTACAAATGCAACAGCAAGTTCAACCACGCTGAGGTGGCAGCTGTCGTAATGGGTGCCAAAGTTCCTTGCGTCTTGTCATCACGTGGCGATACAGCAAAGACAAAATTATATTCAATAGCATTAGCAGCATTATTAGCCAAATAACTTTAAAACAAAAAGACTATGAATTACAAATTATTAATCATAAACCCAGGTTCTACATCAACAAAAGTCGCTGTTTTCCAAGGTAAAGAATGCGTCTTCAAGAAAAACATCAAACATTCGGCAGAAGATATAGCTCCGTTTGAACATATTGCTGAACAATATCATTTTCGTAAAGATGTCATCCTTAACGAATTGAAAGCAGCCGACGTTGAACTTAGTGATGTCGATATGGTTGTAGGTCGCGGCGGTTTGTTGAAACCACTCACTTCAGGTATCTATGAAGTCAATGAAGCAATGAAACGCGACTTGGTGAACAGCCCTGTCGGTGAACATGCTTGTAACCTCGGTGGCTTGATAGCAGACGACATCGCTCAGTCGATAGGCGTGAAAGCATATATCGCCGACCCTGTCGTCGTCGATGAGATGGAAGATGTAGCTCGTTTCTCAGGACATCCTGCATTTCCTCGTCTCTCTGTGTTCCATGCTTTGAACCAGAAAGTCATAGCACGTCAGCATGCAGCTACAGTAGGAAAGAAATATGAGGAGTTGAACCTCATCGGTATTCACCTCGGCGGTGGTATCTCGGTGGCAGCTCATAAGAAAGGTCTTGTCGTTGACGTCAACAACGCTTTGAATGGCGAAGGTCCTTTTACACCTGAACGTTCTGGCACATTGCCATCAGGTCCTCTCATGAACGCTTGCTTCAGCGGTAAATATACTAAGAAAGACATCGACCTCATGCTCAAAGGACAAGGTGGTTTCGTAGCTTACTTAGGCACTAACGATGCTATGGAAGTAGAGAACAGAGTCAAAGCTGGCGATAAAGAATGGGAACTCGTCTATCGCGCTATGGCTTATCAAGTAGCTAAAGAAGTGGGCGGCCTCGCTGCATCAGCATTCAGCATGGACGTCGACGCTATCTTCGCAACAGGCGGTATGGCTTACGACAGAAACTTCTGTAAGATATTAGAAAGCCACGTCAGCAAGATCGCTCCTTTATATGTATATCCAGGTGAAGACGAAATGATGGCTCTTAACTTAAACGGCTTGATGGTCCTCAACGGTGAAGTTGAAGCTAAGGTCTATGAATAAAATTTAGTTATGTGGTTATGGAGTGATGTAGTTGTGGAGTGAGGTCAACTCTACAACTACATCACTTCATCACTCCACAACTTCAAAACTCCTCACGTCTCGGCTTCATCTCTTCTTGCCACAGAAAGCCTTTCAGATATTCCATGTTGTCTTTCAGCTGTTCCTCAGGGTATAGTGTCTCTTTGATGTTATTATAATATTTGATATTATAAATCTGACTGTCTTTGAGCTTAATATCCATGGTAGCTGACTGCGAGAAGTTGATGCCTATCAGACTGCCGTCGTCGTCGCGTAACCAATAAACCGTCTCGGCATTACCTTCATTGAACATGTTGTCTATTTCGTTATCTTTGAAATATGCTGTGATCTGCTTGCCTTTCACCTGATTGAAACCTTTGATGCTGTCTTGTTGAATTACAAAAGCGTTAGGATACATCAGCATATTGTCGATAGCTTCTTCTTTTACCTTTATGTTGATAGAGTCGCCTGTAAGTTGTGAGTCTTCTGCCCATATCACGGGAGCCACTCTCATATAAACCATAGAGTCGGCGACGTTATAATGCAGGGAGTCGCATTTGCCTTGTATGTCGTTTCTGAAGAAACGCACCTTATAGAACGCCTTGATGTCATGCACCTCGTTTGTCACGGTGTCGAAAAACACATACATGCTGTCGGCTTTAGTAAAGAGAGTGTCGTTTTCTTTATAATAAAATCCTCTTAGGTTATCGGTCATCATGCACTTGCCTTCGTTGCGCCACATCTCGGCAAATTCGCCTCTGACGACGGCTTTATAAGTCGTGTCTTCCAATATCACGTCGCTGAGCGCCTTGGCATAGCCGGTCTTTTTGTTGTAATACATGGTGTCGGCTGTCATGGTCTGCTCCTTGTTTTTCAAAGTAGCTCGTCGGTCTAAATATGCTAACTCGGTCTCGGTATTATACCAGCCGTAATTGCCGAACAAGGTGTTCTCTTTGTTGTAGATAGTCGTTGGTCCGTAGAAATACATCATCTCGTTGTCGGTGTCATAGACCAAAGTGTCGGAGACGATTTTATAATCGGGCATGGTGCCCACCACGTCTTTCCTGAAATAAACGACTTTTATGTCGTCGCGATAATAGCCTTTCTTGCTGACTAATTTCTTGTCGTTGCGCGTTATCGTGCCTTTGTTAGGATAGGTGGCGAGGTGTCCTACTCTGTCGTAAGTCATATATTGAGTCCTTAAAACAGTAGAGTCGTCTTTTAATATCACGTCGTGGAATAGCTCCGCGAACTTAGTCTCTCCGTTATATTTCAATAACTTGCTATAAATGTCAGTGCTGTCATTGACTTTAATATGAACGTTGCCGAATCCATCGAAGAACTTAGTCTTCTCGTTATAATAAGCGCTGTCGCTGTAGAAATAAGTTGAGTCTTGACGCATGACGACGTTGCCGATGAGACGCTGCACGTCCTTGCCGAGATTTTCGTCATAATCAGCCTTGTCGGCATTCAAGATATGAATCGTCGTGGTCTTCTTCTGAGCGAAGCCGATGCCGTTCAAAAGGAATAATAATATTAAAAGTATATAATTTTTATTCATAAAAATATTGACTTAATCAGACGCACCAGTTACATTCTTATTTCGTTGAGACGCACCAATTACATAGTGTTTATTTTTATCGGTGTAATATGTCACGTCTCTACTCATTGACCGAAGACTTTAGACTCTAGACTTTAGACTTTAGACTTTTGTCTTTAGACTCTAAAAAACACTCAGTTTTATCTTCTTAGGATTTGCTTTTATCTCTTCGAGTAGCGCTTGTAAAGTAGCGACAGTCTCATTTACATTATTATATAAAGAATCTTCTTTCACGAGTAGTCCTGCGCTGCCTTCGCCATTATTGATGCTTTCGAGAAGAGTGTTAAATTCTGTTAAGCTTTTTTCTAATGTGATGACGAGATGATTATAATCTATCTTCTTTAATGAGTCGCTGACTACGGAGAAGTCTTCTGTGATATTTTCTAAGTTATTGACTACTAGAGTTAGCTTGCCGTCTTCGCTATCTACGAGTTGTTGAAGGTCGGAAGATATTGTCTCTATGTTGTTCATTGAATTGGCGAAGCTGCTGACGCCATTGTTGATATTGGTTTTAAGTTCAGAGTTTAATAAGTCGTTGAGATTGGATGTTAAATCGTTAAGAGAAATTAACAGAGTCTCTAAATTATTTTTAAGAGGTATTATCGTCTCTGTTATCAATCCCATTGTTCCGTTGTCGTAAGCCGACATTAAGGTGTCGCCGCTTTGAGCCATGACATCGGAGTCGCCTAATATCAGTTCGATGCTGACGGAGCCTGTGAGACTTGACGCGAGATTGGCTATTGTGTTTTGAGGGATATTTAATTTGTTGCCTGTGATAAATTCCACTATGATAGAGCCATCTTGTCGCGGGTGGAAATCCAACGAGCTCACTGTTCCTACTTGCATGCCGTTGATGGTGACGATGTCGCCAGGCTGCAAGCCTTTAGAGTTGTCGTATAATGCGTAGAAATTAAATTGGTTTTTGAGTAATGACTTGCCTTTTAAGAAATTAAATCCCCATACGAATAATACCAATGCTACTATAAATGATATTGCAATGAGTATGGATTTTGTTTTGTCTTTCATTTTACTATGTTTAAATTTTATAATCTCTTTCCATTTTTAAAGCTTACGACGAAGGCGCTGCTATAACCTAATGTCTTCACTTTCTTACAATATTCGTCGGCATCTTTTTTAGAATAGAACTTGCCGGCAGTGTATTTATATTGTCCGTTATGCTCGTAATAGTCGACATTGTCTAAGTTCTTATAATGTTTAGAAGCGTTATCCACTTTTCTGCTTCTGCTTTCTATCTGCACCTTATAAACTGTCTTATCGGCATCAACATTATTATCGTTGTTAATGTTTTCGTAAGAGCTGCCGTCGGTGACATTTTCTTTTTCGTATGCGTTTTTATAGTCGCGGAAGGCGCGGAACAAAGCCGAGGCTATGTAGGTCTGTCCTTCTTCCGACCTGAGGAAATTCTCTTCGGAAGGGTTGGAGAGGAAGCCTATCTCTACCAAGACAGAAGGCATGGCGGTTTTATAAAGGACGAGAAATCCAGCTTGTTGCACGCCGCGGTCTTTTCTTCCTACTCTCTTCACAAGTTGGTTTTGTATGTGTTCTGCAAATTCTAAGGAAGCATTTTTATATTCGCTTTGGAAGAAGTTGAGCATGATATAAGCCTCCGGACTGTTAAGGTTGAAGTTGCCATAATCTTCTTCGGCGTTGTCTTCGTAAAGTATTGATGCGTTCTCGAGCTTAGCGACTTCTAAATTGGCAGCGTTTCTATGTTCTCCCATGACGAAAGTCTCGACGCCGGCAGGCTGAGATGAGGCGTTGGCATTGCAATGTATGGAGATGAAGAGGTCGGCGTTTTTCTCATTGGCTATCTGAGCTCTTCTTAATAACGACACCGATACGTCGCTGCTACGTGTATATACTACATTAACGTCAGGACAATGTTGCTTGATGTAGTCGCCAGTTTTCTTCGCCACTTTCAAAGTGATGTCTTTCTCCTTCGACTTCTTACCTATGGCACCAGGGTCTTTGCCTCCATGCCCAGCATCAATGACAACAGTCTTTATCTTTCCTTCTTTTTGAGCTTGAATAGCGTCGGGAAAAACAATATTCAAAATCATAAAAAGAAAAAATAAAATGAAGAGTTTTTCATTATTTACTCGCAACTTTGCCATAAGAAATGTATATTTGCATAATTTTTTACAAAAATAAAAAATAAATTGTTGAAGAGTAGAATATATAGATATTTTATTGTTTTTTTCTTCGTCGCCTTGATGATGTCGGGATGTAGGCTGAGTCGACAAGTCAATGAGTCATCGAGTCAACAAGACAATGAGTCAATGAGTCTACAAGACAACGAGACAACGAGTCAACAAGTTGATAGTTTGAGTCACCGAGTCGCTGAGTCACCAAGTCACCAAGTTGATAGTTTGAGTCAACGAGACAATGAGTCAATGAGTCTACAAGTTGATAGTTTGAGTCAGAGTCAAAGTCTGACTTCTGAGGCTGAAGATCCATTGCTTGAAGATAAGATAGAGCGTTCGTGTAATGACTCGACGGTTCAGGATTTTAAGAATAACAAGATTTATTATTATGGCGACGCTAAGGTCGTTTATGAAGACATTACCATAGAGGCTGCTTTCATCGAATTTGACTTCGACAGCCGCACGGTCTTCGCTAAAGGCATGACGGATTCTACGGGAAGACTTTATGGCACGCCTGTCTTCACTGAGAGCGATAAGAAATATAACTCGGAGACGATGACGTTTAACTTCGAGACGAAGAAAGGTATCATCACCAAGGTCTTCACCGAAGACGCTATGGGTTATATCCACGGAACGAGGATCAAGAAGATGGACGACAATACCATCAACATAAAATCGGGTTCTTACACCACATGCAGCAATCCTGAGCATCCTCATTTTGAATTCCATTTCGGCAAGGCTAAGGTCATTCCCGATGACAAGATAGTGACGGGACCAGCATATTTTAAATTGGCGGAGACGCCTCTTCCTATCGGCGTTCCTTTCGGTATCTTCCCTAACTCTAAAGGACAACGTAACGGTATCTTAGTGCCTTCGTGGGGCGAGTCGGCTAACCGAGGCTTCTACTTCGAGAACGGAGGTTTCTACTGGGGCATCAACGAACATATGGACCTTCAGATAGTAGGTGACATCTACACTCGTGGCAGCTGGGCGGTGAAACCTACATTCCGCTATAACAAACGTTACGCCTTTAACGGCTCCTTCTCTGGCAGCTACGCCGTCAATAAGATCGGCTCTAAAGGCTCCGCCGACTATAACGAGAGCACCGACTTCAAACTGCGCTGGGTGCATAAACAGGATCCTAAGGCACGACCTAAGTCGTCGTTTTCTGCTGACGTCTACATCGTAAGTTCTAACTATAATAAATATAACGCTATATCGTCGAATGAGTATTTGAGCAATACTTTCCAATCGAGTATAGCTTATCAGACAAGTATCGGCAGCATGTTCAACTTCACGGCAAACGCAAGTCATAGCCAGAATACACTCACTCATATCATGACGGTGACATTGCCAGAGATGACACTCACGATGAACCGTATTTATCCTTTTAAAAACATTGGTAATCCAGCTAAGAAGAGATGGTATAAAGACATGTATATAAGCTATACCGCCAACGCTAAGAATTATGTGAGCATGGCCGATAGCCTTTATTTCCAGCCTAACTGGTTAGATAACCTCCAAAACGGCATTCAACATCGCGTGCCTATCAGTATGCCAGTGAAGCTGTTTAAATATATCACATGGACTACTTCTGTAAACCTATTAGACAGAATGTATTTCAGATATTTTGAGAAAGAATGGGTCAACGACAGCACCATGCCTAATGGAGGCTATCTCAAGACCGACACCATAAACCAATTCAGAAACGTGTTCAGCTTCGACGTGTCGAGCTCCTTGACAACGAAACTATACGGACAAGTCAATTTCAAGAAAGGACCTATCAGGGCGATACGTCATGTCTTTACGCCTTCGATAGGAATTTCATACAATCCCGATTTCTCCAAAGACTTCTGGAATTATTATGACACCTACTACGACGCAAACGGCATAGAACAGTTATATTCTATGTTTCAAGGTAATATGTACGGCGTGCCACCTTCAGGCAAAGCCGGTCGTATCAACTATAGCTTCGGTAATAATTTAGAGATTAAGGTGCCATCGAGGAAAGATACCATTACGGGAATGAAAAAGGTTAAGATTATTGAAGACCTTACATTCAGCGGAAGCTACGACATCGCGAAAGACTCGCTCAACTTTTCGTATCTCTCCGTCAACGGCAGAACCACTTTGTTTAAGAACCTCTCGGTGCGTTACTCCAGCATCTGGGATCCATATATCTTAGACTCGACGGGAAGGAAACAGCTGAATCAGTTTGAGTGGGACGTCAATAAGCGATTGTTTAGAAAGAACAGCGTATCATGGAACTTCAGCCTCAGCTATTCATTAAATAACGATACCTTTAAGAAAAATAAGAGCGGGTCGAGAAACAGTGCTACGCGACAGTTTGAGTCGTCGCCATTGGCATCGGAACAGGAGATGCACGACATACGCTCTAATCCTGAAAACTATGTCGATTGGTCGACACAATGGTCGCTGTCGCTGAGCTATAACCTCACGCTGTCGAACAATATTTCTTATATCAATCTTTTGTTGAAAGACAATAGAAAAGTCATTCAGACACTTGGTGTCAATGGTAATGTCAATCTCTCGCCTAAGTGGAAGGTCTCGGTGCAGACAGGCTGGGACTTCGAACTGAAGAAACTGTCGTACACCTCCTTTACGATTTATCGCGACCTGCATTGCTGGGAGATGCGCTTCAACTGGATCCCGCTCGGAACATATAAGAGCTGGAACTTCACTATCAACGTGAAAGCCGCCGCCCTGCAAGATCTTAAACTCACAAAGAAAAAAGACTATAGGGATAATTAACAATTAACAATTGACAATTAACAATTAACAATTAAGAATTAACAATTGAGAATTAACAATTGATGGTTGTGGTTGTTATAGTTAGACGTGTCAATGTGAATTAATATTCTATGGTATCATTGACTTATTGACTCATTGACTCATTGACTTGGTGACTCGGAGACTCGGAGACTTGGTGACTATAATAAAAAACCTTAGCGTTTCTCTGCGTTTATGTGTGAGGTTTAACTCTGCGAGAAGCATGGATTTGATGATTTTTTTCTTTGAAATTCAAAATTATTTCTTTACATTTGCGAGTTATTAGAACAGATTAAATAATTGTCTAACTAATTTAAAATCATAAAAAATGAAAAAAGTTATTGCAACAAAAAATGCACCTGGTGCAATTGGTCCTTACAGCCAAGCTATCGAAGTGAACGGCATGTTGTTCATCTCAGGTCAGATTCCAATTAATCCAGCAACAGGCAACATCGTTGAAGGTGGTATCTACGAACAAACAGAACAAGTCATGAAAAACCTTGAAGGTATCTTGACAGAAGCTGGTTACACTTTCGATAACGTAGTGAAATCAACATGTTTGCTCAGCGATATGGCTAACTTCGGCGCAATGAACGAAGTATACGGCAAACGCTTCTCAGAAAATCCTCCTGCAAGAGCAGCTTTCGCTGTGAGAACACTCCCTAAAGAAGTGCTCGTAGAAATCGAAATGATAGCAGCGAAATAAAGACAACAAGTCTACGAGACAACAAGACAACAAGTACTTAGAGACTCGGTGACTTGGTGACTTAGAGACTTATAAAAATCAATAATATGAAAAAGTTAAGTTTTATAGCGCTATTGCTTTTGATGGTCGTAGGCATGACATCATGCGAAGGTTTGTTTGGCGGAGATGAAAATAAAATCGATGAGTCTTTAATTGTGGGAAAATGGAAGACTGCCGATGGAACTTATTTCGAAGTCTATAACAGCGATGGTACTGGTAAATACTGGAATCTCAATGATGATGTCACTGAAGAAGAAGCTTCAAATTTCACATGGGAGTTTAGCATTCTTAGCAATGATAGATTTATTCAATACCATGAGAATTTCAGCGGATCTTTGGTGCCTCAATATTGTAACATCTTGGAATTGACCTCTACTACCTTCAAGTATAACAACGAAGGATTAAGAGCAACTTATAATTTGATTAGAGCTAATTGACAATGTACAATTAATAATTAACAATTAACAATGTACAATTAACAATGTCTGTAGACTGTAGACTGTAGACCTTAGACTTAAAAAATTGTGAATGATGTCTGTAGTCAGTAGACTGTAGTCCTTAGTCTTAAAAGAAATGAATAAACCTCTGAAGATAACACTGATAAGTTTAGGCTCCTTGTTGGGACTCGTATTGATAACAGTAATGATAGCCTGCTGGTTTGTGGTGACTCCGGCGCGCTTGACATCAATAGTGAAAAAACAAGCTCCTAATTTTATCAACTGCGACTTTGATTTAGAGCAGGCCGAACTGACGGTTTTCAAGTCCTTCCCTAAGGTGGGTGTTGAAATCGACAAACTCGTGCTGATCAATCCGATGGTTGGAAGCCCATCTGATACACTTGCTTATATCAATGAATGTGTTGTCTCGGTAGATGTTAAGAAGTTTCTTAAAGAAGATCAAATTATTATCGATGAATGCAGGTTGAATGGTGGTTATATCAACTACTTTACCGACCTTCAAAGCAAGACAAATCTCGATATTTTCCCTGTGTCAGAACCCGACAGCCTGACAGAAGAAAGCCAGGACTTTATTTACGGAATCGACTTGATGATGTTAAAAATCAATGACGTGTCTGTAAATTATACCGACTTGACTCAGGGTATGTTCGCCGAACTTAACGGCTTGAATGTGTCTGCCAAAGGTAAGATGAAAGGTGAAAATATCGTGGGCAATGTGAAGATGTCGCTACGTGATATTGCTTATCAACAGACGACAGATTCCTTGTCGATGGCTGTGAAACTTAATGACCTAAAATTAGAAGGAGATGCTGACATGAGAGGAGATGACATCAAAGCCGACATAGAAGCATCTTCTTCTGTTTTATGCTATGAAAGCGAAGGACAAGAAGCGTCCTTAAATTCTTTTAACATTAAATTCAAAGGCGATGTCAATGACTATGACAAGATAAAAGGCAATGCTGAAATGTCTGTCAATGACTTGTCGTTTGTGATGGATGAGCAGCAGCTGCTCAATAATGCCGACCTAAGAATGATACTGCCTCTCGATGCTACCATGAGCAGCATGGACGTGGAGATAGGAAACTCACAGTTGGCACTCAACAACATAATGATTGACTTAATCGGTAAGGCTTCAATGCCCGGCGATGACATCAATATCGACCTTAAACTGAAAACGAATACCTTGATAGTGGAAGAACTCCTCGAGCTCGTGCCTGCTTCGATGCGAGAAGAACTCCTCGATGGAATAGATGTCAAAGGCGAACTTACCTTAGCCGCTGACGTAGAAGGCATATATAACGCGACTACCATGCCTGTAGTCAATGCTGAATTAGAATATAATAAAGGCTTCGTCTCCATGCCCGAGATGCTGCCTTACCCTATATCAAACCTCAACACTTCGATAAAAGCTGATTTGAATCTCAACGACAAATCGGACGTTTATGTAAGACATCTCAATGCTAATATGTCGAACTCCTCACTGTCGCTCTCGGGAACGATAAAAGACGTGATGAATAAGATGTTTTGTAATCTGAGCCTTAAAGCCAATGCCGACCTCGATGAGTTGCAATCGTTCCTTCCGGAAGATATTAAGGCTAAAGGCGATGTGAAATTGAATGTCGCTGCTAATGTCAATAAGTCGCAACTCGATAACATGGATTTCTCTAAGGCTAAAGTAAATGGTAGTTTGCAATGGGACGACATGAATGTTGTTTATTGCGATACCATCAATGTCGATGCCGATAAATTATATATCGACTTCACTATGCCTAATGCTGCATCAGAACAGCTGACGAACAGCTTGATGGCGATAAATATCAAAGGTAATAACATAGACGCTAAGGTCTCCGAGATGTTGACAGCGAGTTTAGACGATTATAATATCAAAGCGCAGATATCTAATGTCTTAGACGAGAAGACGCCTATGTCGGTCTATGCCGATTATAGCTTCTCGAAGATAGAAGCAGATATGGAAGAGATGTCGTTCTTTACCAATAATCCTAAGGGAAGCGTGGCTATGTTTATGAAAGGCAATGACGGCGACGCTTCATATATAGCGGTTTATGACGGCGACAGCTTAGCCTTTGATATGGGAGAGACGATGAGCTTCGCCACTGAGAAACTCGATCTGAATGTCTCTGCCGATTATGACGACGACAGAGAAGGTCTGCTCCTTCAGTGGAACCCTCATGCTGGTATTCAGATGAATAAGGCGGTCTTAGCCATAAGCGACATCGCAACACCGGTCTATATCCCTTCCATCGACTTTCAATATGATACAACAGGAATAGAAATCAAGAACAGCAGAGTCTTGTTGGGCGATTCCGATTTTGAACTTAGAGGAAGACTGACTAATGTTGACGAGTTCTTGAGAAAAGAAGCTCTGCTGAAAGGTAGTCTCGACTTCATCTCGACATATACCGATGTCAATCAGATTATGGATCTCTTCAGTGGCATGGGTGACACTGCCGTGATGGCAGAAGAAATTGTAGTGGTAGACAGTATCGCTACAGAGACTGAAGTGAAAGAAGATAATCCGTTTATGGTGCCGCTGGGTGTTAATATAACTCTGAACACTAAGATAGAGAAAGCCGTTGCAGGTAAGTTGAACCTTAGCGATATTAGCGGCGGCCTCACCGTCAAAGATGGTGTGTTGGTGTTGCAAGAGATGGGCTTCACCTCCGATGCCGCTACCATGGAACTCACAGCGATGTATAAGTCGTCGCGTAAGAACCATCTGTTCCTAGGATTCGACTTCCATCTGCTCGACATCAATATCGACGAGATGCTCGACTTGATACCAGAACTCGATACCATAGTGCCTATGCTCAGCTCCTTCGCGGGTAAAGCAGAATTTCATATAGCGGCAGAGACTTATCTCAAATCTAATTACGAACCTAAAATGTCGACCTTGAGAGGCGCTACAGCAATACATGGTAAAGACTTGGTGATACTCGATAACAAGACGTATAAGAAGATAGGTCGAATGCTCGGATTTAAAAACAAAGAACATAACAAGATAGATAACTTCAACGCTGAGATAACGGTGTTTAAAAACGAAATCGATGTCTATCCGACACTCATCACCGTCGATAAATATCAGGCTGTCGTAGGCGGACGCCATAACCTCAACATGACCTTCGACTATAAACTCGGATTGGCTAAGCCGTGGTTCGTCAGAAGATTAGGAATTAGAGTTAAAGGCGATCCTGACGATATGAAATATAGATTTGTGTTCAAGAAAAATTTAGCACTCGAAGAACCTAAAGGCAATAAGAAAGACGAAAATCTCGTTAAGGAAACATTACGACTTAAAGACTTGATATATCAAACGTTGAAATAAGTCAACAAGTAGAGACGCGTCGATTACACCAATGAAAATAAACACGCTGTAATTGACACGTCTTAATAAGACAATAAGACAATGTCAAAGCTTAATGATGCGATAAGAATAATGATTGGCGGCATGTTTATCATAGCTGCCATTCTTAAATTAATCTCTATCGACGAGTTCGAGATTTATATCTATAGCTTCAATGTCCTCAGTTTTCTCGCGACGACATTCGTTTCAAGATTGTTAATAGCTGGCGAGTTTATCTTGGGATTGTTCTTAATTCTTAAAATTAATTATAAATTCACGTGGCGAGCTACATTGATAATGTTGATGCTTTTTACATTATTTCTGATTTATGTAGCGATATTTAGAAATGACGATAACTGTCATTGCTTCGGTGAGCTCGTCGAATTAAGTCCAATAGAATCAATAGTTAAGAATGTCGTTATGATGGCTCTGTTGCTACTTGTGAGACAACGTGTCAACGAGACAACGAGACAACGAGTTCGATGTTCATTGTTAATTGTAACTTGTACATTGATAATTGTCTTCGTTGTTTCTCCTCCAGATGTTATTTACAATAAGATTTATTCATCTGAGAAAGAAATAAGCAGTCGTGCTTTGCAGAAGTCTTTTGACGACATTGTTAAAATTAATTTTGAAAACGACAGCATCAGTTTTGACAGCACGTCGGTTTTCAAACCTGATGAAGGAAGTCAGATGATAGCGATAGTGAGTTCTGGATGTAAATATTGTAAACTTGGTGTCAAGAAGCTCGCGATGATGTTTGATAACAAAGAGGCTGATATTAGTGATGTCGATATTTTTATTTGGGGAAGTCCCAATGGAATTATCAATTTTCGTAGAGAGACTTTGACAGAAGATTATGCTTATTGGCATATCATGCCGAACGAAGCCATCGACATAACGTACGGGCGTTTCCCTATTTTTATTTTGATGGAAGGAGATGAGATTGTTGAAGTAGGAGATTTTAGGAGTTTGTAAAACTGAAAATCTGAAAATCTGAGAACTTGAAAACCTGAAAAAGTTTCTCAGATTCTCAGATTCTCAGTTTCTAACTTAAGATGCCACTTCGCAATTGAGCCCGTGGTCGCGGAGCATATTGACGATAGTGTTAAGTTGGTTTTTATCTTGGAGGTTCATTCTTATGGTGAGCATTGTCTTGCCGACTTCCACGTTATTTGAAGAACGTTCGTGGTTGATGTCATAGATATTGACTTTCAAGCCTTCGAATATAGCGAGTATTTTCTTCAGCTCTCCAGATTGGTCAGGGACGATGACTCTGACTGTAGCGCGGAGACCTTCTTCCACCATACCTTTTTCTATTATCTGTTCAAGGATTTGCATGTTGATGTTACCGCCGCTGACGACAGGAACTACGTTCATGCCTTTAAGATTTACCTTGTTATATAATGCTGCAGCCACTGAGGTGACGCCTGCTGGCTCGGCGAGTATCTTAGCTCTTTGTAACAAAAGATAAGCTGTATGTGCTATTTCAGTATCTGTCACGCTGACAACATCGTCGACGTATTTTTGGATTATGTCGAAGGTGAGAGAGCCAGGAGTCTTCACTGCGATACCGTCGGCTATTGTAGATACCGATGGCAACGACACTATTTCGTTGGCGTTTCTTGATGCTACCATGGAAGCAGCGCCTGCTGCATTGACGCCTATGACTTTAATCTTAGGATTCATCTCTTTTATCGCCATGGCGATACCTGCTACGAGACCGCCACCTCCGATAGGGACGATGACAGCGTCGACGTCAGACTGTTGTTCCAATATCTCCAAACCGATAGTACCTTGACCAGCGATGATCAAAGGATCGTTGAAAGGATGTATATAGGTAGCGTTATGTTCTTTGATATATTCTTGTGAAGCTATGGCGGCGTCGTCGAAAGAGTCGCCAGCGAGGACTACGTTAGCGCCGTAACCTTTTGTTGCCAACACTTTCAAAGGAGGGGTGAAGATAGGCATGAAGATGGTGCTTTGCATTCCGAGTTTCGTTGCTGAGAAAGCGACACCCTGAGCATGGTTGCCTGCCGATGCTGCCACAACACCCTTAGCTCTTTCTTCTTCCGATAAGTTGGCCAATTTGTTATATGCGCCTCTTACCTTAAAAGCTCCTGTCGTCTGCATATTTTCCAATTTCAAGAAGATATTGGCATCAGACATCTGTGAAAACGATTTGGAATGAATGATGGAAGTCTGTTTGGCAACGCCTTTTAATGTGTTACGAGCAGCGACGATGTCGGAGAACTTTAATACTGAAGAATCCATATAAATAATAAATGTTTAATATAAATAACCCACAAAAAAAGCTAACGACAAAAACTTCGATTAACATTAGTCTTTAGTCATTAGCCTTTAGACAATTCTTGTGGAGCATATGAGAATCGAACTCATGACCTCTTGACTGCCAGTCAAACGCTCTAGCCAACTGAGCTAATGCCCCATCATTTTTGCGAGTGCAAAGATAAGATTTTTTTGTATATAAAAAAGGGTATAGAAAAAATTTTTTACAAATCATCTGTTCTATAGAAATGCGAAAAATAATTTTTATTTTTTTTCTCTTTCATGCTTTTATTTGTTACATTTGCGAGCTCTGCATTTATTTATAAAATAATAAATAAGTCGGTGATATTGATGAAAAATGATAATGTAATAAATTATAAAAAAATAAGATTATGAGAATTATTCCTCGTTACACTCGTGTGAAGTATCAGCATGTATTTGAGTTAGGCACTATACGCCTGATGGCTAAGCCATGGATTTCCGGAGTTCTTTTGATGTTAAGTGTCATCGTCGCTATGTTGTTGGCGAACCTTCCTTTCACCAAAGACGCTTATCATGCTTTCTTAGAAACGAGTCTGTCTATCTCTATCAAAGGTCACGGCCATGAATGGATCTTTCCTAAGGATATGACCGTCGAGAAGTTTATCAACGATATTTTGATGGTTGTGTTTTTCTTCACTGTAGGTCTCGAGATTAAACGCGAGATAGTATGTGGAGAGTTGTCGAGTGTGAAAAAGGCTATGTTGCCTGTGATAGCTGCCATGGGTGGTATGATGGCTCCGGCTCTTATCTACATTATTGTTAATGGCGGCACTGCTGCAAGTAGTGGCTGGGGTATCCCGACAGCTACCGACATCGCCTTTGCGGTAGGTATCATGTCGTTGTTGGGCGACAGAGTCCCTGTCTCTTTGAAGATATTCCTCACAGCCCTTGCCATAGCCGACGACTTAGGCGCTATCTTAGTGGTGGCGTTCTTCTACGGAGGTGAAATCAATCTCCCTCTCTTGGGTATTGCAGTGCTGATTTTATTCTTGGTGTTCTTGCTCAACAGAGCAGGCGTGAAGAAGATGATATACTATCTCGTTCCAGCTGTGGCAGTATGGATTTTGTTCTATTATGCTGGCATTCACGCTACAATGTCGGGCGTCGTCATGGCTATGATGATACCTATGGAAGCTCGCTACAAACGTTCTTACTTCGACAGAAAAACAGATCGTTATCAAAAAATGATGGTCGAATATAGCGACGATTCAGTATCTCCTAACGAAGAACAACGTACATGCCTCAGAAATATAAGTCACATAGCAAGAGGCACCGTCGGAATGAGCTATCGTTTGGAACATGCTCTCAATCCTTGGGTTAATTTCCTTATCATGCCTATCTTCGCTATCGCTAATGCTGGCGTCGAGATTCCTGGATTGAGTTATCTTAACTTCTTCCAATATTCTCCAGAGATAGGTTCTGTAGGACTCGGTATCTACTTCGGATTATTATTCGGCAAACCTATAGGTATCACCGTAGCAAGCTGGATTGCAATAAAATTGAAAGTAGGTGAGATGCCAAGTAACGCCTCGTGGAAGATGCTCTTCGCTGTGGCATGTCTCGGTGGCATTGGCTTCACTATGTCGATATTCGTCGATACATTATCATTCGGAGACCAATTGCCAGAAGTGATGATGCATCTTCGTAACTTAGGTAAGATAGCCATCTTGGCAGCATCACTCTCAGCTGGTATCTTAGGAAGTCTCTTGATTTCACTCTTTTCAAAGAAAAATAATAACATATAACATAGGTCTGTAATCTACTGACATTAGACTTTAGACATTAGACTTTAGACATAAATAATGAAGACAATAAAAGAGATATATCGTATAGGTCATGGACCCTCGAGCAGTCATACCATGGCGCCTCGTTTTGCTTCTGAGCAGTTTCTGGGGCGACATCCTGAGGCTGTTCGTTTTGAAGTGACTTTATACGGAAGCCTTGCCGCTACAGGAAAAGGTCACTTGACAGATGTGGCTATTTTAGATGTTTTGGAGAAGAAAGCTCCTGTCATTATCAATTGGAAACCCGACATCTTTCTTCCATATCATCCTAACGGTATGACGTTTAAGTCGTATGATGCAGAAAACGTCGTGACAGAAGAATGGACTGTTTATAGTGTGGGTGGTGGCGCACTTGAAGAAGAAGGCAAGAAGACAGATCTGCCTGATATTTATCCTATAACGAAAATGACCGATATTCTCAATTGGTGTGAAGACTCTGGCAAGGCTTATTGGGAATATGTTCAAGACGTGGAGCAAGACGCATATCTCATGGATTATTTAGAGCAGGTGTGGCAGACTATGCAAGATGCTGTCGAGCGAGGACTTCAGTCCGAAGGTCGTCTGCCAGGTCCTTTGAATCTGCCACGTAAGGCTGCCAACTATTATATCAAGGCTATGGGTTATCAGCATACCTTGAGAAGTCGTGGCTTGGTGTTCTCTTATGCTCTTGCTGTCAGTGAGGAGAATGCATCAGGCGGCTTGATAGTCACGGCTCCGACATGTGGTTCGAGCGGTGTGCTGCCATCGGTGCTTTATCATAGCTCTAAGGCATACGACTTCCCTAAGGTGCGAATCCTTAAGGCTTTGGCGACGGCGGCTTTAGTAGGTAACATCGCTAAGACCAATGCCTCTATCTCCGGCGCTGAGGTGGGCTGTCAGGGTGAGGTCGGTGTGGCATGTGCTATGGCAGCAGCGGCTGTATGTCAGCTCTTCGGCGGCAGCTGCGCACAGATAGAATATGCCGCTGAGATGGCTCTCGAACATCACCTTGGAATGACATGCGACCCGGTGTGCGGTCTCGTGCAGATACCTTGTATAGAACGTAACGCTTTCGCGGCAGCACGCGCCATGGACGCTAACATATACGCTACATTCACTGATGGTACTCATAGGGTGTCGTACGATAAGGTCGTTGAGACAATGAAACGTACCGGCCACGATATGCCTCTGATTTATAGAGAGACAGCGACAGGCGGACTCGCCAGCGACTATGAACAAATGAACTATTAAGAATTAAGAATTAAGAATGAAGAATGAAGAATTAAGAATTGCATTAATCTTTAAAACTTTAAACACTAAAAACTTATATCATGAAAAAGACATTATTACTAATAGCAATGTTTTGCTTAGCTTCGAGTTTAATCTTTGCTCAAGAGAAAAAGATGCTTACTCCTAACGACGCTGCGTATATGAATCGTAGCTTATATCCTGTCGGCAAAAGCGTGAAATGGCTGCCTGATACAGACAAATACCTCTTCACCGACAACGAGAATCCTAACAACCTTATGATTCAAGATGTCAATGCTGAGAAAGCAGAAGTGCTCATCACTTTAGATCAGGTTAATTCTTACTTAAATCAAGCGGGCTTGGATAGCATCAAACGTCTTCCTAACCTCACTTGGATTGACGCTGCAAAAGCTTATTATTATAGCTTCGATCAAAATAACAACTGCGTAAATCTTAACCTTTTGGATATTGCTGCAAATAATATCAAGAAAGTCACATCTATTCCTTCAAACGCAGAAAATCACACAATTACACTTCCTTCTTTGAAAGTGGCTTATACCATCGAAAATAACTTGTATTTCGCTGATGGAGAAAAGCATGTTCAAGTGACTGACAATCCTGAAAATGTAGTCGCTGGTCAGTCGGTTCACCGTAACGAATTTGCTATCAACGGCGGTATCTTCTGGTCGCCTGACGGTAACAAACTCGCTTATTATAACATGGATGAGAGCATGGTGACAGATTATCCTTTAGTTGGTATCACAGAACGCGTTGCTACCGCAAAGCCTATAAAATATCCAATGGCTGGAATGAAAAGCCATGAGGTGAAATTGCATGTCTATGACGTGGCTTCAGGCAACGATTTGATAATAAAGACAGGCGAGCCTGCAGAACAATATCTTACATCAATAACATGGAATCCTGACAACGAAAGAGTTTATATCGGCGTTTTAAATCGCGGTCAGGACCATCTTCAATTCAATGAATATAACGCTTTGAATGGCGAATACTTACAGACTATCTTTGAAGATAAAGACGAACAATATGTGGAGCCTGTAGGTCCAGCTCATTTCTTGCCAAACAGCACAAACGAATTTTTATGGATAGCTCAACGCGATGGCTTCTATCATATCTGGAAACATAACGTAAACAATAAGAAAGCTAAGCAAATAACTAAAGGCGAGTTCGTCATCACAGCTTTCAACGGTTTCGACGCTAAAGGCGAAAACATTTATTACACCTCGACAGAGGTAAGTCCTTTGGAACGTCATTACTACAAACATAATCTCAAAAATGGCAAGAAAGTGAAGATTACCAAAGAACACGGAACACATAACGTATTGCCAAGCGCTTCAGGAAAATATTTCCTCGACAACTATTCAAGCACCGACGTGGCAAGAAATGTCGACATCGCTGATGCTAAAGGTAACTTCGTCAAGCGTTTACACGAAGCTGTCGATCCTTTGAAAGATTATAATATCGGCACTATAGAGTTAGGCGAGTTAAAAGCTGAAGACGGACAGACATTATACACACGTATGATTAAGCCTTACAACTTCGACGAGAACAAGAAATATCCTGTCATCATTTATGTTTATGGCGGACCTCACGCTCAGATGATTACCGATAACTGGACAGCTGACGCTGGCATTTACTTACATTATCTCTCACAAGAAGGCTTCATAGTCTTCACTTTGGATAACAGAGGTTCAGCCGACAGAGGCGAGGCTTTTGAACAAGTCATTCACCGTCAATGCGGACAAGCTGAGATGCGCGACCAGAAAGTCGGTATCGACTATCTTAAATCACTTCCTTATGTAGATGCTGAGCGTATCGGAACAGACGGATGGAGCTACGGCGGTTTTATGAGTACCAATATGAAAATACATTATCCAGAAGACGTGAAAGTCTCAACAGCAGGTGGTCCTGTCATGGATTGGAAATATTATGAGATAATGTACGGCGAGCGTTACATGGACACTCCTGAAGAAAATCCTGAAGGCTACGAACTCACAAGCCTTGAAAACAAGACAGATAAACTTGAAGGCAAACTGATGATAATCCACTGCACTACAGACCCTGTTGTGGTTTGGCAACATTCATTGGTATTCGTAGAGAATTGTATCCACAACGGAAAACAGTTGGATTACTTCGTATATCCAGGTCACGACCACAACGTCTATGGCCCTGACAGAGCACATCTCGTGACTAAGATAACAGAATATTTTAAAGCAAACCTTTGATTTAAAAACTTGAAAACCTGAGAATCTGAGAATCTGAAAATTTTTTCAGATTTTCAGGTTTTCATTTTTTCAGATTTAAAATGCTAAATATATGAAGCGACTTTTCCTTGCGATACCTATTAAGACAAATGATAATGGTTTCATCCCTCTTCTCGAAGGATTGAGACGTCAGCTCGCTCATGAAAAACGTATCAACTGGGTGAAGCCTGACAATATTCATCTTACGTTGAAATTCATAGGTAATACTCCCAACGAAGACATCCCGAAGATTATCGATGGAGTAGGAGAGATGTTGAAAAATCATAAGAGTTTCACTATGGACTTCAACAGAACGGGAATCTTTGGCAGTCGTTATGCTCCGCGTGTACTATGGTTAGGAATGCAGAACACTCCACAAGAACTCTACGATTTGGAGGAAGACACTCTGACCACTTTCGATAATTTAGGTTACCTTCGCGACCGACAGAACTTCGTGCCTCATATCACACTCGGCCGTATCAAAGAATTATGCGAGAAACAATACTTTCAGAAGATAGTATCAGGCATAGAACAGAAGTCATATATCAAGCAAGAAGTAAACGAGATAATATTATTCCAAAGCATCTTACGCCCCGAAGGAGCAGTCTATAAGGAAGTGAAGAAGTTTACAATTAACAGTTAACAATTAACAATTAACAGTTGATTAAAGCAATTACCTTTACCCCTTTAACCCTTTAACCTTCCATAACTCCACAACTCCATATGAAAAACATCGTCGCAAGAATAATGTCGTATCACTCTGTTTCTGATGAGGCTCTTCACGCTCTTCAAAGTGAGATGCGTCTCGTTCATTATCCGAAGAATACGACCTTAGTCACGACAGGCTCCATCGACCATAATGTCTATTTTATTGAGAATGGAGTCACGCGTTCTATCTTTCATAAAGACGGCATCGACACTACGACATGGTTCAGTATGGAAGGTGACATCACTTTCGGAATGTATTCGCTCTATCACAACCTGCCCTCTGTTGAAAGCGTGCAGACTCTCACCGAATGCGATATCTATGTCATTCCTATCGAACGTCTTAACGATTTATACGAAAAATATATCGACATCGCTAATTGGGGACGCGTCGTCCATCAGGATACCAACAGATTGTTAAGTCACATTTTCGTGGAACGACTACAGCTTTCGCCAAAGGAACGCTACGAATGTTTCATGGAGCATTTCCCCGGACTTCTCAACAGAGTGAAACTGAAATACGTGGCGGAATTTCTCGGTATCTCAATCTACACTCTCAGCAGGATTCGTTCGGCGAGATAGTTTTTCCAACCACAGATTTCTCAGATTGCACAGATTGTCCTTATTTATAGCAGGTTTTCTTAAAATCAGTATCAACATCAAGACAATAAGACCGAAGATGAAGGTGTAGCCATAGAGTTCCGTCAAGGTAGCGCTCATCGCTTCAACACCTATCGTATCTAATCTGTTCATAGAATCTAAAAGACTGATATTGACTTCGCTTCCGATTATGGAAAGATGTTTTCCCATCAATCCGTTGATGCCATGCTGATAGATACAGTCACCTATCGGCGAGGCTATTCCTGTCCTGATAAATCCTAAGACACACAATATCTGGAAATAATTTCTGAACGGAGCCGTCGCCTGTATGAATACCGTCAAGGCGATGAAGATGCACAGATGTCCGAAGTTACATATTATCAATGGCAGATACAGTTTCTCGATGTTTGTGTCGGGAGAGATGAGGAAATACATCATCGCGACGTATGTTGTCACAGAGGTAAAACCTATGGAGGCTACGGTCTTATGTTTCCATTTTAAGATTATCAGGGCATAAAACGAAAACACTGCTCCCGACAATGCGCCGATAAACTCAAACCACTTGAGCCTTCCCGCGTTGAGCGCATCGAGATGCAAGACAGCGTTGGTGAAGGTGTTCTGTAAGACATTCTTCGATGCCAACAATATCCCTAAGAACAAAAAGGCTATCAATAACTGAGGGACTCTCTTTGTCTTGAAAGCGGCGAACTCTATGAAAGGGTGTCGAAGCTTCTTCATTCTTATGAGATTCATCGCTAATGTGATACAGGCGGTTCCGACTGCCATTCTGATATATGGAGAATGTAGAAACTCTAACTGATAAGCGTATTGTGCGACGAATATCAGCGATAAGATAAAGATGCTCCATAATATCATGCCGAGCCAGTCCATGGCGTAGAGCGGTTTCAGGGGCATCGTTCTGAAGTCGCTCATCATAATCTTCGCCATCATTATCACCAACAGCATAAGTCCTATCGCGAGACGATGCAGATGCTGCCAGTCATAATGATAGATGAGATGTATACTGATGGCGTCGAAGACATGTATCACGCCTAAGACGACGAAGAACACGAACGACAGGAATATACCGTAGTTATATGTAGGTGTTATCTTAGGTATTATGTTAGAGAAACATTCGAAGGTGCCGTAGAGTCGGAAGAAACCCGCGATGAAACCTATGACGACCAACAAGAACGGTATGTCGATATGAGGCACGATGAGGTTACATATCATCAGTCCGCTCGCTGCTATGATGATGTTGGTCTTGTTCGGAAATCTCGATTTCATCCTGAAAGCTATCGGGAAATACATCGTCAGTCCTATCAGCACTCCATGACTCATCATTTTAACGTCGTCCATGGTGATGGATAGTGAGCCCTGCATCTGGCTCATGGCAGTGAAATACATTCCGTTAGAGAACTGGAACGCTATCAGGAAGAGGATATATATCCAGAAACGGATTTTATCGGGCACCCATTCCTTGAATGTCATGAAACGAAAAGGTCCTTGTTGCCAAGCCATATCAATTCAACACTTTACATTCGACATTCATTCCGGAGCTAAGCTGTTCGATAACGCTTTTATCGTTATTTTCCGTGAAAACGATCTTGACAGGAATACGTTGTTCTACCTTTACGAAATTACCCGTCGAGTTGTCGGGCGACGAAATGGAATATTGAGCGCCTGTAGCGTTAGAGATAGCATCGACTTTGCCTTCCAACATAATATCAGGGAAAGCGTCAACTTTTATTTCTACCATGTCGCCGACTTCGATATCGGAACGTTGTGTCTCGCGGTAGTTGGCGATAATCCATTTGTTACTGTCGTTGACGACAGAGAAGAGCGGTTTGCCAGGCATCGTGAGCTCGCCTTCTTGTATGGTCTTGCGCGATAGAGTGCCGTCGCATGGAGATAGGACAGCGGTGTAAGAAAGGTTCAACTCAGCCAGATCCAAAGCTGCTTTTACTACCTTGACGCGTAGTTCGTTCTGCTCCAAACGTTGTGTCTGTTCGTCTTTGACCAATGACGTGGTCTGCCTCTGACGTTTCATAGTCTCCAACTTAGCTTTCAGAGATTCGTATTTCGTCTCTACGCCTTCAAATTGCTGTTGGGTGACAGCCTTGTTTTCGAGCAGGATTTTGTAACGTTTATAGTCAGCTTCGGCGTTTTTTAACAGTATCTCCACTTCTTTGATGCTCGCATCGGTGACGGCGATGTTGTTCTCTGTCGTCTCAATGCTCGTTCCCATAGCGTTCTTTCCTACCAAGGCGTTCTGGTAATCGGCATAGGCCTGAGCAAGACGTAACTTATATTCACTGTCTTCTATTAACACCAAAGTGTCGCCTTTTTTTACGTTCTGAAACTCCTCGAAACGTATCTCCTTGATGAATCCTTGTACGCGTGCTGAGACGGGAATGATGTCCTGACGAATCTGAGCATTATTGGTATGTTCGCCTCCGAAATGAATGAATGATGACGCGACCCATGCTATGCCGCCAGTCAATAACAATATTATTACGATGTCTAAAATAAGTTTTTTTGTCTTGTTCATGATGAAAAATATTAAAGGGTTCCTGAAATATAATGTAATTTATAATAATTGTATAAGATGTTGATTCTCGTATTGATGACTTGAAGCTCTGCTTCTAACTTTTGCGAGGAAGCGTCTAAGAGATCCGTTATCAAGGCTAAGCCGTTGTTATAACGATAATTGACTACTTCATAATTCTGATTCGCGAGTTCTAAGCTTTTCTCTTTGGTGTTTAAAAGAGAGTAAGATTCCATATATTTGATATGAGCCGACTGCATGGCGAGGAGAATCTGTTCTTTGGCGACTTCCATCTTTTCGTTGGCTTTCTGAACACCGAGTCTGTCGGCACGCACATTCTTGTTCGATTTATAGAGTCTGTCGAAGTTATACGAGATGCCGACGCCGATACCCCAATAGTTGAAGTTGTTGTTAAGGGCTGGTATCTCGATAGTTACAGGACCATTGAGATTATCGAAGGCGAATAAAGTAATCTTGGGAAGTCGTTCAGAGTTGGAGAGCTTGACTTTATGCTCGCTCATCTCGACGACTTTCTCAGCAATCTGTATCGGTAGTGCCGACGATTGTGCGGCGTCGTTCCACGAATCAATATCTCTGTTGGTAAGAGTGTCGATGATGATGCTGTCGGTGATGATGCTGATGTTTTGCGAGAGACCGAGAGCCGTCGTCAGCTGATTGTTGATGATCTGTTTTGAATTATTAAGTTGTGTCTTAGTATATTCCAAGTTCTGCAATTTAAGTTCGTAACGAGTTATGTCGTTATGTAAAGCTGTTCCTTGTTCATGTTTAAGACGCATATTGTCGAGAACCTTCTGTGTCTGTTCGATATGCATATCGAAGACTTTCAGCTGATTTTCCAACTTACATAACTCGAGATAATTACCGATGATAAGGAATCTCACTTCCTGTCTGTTACGGTCGGCGTCTAAGGAAGCGAGCTGAGCTTGTAGCTCCGACATCTTGACGCTGTTGCTGATGGTGCCACCGGCGTAGATGACCTGCGACACTTCTATCGCGAAGTTATTGCCGAAACTCGGTATCTCAGCCTTGAAAGCGTTGCTGAAATTTCTGTCCATGACGAGACCGTCGCCGTTATAAGACAAAGAAAGAGAAGCCTCAATGGAAGGAAGAAAAGCACTCTCCGCCACTTTGATATTTTCCTGAGCTTCCATGACAGCGGTCCTGCCCATCTTGATAAGTCTGTTGTTTTCTTCCGCTAACTCGAACATCTCTTTAATACCGAGTTGCCGCCTCTCAACAGTCTGTGCATTAATAATACTGAAACATGATGCCATGCACAACGACATCACAAGAGAATATAATTTTCTCATAATGAAATTAAATATTGAATTAAATAAATGTGTTTGCCGATAGGAAGTAGTGTCAACTTAATTGATCTGTTGACATTATTTACTCATCTAAATGATTTGATTGAAAGGATGAACGCTGCCCCATAGGAATGCTAATGGAGAGGAAATGAATGACTTATATATACAAATGATAGCGTTCATGATGATATTGCAAAGGTACGAAAATTCTGATTTCACATATCTTCCATGACAAAAAATTTCCCAAATTCCTACATCGATAAACGAGTTTTTTTGCCATAAAGCAAAAGTTTATTTATCTTCATTTTATATCTTTGCAAAATGTAAGGACGTATCGAATGTGTCCAAATAAAACAAAACTATCATGTCAAAAATAAATAATTTCAATGCTTCTGTGGCTTTTGCCGATACAAAGCCACATTATATCCTATTAGATGGACTTCGTGGCGTGGCAGCCCTCATGGTCTTATGGTATCACGTCTTCGAAGGTTTCGCCTTCGCTAAAGGTTCCGTCATAGAGACTTTCAACCACGGACATCTCGGCGTCGATTTCTTCTTCTTATTGTCAGGTTTCGTAATCAGTTATGCGTATGACGACAGATGGTTTAATGACAAGAGTCTAAAGTCTAATGACAAAAGTTCGACGAACAAAACACTAACCATCTGGAGTTTCTTTAAGCGTCGTCTTATCAGATTACATCCAATGTTAGTCATGGGAGCTTTCATCGGCTTGATATGTTTCTTCATTCAAGGTGGCGTGAAATGGGATGGCTCTTCCACACCGCTTCATTGGACCTTGATTGCTTTCGTCCTGACGTTATTCTTCATTCCTGCTTATCCTGGTGCGAGCTACGACATCCGCGGCAACGCTGAGATGTTTCCTCTCAACGGACCGAGCTGGTCGTTATTCTTTGAATATATAGGTAACATTCTTTACGCGCTTTTCATCAGGAAGCTCTCGAATAAAATGCTTACAGTTCTCGTGGGCGCAACGGGAATATTATGGATTTGGTTTGTCGCTTTCGACATCTCAGGCTACGATATGATAGGCATCGGCTGGACCTTGGATGTCGTCAATTTCTTCGGAGGATTATTGAGAATGATGTTTCCTTTTACACTCGGAATGCTGATGGCGCGTCTATTTAGTCAACGGACAACAGACAACAGACGACAGTCATTCTTTACCAATAATATTTTCTGGATTGCGACGATAGTTCTGTTCGCATTATTTTCGGTTCCATATATTTCAGGCGAGGACGTGACAAGTCGCGTCCCTGCATTAGCTAACATCTCACTAAACGGAATCTACGAGTTGTTCTGCATAATGGTTGTATTTCCTCTTATCGTGTGGATCGCTGCTTTGAGTGACAGCGCACAATCTAAATTCACGTTAAGAATCAGTAAGTTCCTCGGCGACCTTTCGTATCCGTTATATATAGTGCATTATCCTGTGATGTATCTATTCTATGCCTGGCTTATCAAGAATCAATATTATACTCTTGGCGAGACTTGGCAGATGGTAATATTAGTGCTGGTAGTTTGCATCGTCTTGGCATACGCTTGTTTGAAGTTATACGACGAACCAATAAGGAAGTGGTTGTCTAAAGTTAAAAGATGAGATTTTAATTCTCAACTTTAATTCTCATTCCTTCTGAATATCCTGAGAATTCGGGAGCGTATAGGCATTGTATCAGAGCGTAACCGTTGCTGAAATCTCCTTCTTTCGTGACGTACATCGAGTAACTGACTCTATTTTTCCCTTTCGGAAGTCTGTCGAAATAAAATCCCATATACGTGTCGCTATTGCTTTGATAATAAAGCATTCCGTCAGAATAACTATATCTCGACATCTGCTCCGTTGGCTCAAGACATGCCGCTCTTAAATCTTTCAAGAAGACAAACTCCATATCTTGCGATGCTTCAATGGTGAGATTTACAACTACTTTATCACCGACTTTAAGTTCAGTTTCTTTTATAGGAACAAGATACGAGCCGTTTTCATCGTTACGTTCAACAAACAATTCTCTCTCGACATTCAACGGACTCTCGTGTTTTCTAACCTCGTCAATAGAAACGAAATACTGACGGAACAATCCTCCCCATGCAATATTGTCATTCTTATTTTCTAATGTGAGATTCTTAAAATTTTTTAACTCTTCCGCATTCCAATATCTCTGAACGAACTCTGATTGCAGACTGTTGACTGTTGACTGTTGTCCGTTGACATTGAGTATCGCATAAACTGCATCTACTGTCATCATCGGATTTTCCCACATATTGGTACGTTTGTTATTGAGAAGGCTAATCATCATATCGTTGAGAATCTGCTTGTTTGGAGATATTTCTCTGAAAGCTTCCATTACTAATGTTTGCGTCGTGACATCTGTAGTGTTTTTAATCTGCGACATTCTTTCCTGCAACGATTTCATGATTAATTGCGCCGTCTCATCTCTGCCTTCACGATGTAGAATCAAAGCCGATTTAGCTTGTAAGGAGAAGCTCAAATCCTGCCAGTTTCTTTCTACTTTATCGATAAAGAATGACTTAGCATTTTTTAAAACATCATTATTTTCCGCAGTAAAGAAACTTAAAGAATATAATTCATTAATTAAATTTAAGGATAGTTCGTAATTCAGATTCTCATTCTTATAATAATTATAATCATCGACAATTTTATTACTTGTGAAAGCAATAGCATTATCTGTGATTTCTTTTACCAATGATTGTTGCTCATCGTTAAGATTTTCAATAACATTCATCTTATAAAGTTTGCCAAATCCGCTCAGAATATACTGAGTTATTAACGAACTTTCAGGCATATTAGGAAACCACGACCAACCTCCATTAATACTTTGTCTTTCCTTAATGATTTTTAAGGTTTCATCGGTTTTATATTTTAAAGCATTGACATCAAACAAGTTTGCTAACATAGACTTCTGTTCCGCTTCGCTCTTCGCTTCCAAAACCCAAGGTGTTTCTTCCAACATAATTGCTTTAAGATTCTCATCTTTCTGCAGTTGCGACATCAAAGCATCTGGTGTTTCTATCTGCCATTTCTTAATGTAATTTAAGAAGTTAGGAATATTATGTGCGATATAAGAAGCCAAACTATTTGCATAGAAGATGTTAAACGCCGCATCAGCATTGTCGCCGACTTCTTGAGAAAGATAAGGCAAAGCCTGTATTGCATACCAAACCGGATTTGAACAATAATTCAACGTAAGTCCTTGATTTCTTTCATTTTCATTGCCTAAATCAAGCTTCAGGACATCTCCCGTAGAGACACACGGACGTGTGTCTTCTAAACATATAGTTATTTCCGATTCTTCTTTTATCGTCAAAGGATAAGTCTCCGTCATAAACACCTCATCAGATAAAATCGGAAGCAGATGTTGCTCGGCGTCGGAGAAATTGTCTGAGGTGACACTAAATCTAAATGCCAACAAGTCAGTGTCGGAATTAACAGCAACTTTCCACCTCACAGCACGACTTTCGCCCGATGGAATCTCATTGATAATTATTTCTTTTTCAGAGAGAATCAGATCCAAAGGCTGCATCGTCAGCGCATCGAAAATTTCTAATTTAGCAGCAATTTCTCCCTCTTTCGACTTTAGACTTTCGTCATTAGACTTAATAACATTCGCCACCATCCATAGCGTGTCGTTTTCATAGCAGAAACGCGGCATATCGCTCATTATCATAAGTGGCTTCGACGTAGTGAACGTTTTGTTTAATCTTCCGGTTTTCAAGTCTTTAGTATAAGCGAGCATCATCAGATTCCAGCGCGTCAGAGCATCTGGCATAGTGAAAGAAAACGTAAGACTTCCGTCAACGTTCGTTATCAGATTAGGATAGAAAAATGCCGTCTCATTAAAATTCTCTCTCAGAACGGGCTCTTGGTTTTCAATATCTTTACTAACAAATTCCTCTATATTCTGATTAGCTTTAGCAGCAATTTTCTCTTCCGAATCAGCTATGCGATATACCGAATATTCCATTTCTACACCACCAACAGAAGCCGAAATTGCATCTATGTCACGTGCTGACATCGACATCAATTGTTTCGCAGTAATAACACTATAATGACGAGAACTAACAAACGGAGTTAATGTCATATCAGACATAAGAGTATAGGCGAACAGACTATAATTTCTAAAAGTTTGATTATTAGCAGTACAGAAGAAATTATCGAAACTGTTGTCGTATCTCGGTTCGGCAGAAAGCATTATATCTGGCTCTACGGGGAAAAACCAACTATTTTTTGCAAAGACATCCAAAGAAGCGTCATACATTCCAGCCAAGAGATTTGCCACAACGCCTTCATCTTTGAAATTTTTAATGGTAAGATTCCATTTCTCATGCGAAGCTGGAAGCAAATCGTCTCTCTCGACGTCTAATCTTATGTCTAACTTTAAATTATCGTATGGAACAAAAACATCCTGTTGTTCAATATTAATTGTATTATTTTTAACGAAAAATGCCTGAAACGAAATTCTTCCTCTGTCTTCTTCCTTTATTTTATATGAAAACTTCAAGACTTTATCGCTTAAGGACTTACGTTCATAATAACGAATTTTATCGCCATATTTTATCATGACATAAACATTGACATCTTTGGCAGAACTTCCTAAATAAAAATTAACATCTTCTCCAGGCAGCGCTGACTTTCTGTCAGAATAAGAAATGCACATTGTATCGTACGGCATTTCATTGCTTTCTAAATCTATGATAATAATATCTTTAGCAATCTTCGCCATCTCATTCTCGGCAGAAATAAGTTCTACATGATATTTGCCTGCTTCTAAATTTTCATTAACATCTTGGAACAAACCGTAATTTCCGTTAACATTTATTGTATCTTCATAGATTAAAGACATACGTCCGTATGTCTCTACGAGAGAAATTTTCCTAATAATCTTTGCCTCGACGGGATTTTCTTTAAGATTTTTAACATTAAATGTAATTAGGTCCAAACTATCTTTACTGACAATTACATCATTATTATCAATGTCGATTATCAAATCTATTTCAGAAGCTTTCAAAGTGTATGTCTTTGATTGCGTCTCGCCTTGCACATTAGTAACATCGACAGTCACAATATATTCATAAACAGGTAATTCACCTTTATCTTTTTCATCAGGAATAAGATTAAAACTTATATTGAAGTTTCCTTTTTCATCAGTGGTTCCTTCACCGAAGGCGATTTGTTTCTCATTGTCGCTATAATTTTTAAACCACCAATAACGATATGGGAAATAAGTGCGACGAACGACTGTATATTTATAATTAACATTATCCAATCCGAATCCGGCGTAGGCTTTTACTGAACCCGACAATTCAACTTCTTCGTTGAGTTTAAATGACTTATCAGGATTTTCAAAAGTGATTTCAAAAGTAGGACGCTTATATTCTTCAACTTTAAAACCAAGACTTCCGCTTTCGTTCTCTATCTGAAAATAACCGTTTGAAACATTATTAGGAATGACGAAGCTTCCATCGAAAGAACCGAATTCATTTGTTGTAAAAGACTGTTTCGTAACATCTTGCCAATTAGAGTCTTTAAAAACAACTGTCGTTCCTTTTCCTACGAGCAATTCCTTTGTTTGTGAATTTTCATTAAGAATTACACCTTTGAAATAGACAGTCTGTCCCGGACGATAAATCGCTCTGTCGGTAAAGAAGAACGTTCTTTCTCTTAATTTTTCTTCACCTTTTTCATGATAACTGTAGAAATATGTACTTCTATCGGAAAGAAGTTTGTCATCACCTTTAAAAAGATTGACATTGAATGAGCTCGTCTTTATATCTGATATTAAGGCAGTTCCGTTCTTATTGGTAATCAAATCCGCTAAAGTTCTATCTACGTATTTTCTTTTATTGTAATCGTAAGTTCTATCAAAGATATTAACATTCACATCTTTAACAGGCTTACCGCTGTCTCTGTCAAGGACATATATCACGAAATCGTCATTCTCTTTTGTCGTGACAAAACTTAAATTACTTACTTGGAAAAGATGTATCGCTGGAAATTCATTATCTTTTTTAGAAAACTTATCATCTTTGGAAAACACTATAAAATAAGTTCCGCAATCTAATTTTGGCAAGGAAATAGAAATCTCATGTTCCTGATAATCTTTCTTATCTAAAATTTCAATATGATTTTCAACTATCAGTTCTTTTTTATAAAGTTCTCTTACAAGTTCACTATCATAATTTTTATTAAGATTTTCCAAATCTTTCTGCGACACCTTATATATTCTATAGTGAGGATTTGTCAGATTTCTGTAAGTCAGTTTCGCTGTAATATCTTTATTCGGTAGTTGCACATTCTGCATCGACAATGACAGTTCTTTTTGCAAAATTTCGGAACGTATTGATTCACATTGTTTCGCACCTTTACTGTTAGGGAATAATTTTATAGCTTCATCACAGATTGAAAGAACTTTGGCTGTTGAACTTTGGCTATTGGCTGTTGTCTGTTTGCTCAAAATCGCTTCCGCCTGTAATGCCATCACAGAAGTTACCAAAGGATTATTGATATTCTCATTCTTAATTTTTTCTAAAGAATTGAAATAAGTTTCAAAATCATCGGTGTTTTTATGTTCATATTCTAATTTTTGAATCTCGTTATAAATGGCAGCGTCGGTGTAATTGTTTCTCTTATCAAAATCAATGAGATTTAGATATAATTCAGTAACTTGTTGACTTGTTGACTCGTTGACTTGTTGTCGTATAATCTTGTGAATAACATAATCGTAAAGCGTAGGCTCTATATTGAAATCTACATCTGCCATTTTATCGTAAATTGTTAAAATATCTTTGTAAGATTCCGTTGTGTTTTTTTGTAAAGATTCTATATCGGAGAGTGCGTTTTCCCATAACTCTATGGACGAAGTCTGTTGTCTGTTGACTATTGTCTGTTGACGATCTTCATAGAGAGAAGCTATTGCTAGATTAAATATCGCTCTTTCAGGTTCTTGGAGATTCGTGATATTCTCCGTTGCGAAATTTATTGAGGCTTCTACAGCTTCTTCTTCGCTTAGTTCAAAAATCTTGAAACGATAGAGATAAGATTTCAGAAGTTCCTTTTGGTTGTTCTCGTTTATAGCTTTTTCTTCAATTTTGTTAAGAACAGTCTCTGCCGACTGAGGGAGTCTGTTATCTAAATTTTCATTAACGTCATTCCATAAATCATTGTATGATTGTGAATTCAGATTAAATGCTAATGATAATACTGCGATTATTAATAAAAATTTGGTCTTCATTGTTGTTATATTTGAGAACACAAAAATAACAAAATAAAGACCAAAAATATTGTGGGAAAGGATTATTATCCAACAAAAAAAACAAGACCACGAACTGACGCTAATCTAACACGAAAAAATGTTAGTGTTAATTAGTGCCAATTCGTGTAAATTCGTGGACTAAAACAAGACCACGAATCAACGCTAATTAGACACGAAAAAATGTTAGTGTTAATTAGTGCCAATTCGTGGACTGAATATTATTCTGTTACTGTCTCAGCTGTTTTTTCGCAGCATGTATGAGTTCCTTCTTTGCAGCATTTTGGAGTCTTGACGATTGTCAATTCCTCGATGAGGTTTGTAGCGCCAGCGAATTTGTCGATGACGAACAACACGTAACGAGCATCAACGTTGATAGTACGTTGTAATTTAGGCTCGAAGTTGATGTCGCCGCTCATAGCTTCCCAGTTGCCGTCGAAAGCGAGACCGATGAGTTCGCCTTTGCCGTTCATGATAGGGCTGCCTGAGTTACCGCCAGTGATGTCGTTTGTTGAGAGGAAACATACGACCAACTCGCCGTTTTCATCAGCATATTGACCGAAGTCTCTTGCCTCGATGAGGTCTAACAATCTTTGTGGAACATCAAATTCATAATCGCCAGGAACATATTTTTCCAAGATACCGTTAGCTGTACAGATGTAATCGTAGTGGATAGCATCAGCTGGTTGGTAATCTTGAACTGAACCGTAGCTCATACGTAATGATGAGTTAGCATCTGGATATAAGTCTTTTTCTGGTTGTGTTGCAGCGTAGAACTCGCGCAAGCCTTTTACGAAGAGATGATTGTTTTCGCTAATAGTTTGCATTGTTGCACGATAAGGTGCGAGGTTAGTGACAAGATGAGTTATCATAGTATTCATAACTACGTAAGCTGGATCTTTCGCTACTTTCTTAGCATTAGGTTTCTCGATGAAAGCCTTGATTGACTCAGGTGTAGCGAAGATTGAGTTTTCTAAGATGTCGTTTGCCAAAGCTACAACATCGCCTTTGTATTTCTTCTCTACTAAGTTATAGAAGTTAGGATTTGCTTCAGCATCGAATGTGTTGTAATATAATTTCAACATCTCAACCAACATCTTGTCTTCTAATGGTTTGTAAGTCTCAGCGAAGAAAGCGTCAACGTCGATAGCTTTAAGAGCTTCTTCAGCGGCAGCGACAGCTTCTTTATCTTTCTTGTCGGTAGCAGCATAAGCGGCAAACTCGCCAGAGATTCCTATAGCACCTGTCATAGCGAGGTAGTTAGGATAATATATAGAAGGTGTGATTTGATGTACGAGCTTATAGCTTTCTGCCAAAGTGTTCAAAACATCGCCATATTCTTCAGCCTTAGCTGGATTAGCGTTAAGCCATTCTGTAAATTGATTTTCAAGTTCAGCTTTTGTTTCGGCGACCTTATTCTTACGAAGCATCAACATCTGACCTTCAAAGTTTTTCCATGTGTTAGCGAGACCAGCTTTGTCGTCGGCGTACATGATATTGACAGAAGCGTCTTTTTGCATGAACTCGTCCATAACATCTGTTTGGAGTTTGAAGATGTCGTGGATTGTTGGGTAGAATGACTCTACGTTATAGTCGATACCGTAAGAAGTGAGGTAACGTTCTGTTGAGCCTGGGAAACCCCAGATCATTGTGAAGTCATCTTGTTGGATGCCGTCTAAGCTGACAGGGAGATGATGTTTTGGAGTGAGAGGTTTGTTGTCTGGTGAATAAGGAGCTGGATTGCCTTCAGCGTCAGCGTAAACGCGGAAGATTGAGAAGTCACCAGTGTGACGAGGCCACATCCAGTTGTCGGTGTCGCCGCCGAACTTACCTATTGATGAAGGAGGAGTACCTACGAGACGGACGTCTGTGTAAACTCTATAAACGAACATATAATATTCGTTACCTTCAAAGAAAGCACTTACGATAGGATTGTATTTGCCGTCTTCTGAAGCTGCGAGTTCTAATTCTTTAGATTTAGCAGCGATAGCAGCGTTACGTTCTGCCCATGTCATTGTGTCGTTCACAACAGAGAGTACTTGTTCTGTGACGTCTTCCATACGTACTAAGAAAGAAGCTGAGATGCCTTCTGCTGGAAGTTCTTCGCTGAAGTCTTTAGCCCAGAAACCGTCAGTGAGATAATCGTGTTCAACGGTACTGAGTTTTTGGATTGAACCATAACCGCAGTGATGGTTGGTGAACATAAGGCTGTTTTGTGAAACGATTTCGCCTGTGCAGAAGAAACCGCGTGGTGTAGCACCTTCTGAAAGACCTACGATAGCGTCTTTTAAGCTGCTGTTGTTGATGCTGTAGAGTTCTTCAGGAGTGAGTTGAAGACCCATCTTTTGCATATCTACATAATTCAAACGCTCGACGAACATTGGTAACCACATACCTTCGTCAGCATGTACTTTGCCCACTAATGAGAAAATCGCGAGGGCTACAAATAAGAATGTTTTTTTCATTGTTGATAAATATTGATTGTTAATTGTTTGATGTTTAAAGGGGGTAAAGGGCTAAAGGATTAAAGGGTTAAAGGAATTGTTAATTGTTAATTGTCAATTGTTAATTAAAAGTTCTGGTGACATTTCATAGTAAATATCCTTTGGTATTCCCATGCCGTTGACCTTATCTAAGTCGGCTTGTAATGTTGGCTTGATGACGCCTTCTGTTTCAATCCATTCTTTGACGAATTCGTAGTTGCCATCGCCTTGTGCTTTAAGGATTTCACCGCCGAGTTTAGCAACAGCGTCCTTCATATTTTCAAAGTTGATAGCGTAAAGACCATTTTCGTTGCGAGTGAAAGCGCCTTCTTTTTCAAGGAAGTTGAAGGTAAGCATATTAGCCTTGCCGTGAGCGCTTGATGCGCCGAAACGTACCGAACGGAAGATACCAGCCATGAAAGTAGTGTAGTTTTCTTCTAATGTTGAGTTTTTATATTCACCCATTTCTGAAAGTTTAGTTACAAGATAAAGTCCGAGGATGTCGGCTTTAGCTTCTTCGATGGCTGAATATTGTTCTTTAAGAGCGTGACGAACTGTACCTTTGCCATCTAAGGTGTTTTTTATTCCCATGCCGTGAGCCACTTCATGGAACATGACGTTAGCGAAGAAAGCGTCGAACTTGATGTTCTCGCGTGACTCTGGTGTCATAAGTACATCTGAAATAGGAACTAAGATGTTATCGAACTTAGCTTTCATAGCATTCTTCAGTTGTAACTTACGAGTTCCTTTTTGAAGCTGTACTCTCTCGTCGTTAGGAAGGTTGATAGCTATAGTCTTGCCAGCCATGTTACAGTCGCCACCATAATACACAGCGTCATATACTGCGAGGTCGGCGTCAGCACCTGGTTTCTCTGCTTTATATTCTGGAGCAACAGGAAGTTGTGTCTGTAACACAGGAAGTAATGAAGCATAATGTGCGAGTTGTTTGCTCCATTCCTGATCTTTAATCAAGATAAATGCTTCATGAGCTGACTTATATCCATAAAGAGCGTCGACATAGTTTTCGATAGGACCTACGACGAAGTCGACATTGTTGTTACGGACGTCCATCCAAGCCATATCGCTTTCAAAATAATCGTCAGTCAATAAAGCCTTAGCTCTGAGACGTAAGTAGTTAGCAAATTCCTCATCGCCAGCGAGCTCAGCTGCTTTCAATAACAAGTCAGCTGCTTTGTTGATTTGTTCTGCGTAAGCCTCGTGGAACCACACAGCTTGAAGCTTGCCGTTTTCATCGCGTGTAATCAATGTGTATTGGCTTGTCTTGTCAGGGTTATCCCAAGCCTCGAATTCTTCTTTAGTCATGTCGGCTGGATAGAAGCCTGCGCCTGCTGGCATAGCGCCATATTCTGGAAGGAAAGGAGCGAGGTTGTCGAAATGATTCCAAGGACCATAGTTGATCTCAGCGAAGAGACGGGCGTCTTTATCTTCTATAGAATTTAAGAATGTCTCTTTGTCGCCGCCATAGTTCTGAGTCCAGAAGATGTCGTCCATAATATCACCTATCTCGTAAAGATAGTTGAGCATTTGTTTCTCGTTATCTGACAAATGACTGATGTCGGAAGTGAGCTGAACCTTTGCGTATTGGTTTGTGAGGTCAGCATAGTTGGCTTTAGTTTCTTGTTTTGGAGAGTCGGCACAGCTTACAGTGGCAGCACCTAAAGTTAAAATCATTACTAAATTCTTAATTTTCATTTGTTAATGTATTTTTAATTGATATTTTTTCCAGTTTGTAAAATTAGGAAAAAAAACGCAACATTTCACATCCTTTTCTAAAATAATACAACACAAATTATAATTCACAATTCATAATTGGAATAACTATAAACTGTTAATTGTAAACTGTCAATTGTTAATTGTTAATTGTCAATTGTAAATTGTTAATTGTTAGTCGACAAAGATTTCACTTGCTATGCCATCGGCGAGGAGCATTCCTTCGTCGTTAAGAATGTAATTATCATTATTATTAATCATGATTCCACTTTCAACATATCTCTTAACATTTTTTAAGAAATGATTGGCGTAAGAGATGCCGTAGTCAGAAGCGATTTTATTTATGTCGCAGCCCCACGATGTCCTGAGGCTTGTCATCACATACTCATTAAATTTATCATCTTTTGTCAAGAGCTCTCTTTCATATAATCCTGAAACTTCTTGCGTCTCTGCGACCTTAACCAACTTAATGTATTGTGTCAGGTTCGCCACATTCCACTGACGTGAATTTCCGTCAAACGAATGAGCCGAAGGTCCTAATCCCAAATATTTCACGTCATTCCAATAGATGCTGTTATGCTGAGAGCGACAGCCTTGTCTCGCGAAGTTGGAGATTTCATAATGTTCAAAGTTGTGTTCCTTAGTCCGTTGCACTAATATCTCATAATGACGAACCGTTACATCTTCATCGACATCTTGTAATATTCCTTTCCCTATTTTCTGACCTAATATTGTTTTCGGTTCAACTGTCAAGGCGTAAGCCGAGAGATGCGATATTCCCGTCGAAAAGAAAATATCTAAGTTCTTATTCCACTTCTCTTCTGTCAGAGTCGGCATGCCGTATATCAAGTCGAGCGTCAGTTTGTCGAAGCCGACAGAATTTAGGTCGTCGATAACCTGAAGAGCGTGGCGTGAGTTATGCTGTCTGCCGAGATATTTAAGGTCGTCGTCGTGGAAACTCTGTATCCCGACGCTCATCCTATTGACGCCTATTTTTTTCAGAGACGCCATTTTCTCTTTGTCGATAGTATCCGGATTGAGTTCGAGGGTTATCTCAGGATTAGGTGTTATGTCGAAGTTTTTATGAAGAAGCGTGAGTATCTCTTCGATATGATTTGTTTTAAGTAGAGAAGGAGTGCCTCCACCGAAATATATCGTCCTCACTTTTTCATCTCCAAGATATTGATTTCGAGCTACGATTTCTTTTTTCAAGGCTACGACATACTCGTCTATTTTCTTCTCAGAAGCAAGAGAAAAGAAGTTACAATAAGCGCATTTACTTTTGCAAAAAGGGATATGAATATAAATTCCAGACATGATTGCAAAATTAAATAATTACGACTACATTTCATAAAGAAAAAAATCTTATCTTCGTAAGCTATTTAAACAAGAAAAAAATATGAGTATATATAGTGTATTATCAGATACTTCCAAAAAGAAGTTTGTTGTCTTGGTCGATCCTGACAAGCCGAGCGACGAGCAGATATTGGAGATAGTGGAGCGTTCCAAGAAAGTTGGCGTTGATTTTTTCTTCGTCGGTGGCAGTCTCTTGTTGACAGACAGTTTAGATCATTGCATTAAATTGATAAAGACGCATTGCGACATACCTGTTTTGATATTCCCCGGTGATTCTTTGCAGATAAGTAAATGGTGTGATGGTTTTTTGTTATTATCACTCATTTCCGGTCGTAATTCGGAGATGTTGATAGGACGGCATGTCGTGGCAGCTCCGTATTTAAAACTTTATGGCAACGAGATCATTCCTACGGGATATATTTTGGTTGATGGCGGACGACAGACATCGGTTTCATATATGAGCAATACCACGCCTATACCACACGATAAAGATGCCATTGCGATGTGTACCGCTCTCGCAGGCGAGATGTTGGGATTGAAGGTTATTTACATGGACGCAGGCTCGGGTGCTATAGAACCTATCTCTAACGAGATGATTAGCAAGGTGAAACAGACTATCAGTATTCCTCTTATTGTTGGAGGCGGAATTAAGACTCCGGAGAAAGCCGCCGAGATGGCTAAGGCTGGAGCCGACATCATAGTGGTTGGTAACGCTTTGGAGAAAAGCACTGAGAAATTGAAAGAATTTGCTGACGCGGTGCATAATGTGCAATGAGGAATTAGGAATGAAATAATAATTGTAAATTATGAAGTTATACTTAGTCCCGACACCGATAGGTAATTTGGAAGACATCACTTTACGTGCTTTGCGTATCTTACGTGAGGAAGTGGATGTTATCCTTGCAGAAGACACTCGCACAAGCGGTAATTTGTTAAGGCATTACAGTATCAGCAAGCCGATGCAGGCTTTCCATATCAACAACGAACATAAGGTGGTCACGAGTCTCGCCGAGCGCATTGCTGCCGGAGAACGTATGGCGCTCGTCACCGATGCGGGCACGCCGGCTATATCCGACCCTGGATTTCTTTTGGTGAGAGAATGTCTCCGCCTCGGCGCCGAAGTGGAGTGCCTCCCAGGCGCTACAGCCTTCGTGCCAGCTCTCGTCAACTCGGGACTGTCGGCTGACCATTTTATCTTCGAAGGATTCCTGCCTCATAAAAAAGGACGCCAGACCAAAATCAACGAGATAGCCAAAAATCAATATACCACAATATTATACGAATCGCCATTCCGACTGGTCAAGACCTTACAACAACTTGCTGAAGTATGCGGCAACGAAAGACGCGTCTCCGTTGCACGTGAACTGACTAAAATATACGAAGAAAACGTGAGAGGAACTCTCGAAGAAGTCATCAACTATTTCAGTCAGAAAGAGGTCAAAGGCGAAATCGTAATCATACTTGAACAATTGACAATTGACAATTAATAATTAACAATTAACAATTAACAGTTAACAATGTACAATTAACAATGTACGGATATATTATTAACACTTACACTGACACTAACACTAACTTTAGACTTTTGACGTTAGACTTTAGACATTAGACATCGAACAATATGACAAAAAGAATACTATTAATTTTAACATTACTATTGAATGTAACATTCGTACTTGCGGCTCCTTTTCAAAATGTGGAGAAAATATTGACTCAGCCTGATGGCAGCAAGCTCTACTGTTTCGCGTCTGGCGATGAGTTTTACAGCCGGATTCACGACAAGGACGGTTATACCATAGTTCAAGCCGAGAACGGATATTTCGTATACGCTACGACAGATAATGACGGCAAGATAATCGCAACACAACATATTGCAGGAAAGTCGGACCCAAAAACTTTGGGACTGGCTCCCAATATTGTCATCTCTCGTAATGAATATATGAGGAAAAGAAAGATGATGGAAGTCTCTGATAAAAGAGATTTGTCAGGTCTCAATCATGGTGTTTATAACAATCTCGTTATTTTCATTAAGTTCAAAGGCGATAGTGATTTCAGGACTACGCAAGCCGAGATGGACTCTATGTTTAACGGCAACGGATACTACGACATATCCATGAATAACTATTTTCAGAAAAACACTTACAACCAACTTTCCATGAAATCTTATTGTTATCCGCAGTCGGACAGCGATAAGGTTCTCGCTTACGAAGATATTTATCCAAGAAAATATTACACTCCATATAATGCCACCACTAATCCTGAGGGCTACAAGGAAGAAGAACGCGGAGCACGAGAATTTGCTCTTCTGAAAAGAGCTGTCGAATATATAGCTAAGGAAGTTCCTGACACCTTGAATATCGACCGCAACGATGACGGTTTCGTCGATAATGTAATCTTCGTCGTGAAAGGCAATGTGGGTGATTGGAGCGATCTGTTATGGCCTCATATGTGGGAGTTGCATGGCGAAGAGGCGTATATTCACGACAAAAGAGTCATGACTTTCAATTTCCAACTCGAGACATCGACTTACTTCACTGTATCTACTTTATGTCACGAGATGGCGCACTCTTTAGGCTTCCCCGATTTATATCATTATAAATCAGCTTTCAAACATCTGTCGCCTACAGGACCTTGGGATTTGATGTGTACGAACTCTAATCCTCCTCAACATCATGGGACTTACATGAAATACAAATACGGCACATGGATAGAAGATATACCAGAGATCGGATACGGTACATATACCATCGAAGCTAACTCATGGGAGGGCGGTCGAAGAAATTGTTACAAGATAGCCACCGACGATCCTAATCAATTCTATCTCGTTGAGTTCAGAAACAACAAAAATATTTTTGAAAAAGGCTTGCCAAACGGGGGCTTGCTGATATATCGTTTAGACACTCGTTTCAATGGCTGCATAGAATATAACGCAAACGACACATTAGACGAGCTTTACATCTTCCGTCCAGGCGGATCTTTTATCGAAAACGGAACAATCAGCATAGCGACCTTCAGCAAAGATTATAACAGGACCGAATTTAACAGCAACAGCAACCCTAAACCTTACCTCAATCTTAACAAAGAAGACAACAATATCAATATATGTAATATTTCTGAAATAGGCGACCAAATGACATTCTCCTATTATCCTCCGCAAAGCGACATTATTCCAACAAATCTGACTGCTAACGTCATAAAAGACAATTATGTGGAGCTTGAATGGAATGTGGTAGAAAACGCCGACTCATATAGCATATATCGCGACGGAATATTGATTGCTGATAATGTAAACGATAATAAATTTAAAGACGAATATCATAATATCAGCGAAGGTTACCATAGCTATTATGTCAGCTCCAAACATGCAGAGACAGAATCATTCCATTCTAATGAGGTTGAAGTGATTGTGGGTGACTATTGTGAATATATCTTCGATATGGAATGCAGCGGAAACAACGGCTGGCAAGGTGGAGAGATTACATTGTCATTTGATAATGGCATGAAAGATATTTACATGACAATGTATTCTGGAGCTTTCAAAACTCAAAGTGTTGTTGTGCCTGCTGGCATTGAGATGTCGGTCGACTGGACTTCTGGCTGGAACGACAGCGAATGTTCTTTCACGATAAGCAAGGACGATGATGAAATTTATAGGTCGGAGTCGTTGAAAGAAGGAAAGTTAATCACAATCATTACTGAAGGCGAGAGTGTTTGCGTGCAGCCACAGCATCTTACAGCCGAACTGATCGATTGTTACGTGAAGCTTAGTTGGCATTCCATTGTAGAAAACGAATATTACACTGTTATGCGCGACGGTGAAATCATTGCAGACGACATAACATCGACAATATATAACGATATGACAATAAGCAATTCTGGTACATATCATTACACCGTGATGAGCAAGAAGGAAAATTGCAACTCGAAGCCTTCCAATACAGCTTCTGCAACGCTCTTGAAATATAATCAGGATTTTGTAAATCTCACAGCCTCTTACTATAACAACAGCGCGCGGCTGAAATGGAACGTGAATACAAACAGCAGTAATACACTTAATTATGATGACGGAAAATATATCATGAACATCGGCGCAAGTAGCAATACTTTTGCGATACATATTCCAGCAGAAGATCTCGCGATATATAAAAATTCTAAGATTACTTCCATTGAAATCTTCGATGCCTGCGCTACTTCTTACAACTTTAACATCTATAATGGCGATACTCCTAACAATAATACTCTGATTCATAATGAGGTTTTTGATACGGAAAACACACAGCAATTTGTAACATTACAACTTTCAAAAGAAATAGATTTCGATATTAACAAAGACTTATGGCTTACAGCAAAGGCTTCTTCTGATAAGCCAATTCCGTGCGCAAAATTTATGGGAAATCCTAACAGCAACTTGATAAAAGTCGGTTCCTCATGGAGAAGCGCTTCTGATTATAGCATGGATTACTCGTGGCTTGTCAGACTTAATGTCAGCATGAAAGAAGAAGCTGTGAAAGATATGTCTTACGACGTGTATCGTAACGATGAACTGATAGCTTCAGATTTAAAATCAATGAGTTTTAATGATAACATTGACTTCGACCCTGATGTTTGCTATCATGTTAAAGCTGTTTATAACAATCATGCGATAACATATTCCAATAAATCGTGCATCACTGAAATGTCTGATGACGATGATTTGCAATCTAAGATATTCCCTAATCCAACACACGACTTCGTCAATATCAAGGCTGATAAAATCAAAAATGTTAAAATATTTTCACTCTTAGGCAGCCTCGTCTTTGAAGAAGATGTAGACAGCAACGAATTGAAAGTCGATGTCAGACAATTCGGCAAGGGCGTGTATATACTGCAAATCGCTACCGAGACGGAGATATTGACAGAGAAAATAGTCGTCGATTAAGAGTTTGTAATTTGTAGCTTCGACAATACGAGCTTCAACTCGAAGTAAGAATAATCCTCGCCAAGGACATCTCTCGCTGCATTAAGAGAGACGTCTTTGGTTTCTTCAAAATATTCGGTTATCGTCGCAATATGTTCCGCGCTCACGAAATCCTCTATATCGTAGATGCCGTTCTTCACTATCTCTACGATATGATTTTCAATGGTGCTACGCGACAAGCCTCTCTCTTTCATAATGTCATCGATGCTGTTGTCTTCATCGAGAAGCCTTAAAGTCGCCGTCACGCTATTAGAGAGATTCATCTCCCTCACAGACTCCTCATCATCAAAGTCTTTCTTTTCAAAACCTTGAAAGTTCAACACCATATTAATAATGTCGGCTCCGAATGCTTTGATACGCGTCACGCCGAGCTTGGCGATATCCTTCAGCTCTTTTATGCTTACAGGCTTCAGCTCTACAATCTTGTCAATTACTGTCTTAGGCAATATCTGTGCCTCTGGTTTTTCCAACTCATAAGCTTTCTCCTCACGCCATTTCAACAAAGCGTTCATCAAAGGCTTATCTTTCTTAACGACAGATTTTGATTTCAGCTTATAAGATTTAAGATTCTCTGCCTCAACGGTCTTCTTGTTTTTCATCTCGAGATATTTCTCAATATCGAAGCCGTTTTTTGCAATATCAAGACAGGCAGTCTTAACATAGAGCATCTCCTTTATCAAATCTATGACGGCTTTCACCGAGACATTGACAGTCTTATTATCCGTCTCGTTAATAAACTCGTTTATGTTTTCTAAGTCGTTGAGTTTCTTGAAGAAATATGCAGAGGCTTTTTTTATTCTCTCTTGAAGGAAGTCGAAATCGGCTTTAGGCTTATGAAATATCGACTCTATCTGACGGGCGAAACGCATCGCGACATCTATGATCTCTTCTCTGAAAAGCCTGCGTTTCTCTGCAATAGAATCGACGCTTTCTTTCTCGAAGATATTGTCATTCTCGCGCATCAACTTAGCGAGTCGGTTCATCTGTATCTCTATGTCGTTGAAGGAGAATAGTTCCAATATCGTCTGATGAAGGAAGTTGTATTCTTCTTTAGCGAGCCGTTCGCTGTCGGGCTCCATTGAAGGTATCTTATCGACGAAGGTGTTTATGACATTATCGTTAAACAATACGTTGTTCTGTATCTTCGATTTAAGCACGAGTCCGTCGAGTGAAGTACAACGGCTCAACGCCACATAGACCTGACCGTGAGTGAAAGCCATCTCGGCGTTAAGTATCACCTTGTTGAACGTAAGTCCCTGACTCTTATGTATGGTGATAGCCCATGCCGTTTTCAGAGGAATCTGGGTGAAGCTACCTATCTCCTTCTCTTCTATCTCGTTAGTCTTTTCGTTAAGAGTATATTCAAAGTTTTGCCATTTCACGGGAGTCACGTTTATTACCTCGTCATCGCATTGAACAGCAAGACCTTCTTTCTTATCATAAGAGATGATTTTACCTATCTTACCATTATAATATTGTTTCTCTGGCGAAGGGTCATTCTTTACGAACATCACTTGTGCGCCTACTTTCAGTTCAAGATTTTCTTTTGTAGGATAGGCATTCTCAGGGAATATCCCCGTTATCTCCGCTTCAAAAGTCAGCGGCTTCGATTTGAGAGCGTCGAGTTTCTGCTCGTTGATTTCATCGGCCTGCGAGTTATGCGTCGTAAGAGTGATATAACCTTCTTTGTCTTTAGGATTGAAGTCGGGAAGATAACGTCGATTTAGCAAGTCCATGCTGGCTTTATCGAGACGATTATTTCTCACCTGATTGAGAATATTGATAAACTCTTTGTCGTTCTGACGATATATATGGTCGAGTTCGACGCAGATGTATGGGTTATTCTGCAATACATGACTGTCGAAGAAATACACTGATTTATAATAAGGTTGCAGCAGCTCCCATTCGTTAGGGCGAGCTACAGGGGCGAGCTGTTGTATGTCGCCTATCATGAGCAGCTGCACTCCGCCGAAAGCAACGCTGCTACGACGAGCCTTACGTAATGCGGCGTCGACAGCATCGAGGAGGTCGGCGCGAACCATACTGATCTCGTCTATAACCAAAAGGTCGAGACTGCGCATTATCTTCAGCTTCGTCTTGTTAAGCTTAAACGTAGGCTTATGACTCTGCGACTCTACTTGTTGTCTCGTTGACCCGTTGACTTGTTGACTTTCTGGAACAATAGGTCCAAACGGCAGCTGAAAGAAAGAATGTATCGTCACGCCGCCAGCGTTGATAGCAGCCACACCTGTAGGAGCCACTATTACCATTCTCTTATAAGTATTAGCTGCGAGATTACGAAGGAAGGTCGTCTTTCCTGTACCCGCTTTCCCTGTCAAGAAGATATGAACATCAGTGTTTTGCACAAACCTATTCAACATCTCTATCTTTTCATTCTTAAACACTTCTGATTTCATAATTACATTATTTATTTTTATTACTGTAGTGATGAGACTCCATCACTCCATTACTCCATCACTTCATCACTTCATCACTCCATCACTTCATCACTCCACACCTGGCTATATTTCTTACGCCCCCTACAGCAGAGATTGCGCTACGCTTCATCGTCTGCCTGATGTCTGTCGCCCTTACAGGGCTCATAGTCTCGGCGACTCGGTGACTTGGTGACTTGGTGACTCGGTGACTTGGTGACTCATTATCTCATTGCGTCTTCCTCAACGCCACACGAAATGTCGTTCCTTGTCCTACTGTTGATGATTTCACGAATATCTTTCCTTTATGATAATCCTCTATGATACGTCGTGCCAGAGAGAGTCCGAGACCCCAGCCTCTTTTCTTGCTTGTGAAGCCAGGCTGGAACACCTGCTTAAACATCGAGCGTTGCATCCCTTTACCTGTATCGCTCACGTCGATATATACATTCTCCACGTCTTCCGTCATCGCCACTGTCAGTGTGCCGTGATCTTCCATAGCGTCGAGGGCGTTTTTGGTGAGGTTCTCGAGCACCCAGCTAAACAAGGCGGCGTCGAGAGGAACGAAGATCTCTCTTTCAGGTATGTTGAGTTCAAACTCGAACTTATTGTTAGCGAAACGACGCTTCAGATATAACATAGTCTCATTGACGGAAGCCACCACATCGCGATTTTCGAGCGTCGGTATCGAGCCGATCTTAGAGAAACGCTCGGTGATGACTTTCATTCTATCTATATCTTTCTCCATTTCGGTTGTTCCTATGAAAGGTGTCTCTTGCAGTTTCAGCAGTTCTATCCAGCCCACTAAGGAAGTCAGCGGCGTTCCTATCTGATGAGCCGTCTCTTTTGCCATGCCAGCCCACACCTGATTCTGTTCGGAACGACGGGCGTAGCTGAATAAGAGATAAGCCACTATGATAAAGAACACGAAGACGAGTATTTGCACTATTGGAAAATATCTTACGATACGAAGCAAGTCGGAGCTGCGATAATAGATATATGCTTTTTCACCATCTAAGTAATTCACTTCTATAGGCATGTTTTCGGAGCTCATGATACTCAGCTGATGTTCTACATAATCGCTGTTATTCATCTGGGAAGCGTCTAAGTTGCCGTAGCTAAGTATCTCTTTTTGAGAATAATCGAGTATGATGACAGGCACGCCGGCAGCGTTGTCGGAGACGTCGTTGATGAAGAATGTGAACATATCGTCGAGGACGGCACGTAGCTCAGTGTAGATAAGCGACTCGTTATAATACAAGAAAGACTCCTTGCCGTATATGTCTATCTTTATCGGAGGATAGACGCTGAAGTCGTCTTGCATTTCCTCATCAAATGTCTCTTTGTCATGATATTTCTTAGGAAGGTTTATGGATAGCGTGATGTTGTTCTCGCTATCGGCGATAACGACGGGAATGCTGATGTTGCTTTGTATAATATCCAAATAAACGCCTATGTTTTCGTTGTCCTTGGCAGCGAGGAAACGCCGATATGCCATAGCGAGGAGCTCTACTCTCTTGCCTTCTTGATTGCTTACTTCATTGAAAAACAACTCTGCATAATTCATCAGCTCGGCATGCGACTGAACAGCTTCAGCCCACATCGACATCTGACGCTGTTCTTGAGATGCAAATCTCTTGACAAGATTATTGGTATAATACATTGAAATGCTGACTATCAACAAAGCTATTATCGATAATGCTATCTTCCACCTTTTCTTTCTTACATATAAATCGTTGAATTTCATCTTATCTGGATTTGTTATTACACACTTACAAATATACAAAATATTATGCTAATTTTATATCAAAATCCACATTATTTTTGTATATTTACGCCACATTATTTACATACTAATTTATAATACAATATTCTTATACCATGAAAAAAATAATAGTATTATTATTGCTATCTTTGTGTGTTGTTGGTGGCATTAATGCACAGAATCTAAAAACCATAGATGATGAATTACAACAGCTTATAGCGCAAAAAAACAATGAGTTGATTAGTATTAATATTATTTTAAAATCACAAATCGATGTTGATAGGTTGAACTCAAGAAGAACTGCGTTCGACGATGAAGATGCTAAAAGGGAAGCTGTTTTAAAAGAATTCAAGAATTTTTCGGAGGTAAATCAGTCGGACGTGCTGTCATTTTTGAATGCAGAAACGAGAAGCAGTCGCGTCGCTAATGTAAAGGCTCACTGGATTACAAATATGATTAATTGTGAAGCTACAAGCGATGTTATCTATAAGCTCTCAGAACATCACGATGTGAAAGCTATCATTCATAATAAGACGGAATATATGCTTTTTGATGAAGAGGTGCAGCCTGTTGAGCCAACGAGAGGCATGACAGACAACGTCGTTAAAGTCAATGCCGATGACGTATGGAACTTAGGATTTACGGGCAAAGGTGTGGTAGTCGCTGTTTTAGATACAGGTATCAATGCTGCGCATAAAGATTTGAAAAATCATTTGTGGGACGGTGGAGAAGAATATCCTAATCACGGATTTAACACTATGGACAACAACCATAACGTCGTCGATAAAGACGGTCACGGCACACACGTCGCAGGTATTATAGTGGGCGATGGCGCAGCAGGAACAAAGACGGGCGTAGCTCCAGGTGCCGAAATAATGTGTATCAAAGTGCTTGGCGATAACGGCGAGGGTAATCTCAACGCCATCATCAGCGGAATAGAGTTTTCAGTAGAAAATGGAGCCGACGTGCTAAACCTTTCACTTGGATCTCCTTTCCCAAGCATGGCCGTAAGCTCAGTATACAGAACAACTTTCACCAATCTTTTAGAATTCAATATATTAGGTGTGACAGCCGCAGGCAACGACAAACATTTGATCGATAGCTATCCTATCCCTAAGAACATCAACACTCCAGCCAACTGTCCTCCAGCATGGATACATCCTGACCAAGAAAATGTTTTCGGCGGAACATCGAGCATTATAAGTGTAGGAGCTGTAGATAATTACGACAAAACTACATATTTCTCATCGGAAGGTCCTGTGACATGGTTGGGAAGCGAGTGGAACGACTACTCATACGATAAGTCGAATGAAATAGAAGATAACTGGCTCTATTACGACAGAAACTATTTCACCGACAATGTTGGCGTTGAAGGCAGTATGGGTTGGAGCATCATGTTCCCACCATCAAAATTACAAGAATATGAAGGTTATGAATTAACCAAAATATCGACTTTCGACAGTGATTATCATAATGGTTATATTCATATATATCAAGGAGGCAGCCTTCCGGGAAATGGCAGCCTTATCCATTCGCAGTCATACGTATGTTACGGAACGAACTCGTTTACCGAAATCGAACTCGATGAAAGATTGCCTGTAGACCATACCCAAAACTTATGGATTGTTTTAGAAACCGACGAAGGATTCGTATATCCAGCAGCAGTTTGTCCAATGACTGACGATGCCAACGGACGCTGGTTCAAATATAAAGGCGTATGGAAAGACCTTACAGAATATGGGCTTAACTACACATGGTTGTTACGCGCCTATATCGAAAATCCTGAAAATCCAATGGCTAAGACTGTTAGCATGGAAGAAGATGCGCAAACAGGTCTTATTCGTCCCGATATAGTAGCTCCTGGATTAAGCATTGTTTCAGCCGACAACAAAAGCATCACGGGCTATGTGGCTCAAAGCGGAACTTCGATGGCAGCTCCTTGTGTGACCGGTATCGTGGCTCTCATGAAAGAGAAGAATCCAAACATCACACCTGCACAGATATGTGAGATACTCGAGACAACAGCGGTTAAGTTGTCTGAAAAGAAAAACAACCAGACAGGCTCGGGACGCATCGATGCTTTGGCGGCAATTCAAAAAATAGAAGATGAAAATGAAGATGTACAAGATACAACAAACATCATTAAAAACGAATATGACTTCAATATAGCAGTTTATCCTAATCCTGTTGGAGACGAGCTCTTCCTCGCAACAGAACTTCAGGTAGAAGAAATCGCGATTTACGACATTTATGGAAGGACTGTGAGTCAACATGTCAACATGTCAACAAGACGACAAGTTGTTAATGTCGCTGATTTGGAGGCAGGCGTTTATTTCGTGAAAGTCGTTACAAACGAAGGTAAAGTCGTTAAGCGATTTATTAAAAACTGAAAATCTGAAAATCTGAAAAATAATACAAATATGAAAAGATACTTCCTTTTACTAATTATCTCCATGTTCGTTTGCCTGTCGGCAGACGCTCAGAACTATGATGTCATTGAGCCGGAGCTACAAGCTATTCTTGAAGAAAAAGGCGATGAGATGATCAGTGTGAACATTATTCTTAAATCAGAAATAAACATCAAAAATTTGAGGAGTAATGTCAAAAATATTTCTGACGTAAAGGCACATCGTCAGGCTGTCGTCAGCGAATTTAAACGTTTCTCTGAGCTGTCGCAGAAAGATATTATGACAATTATCGAAGCCGGCAAAGCCTCAGGCGAGATTAAAGATGTCAAAGCTCATTGGCTTTCCAATATGATAACATGTACAGCAAATAAAAATTTCATCTATCTTCTATCGACACATCACGACGTGAAGACCTTAGGTTATAACGAGATGCATTATTTGCTATGGGACGAGAGAAGTGAAGATGTCGAAGCTCAGCGGGCTGGAATAACACCGAATGTAAAATATGTCAATGCCGATAATGTATGGGATTCGGGATACACAGGAGAGGGTGTGCTCGTGGCTGTCATCGACACTGGTGTTAATTTTCATGAAGACTTGGCGAACAATTTATGGGACGGTGGCGAGGAATATCCGAATCATGGTTATAATACTTTTGAAAACAGCCATGATGTCAGCGATGGTTTTGATCACGGAACACATTGCGCCGGCATTATTGTAGGTGACGGCACATCAGGCATGAAGACTGGCGTGGCTCCTGATGCGACTCTCATGTGTGTCAAGGTCATGAACGATGGAGGCTCAGGTAATGCCAATACTGTATGTTCGGGAATAGAATTTGCCATAGAACACGGAGCCGATGTCTTGAACATGTCGTTAGGATTTCCTCTCGCAACAGCCTCATCTTCCACAAAGGAAGCCTTACGTCAGACATGTGTCAATGCTCTTGAAGCAAATGTCGCCATCATAGCAGCAGTAGGCAACGACAGAATGCTCAACCTGACATATCCTGTTCCTACCAATGCAAGAATACCAGCAGGCTGTCCTCCACCATGGCTGCACCCTGACCAACAAGCGAATGCTGGAGGCCTCTCAGCAGTCATAGCAGTAGGAGCTATCGATTACCAAAATAATATAGCTGACTTCTCCTCTAAAGGTCCTGTTACATGGCAGGCTTCGTCATACGCAGACTATCCATATATTCCAGGAAGAGAGATTGGTCTTATCCGCCCTGACTTATGCGCTCCTGGCGTAAGTATAATGTCGTTGGACAGCAAAAACAGCACTGGCTATAAAAATATGGACGGCACGTCACAAGCAGCGCCTTGTGTGACAGGAGTGGTGTGCCTTATGTTACAGAAAAAACCATATCTCACTCCAGCGCAGATCTGCGAAGCTTTAGAAACAACGGCAAAGAAACTGTCGGAGACAAAAAGCAACGACTTCGGCTCAGGTTGCGTCGATGCTTTCCTCGCAATGCAGGAAATAGAAGATTATCAAGATGTGACAGGCATAGAAGATAATATCTACAGAAAGACTGCCGAAATTTATCCAAATCCAGTAGATGATATATTGTCAATCGCAACAGAAATTCAAATAGACGAAATCGCGATTTACGATATTTACGGACGCCAGGCTTTGAGTCAACAAGTCGACAAGTCAACAAGTCAACAAGTTGTTAATGTTGCTAATTTAAAAGCTGGCGTGTATTTCATTAGGATAAAAAGTGATAAAGAAAACATTGTTAAACGATTTGTAAAAAATTGAGAATTAAGAATTAAGAATGTATAATTGCTTATTGGCTCATTGACTTAGACTATTGACTCAAAAAATATAATTATGAAAAAACTACTACTCTCACTAACAATTGCGATATTGTCGTTGGTACCTGCTTTTTCACAGACACCACAATTATCTGTTCAATCGATAACTCCAGATGTTATACTTACGAACGAGGAGACTGAGTTGGTTGTTACATTAATTAATAAAGGTGATGCTGCCACCGAAAGTAACACTCTCGTAATGTTAAACAGCGACAGCCAATATATTACTATCTTAGATGATAGTGCCTCATGTCCTGCTATAGAAGCTGGTTCAACGCAAGAAATTACTTTCGTAGTGAAGGTGAACTCCATGATAGATGACAACGCCATACTACATTTCGACATAGAGATGATATACGACGGAATGCAGACTGTCTCTGACCTCTCTTTCGATTTTGAAGAAGGCATAAGCGGCTGGACTAACATCGATGCCGATGGCGATGGTTTCCAATGGATAGAATCGGGAAAGAAATTAGGACCAACCTACGGATATGAGAGCGACTTCTGCATGTTCTCACAGTCATACGATAATGACTTCGAGATATTATATCCCGACAACTATCTAGTAACGCCAGAGAAATATAAAATAGGTAAAGAAGCCTCGTTTGATTTCTGGGCCTGCGCTCAAGACAAATATTATCCTTACGAGCATTTCGGAGTGGCAGTGTCGACTAAAGGCAACACTTCTGCCGATGACTTTGTCACGATAAAAGAATGGACATTAGACTCTGTGGCACCGACGAGAATTCAAGGCGAATGGATAAAATATTCTGTCGATTTAAGTGAATATGAAGAACAAGAGATATGGCTCGCTGTACGTCACTTCGACTGTTTCGATCAATATTTTATGGCACTCGATGACGTTACGTTGAGGAACATATATCAGCCAATGAGGTGGAACGAGCGCCTCTCTGTAGGCGTCGTAAGCCCGACACCAAACATCATATTTGAATCATTTGAATGTGAACCTATCACAGCAGGTAAGACTTTCGATATTGATGTCACAGTGATAAACAAAGGCTCAGCAGCAACGACATACGAGTCGAAGATAGAGTTGTCTACCGATGATAAATTTGTCAGTATGATAGAAGCAGAAGCTGTCATCGGAGCTTTGGCGTTTAATGAAACTGCTACGACGACTTTCTCCTTCTCGACATCTGAAGATATGCCTGAAGACCACATAATATCGTTCAACCTCAACGTCTCCCCGACAATAGTTTATGATGAGGGCGTCAGCTTTACATATACATTTGAGAAAAGCACCGATGGCTGGACAAGCATAGATGCCAACAATGATGATCACACTTGGTATCATACTTCTGATTATGATGTGCACGACATCATACCGATTTTGTCACACTCAGGATCTGGTCATATCATGAGCGAGTCGTCATGTAACGCCCTGTTCCCATATTCACAGCTTGCACCTGACGACTACATAGTATCGCCGACGATGATAGGAGTATCGAAAAACACTACTATAGATCTATGGGCTGCTGTTCAAGACGAGGATTATATCGGAGAACATTTCGGAATCGCTGTGTCGATGGCAGGTAATAAAGACGCGGCTGACTTCGAGATGGTGGAGGAATGGGACCTTAAAGTTAAGGATCGTGCTGGCGATTGGATCAAATATTCCGCCGACCTCAGCAAATATGAAGGCATGTTCGTGTGGGTGGCAATACGTCACTTCAAATGCGAGAATGTATTTGTCATTAACGTAGACGATGTCACTATCAATAACTTCTCGCGTCTTCATAACTGGAAAAGCAGCTTCACTACAGAACAAGAAGTTTCTATAGCAGAGCATTACAGCAATTTAAATATATATCCAAATCCTGTAGAAAACGAATTGCTTGTTGCAACGGAACTTAATGTAAAAGAAATTGCGATTTACGATATCTACGGGCGTCAAAATTTGAGTCAACGAGTCAACAAGTCAACGAGTCAACAAGTTGTTGATGTCGCTAATTTAAAAGCTGGCGCTTATTTCGTCAAAATAAAAACAGATAAAGAAGTTATCATCAGACAATTTATAAAACAATAATATCTGCTTATCGATAAGCCGAACTACTTATGAAAAGAATAACCTTATTAGTATTGTCATGCCTGTTCGTGAGCATCGGCATGGCTCAGAATGTAAGCACTATAACATCGGAACTTGAAAATATCTTAAAACAAAAGAGCGACGAATTAGTCGATGTCAATATTTATTTTAAGTCGCAGATGGCTGTTGAACATCTGACCTATCTTAATGTCAAGAGCGATAGCAAGGAAGTTCGTCGCGAGATAGTCATCAACGAACTTAAAAAATTCTCCCAACAACAGCAAGAAAGTGTGATGTCTGTTATCAATGCTGAGAAAAGAAGCAATAATATAACAGACGTGACATCACATTGGATTGTAAATAGCATCAACTGCAAGGCTTCACGCGATGTTATTTATACATTAGCATCACATCCCGACATTAAATATATTGATTATAACAAAGAAGAGATGATGTTTCAAGGTGAAGATCAGGAATTCGAGGGTCAGGATGTCAGAGGTTCTGTGAGTTCTATGTCAGATAACATCACTCATGTTCAAGCCGATAAGGTCTGGGATTTAGGTTATACTGGAAAAGGCGTTATTGTCGCTGTCATCGACTCAGGTATCAACACTGAGCACGTCGATCTCAAAGACCATTTATGGTATGACGAAGGCGCACAATATCCTGGATATAACTTCGTCTTTCCTTCGCAAGCTCCTATTGATGATCAAGGACATGGCACACATTGTTCCGGTACTGTCTGCGGTGACGGCACATCGGGATTGGCGACAGGCATGGCTCCTGACGCAACATTAATGCCTCTTAAAGTAACTAACAGAAGTACTGGTATAGGCGTGGGTGTAGACAGAATGATAGACGCTGTTGAATACGCGGCTGACAATGGTGCCGACATCGTCAGTATCTCTATAGGCTGGTGGGTTACATCTGCGGCTAACAGACAAATGTTCCGCCAAGCATTTGAAAACACACTGCAAGCAGGCATAGTGGTGGCAGCTGCAGCTGGTAACAACAGAGAGTCGTTAGCCACATATCCAGCTCCTAACAATATCAACTCTCCAGCCGACTGTCCTCCTCCATACCTTCACAGCGATCAGACAATACAAGGCGGCTTGACATCAGTCATCAGCGTGGGTGCGGTAGATGAAAATAATGTGATAGCAGGAATATCATCACAAGGTCCAGTCACATGGGCAAACACCTCATACGGCGATTATCCTTATAATCCGGGAATGGGTCTGATACGTCCCGACATAGTAGCTCCAGGTGCAAGCGTAAAGTCTTTGGCATACGACAGCAACACAGGCTATGCCATCAAAGGCGGAACATCTATGGCAGCTCCTTGCGTGGCGGGTGTCATGGCTCTCATGCTCGAGAAAAATCCAGAGCTCACACCAGCCGACTTATGCAGAATCATAGAGACAACAGCGACGAAACTCACTCAAACAAAAAGCAACGACTACGGCTCCGGCTGTATCAACGCTCTCGCAGCGGTGCGAGCCATAGATTTTGACGTGGAAGCTCCTTATCTCTCACCTTATTCTTTTAACAATAATGTAACTACTGGTACTAACCAAAATATCGAGCTTACATTAATTAATAATGGTAAAGAATCGACAAGTGGGATGACGAATGTTACCATAACAACAGATGATGAATATGTTAGCATAGTAAGTGGAGATGCAAGTTGTGGCGTGATGGCACATAATGGAACAGCTTCAGTAAGTTTTATTATCAACGTAAACACACTCGTTGCCGACAATCATGAGTTTATATTGAACGTCAATGCTACTAACGGCAACGACAGCTGGAACTTCGATATGGAGATGAAAGTCACAAATCCGTTTTTTCCTCCTAATAATGTCAGCGCGAGCGTTTCTGGAACGACAGTATTGTTGTCGTGGTCAGAGACCAATAATGCCACGAGCTATAACATATACAGAGATGGAAGTTATATTGCCAACACAGAAGCCTCCTCATATACAGACGAAAGTTTAGAATATGGAACTTTGTATGAATACACCATAACAAGTAAGCGCGGCGATTTGGAAACGGAACATTCTGTTGTGACTCGCGCCCAAACCGACGATAATCCTGAAAAACCGTCGCCGACTAATGTCGTAGCAACAAAAAGCAATAATAAAATCAACGTGACTTGGAACAACGGCAGCAATAGTAAATCTGCTAATGTTTACAGGTTGAAAGACGGCTTGGAAGAAACACTCGTAGCATCAGAAGTGAACGGCGCCACATATACCGACAACAGCTGGGCTTCTTTGACGGACGGCATCTATCAATATGGCGTCGCAAATAATTATCCGGCAAATGAAGTAGTTTATGAAGAAGGATTTGAGGAAATTAGTTTAAGTACGATACCAACGACAACAAACTGGTATACTTATGCAAATTGGTCTGGCAATGGAAGATTGTGGAGTTTTACACCTTCAACACCAGAAAACTTCGGAGGGTTTGACAGATATTTGGGAGACAATGCTGCTTTTATCAACAACACTGTCACTAATGCTGATAGGGTAAGTTATTTAGTGACACCTCAGCTTAATTTTTCAGAATATAATAGCAATACCGTTAAACTTTCATTCTATTATATCACTCCTGTTTGGACAGATTATCCTAATGATATCAATACATTACAAGTCAAGGTTAGCGCCACTTCAAATACCGACGGTTGGATAGATCTATGGTCAAGTAATAAAACTAATATATCTGAATGGACGAAAGTTGAAATAGATTTAAGTGCGTATGCGAACAACTCATTTTATATTGCATTCGTCAATGTTCCAGGAGGAGGCTATTGCACTGGCGTTGACGAGATGAAGATTTCCATTGAAGGTAATTCAGAATCGAGGATTGAATGGTCTGATAATATCTACAAAAACGTCAATATATTTGAAAAAGACGGAGTATGGAATAATAGCAGCAACTGGGTGACAAATAATATTCCAAGTGCTGACGACTCACATGTTATCATAAATGCTAACGCTATAATAGATGGAACAGTTGAAGTAAACTCATTGACCATCAACGAAGGCAAGACACTCACACTTAACGAAGGAGCGAAACTTACTGTCAATGGCAGCTTCAACAATACCGACACAGACGCATTTGTTATCAATGATGGCGCTCAGGTGTTCCAAAGCAATGAAGACGTGGCGGCTACTTTCATCATGGATGTCATAAATCCAGACAGCTGGAGCAGCGACGACACCCAAGGCTGGCAGTTTATTACATCGCCTGTAAAAGACGCTCCGATAGCAGACATCATACCTGCCGACTCCCAATATGACATCTATAAATACGAAGGACATCAGGATTTGGAATGGCGTAACATCAAGAGCGACGACAATGAGTTTGAGACGAAATTTGTTCAAGGTCGAGGATACTTGATGTCGTACGAATCGGAGACTCCAGCTTGCCTGAAAGGTAATATTTATAACGACAACACCTTCTCATGGGATAACTTGTCGTTTGATGCTGGCAAAGACCTCGCTAACTTCCATCTCGTAGGTAATCCTTTTGCTTTCGATATGGACGTAGATAAATTGTCGTTTGATGATAATATGGTTAATGGTCTCGCAATAGTTACAGAAGAAGGCGGGTATCAATATGATGACATAAGGTCGATTCCTGTCGGCGACGGTTTCTTTGTAAAAGCTAAAGCTGAAAACGCATCATTGTCATATGGCATGAGAAACGCAAATGGAGAGAAAGCTAAATCGCTCAACATTATCGCGACAAGCAAAGCAGGTAAAGACAATGTCGTAATAAAATTTGAAGGTAAGTCGGAAGGCTTCGATAAACTGAACAACTTCAACAAAGAAATAGCTACCGTATTTGTTACAGATAGTGGTAAACGTTACGGCATCTATAACAGCGATGCCGATACAGAAGAGATAGAGCTCAGTTTTGAAGCTAAGGAAATAGGCAACTATACCTTGTCAGGTACGACAAATTCAGATTTTGAAAAAGTGATATTAGTCGATAAATTTACAGGCGAGGAGACGAACTTATTGTTGGAAGACTACACTTTTACAGCGACAAGAAAAGACAATACGAACCGCTTTGTCGTTAGACTTACCCACAGCCCACAGTCCATCGAAAACGATTGTTTTATATATCAGTCAGGCAGCGACTTCGTCTTCAACATCAAAGGCAAGGTGCAGATTATCGACATGATGGGACGCATAGTTTATGAAGACGTCATCAATAATGAAGGCGCTAAGGTCGGAGCCTGCGACTTCACAGCAGGAACATACATCGTGAGAGTGATCGGTGACAAAGACGTCATGACGCAGAAGGTGGTGGTTTATTAATGAACAATGAACAATGAACATTGATGTAGAGACGTACCATATTACACCGATGAAAATAAAAGAGATGTAATTGGTGCGTCTTGATGAGTCGCCGATAATTAGGAATTAACTAATAACTGTCAACTGTTAATTGTCAATTGTAAATTTTTTCATACCTTTGTAGCCTTATCTAAATAAACGTTTATGGATTACAATTTTAATGAAGTAGAAAAGAAGTGGCAAGAATATTGGCGCGACAATAACATCTATAAAGTCGATATCGACAAGAGCAAACCTAAGTTTTATATCTTAGACATGTTCCCTTATCCATCGGGCGCAGGTCTCCATGTGGGTCACCCTCTCGGTTATATAGCATCCGACATCTATGCTCGTTACAAACGTCTCAAAGGTTTCAACGTGCTTCACCCAATGGGCTACGACGCCTACGGTCTCCCAGCGGAACAATATGCTATACAGACAGGAACACACCCTGCCATCACTACAGAGAAAAACATCAATCGCTATCGTGAGCAGATGGATAAAATAGGTTTCTGCTACGACTGGAGCCGCGAGGTCCGCACCAGCGACCCTGCCTACTACAAATGGACTCAGTGGACTTTCATCCAACTTTTCAACTCATATTATTGTAACCAAACCAAGAAAGCTCAGCCTATTGCAGACTTAGTAAAGAGATTCGAGACACAAGGCACAGAAGGTTTAGATGCTGCTTGTGGCAACGTGCTTTCTTTTACCGCTGAACAATGGAACGCCATGAGCGAGAAAGAACAACAAGAGACTCTGATGAACTATCGTCTCGCTTATCTCGCCGACACTATGGTCAACTGGTGTCCTGAACTCGGCACGGTACTCGCCAACGACGAAGTCGCCGACGGTCTCTCAGTGCGTGGAGGACATCCTGTGGTACGCAAGACCATGAAACAATGGCTGCTCCGTATAACAGCTTATGCTGAGCGTCTCCTTCAAGGTTTAGAGACGATAGAATGGAGCGAGTCTATCAAAGAAGTACAACGTAACTGGATAGGCAAGTCGATGGGCGCCTCATTGCATTTCGACATTGCCGACAAAGATATTGACATAGAAGTCTTCACCACTCGCGCCGACACTTTGTTCGGTGCTACCTTCATGGTGTTGGCACCAGAACATGAGATCATCAGCAGCATCGTCAGCGAGGAGCAACGCGAGGCTGTGGAAGAATATGTCACTTGGGCTAAGAACCGCTCCGAACGCGAGCGTATGGCAGAGGTGAAGAAGGTGTCGGGCGTGTTCACAGGAGCCTACGGCGTCAATCCTTTCACAGGAGCTAAGATACCTATCTGGGTGGCAGATTACGTCTTGATGGGTTATGGCACCGGCGCTATCATGGCAGTGCCAGCTCACGACAGCCGCGACTTCGCCTTCGCACGTCATTTCGAGTTGCCTATAATACAAGTGGTGGCTAAGACAGCCGACGACATCTCCGATGCTTCACAATGGCAAGAGTCGTTCGACGCTAAAGAAGGCGTGATGGTCAACTCCGACTTCCTCAATGGCCTTACAGTGAAAGATGCTATTGCCACTATGATTAAGAAAGTAGAAGCGATGGGCATAGGCAAAGGCAAGACTAACTATCGTCTCCGCGACGCTATCTTCAGCCGTCAGCGCTATTGGGGCGAGCCTTTCCCAATATATTATAAAGACGGTATGCCTTACGCCTTAGAAGAAAGCAAACTCCCTCTCGAGCTTCCTCCTATCGACGCTTATAAGCCGACAGAAAACGGCGAGCCTCCATTGGCACGCGCCAAAAACTGGACTACAGAAGAAGGCTATCCTTTAGAGACTAACACCATGCCGGGCTTCGCTGGCTCAAGCGGTTATTATCTCCGTTATATGGACCCTCAAAATAATAACGAGTTCATCAGCAAAGAAGCTAACGACTATTGGCAACAAGTCGACTTATATATCGGCGGCGCCGAACACGGAACAGGTCACCTTATCTACAGCCGCTTCTGGAACAAGTTCTTGTTCGACATAGGAGTGACATGTAAAGACGAGCCATTCCAAAAGATGATAAATCAAGGTATGATACAAGGCAGAACGAGTTTCGTATACCGCGTCAGCGTACAGAAATTCAAAGATTATTTTGCTGGTAAGGAAATACCTTTTAAAGATATAGAGATAACGGAAGGTTCTAATGTCTTCGTCTCAAAGAACGTAGAAGGAAGAGAATATTACACCGACCCAATCCGCGTCGACATCAGCATGGTACATAACGATATTTTAGACGTTGAGGAATTTAAACAATGGCGCGACGACCTTAAAGGCGCTGAGTTTGTCTTTGAACAAGATAAAGATGGCAACCCGATTTACGTATGTGGCTGGGAAGTTGAGAAGATGTCGAAGTCGAAGTTCAACGTGCAGAACCCTGACGACCTTGTAGAGAAATACGGAGCCGATACATTACGTCTTTATGAGATGTTCTTAGGACCATTAGAGCAATCAAAGCCATGGGACACACAAGGCATTGAAGGCGTTTATCGTTTCATTCGTAAGTTCTGGAGATTATATACAGACGAAAACAACGAATTCTCTTTCAGTGACGAGCCTGCCACAAAAGAAGAATTGAAGTCGTTGCACAAACTCATCAAGAAAGAAGAAGACGACATCGAGAGAATCTCGTTCAACACTGTCGTTTCGGCTTTCATGATTTGTGTTAATGAACTTACAGATTTAAAATGTAACAAACGCGCAATACTTGAGCCATTGGCTATTATGATTTCGCCTTACGCTCCACATCTCGCAGAAGAGCTCTGGCATCAGATGGGACATAACGACAGCGTGGTGATGCAGCAGTTCCCTGAGTTCAACGAGAGTTATGTTGTGGAAAACAGCTTCATGTATCCAGTCTCCATCAACGGAAAGAAACGTTTCGATCTTGAACTGCCAATCACTTTAAGTCCTGCCGAGATTGAAAAGATCGTAGTGGCAACACCAGAAGCCGCCAAATGGACTGAAGGCAAGAGCATCAAGAAAGTTATCGTGGTTCCAAAGAAAATCATTAATATCGTTATAGGATAAATTGAAATTTTAGATAAGAACTACTGTTGTATAATGGTAGTTCTTTTTACATAAGAATTTTAATAAATAAAAAAAATGAAAAGTATTTGTATATCTGTGCTTTTGGCTTTGATTATGTGCAGTTCAGTTTTTGCACAAAACATCAATGCTATTGAACCTGAACTCCTAAAGGTCTTAAATCAGAAGAATGAAGAACTAATCGACATTCATATTTATTTCAAGACGAATGTCAATACAGCTCAGCTCAAGAATAAATCGAGAGAAGCATTAAGCAAGTCGGAACAGAAAGCTGTTGTAGAAAACGAACTGAAGTCTCATTCCGAATGCAATCAAGCAGATGTGATGTCGATACTTAAAGCAGAAGAGAAGAACGGAAATGTTGCCGACATACATTCGTTATGGATTGTAAACTCTATAAGCTGCAAGGCATCGCGCGATGTCATCTACCAGTTATCGTCGCATCCTGACATCAAGATGATTGGTTATGACAAGGAGATACAGATGATTTCACCTGAGCAGATGAAAGAGATTCCGAGCCAAAGTAAAGATGCTTTGAGAGGACCTGCTGCACATGTCGTGACTGTCAATGCCGACGATGTATGGCCGTTAGGATATACAGGCAAGAACGTCATTGTAGCGGTTTTAGACTCCGGAACGAGCGATCATAAGGACCTGGCCGATCATCTTTGGGAAGGTAATGTCGACACCGATGGTGACGGCACTCCCGACAAGTTAGTCAACGGCTGGAACTTTGTAGCTAACAATTCCGATATCACCGACGACTTCGGTCATGGCACGCACTGCGCAGGTATAGTATGTGGCGATGGCACTTCGGGAAACACAACAGGTGTTGCACCAGATGCATATCTTATGACAGTGAAGACTATCAACCGTGCAGGCGGAGGCTCAGTGGCAAATATGCTTAGCGGAGTTCAGTTCGCTGTTGAAAACGGAGCTCAGGTGTTGAGCATGTCGTTGGGTTACAAAAACGACCAGATAACTAAAGAACAGAAAGAAGACATACGTAAGGCATTCGATAATGTGTTAGAACTCGGCGTTGTGGTATGTGCAGCTGTTGGTAACGATGGCGACACTTACGGTGCTCCCGACAACGTAGACTATCCTGCAGCATGTCCTGCACCATGGTCACATCCCGATCAGACACTCAAAGGCGGACTCTCGAGTGTGATAGCCGTAGGAGCCCACGACCTCAAAGAATCTTCTGTAGGACCATCAACATGGGAAGGCACATCATATAACGACTACATATATAACGAAGGAGAATCAATGGGACTCATTCGTCCCGACATCACAGCTCCAGGAAATCTGATATATTCTCTTAATTTTTTATATGTAGATAAATATCAACTGAAGTCAGGAACATCGCAGGCAACACCATGTGTGGCAGGTATCATAGCTCTTATGTTGGAGAAGAACCCATCGCTCACTCCTGCTGAAATATCACAGATCCTCGAAGAGACAGCCACGAACAAACCTGCTGCCAAGAATAACACAATAGGAGCAGGACATGCCGATGCTCTCGCCGCTATTAACGCCGTGACTGAAGGAGAAGGAAATCCTTACTTCAAACTGCAATCTTATTCGCCAACGACCACGAAGCCAGGAGATGCGACAATCAGTGTCGTAATAAAAAATGAAGGCTTAGGCGCTAGCGCCACAACAGCTTCATCCACCTTGTCTTCTGTCAACGACCCTTATATCACAATTTCAGAAGCATCACAAACAATAGGTAAGATAGCTTCGGGCGACAGCAAGACTTTAGACTTCAACATCAATATCGATGCTCAGACACCTAACGGTCATATCGCCAACTTCACCGTCACTACAACAAGTGGTAACTTGAAATGGGAAGATAAGTTTTCTATCTATATCAACGAATTACCTAATATCGAGATACAAGCTGTCAATCCAGACATCGTTAATATCGATAAGAGCACTAACATCAGCGTTGTGATGGTCAATAATGGAACAGCTCCTTTGAAAGACCCGATGGAAATCACGCTGACGACAACGAATTATGATTTGAGATATGTCACTATAGTGGAAGATAAGGCTACTATCGATGCTTTGGAAGTAGGAGAAACAGCTGCAAGTACTTTCAAGATAGAGACAAATGCAAACACTCCTGAAGGCTACAAATTCGACTTGTTCCTCGGGACATTGTCCAAGCCTAAAATTCCTGCCAACTATATCTATGAATTTGAGAACGGCATGGACGGATGGACATGTTTCAATGCAAGTCCTAATAACATCAAAGATGCTTGGTGGCACTGTTCTATGGCAGAATCTCACGGCAAAGATAAAAAAGACTCTCATTCAGGTTATGGACACCTTATGAGCGAGGTCTCTCGAGGAATGACATTTTACCAATATCCTATCGATAATTATCTCGTATCTCCAACGAAAATAAAAATCAATGAAGATAGTAAAGTTAGTTTCTACGCTCGCTCAAGCCATGATGTCTATTATGAAGAACATTTCGGATTGGCAGTGTCGACAAGCGGCAACACTTCTGCCAACGACTTTGTCATGCTTCAAGATTGGGTGATTACCGACAAAACAATATGGAAGGAATATACTGTTGATTTAAGCGATTATGCTGGACAAGAAGTTTATGTAGCTATACGTCACTTCTTCACTGAAGAAGAATGGGAAGCCAACGGACAAGGTTTCGACGTTGAGACATTAAACATCGACGACATTATGTTTTCAAACATAATCATCGATATTCAATATACGCCGACATTAAGTTATGACGACCTTTATTATTTTAACGTAACAGCTTATAGCAATATCCCAGCATCACCTAAGGTAGAAAATCTGACAGCAACAGCCAACGGTACTTCTGAAATAACATTGACATGGGACGCAGTGGCTGATGCTACAAGTTACAACGTATATCGTTACGGAAAGAAAATCGCCAATGTGACAGAGACTACATTCACCGACAATAATCTTATCCATAACACACAATATTGTTATGAAGTTGCAGCTGTAAGCTCCGATAAAGAACACGAACATTCAGATATTTCTTGCGCCACAACAGAACAAATACGATACAGCGTCGTAATAACAGACGTTAATCCAGAAACCGTTTACTACGGCACTGATGATGAGATAAGAATATCGCTGCTCAACGACGGTTTCGATAGCCTTTTATCTAATGGCGTACTTACACTGTCGAGCGATGATACCTACATCACATTCAACACAAACTCATTAGATCTCGGCGAAGATTTCAACACGCCTAATGCAACGACAGAAAAGACTTTCAGTATCAGCATCGATGAAAATACACCAGATAATCATGTCGTCAATATCAAAGCCGATGTGGCTTCATGTCATCATAACGACCCTGATTATGCCAGCGTAGATTATATCATCAATTTAACTGACATTCAAATCACAGTAAGAAATATCGTAGATATTCCTAATGACACCTTGGTTCCTGGTGATACTATAGTCCCAGGTGATACTTTGGTTCTTGATGTCCCTGTAGTTACAGCCAAAGCTATAAGTACATCGGAAATAGAATTGACATGGAATGCCGTTGAGAATGCAATAAGTTATAATGTATATCAGGATGCTGTTGAAATAAAATCAGGATTGACCGATACTACATTCATTGTGAAAGATTTGGATTATGACACAGAATATTGTTTCTATGTTACAGCCGTCAACGACACCATAGAGTCGGGATATTCCGAGAAAGTTTGTGCCAAGACATTAGGAGATAATATTGAAGAATATAACTCACTATTAATTAATCTGTATCCGAATCCTGTAGAGGATGAATTATTCCTCGCAACAGAACTTCATGTAAAAGAAATTGCTATATACGACATTTACGGACGTCAGGCTACGAGACAACAAGTCAATGAGACGACAAGTCAACAAGTTGTTAATGTTGCTGACTTGAATAGCGGCATCTACTTCGTCAATATCAGGACAGAAAACGGAAACGTTGTGAAGAGATTTGTTAAGAATTAAGAATTAATGTAGAGACGTGACATATTACACCTATGAAGATTGACAATATGTAATTGGTACGTTTTATAAAATCTGAGAATCTGAGAATTTTTCAGGTTCTCAGGTTCTCAATTTCTCAATTTCTCAGGTTTTAAATAAACCTTCTTTCTATCAAATCGCTGAGTTTTTTATAAGCCTCCGACTCGCAGTCCCATTGAAATTCAATCTGAAGCTCGCTCATATAAGTTCTGGCACCTAATAATGTAGAGAAGCTGTTTAAGGCTCTTATTGATTTATTGTACTTCTCCATGCTGCCGCTGAACAATTCGTTAAGCAGTAAAAATTTGTCGTTGATGCCAATAGCCGTCATTAGGTCGCTGACAGCAGTCCTTTGCAGACGAGCCGCGAGGCTGTTGTCTTCAGCCTGTTCCAATACATCACCAAGAGTGTGATGCTCGTTACTTGTCTTTCTATAAGCCCTGATGCCGGAGTCCTCTTCTTCAGAAGTCACCGAGTCACCAAGTCTCTGAGTCTCTGAGTCTTCATCCTCCACTTGTTGGCTTGTAGACTCGTTGTCTTGTAGACTCTCATTAGGAGTCACCAAGTCACCAAGTCTCTGAGTCACCAAGTCGTCGTCTTCAGTCTCTGAGTCATTGAGTCTTTGCGTCTCTGAGTCTTCTATCGTAAAATCCCAGACCATATCCGCGTGGTCGTCGTCTTCAGGAGCCACCGAGTCAATAAGACTATTAGTCAATAAGTCATCATCCTCCACTTGTTGACTTGTAGACTCGTTGTCTTGTAGACTTTCATCATCCTCCACTTGTTGACTTGTGGTCTTGTAGTCTTGTAGACTTTCATCATCCTCCACTTGTTGACTTGTAGACTCGTAGTCTTGTAGACTCTCATCTTCCTTCACGTCAATAGAACAAAGCGTATCGTACAATTTCCTTGTGTTTTTCATCATAAGGTCGAGGTCAAGCTGACTCATCGGTTCTTCATTTCTTATCAGAAAACGAATCTGATTAGACATTTTATTCAATAGTTCTTCGATGTCGAAAATTATACTATTTTGATTATTATTTCTTTGTTCCATGATGATTTTTTTTTACTTTTGTGAACAGAACAAAGATACAATTTTTTTTGTGAATAAATTACGAGTATGAAAAAACATTTACTTTCATTATTGTCAATCTTGTTGATGACATTTGCTGTAAACGGTCAACAGACAACAGACAACGGACAACAGACAACAGACGATGTTAAATCAAAAGCCAAGAAAGAGAAAATCTATAACGAGAAAGGCGAGCTTATCAAGCAGGGCTGGAATTTTGGTCCGCTGCCTGTAGTGGGTTATAACTCCGACCTCGGTTTCCAATACGGAGCGTGCGTCGATATTTTTAATTACGGCGACGGCTCACGTTATCCTAAGTTCGATTATAAGATGAACCTCGAAGTCTCGGCTTATACTAAAGGTTCGCTCAACTTACGTTTTTATGGCGACTACTATAATCTTCTTCCAAACTCACGTCTTTTCGTCGATGCTGGTTACTTCACCGACAAACGTTTCGAGTTCTATGGATTCAACGGTTATGCTTCGCCATATTATAATGATATTTATGTCTTAGGTCAGCAGTCGACAGTCAACGGACAACAGTCGTTGGTTGAGAATTTCGACCCAGAATTCAAGAGCGTATTCTATAGGATGAAACGTAATCAATTCAGATTCAACTCCTGTCTGCGTCGTCAATTTGGTTTCGGAGACAATATCTACTACGGAATAGGTCTCAGCTATTTTAATTATGATATGGGAAGAATTGAAATCCAAAACGAAGAATTCGCTTACGACCAACAGATGACATTGTATGAATTGTATCGCGAGAGCGGTCTCATCAGAGACAACGAAGCAGAGGGAGGCAACATTACCCAGCTCAAACTATCATTCATATACGACACAAAAAATCATGATAGCGACCCTACAAAAGGAACATATTTTGAAGCCACTCTCACTGGTGCTCCTGATTTAATAGATGGTAAAGGTCATAGTCATATTACATTCAATGCAGTATGGCAACATTATTTCCCTATTGTAAAAGAAAATTTAACTTTCGCATATCGTATCGTCACCCAAAATGTGATAGCAGGCGAAATTCCATATTACGCCATGTTCAACTCTAATATGTTATTCTATAAAAAGATGTCGACAGATGCCATGGGCGGTGCCAACTCTGTAAGAGGTATCAACAGAAACAGAGTCGTTGGTGAAGGTTATGCATGGCTTAACGCAGAGGTTAGATGGAAGATTGCCGGATTTCAATTCATCAACCAGAATTGGCATATAGCTCTCAACCCATTCTTTGACGCTGGCATGGTGACACAAACATTCCGCCTTGCAGAACAAGAACTTGCATGGGAAAAGATTCAAAAAAAATATCAGATCGCCCCAAAAGATGCTATGAATCTTATATACAGCGGTGTGGCAGAGGGTCTCCATACTTCAGCAGGATGTGGACTTAAGATAATAATGAACAAAAACTTCATCATCTCCGCTGAAGCCGCAAAAGCTCTTGACGCAAGAGACGGCGACAACATGAAAGTCTATATCGGATTTAATTACCTGTTTTAAAGACAACAAGACAACGAGACAACAAGTCAACAAGTCGAATATGTGTTAATATAAACATTAGCAATTAACAAAACGTAAATAAGAATAAAACAATTTTAACGTTTGAAACATTAATAACTAAAAATAGAATTATATGAAAACATTGAGAAGATTAACTTTTATGATGGTCGCTTTGATGATGACAGTGACTATCGCTTTTGCACAACAGAAACCTAATATCCGTATCCTCGCTACTGGCGGAACTATCGCTGGTTCTGGCACTTCATCGACAGCTACAAACTACACCGCTGGTCAGATGGCTATCGCTACCTTGTTGGAGGCTGTTCCTGAATTACAAAACATCGCCAACTGCGAAGGCGAACAGGTGGTTCGTATCGGCTCACAAGATATGAGCGACGAGGTATGGCTCATCTTAGCAAAGAGAATCAATGAATTATTGAAAGATCCTAAAGTAGATGGCATCGTCATCACTCACGGCACCGACACTATGGAAGAGACTGCTTATTTCTTGAACCTCGTCGTCAATAGCGACAAGCCTGTCGTTTTGGTTGGTGCTATGCGTCCTTCAACAGCTATCAGCGCCGATGGACCTCGTAATCTCTACAACGCCGTTGTGACAGCAGCAGCTCCAGAGTCAAGAGGCAAAGGCGTGCTCGTTGTGATGAACGATAATATCCTCGGAGCCGAAAGCGTGACAAAGATGAATACTACAAGCGTGCAGACATTCCAAGCTCCTAACGCTGGTCCTCTCGGCTACGTATTCAACAGCAAGGTGTTCTACAACCAAGAGCCTCTTAAAAAACATACAACAGCTTCGGTGTTCGACGTTACAAACTTAGACAAACTTCCTAAAGTCGGTATCGTTTACAGTCACGCTGGCGTAAATGCCGACATGGTTGAACCAATGTTGAAAAACGACTATCAAGGCATCATCCACGCTGGTGTAGGTAACGGCAATATCCACAAAGACGTATTTCCAGTATTGGAAAAAGCACGTAAGAAAGGAATCCAAGTCGTTCGTTCATCACGCGTCCCAACAGGACCAAGCACATTAGATAATGAAGTCGATGATGCTAAATATCAATTCATAGCATCACAACAGCTCAACCCACAAAAAGCTCGTATCTTGTTGATGCTCGCCTTGACAAAGACAAACGACTGGCAACAAATTCAAGAATATTTTAATGAGTTTTAAGATGCTAAGATGCTAAGTATGCTAAGTATGCTGAGTATGCTAAGCAACTCAACAACTTAGTACACTCAGCACACTTAGTACACTCAAATTTAATACATTTTATTATGAAGAAACTATTTGTTTTAATCATCGTCGCTTTTTGTGCGATGGGCTTGAATGCTCAGGAGAAATCTTTATATGAAGAGCTTTCGGGTGTGAAGAAAAAGACTGATAAATTCAATCTTTACATGAATATGAACGGCAGCTTCGACGCTATGTTCAACGACAACGGCTTCGACTATGGCAAGTTCAATATGCGTCAGCTTCGTATCGAGGCTAAAGGCAATGTCAACGAATGGCTTTCATATCGTTGGCGTCAACGTCTCAACCGTCCTAACAATGGCGGCGACAATATCGACAACCTTCCTACTTCTATCGACATCGCTGGCATCGGAGTAAAATTAGGTGACAAGTTCTCCATCTTCGCTGGTAAACAATGTGCAGCTTACGGCGGATTCGAGTTCGATGCTAACCCAATCGAGATTTATGAATACAGCGACATGATCGAATATATGAACAACTTCATGACAGGTATCAATATCGGTTATGATTTCATGGAAGGACAACAACTCAACTTCCAAGTCTTGAATAGCTTAAATGGCGATTTTTATAGCATGTATGGAAATTTCGGTTTGGAAAAAGATATCTTTGGCAATGATGTAATCGTTGCTACTCCTTCAAAACTTCCTTTGGTTTATACTTTGAACTGGAACGGTAACTTCGCTAATGTTTATAAGACACGTTGGTCGGCATCTCTCATGAGTCAGGCTGAAGGCAAGAACTTATATTACTTCGCTCTTGGTAATGAGTTGACACTCGGTAAGTTTAATATGTACTTAGACTTTATGTATTCTAACGATGCCATCGACAGAGGCGGAATTGTGACAAATATTGTTGGAACACAAAATGGTCATAATATTTTGGACGCATCATATTTCTCTATTGTTACAAAATTGAACTATCGTTTTGCTGAGAAATGGAATGTCTTTGTAAAAGGCATGTATGAAACAGCTTCTATTGAAGGAGGAGAACAAAGACATTATAATTCGGAAGATAATGTTACTAGAATTATTCGTCCAGGTCAATATCGCACGTCGTTAGGTTATCTCGGCGGCATCGAATATTATCCGATGGAAAGCAATTTACATTTCTTCCTCACATACGTAGGACGTCATTATATCTATAATGAAGCTCGTGTAAATAAAGCAGATTATAGCACAAATCGTGTTTCGGTAGGATTCATTTATCAATTACCGATGTTTTGATAAAATCTGAGAATCTGAAAACCTGAGAATCTGAGAATTTTCAGGTTTTCAATTTTTTCAGATTTTAATTTTTCAATTTTTCAGATTTTCAGATTTTCAGTTTCTTATTAAACATCCATTTCACATCAGAAATCCATCGTCTCAAGAACTCGCCGAAATCGACAAAGTACATATATGATGGATAAAAAAGTAAAGTCGATATTGTCGCAACTTTCCAAGGTAAGAAGCAGAATGTAAGAACGATACATAATGTCGTTAAGATTGGATGCAAGACGAACTCGACTCCGAAACTCACAGTGTTGCCCCATGCTTTGTCCTTGAAACTGTTTTTAAGAATCTTGGTCACCAGCCATATCGGCAGGTTAGCGACAGCCGAAGCTATATAATAAGGTAGTCCCAACAAAGCGACTAAGGTTTTCCACAGCACTGTTCCGAAAATATTTTTCTTGGTGACGGAAGTGACAGAGATGCCTTTCTTCTTACGTTTCTTTATGAACTTATCGACTTTCTCGAATTTCTCTTTCGCCTTCTCAGGCTCTTTTTCTTTCCACTCCAAAATCTCTTTTATCGTCTTCTGGTTATTTTCAAGACGTTCATCTAAACCGCCTTTCAATCCGGATTTTATCTTCGTCATTTCCCAGATGGCTTCATAATTCTCTTCATTATCAGGAATGAATGAAATCAGACTCGATAGACGTTCTGTAAACATCTCACGTAAGTTGTTAAGGATGACAGCCTCATTCTCGTCTTTATGATTATTGACATATTCTGTTACATTGATAGGCTCGCCGAAAGTTATCAAAGCTGTTGAGCGATAACGGAAATAATCGCCGTATTCTATTCCTGTAGGGACTAAATAGACGGGTTTCTCGTGGCCAAAATCGTTGTTGGCTTTCAAGGCGATATGGAAGATGCCTTTGCTGAGCTGACGTAACGAATGCTTCGTTCTGTGAGCAGCTTCTGGATAAAGGAAGAGTTTTACCTCATCATGCACTACATCGGCAGCTTTATCTATGATTTCTGCGTTGTTGTCTTTTACGCTTTTGAATCCATCACGGATACGATAAATCGGAAGGATGCGTAAGAAAAACATTATCTTGGCTATCGTAGGCTTCTTGAAAATGTCGCCTCTTGCTATGAATACTTTTTTCTCGTGGTTCATGCAGAGAAGCACTAATGCATCCATCAAAGTGTTAGTGTGATTGGCTCCGAAAATACATGCGGCATTTTGTGGAATCTTATCATAACCAACGACTTTATAACGACGAAAAGCCTTTCTCACATGATAATCTACATACGGTCTTAAAAAAGAATATAGTCTGTTGTCATCTTGAATCTTACTCATGATAATGTTTTTTTATTAAGCCACAAAGTTAAAAAATCATTCGATAAGATAAATTGTTTTTCATAATTTTGTAGAAAACTTTTTAAGCGTGAAAATACTTAATAAAATATTGAATTATCTTATCGTTGTAGCCTTACTTTTTTTAGTCGTAAAGGGAATCGTAAATAGCCAAAAGTCAAAAGTTAAAAACCAACAGCCGAAGTTTAATCTTAATATTTCTTTAGAAGATGTTAATAAATATTATGAAGAAGCCGACAGCATTTCATTAGAAGATGTTAATTTTTATTATGTTTTTAATGATGGAAATATCATCGGCGCTGTGATGAACACTTCTCCATATAGTGATGAGATTTATGGATATAACAGCGTTACGCCTCTTAATATTTATTTAGATTCATGTGATAAGATTGTTGAAGTGGAGATGTGTGAGAATAGAGAGAGTAGGGGATTTGTCAATAAAGTTATAAATAGCGGATTCTTAGATTCTTGGGACGGGCTTACTGTTGAAGAAGCTGCCAAACATCATGTCGATGCCGTGAGCGGAAGCACCTTCTCTTCGACAGCGATGGCTCAGTCGCTGCAAACAAGAATGTCGCTGCTATCTCAACAAAAAGCACGTTTATATTCATGGGACTGGAACCTCTTCATCCGACAGGTCTGCGTCTTAATCGTAACGGTTTTAGCAACGATTTGTTTCTTTATGCCGAAACCTAAGAAATTTAAAAACTCGGAGGCTTGGGGACTTGGGGACTTGGTGACTTTACGTCGAATCAGCTTGTTGCTTTCAATAGCGATTTTAGGTTTCTGGACTAACAGCCTATTGTCGTTGTCGCTGTTCTGCAACTGGCTCACAAACGGCGTCTCATTGGCGATACAATTACCTATATTGATAATAGCAATTTTGTCGATAATCTTGCCTTTGGTAACCAAGAAAGCTTTCTATTGTCAATATCTCTGTCCTTTCGGCGCAGCTCAGGAATTTGCAGGACTTATAAAGTCTAAAGACAAAAGTCTAAAGGCTAAAGATAAAGGTCTAAAGGCTAAAGACGAAAGTCAAAAGTCTTCGTCCATAAAAGCTAATATCTATATGGTTTTCTCTGTTTTAAGAAAGGTGATATTATTATCTCTCTTGATAATATTCGCTCTCGGAGTGGGGTTGGACTTATCTGTCGTTGAGCCGTTCCCGATTTTCAACTATCAGTCGATAGGATTCGGTGTGGCAATATTCGCTACAGTCATCTTGATATTGTCAATTTTTATCAAGAAGCCTTGGTGTAACTATTTATGTCCAACAGGAACTTTATTGGAAAGTTTCAGGACATTAAGATAAATCTCTTAGAGAGTTTTTCTAATCACAGTTTGAGTTTCTATAAATATTATTCCTTAATGAATTTGACGGTTTTGTCGTTAATCTCGATGTAGTATATTCCAGATTTATATTCTGAAACATTGATTTCAATCTCGTTAGAATTAAAATCTATTTCGTCGATTATAGCTCCTGAAACATTGTAAATCTTTAAGGTAGAAGGCTGATTTCCAACTGCCGACAGCTTGATTACATCTTTTGCAGGATTAGGATAAATCTCGATATTGGAATCATGTTTCTCATTTATTCCAGTATAGTCTTCGTTGCAAGCTCCTAAGACGTAATCGCCTGATTGTATGTTTTCTACTGTTATTGTGCCAGCGTTGTTGCTGCCTTTGAAAGTGAAATCGACAGGCTGCCATTGTTGCGAGCCGTCTTTACGATACAGGATTATGATAGAGTCGTTGGCAGATGTCGTCAGGTCGTTGTCGTAAGTTTCGTTTTTCTGATATTGGAACTCAGCGTTTATTGCAGCTTCGCCTTTATCTAAACGATGAATTGTCCAATAGCGGTTAGGCGATAATCTGAGACCTGTTGGTACGTAGCCGGCGTTCTTTGCTCCGACCCAATGATGTTCAACTCTCATCAAGGTTGAGTCGCCGATTTCCTGAGCGATGAGTTTAATCCTCGCATCTTTAAATTCTTTGTTGCCGTTTTTATTGAAGACGTGAGTGTAGCTGTGACAAGCATCGGCGAATTTATTGACGATGTCGCAGAAGATGGCGACAGGCTCGAAATCGATGGTCTTGGTAACCGTAGCCGACTCGCCGTCCCATTCGAGCATCTCGCTCTGCATGTTCCAGTCATTATCGACGAAAGTGATTTCATATCTTACATTATCTCCGATATAATCGGCGCCTCTATGTTGTTGGTTCATTGTGATTTCCACATCGTATTTGTCGCCGTTGGCTTTTGAAGAAAACGATTTTACGTTATAGGCAGGGCTTCCCGGATTAAACACGTATGCGTTGAAGAAATCGCTCATGTCGATGCCCGTTGCTTCTGTCAAGGCGTCTCTTAAATCGTCTGACGAAGCCGCCTTATAAGCGAATTTGTCTAAATAATGTCTTATCGCTGCGTCGAAAGTCTCTCTGCCAAGATAATTCATCAAGGAGTGAACGACGACGGCTCCTTTGTCGTAGGCTGTCATACCGTAAGTTATATCCAAAGGAATGTCGTTCAATGGAATCCAGCCTTCTTTTGCGTGGCACGACAAGATGATATTGTTGATGAGGTCGTTCATATATTCTTGATAGAGCTCTTCGCCGTACAGTTTGGTGAGATAATAATAATTACAGAAAGTAGCGAAACCTTCGTTGAGCCACATCTCTTCGGCGGTGGTGCATGTCACCTTGTTGCCGAACCAAGCGTGCGACATCTCATGAGCTATGAAGTTCTCGTTGTCGAAAGTGGCTTTGCCGTTTATCAAAGAACTCGCGAGAGCGATGTTGTCGACATGTTCCATGCAGCCGAGATTAGTGCTGACGTAACCTATTCTGTTTAAAGGATAAGCACCGAATTTTTCTTCATAGAAAGCCGCTATCTCTTTGACATTGACGAATGTACCATCGACTTTCTCAATCTGATTAGGCTTGGCATATACATTGACAGCTATATCTTTTTCCAATCCTTGATATGTCTCTTCCCAAAGTACGAAGTCGCCGAAGGCAAAAGAGATGAGGTATGTAGCAATCTCCTGACTTACTACCCAATGGTCGGTTTTAGTGCCGTCGTTGTTATTAGTCGAGGCGTTTAATAAGCCGCCGCATGAGGATGTCATGTCTTCTGGTATTGTCAGATATAAATCGTAAGAAGCTTTGTCGGTGAAGTTATCTACGCATGGGAACCAAGTCTTTCCTAAGTTATGAGGTTGGCTGTCGAAGCCCACGCCGAGGTTATATACGTAGTCGTTGCTCCAATGTATGCCGCCCCATTGCTCGTTGAAAGTCTTGCCGTTATAATCTATAGTTAATGAAATTTTAGAATCAGCCGATAGGGTGGAAGCGAAGTTTATTTTAAGGATGTCATCGTTTTGTGAAAAGTCTTTAACATTAATGTCATCGGAGGTGACTGAGCTTACGTTCAGCGATTTAAGCTCTAACTCTATGAAATCGATGGCGTTCAAAGCAGTGAAAGTGATTGTCGTAGAAGCGTCGAGTGACTTCTCTGTGATATTAAATTCGTTGAGATGAATCTCATAATGATTGACATCGATGTCTTTGCCGATTTCATTCGATTTTGAAAATGAAGATAATGCTAATCCGATTGTTAAGAATAGTGTGATGACGTATTTCATGACTAATTTTTTTTGAAATAATTTGGTTTGTAAAGGTACGAATTTTTAGTAATTTATGAGTTTAAAATAGTAAAATAATTAATCATTATATTTTTTCTGTTTTTCGAGATTATAGTCTTTTAGGTTTGAAAAAAAAGTTTATTTTTGTACTCAAATTCGAATTTTTAAAAAATAAAATAACGTTATTATGAATCCAACTCATATTGAACACATTGGAATAGCAGTAACAAGTTTAGAAGAATCTATTCCATTCTTTGAGACACTTCTCGGAACAAAATGTTACAACATTGAAGAAGTAGTAGATCAAAAAGTTAAGACAGCATTTTTTAAGATAGGACAGACCAAGATAGAATTATTGGAACCTACATCACCAGAGAGTACAATAGCTAATTTCATTGAAAAGAACGGTGGCAAGGGTGGCATGCACCACATCGCTTTTGCTGTTGAAAACATTGAAGGACAGTTGGCTGAAGCTGAGGCTGCAGGCATACGTCTCATCGACAAGGCTCCTCGTGGTGGCGCTGAAGGTTTGAGCATCGCTTTCTTACATCCAAAATCAACATGCGGTGTCTTGACAGAACTTTGCGAAGATAAAAACAAATAATCACATATTATTAATAGGTACAATCAATTAAAACCCAATATTATGGTAATTGAACAAAAAATTCAAGAATTGTTAGACAAACGCGAACAGGCTCGTCTCGGTGGCGGTCAAAAGCGTATCGACTCACAACATGCCAAAGGTAAATACACAGCACGCGAACGTATCGCTATGTTGCTCGACGAAGGTAGCTTCGAGGAATTTGACATGTTCTTAACTCATCGTACTACAGACTTCGGTCTCGACAAACAACAATATCTTGGCGACGGTGTCGTGACAGGTTATGGTACTATCGACGGCCGTGTTGTTTATGTCTATGCACAAGACTTCACAGTATTCGGTGGTTCTTTGTCAGAGACAATGTCGAAGAAGATCTGCAAGGTCATGGACCAAGCTATGAAAGTAGGTGCTCCTGTTATCGGCATCTGTGACTCAGGCGGCGCTCGTATCCAAGAAGGTTCAAGAAGTTTGGCAGGTTATGCTGAAATCTTCCAACGCAATATCGACGCTTCTGGCGTTATCCCTCAAATCTCAGCTATCTTCGGTCCTTGTGCCGGCGGCGCAGTTTACTCACCAGCATTGACCGACTTCATCTTGATGACAGAACAAAACAGCTATATGTTCTTGACAGGACCAAAAGTCGTTAAGACTGTCACAGGCGAAGATGTAAGCACAGAAGACTTAGGCGGCGCTCTCGTCCATAACCAGAAATCAGGCGTAAGCCAGTTTATGGCTCCAACAGAAGAAGAAGCTCTTCAACTTATCAGAGACCTCGTCTCTTACCTCCCACAGAATAATTTGGAAGAACCTCCATATAAACCAACAGACGACCCTATCGATCGTAAGGACGACTCATTGAATGAGATTATCCCTGATAATCCTAACAAGCCTTACGACATGCAGCATATCATTCATTCTATCGTCGATGATAATAAGTTCTTGGAAGTACATAAAGACTTCGCAAGAAACTTAATCGTCGGTTTTGCACACTTAGATGGTATGCCAGTAGGTATCGTAGCAAACAACCCTGCATTCTTCGCTGGCGTTCTCGACATCAACGCATCACGTAAGGGCGCTCGTTTCGTACGTTTCTGCGACGCTTTCAATATTCCTATCGTGACATTAGTCGACGTTCCTGGCTTCTTGCCTGGCACAGTACAAGAATACGGTGGCATCATCTCTCACGGAGCTAAGATGTTGTTCGCTTATGGTGAGGCTACAGTTCCAAAGATCACTGTCACAGTACGTAAATCGTATGGTGGCTCACACTTGGTTATGGGCTGCAAGCAACTCAGAGCAGACATCAACTACGCATGGCCATCAGCAGAAATCGCTGTTATGGGACCTTCAGGTGCTGTGGAAGTCTTAGACGGTAAAGAAATCGCAGCTATAGCAGATCCAGCAGAACGCGCTGAACTCGTAGCTAAGAAAGAACAAGACTACCGCGACAAATTCGCTAACCCATACGACGCTGCTAAGTTCGGTTATATCGACGACGTTATCGAACCACGCAACACACGTTTCCGCGTAATCAGAGCATTACATGCTTTAGAGACAAAGAAAGATACTAATCCTCCTAAGAAACATTGTAATATTCCACTTTAAAAAATTAAGTCAATGAATACTTTATATTTGTCTTTGTTAGCAATACAGGAAGGTTTTCAAGTTAAAGGCTGGGTCGTTACCATAAGTGGCTTCTTGATAGTCATAACAGCATTGGTGATATTGTATTTGGTCTTTTCAGGATTGTTAAAGCTTATTAACATAGATTGGAAATCTATCTTCAAGAAAGACAAGAAAGTAGAAGTTGAAGCGAATAATAACATAGATATGAAGACTTCTAAAAATAATGTGAATGACGATGTCATCGTAGCAATAGGCTTGGCATTGTCGATGTCGATGGAGGTTCATGATGAAGAGTCGGGCAAGCTCACCATCAAGAGAGCACAGACTCGTTATACCTCACCATGGAGTTCTAAAATTTTAGGAATAAACAATTTAAACAGATATTAATCATGAAAAAATTTAAGTTCACTATAAGTGGAAAACAATACGAAGTAGAAGTACAGAGCTTTGAAGGCGACAAGGCACAAGTCGTTGTCAATGGTACACAATACGAAGTTGATGTTGAGCGTGAGAAGGAAGAGGCTAAGCCTGTTGTCGCTCCACGTCCTAAGGCAGCTGCTCCAACACAAAGCGCTGCTCCTGCAGCACCAGCTGCTGGCAGTGCTGACGGCGTTAAGGCTGTGGCTCCGCTACCTGGTACCATCATGCAGATCTTTGTCAACGTAGGCGACCAAGTGAAACGCGGCGACAAGATATTAATGTACGAAGCAATGAAAATGGAAAACAACTTCCTCGCTGAAGTTGATGGCGTAATAAAAGATATTAAAGTCAAAGTTGGCGATAACGTTCTTCAAGGTGCTGTTTTAGCTATAATAGGTTAATATTACTGTTATGAAACCTAAGCACAATACCATAAGAAGAAAATCCTTCGTCATACTCGCATTAGTGGCGGTGTTGTTCGTGCTTCATGCTTTGGTGTCGTCAAATCCGGCAATGGCAGAACGCGTCTTCACCGACAGTGTCATGACACAAGAAACGGCAGCTGTAGAGACGTCGCTAAATGGCGTCTCTGACACTCCTTCAGTAGGTCAGGACTTTGCCGATGGATTATACAACTTTTTCGCTTTCACAGGTTTTAAAAACGCAACAAGGGGCAACATCATTATGATTCTTGTTGCGTTTGTGTTTATCTTCCTCGCTATCAAGTTTGAGTTTGAACCTATGCTGCTGATACCGATAGGAACAGGTATCATAATAGGTAACATTCCTTTCTTACAGACATATACCTATAACCTCAACGATGTCTTGGCGCATCTTCAGGAACTCTCCGACCAAGGAGTGTTGCAGTCGAACCTGCAAGAGGCTCAGGCTCTGATGGTAAGTCTTTTCTCTGGAGAGAATATCAAACTAGAACTCGATGAGGCTCTTAGCCGTTTCAACGAGATGTTCGCCTCAGGCGCTATAATATTGCCAGAAGGCATGAACGAGACAAGCGCCGTGGCTACTATCAACGAGGCTTTCACCTTGAACATACAGACTGGCATCTATCAGAAAGGTTCGGTGTTGAACTACCTCTATTTCGGAGTTCGACAAGGTATCTATCCGCCGCTCATCTTCTTGGGCATAGGCGCGATGACCGACTTCTCCTCGCTGATTTCACAGCCACGCCTTATGATAATAGGAGCTGCCGCACAGCTCGGCGTCTTCCTCACTTTCATAGGTGCCTTATATCTCGGATTCGACTTTAAAGAAGCAGGCGCTATAGGTATCATTGGCGGTGCCGACGGCCCAACAGCGATATTCCTCTCATCGAAGATGGCTCCTCATCTCTTGGGACCTATCGCCATAGCAGCCTATTCATATATGGCACTCGTGCCTCTTATCCAGCCTCCTATCATGAGACTGCTAACCACACCGAAAGAACGCGTCATTCACATGAAGCCTCCTCGTCAGGTAAGCAAGACAGAAAAAGTGTGTTTCCCTATAGTGGGTCTTCTCCTTACAACATTCATCAGCCCTTCGGCATTGCCGCTGCTCGGTATGTTGTTCTTCGGTAACTTGTTGAAAGAAAGCGGTGTGACAAAACGTCTCGCCAACACAGCAAGTAACGCCCTCATCGACATAGTGACTATTTTGTTGGGTGTTACCGTAGGAGCCTCCACGCAGGCTGATGTCTTCCTCACTAAAGAGTCGTTGCTGATATTCGGCTTAGGAGCGCTTTCGTTTATGATAGCTACAGCAGCTGGTATCTTATGCGTTAAGTTTATGAACCTCTTCTTGAAAGAAGGTGACAAGATTAACCCGCTTATCGGTAATGCCGGCGTCTCTGCTGTGCCAGACAGCGCCCGCGTATCACAGATAGAAGGTCAGAAATACGATCCGTCAAATCACCTCCTCATGCACGCTATGGCTCCTAATGTTGCAGGCGTCATCGGCTCGGCAGTGGCAGCAGGTGTCTTGATGAGCTTCTTTATGTTATAATGACTAAAGACTAAAGACAAAAGTCTAAAGACGTTGGACGTTGAATCTAATTTTAGGTTCAACGTTCAATTTTGAAATGCAAGTGGACACATTCGATGTGTCCGTACAATAATGTAAGGACGCATTGAATGCGTCCAAAAACTAAGTCCATAATGAAACAGCCTAAAGTCCCTCATACATTTGTAATAGTATTCTTTATCATTGTCGTTGCAGCAATGATGACATGGTTTGTGAAACCTGGTTTTTATATTGAAGAGACTGTCGTAGAAAACGGAGTAGAAAAGACAGAGCTAAAATTCTATTATCAAGATCAGCTTCCGCAACAATATCAAGACGACTATCATTCAGAGCCGCAGACCTGGCAGATCTTCTCGGCTTTATTCAAAGGATTTGAAAAACAAAGCTCGATAATCGTCTTCATATTAATAATAGGTGGAGCCTTCTGGATTATGAATAAGAGCCATGCCATCGACATGGGAATCTTCTCCTTTCTGAGGTTTACGAGGCGACTTGAAAATTATAAGTTTATAAAATATTTTGGCGTAGATAATATCATCATCGTTCTGATAATGCTTTTGTTTAGTTTGTTCGGAGCAATTTTTGGTATGAGCGAAGAATGTATTGCTTTCATCATTATCATAATTCCTTTGGCTATATCAATGGGTTACGACTCTATCGTAGGTGTATGTATGGTTTATGTGGCAGCTCATGTCGGCTTTGCCGGAGCTATCTTGAATCCATTTACCATCGGCATCGCGCAGGGAATAGCTGAAGTGCCGCTGTTCTCGGGCATAGGCTACAGAGTGTTCTGCTGGGTGGTGCTTAACATCGTGCTTATCACTTTCGTTTTGCTTTATGCCAAGAAGGTGAAGAAAAATCCGATGTCGTCGATGATGTATGAAGACGACGCCTATTGGCGCACACATGTAGTTGAGGGACAGCAGGAGTATGAGGCTGTCAAGACAAAACAGTCGTGGTATGTCTATGCGGCACTGCTTGTTGCAATGACGATATTCTCGTTCTGTTATCCAACGACGACATTGACAGTAGGGAATTCTTCATTTACAGCACCTCTCGTCCCGATATTGACAGCGATATTCGCTATAGTAGGACCTTTGTCATTAAGGAAGACTGTACATAACTTCATACTTTTAATATTACTTTATACTATCATTTATTTGATAGTCGGAGTTATGGGTTACGGCTGGTATGTGATGGAAATAGCAACCTTGTTCTTAGTGATGGGAATAGCGAGCGGACTCGCGATAGGTAAGACAGCCAACGATATAGCTAAGCTTTTTATTGAAGGAATGAGCGATATTCTGTCGGCAGCTGTAGTGGTAGGTCTCGCTGGAGGCATAGTGATAATATTACAAGAAGGCGGTATCATCGACACTATTCTATACGGGCTTTCAAAATCGATGACAGATTTAGGCAAGATAGCATCGGTGGAAATTATGTATGCGATACAGACTATTGTCAATGTTGTAATTCCATCAGGTTCGGCGAAAGCAGCGATAACGATGCCTATCATGGCTCCGTTCAGCGACCTGATAGGAGTCTGCCGTCAGGCTACAGTGATGGCGTTCCAGTTCGGCGACGGCTTCACCAATATGATAACACCTACATCTGGAGTCCTCATCGCGGCTCTCGGCGTGGCAAGAATACCATATCAGAAATGGTTTAAATGGGTATGGAAGTTTATCCTATTGCTAATCATAATAGGAGGAATACTGTTAATTCCAACAGTGACGATGAACCTTGAAGGGTTTTAAGAATTAACAGTTAACAATTAACAATTAACAATTAACAATTGACTTATATACTTGGTGACTCGGCGACTTGGCGACTTGGTGACTTAAAAAAATCCTTAGACTGTAGACTGTAGACCGTAGACTTTTTTTATCTTTGCAAATCAAAAAAAGAAATCAAAATAATATCATATAATGAACAATAAATTAACACAAAAAGACCTTCCTTATTTGGTGGCAGATATGAATCTTGCCGATTGGGGAAGAAAAGAAATTGAAGTATCAGAACACGAAATGCCTGGTTTGATGGCGCTTCGTAAGAAATATGGCGAAGAGAAACCTCTCGCTGGCGCTCGTATCAGCGGCTCTTTGCACATGACAATACAAACAGCCATCTTGATAGAAACCTTAGTGGCTCTCGGAGCAGAAGTGCGTTGGGCAAGCTGTAACATCTTCTCAACACAAGACCATGCGGCAGCAGCTATTGCAGCAACAGGAACTGCAGTGTTCGCATGGAAAGGCGAGACATTAGAAGATTACTGGTGGTGCACAAAAAGAGCTCTTACATTCCCAGATGATAAAGGTCCAGACCTCATCGTTGATGACGGCGGCGACGCTACTTTATTAATACACAAAGGCTATGACTGCGAAAACGACCCAAGTCTCTTGAATGTGACACCAAGCAATGCTGAAGAAGAAGCTCTTATGTCGGTCATCAAAGCTACATACGAAGAGAATCCTAACTTCTGGCATGAAGTGGTCGCTAACTGGAAAGGCGTTTCTGAAGAGACAACAACAGGTGTACATCGTTTATATCAGATGAAGGAACAAGGCAAGCTTCTGGTTCCTGCTATCAACGTAAACGACAGCGTTACTAAATCAAAATTCGATAATCTTTATGGCTGCCGTGAGTCGTTGGCTGACGGTATCAAACGCGCTACAGATGTTATGCTCGCTGGTAAAGTCGTGGTGGTTCTCGGCTATGGCGATGTAGGTAAAGGCTGCGCTCATTCAATGCGTTCTTACGGTGCAAGAGTCATTGTAACTGAAATCGACCCTATCTGCGCATTGCAAGCTGCGATGGAAGGCTTTGAAGTCACTACGGTGGAAGAAGCTGTTAAAGAAGGTAACGTCTATGTGACATGTACCGGCAACCGCGACGTTATCACTCTCGAGACAATGCTCCAGATGAAAGACCAAGCTATAGTATGTAACATAGGTCACTTCGATAATGAGATTCAAGTGGCAGCATTGGAAAAATTGGAAGGCGTTAAGAAAGTTAATATCAAGCCACAAGTAGATAAATATATCTTGCCTAATGGAAACGCTATCTTTATCTTGGCAGAAGGTCGCTTGGTAAACCTCGGTTGCGCTACAGGTCATGCTAGCTTCGTGATGAGTAACTCATTCACAAACCAGACTTTGGCTCAGTTAGACTTATGGAAAAACAGAGGCAACTATCCAGTAGATGTCTACTGTTTGCCAAAATATTTAGATGAAGAAGTGGCAAGATTACACTTGGAAAAGATAGGTGTTAAATTGACACGACTCACACAGGAACAGGCAGACTATATCGGAGTCTCGGTAGATGGTCCTTATAAATCTGATATTTACAGATATTAATCTATAGTTTAGAGTTGAGAGTAGTTCAAAGTTCTCTCAACTCTAATTATATACTCTTAATGTGTGCCCGTCATATTGCGTTCTGTATTCTATAAGAGGATAGCCTTGATAACCTTGAGTGAAGATGCTTCCGTCTAAGATGCTGTATTTCACGTTTAAACAAGTGTCAATCACGAAAGGAAATTCTACTATCAACCTTGAACTCTCCCCGCATGCATTGGGCTCGTTGGGCGACTGCCGCTCATAAGCCTTGAATTCGTCCTGAGAATAACGATATATTATGATGCCTCTGCTGGGCCATGGAGCCGTGACTTCAAGATAACCACTTACAGCGTTAAGTTGGTAATACATAGTGGAATTAGGATTGATACTGAAGTTGATATAAACATCAGGAACGTTCGGATTATAAGGAGTGTCGTCGCACGACAGCATGCTCAATAAAAATAATGATATGGCAATAAATTTTTTCATAATTTGAAAACAAAAATACAATATATTTGTTTAGTTTTTTAGAAAAAAGAAAAAGTATAATCATTTTATGTGTAAACGTACTATCATATATGTTTTATTGTTGATAAGCGTAGTTTTTTGTTCGTGTTCATCACAACAGAATATCAGTAACTATGAGATACAGTCGGAATCGACAAAACGTATGATGAAAGAAAATGAGAAGATTCGTAAGAAGAATACGCCTATTCGTAAGAAGAAATCATTTTTCTTATTCAACTTCAAATCGAAGGGTAACTACGTTGATCAGAATATGCTTAACGACGGTGTTAATGATACAAGACAATGATTGAGAGGCTGAGGCATATTATCGCGACTTGTTTTGTCTTGTTCGTTGTTTTTAACATGTATGGACAAGATAATGCATTGCTATCGTATGTCCTTAATAAAGATATAGCCACAAACACATCATCGCAGAGCTATCTTAGTTCTAATATTGTTACGTCTATAGAGCAAGACGAAAACGGCATGATGTGGCTCGGAACCAAACGCGGCTTGAATTCTTACGACAGCTATAGCTTTGAAGAATATAACCAGATTGATGGAATTATCAATGCAACGATAACCGACATCAGAGCGGTGGGCGATACCTTGTTCATAGGAACGGAAAAAGGTCTCACGATTTATGATGTCAAAAATAAACAGGTCACCAATTACTTTTCAGAAATAGATTCTTTGGTGATTAAAAACAATTATATATATTACATAAGTCAGCCCATTGGCAATAAGTTGGTTATATGTACTAAAGGAGGTACGTCGGTATATAATCTCAAGACAAAGAGTTTCTATATACCTAGGATTAACAACTACTTGCCTGATTATGAGGTTCGTTATATAGAATATATCCCGACTAATAATTCATGGTTGGTGGCTACTTCAAAGGGCTTGGTGATATATAAAGATGATAATCAGGCGTTACGACATTTCTATTCAATTGATGATATTGAAAATACCTTGCCCGATAATAGCCTGCGATGTATGCATAAGATCAACGACGAGAAGATTTTTATTGGAACATCTAATGGTATATGCGAGTATAATGCCTTGAATAATAATATCAAAAGAATAAATCTCAATGATCTTACGGCGTCACAATCTCCTCGATTAGATGTATCTAATATAATTTCTTTTTCTGAAGAAGAGTTGTTGATAAGTACATACACCAATGGCTTGTATCTGTTTAATTACAAAGAAAATACAGCAACGCACATCTCTAAGTTCGATAAACGTTACGCTATATCCGAGAATTACATCTTCGATATTTATAAAGATAATTTGGGTTCAATATGGGTGGCGACATTTACAGGCTTGAATCGTTTTGAAAATAATTTCGCAAAATTCTCTACTGTGAATATCTATGAAAACGGCTCTCTGCTCTCGATAAACTATTTCCTTGATTTACAATATGACGACAATATCTTAATAGGAACAGAATCGGGTATTAAAGTCTTCAACACAAGAGATGAATCTATAGTCGATTTTAAGACCTTCTTTAATTCAAAAGAAAATTATTTCGAGTCGTTGTATGTGTACAGCTTTTTCTTAGATGATGATAATCGAATTTGGGTAGGAACTCGTAACTCAGGATTATATATATATGATATTGAAAAAGATAAAGTTATAGATGTGTCAGAAGAATATGATATTCCGAGATTGAAACATGCTGTTGTCAGGGAGTCGGTTTTAGACGAATACGATAATATGTGGATTGCGACCAATATGGGATTGTGTCGTTTGAACCTAAAAACGAAGACGCATCTGTTTTATAATGCTGATAAAAAAAATATTAACGCAATTCCTAATGACGATATTTTCGATTTGTTGTTGACAGATAGTCTTATTTACATTACGACAGGCGATGGACTTTCGGCATATCATTATGATAAAGATAGCTTTGTAACATATCATCTGTCTGATTCACTGACAAGAGGCGATGTTGTTAAGAATTACGGTTTCTTCGATATTGTTGAAGGAGAGGACGGACGTTATTATATTGGTTCTTATTCTAATGGAATGTTGGCGTTTTCTCCTGATACCAAAGAGTTTAAAACGTCAAGGAGATCTGACAACATAGGAAGAATGGTATATGCTATCATTCCAGATAATAATGGCTTTCTTTGGGCGAGTACGAGTAAGGGTATTATGAAATATAGCTTAGCTACCAAGGAGATAACTAATTATGATGTTAATGATGGTTTGCAAGGTAGTGAATTTACTCCAAACGCTTTCCTGAGAAGTAAAGACGGCTTTATATTCTTTGGCGGATTTAACGGCTTTAATTACTTCAGACCAGCTGATATTAAATTGGAAACAAGGATACCAGAAGTCGTTGTGACAAAGATGATTACCAATACAGGTAAAAGATATCGCTATCTGCAAGACGGCGATACTGTGCATCTGTCGCATAAGAATAATTCTTTTGAGATAGAATTTGCCACACTTAATCTCTTTAGAAAAAATCAGGTTATATATTCCTATATCCTTGATAATTACGATAAAGAATGGTCGTATAACGAGGCGAACCATAGATATATAGAATACAGTAAGTTGCGTCCGGGAACGTATGTGTTTAAGTTGAACGCCGCTAATGAAGTCAATGTCTGGAATGAAAGCCCTATTGAATTGACAATCATAATACATCCAGCCTGGTATCAAAGATGGATATTTAAAATATTCGTCTTGTTGATATTGTTACTTTCAGTGCTGATAATCATACAACAGAGAGCCAAGATTATTTATCAGAGAAGAGAACAGAAACGCTTGGTCGCCGAACTCGAGACGCAGATGCTTCAGCTGAAACAGAAAACGCTTCAGCTGCAGATGAATCCTCACGTCATCTTCAACACCTTAAATAGCATTCAGCAATATATTCTCAATCATGATGTGGATAATGCTGTCACTTATCTGTCGAGCTTCTCAAAGTTGATGCGACGAATCTTGAATAATTCTAATGAACGTTACATATCATTATCAGACGAAGTGGAAGCAGTTGATCTGTATTTGCAGTTGGAGTCGATGCGATTGGGAAATCGTTTTAAGTATCAGATAAATATTGATGAAGATATTGATGTTCAGAATACGGAGATAGCCCCTTTGATAATTCAACCTTTTGTGGAAAACGCTATTATTCATGGACTTATTCCAAAGAAGAACGATTGCTTTTTGAGTATCAAATTCTCGAAGATTTCAGAAGATAAGATATTGTGCGTTGTTGAAGATAATGGAGTGGGACGTAAATTCTCGGAGAAAATGAAGCAAGAGAAAGGCTCGTCGCATAAATCCTATGGAATGAGCGTGACGAGAAGACGTCTAGAAACATTGACGAAAATATCTAATGATGACTTCAGCATTGAAGTTGTTGATTTATATGATGATAATGCTAATGCCATAGGGACAAGAGTTAATATTATCTTCAGTTTTCATGATTAAAAAGAAAGGAAAAATATGATAAGATGCGTTATTGTAGAAGATGAGGAAATCGCACGTAGGGTGCTTAAATCGTTGCTGGCACAATATTGTCAAGATGTGATGGTATGTGCTGAGGCAGACGATGTTGCATCGGGAAAGAATATGATAGAGATGTTTCGTCCCGACCTTGTTTTTCTTGATATAGAGATGCCTGGAGGCAGTGGTTTTAAACTTTTGTCGTCGGTAGAAAACATTGATTTTGAAGTCGTTTTTATCACGGCATACGAACAATTCGCTATCAAGGCAATACGACACGACGCTTTAGATTATATCTTGAAGCCTATAGATCCTAAGGAATTAGTCGCTGCTGTGGAAAAAGTCAAGGAGGCAAAATATAAGAAAACCCTTAAAAAACAATACGATAATATATTGAAGAACCTCGACCCTGAACAATTGGTAGTCAGAAAAATCAGTCTGTCAACAACAGATAAAATACATCTTATCGACGTTGATGATATAATAAGGTGCGAGTCGGATAATTATTATACTAAGATTTTTTTCAAAGACGGGAATAGCTTGTTGGTAAGTAAAACCCTAAAAGAGATTGATCAAAAATTAGAGGAATATGATTTTGTTAGGACACACAAGTCGCATCTTGTCAATATAAGATATATAAAAAATTTTATCAAAGACGAGATGATGGTGGTAATGGCAGACGATACAAAGGTACCGGTTTCAAAACGTAAAAAAGAAAGAATTTTAGAAGTTATAAACAATCTGTAAAGCCTTGTTTTTACTATTGTTTTGGGAAAACTCTTTCATTTGTGATTGCTGAGTTCAATTGCAGATGAAAGAGTTTTTTTTGTTACTATAAATAAGGTGTTGATGTTTTAAATATTTATAACACAACATGTTATTTGAAATGATATGGATATGTTGAAAAATATTTTTTTTAAATTGAAAAATTATTCGATTTGTTCAATTTTTTGTCGTATCTTTGAACTCCTTTTAACGAACAATTGAGTAGTATAACATAAAATCACAAGGTATGTTAAGAAAATTACTATTTACCCTTTGTATAGTGCTGACATCGTGGTCGTTAGCACTTGCGCAAGTCGGACGACTTCAAGGTACGGTTGTCGATAAAGACACTGGCGAACCTATTCCATTTGCTAACATTGTTTTAGAAAACGGTGGTACACAGGTGGGAGGTGCCAGTTCTGACTTTGACGGCAACTATGACATCAACCCGATCCCTCCGGGAACCTACGACTTGAAAGCAACTTTTGTTGGTTATAACACTTACATCATGAGAGGTGTTGTTATCCCAGCTAACAAAATTACTTTCCAGGATGTGACTATGAGCATGCAATCAGAAGTGTTGGATGCCGTTGAAATTGTAGACTACAAGGTGCCTTTGATTTCAAAGGATAACACTTCAGGTGGTGCTACTATTACTGCAGAAGAAATTGCAAAGATGCCTCAACGTTCAGCATCGGCTGTCGCCGCTAGTGTCGGTGGCGTGTTCTCGAGCGACGGTGAAGCTGGCAACATGCGTGGTGCCCGTGATGGTGCAACATACTATGTTGACGGCGTTCGCGTTATCGGTTCTGCAACAGTTCCTCAATCAGCTATCGACCAAGTCGAAGTCCTTCTCTCAGGTCTTCCTGCTATGTATGGTGACGCTACTGGCGGTATCATCAACATGACAACAAAAGGACCTTCAAGAACTTTCGGCGCTGGTATTGAGTTGGAAACTTCGGAATTGTTGGACGGCTACGGTCACAGCAGAGCTGGTCTCAACGTTCAAGGTCCTTTGATCAAAGGTAAAGAAAGCGAAACAGCTTTGCTCGGCTTCTTCTTGTCAGGTGAGGTTAGCTATAACCGTGACGGTGCTCTCTCAGCTGTAGGTCACTACAAGGCAACAGACGAATGGTTGGAATACATTAAAAAGAATCCTATCCGCGTGTCTGGTACAGGCTCAGGTACTTACCTCAACGCTGAATACACCAGAATGAGTTCTATGGAATATATGAAGAACTCAAGAAATACTTCTGGCTGGAGCGCTAACTTTGCAGGTAATATCAACGTCCGTACAACTGAAACAATCAACTTGACTTTCGGTGGTACATTCAATTTGAGTAAATATCACTCATATAGCTTGGGTCACGCTTATTTCAACTCTGACAAAAATGCTATCAACAAAGATCAGACATGGCGTGTCTATGGACGTTTCACTCAAAGATTCCCTTCTCCTCAAGAAAGTACTTCTTTGATTAAGAACTTCTACTATAGCTTGCAAGTTGACTATTCTCGTTATAACAACGAATATGGCGACCCAGACCATTGGGATAACATCTGGGATTATGGCTACCTCGGTAAATATACCATCTACAAAACACCTTCCTACGGTTACGCAGATTCAACAATAGCAGTGAAAAATCCTGCAACAGGTGAGACACATTATTATAATAATGTATGGGCAACAACTTCATGGGACTATGATACATTGGTAGAGTTCCAAGCTTCAGATAAGAATCCTTTGCTCTCTAACTACACCTCTTTATATTATGACTTATATTCAGACCCATTTGGACACTATCAAAACTTCACTGACCTCCAACTCGGTGGTGCTCTCTTGAACGGTGAAAGTCCTTCAGCAGCTTATGGTATGTTCGCAGCTCCAGGTAGTATCCAAACTAACTACGGCTATGGTGAGTCTGATAAATTCAATGTCAACCTCTCAGGTGCTATGACAATAGGTAACCACGAGCTTAAACTCGGTCTCCAATATGAAGAACGTAATAACAGAGCTTACGGTATCAGCGGTTACCGTATGTGGTATCTCATGAGAAACTTGGCTAACTTCCATATCCAACAGTTAGACATTCAAAATCCTGAAGTAGTAAGCTACGATGGTTTCGTTGATACAATTCGTTACTATAGAAGATATGACGAAGCATCACAATATCAATTCGACAAGAACCTCCGTGAAGCTTTAGGTCTCGATGTTAACGGCTTGGATTGGATCAATATCGACTCATACGATTTCAACGACAACACAATCCAATATTATGATAGAGAAGGTGTGATGCATACTGCTACATTGTCAGAAGGATTTGACATCAGTATGTTTACTCCAGATGAGTTGACACAAGACGGTAACTCATACGTATCATACTACGGATATGACTATAAGGGTAATAAGATTAAAGGACAGCCTTCATTTGAAGACTTCTTCACAGAAGTTGATGAAAATGGTAACTATACTCGTCCTGTAGGTTCATTCAAACCAATCTACATGGCTGGTTACATTCAAGATAAATTCGCTTTCAAAGATCTTATCTTTAACGTCGGTGTTCGTGTTGACCGTTTCGATGCTAACCAAAAAGTTATCAAGGATCCTTATATCCTTTACGACTATAAAACTGTCGGTGATGTAGCTAAGAATGGCGTAATCACACTTCAAAATGGTGCAGAAGTAGGTATTCCGGATAATATCGGTGATGACTTCGCAGTTTATGTCAATTCAATAGATAACATCACAGAAGTTGTTGGTTACCGTAGTGGCAACGTATGGTATGGCGCTGACGGTCGGGAAATAAATAACCCTACAGTATTGGATAAAGGTAGTGGTATCTCTCCATGGCTTACCGACCCATCACAAAGTAGAGTAAATACAACTTCTTTCAAAGATTATGATCCACAATGGAGTGTAATGCCTCGTATTTCATTCTCATTCCCAATCTCTGACGAAGCATTGTTCTTTGCTCACTATGATGTTTTGACTAGCCGTCCTGGTAATAACTTCGCTAATATCTATAGTTATTATTACTTCGATCAAATCAGTGGTGCTATTGCAAATCCATCATTGAAACCATCACAGACAATCGACTATGAATTAGGTTTCACTCAAAAGTTGACCAATTCATCATCAATGACAATTACTGGTTACTATCGTGAAATCCGTAACATGATTCAGTTGTATCGTTACACAGGTGCATATCCTAAGGATTATACATCATTCAGTAACTTGGACTTCAGTACTGTTAAAGGTCTTACAGCATCATACGACTTACGTAGAACCAAGAACGTTCGTTTGCGTGCAAGTTATACATTACAGTTCTCCAATGCAACAGGTGCAAGTACATCAACTATGGCATCATTGATTGCTGCTGGTGTTCCAAACTTGCGTTCAACATTCCCAATGCCATGGGACCGTCGTCACCAATTCAATATCGTTCTCGACTATCGTTTCGGTGAAGGTAAAGACTATAACGGACCTGTTTCAAAACGTGAGAAATCAGGTAAAAAACCTATCAACTGGTTGGCAAATACAGGTGCTAGTTTGACTGTTAATGGTGGTTCTGGTACTCCTTACACAGCTGCTACAAATATTCAGTCACCTCTTTCACCATCAACAAACTTGTTGAAAGGTTCTATGTATGGTTCACGTCTTCCATGGGCATTCCGTTTTGACCTCCGTGTCGACAAGGACATCAACTTGAGATTAGGTGATAAAGAAGGTGGACGCAATGCTTACATGAACGTCTATTTCCAAGTTTTGAATCTCTTGAATTCAAAAAATATCATGGGCGTTTATGCAGCAACAGGTAACCCAGACGATGACGGTTATTTGACAGCTCCTGAATGGCAACGTGAAATCAACACACAGAGAGATCCACAGGCATTTAGAGATCTTTATAGCCTCTATGTAAACTATGCTGGTAACTATTCACAACCACGTCAGATTAGATTTGGTGTAATCTTTAACTTCTAAACAGAAATAAATAATTACTGAAAATATGAAGACTATTATCCGATTATTATTTGTTGCATTTCTCTTTTTGAATGTAACTGAAGCAAGAGCCGAGAAAGTCAAAATGGCTGACAAGAAATCTCGTACTCTTAGAGGTACAACAGCTGGTTGTACACCGTCTTCTACATTTGCTTGGTTGAATATCAACAATGCGAGAGTACGTGTTAATGCTGGTGGTGATATGTGGTGGGACCTTCCTGGTGGAACAGGTGCTAAGTATTATATACCATCAAATAGCTCATCAACATCATTATATGCAGGTTCATTATGGATTGCAGGTCTCGACATCAACCAACAGTTGAAATGTGCGGCTATCCGCTTCCGTCAAACTGGTAATGACTTCTGGACAGGTCCTCTTACTATAGATGGTACTGCATCTATCGACCCTGCAACATGTATGGAGTATGATAAAATGTTTACAATCACTCGCGCTGAAGTAGATGATTTTATCGCTAATTGTGACCCTGTATCAGGTGCGCCTTACCCTGACTATGAAATCCCTTCTTCAATTAAAAATTGGCCAGCTCACGGCGACCCAAGCAGAGGTATGAGTTACTATCTAGCTCCTTTTTATGATAAAAATAAAGACGGTCATTATAGACCTGAAGAAGGTGATTATCCTTATTATGATATTGATAACGAACTTTGTCATAGCGACATCCCAACAATGGACGAATCTAGAGAAGGTTCTATCAAAGGTTCTATCTTGGCAGACCAAGTTATCAAAGGTGACCAAACTCTTTGGTGGGTTTTTAATGATAAAGGTAACGCTCACACCGAAACAGGTGGTTCTGCTATCGGTCTCGAAATTAGAGCTCAAGCTTTTGCTTTTGCTACTAATGACGAAATCAATAACATGACTTTCTATAGCTACGAAATTATCAACCGTTCTACTTATACCTTGACAAATACTTACTTCTCACCATGGACAGACGTTGACCTTGGCTTCTCAAGAGACGACTTCGTGGGTTGCGACGTTAGCCGTGGTTTAGGTTATGGCTATAACGGTAAGAATATCGATGGCTCAGGTGAACCTGAAGCATACGGTTCAAACCCTCCAGCAGTAGGTGTCGACTTCTTCCAAGGTCCTTATTTGGATCCTGATGGCATCGATAACCCTAAGTATGATCCTGTGACAGGTGAAAACTGCGATGAAAGTATTAATGGTGTCAACTTTGAAAACGGTATCATAGATGACGAACGTTTCGGTATGCGTCGTTTCGTATATCACGATAATAATCAAACCGTTAATGGTGACCCTGATAAAGCTTCTGAATATTATCTCTTACTTAGAGGTATTTGGAAAAATGGTGAAAAGATGCACTTTGGTGGTAACGCTTTGCCAGGAACAAGCGGTGTTACTGATGTAGCTTGTGACTTCATGTTCCCATTTGACTCTGACCCATGTTACTGGGGTACAGGTGGTGTTGTTCCAGATTTCGATGGTTTCTGGAGTGAAGAAACTGGTAATAACGGTTCTCCTAACAATCCTGCTGACCGTCGTTTCATGCAATCAGCTGGTCCTTTCACATTGAGACCTGGTGCTGTCAACTACATTACATTCGGTGTGCCATGGGCTCGTTCTACTGCTGGTACAGCTTGGTCATCGGTAGAATTGTTGCGCCGTGTTGACGATAAATGTCAAGCTATGTTCGATAACTGCTTCGACGTTCTTGACGGTCCTGACGCTCCAGACCTTACTTTCCGTGAACTTGACAAAAAACTTATCGTTTACATTTCTAATTCTGAAAATTCTAATAACATTGGTGAGTCATATACTGAAATAGATCCACAAATCAGCGGACCTCTCGCAACTGACTCTACACAACGTAACGACTCAACTTATCGTTTTGAAGGTTATGTGGTTTATCAACTTGCTAACAAAGAAGTCAGTGTTGACGAACTTAATGACATCAATAAAGCTCGTGTAGTATATCAATGCGACGTTAAGAATGGAGTTACAGAAATCATTAACTTCATCTATGATGATGATTTGAAAGCTTCAGTTCCAACATTAATGGTTGAAGGTGCTGACCAAGGTATTAAGAATACTTTCGTTCTTACACAAGACGCTTTCACTACAACTGGTGACGTCAACTTGATTAATCATAAGACATATTATTATATGGCTATATCATACGCTTATAATAATTACCAAGATTATACAGTTGATGCTAATAACCCTATAGGTCTTTACGGTCAAAAAACTCCTTACTTGGCAGGTCGTAAGAATATTAAATTGTATTCAGCTGTCCCTCACAAAACAGTTAATGGTACTGTTATCAATTCTAACTACGGTGATAAATTACAAATCACTCGTTGGGCAGGTCTCGGTAATGGCGGTAACCAATTAGAGTTGACTCAAGCTACAATAGATGAAATCTTAAGTAAAGGTCCTGCAAGCAAAGATGTTGTCTTCGGTGATCCTGAATATCCTGTAGCATATCACCCAACATACAAAGCAGGTTATGGTCCTATTGACGTAAAGGTAGTTGACCCATTGAATGTTGTTTCAACAGATTATGCTATCTGGTTTGACGAATTCAAAGATTTCACTGTTAGAGAAGTTACTGGTGAAAAAGGTACAGACGGTGATACAGCTGTTAAACGTGTCTTCAGATGGTTCTTGAAAGATTTGAATACAGGTGAAGTATTTGCAGCAGATAATACATCTGAAGTTCAAACTGAAAAGATCTTCATCGAAAGAGGTATCTCAGTAAGTATTCACCAACCATGGAACATTGGTCCATATAAAGTAGGTAGCTTCTTGGATAGCAGTGATCCTACTCAAGCCCCAATTCCACAGCCAGTAAATAGAACACTTGCAGAAAATAATGGTCTTATCACATCATATGTTACATACGCTGACAGTTCAAACAAATGGTTAAGCGGTATCAGAGATGATGATAATATGCCAGGCTCGGCACTTAACTGGATTCGTTCAGGTAACTATGGTGACCAAGAAACACCATCTAACAATGACTACTTAGTGATGTCAACAACAGGTGGCTTGTCAAACCCATACGATGAAAGTGAGGCATTTGAGTCTATAGCTGAAGGTACATGGGCTCCATTAATTTTGACAAATGTCTATGGTAATGGTGGTGATAAGTACATGCCAGGTCCATTGTATGACGCAAATAGTAGAGTTGACTCTATATTCAGAAATTTAGGCTCAATAGATATCGTTTTGACATCAGATAAATCAAAATGGACTCGTTGTCCAGTTATTGAGATGTCTGCAGAAACCATCTTGGCTGAGGGTAGAGCACCAAAATTCACATTACGTAGAGCTCCTTCTATTGATAAAGATGGTAATCCATGCGAATCAATGACTATGGAAGCAAGTAATAATCCTGAAGATGCTAACTACATTGCCGCTAATGGTATGGGTTGGTTCCCAGGCTATGCTATCGATGTTGAAACAGGTGCACGTCTTAACATGTGTTATGGTGAAGATTCATATTATGCTGACCTAAATGGTCGTGATATGATGTTCAACCCACCAGCATTGAAAGAAACTACAGCTTTGTCTGCACCTATAGCACAGCTCTCAGATCCTGTATTGTTCGATGCTATTGATGGTACAGCTCTCATGGGTGGTAAACACTTCGTTTATATATTCCCTATGAATGATGCTGGTAAATTAGGTAACAATTCACATAAGGTTTCATTCAGATGTCCTGCATACGATGCTGGTGCATACCTTTACAATACTATGAATGAAATTGAAAAGTCTCCATCATCATCACTTAAAAACGTTCTTTATCTTTCATTGTGGGGACAACCACTTTGGGCTGGTATGCCAATGCCAATCGAAGGTAAGGAATGGTTGCAAGAAGGTAACCCTGTGACAATTTCAGTTCGCGTTGCTAAACCTTACAGATCTGGTTATAGTGACTTCGCACTCGAAAATGTAAGTGAAGAATTGTATGATACTGTAAACCATAAAGGCTATTATCCTTACTACACATTTACAACAGAGGGATGTGGTCCAGAAGTTCAAAATCTTGAAAAAGCTAAGAGCGACCTCGATATGATTACCGTAGTACCTAATCCATATTACGCATTCTCAACATACGAAGATAATGCTCTTACACATAGAGTTAAGATTGCTAACCTTCCTGATAAGTGTGTTGTGACAATCTATACAGTTAATGGAGTGAAGATCCGTCAATTCAAGAAAGACTCTAATGTTACATCTATCGACTGGGATTTGACTAACTTCGCAAACACACCAATAGCAAGTGGTTTCTATTTAATCCACGTCAAGGATAACTCTACAGGTAACGAAAAGACTGTTAAGTTCTATGCAGCAATGCGTCAAGTTGACTTAAATGTATTCTAATTATTATGCGAACAAAATTAAAAAGTACGATCATGAAAAAAATATTAAAATCTATCGTTATAGTAAGCTTGACTATCTTAGTATTAGGATATAGCAATACAGCATTCGCAGGTAATAAGGACAGATCTGGTCAAGCAGGCGCTACAGAATTGTTAATAAATCCATGGGCATCATCAACAGGTTGGGCTAATGCCGGTATGTCAAAAATACATGGTGTAGAAGCTATGTGGGGTAACGTTGCAGGTATTACTGCAACGAACTCCATCGACTTGAACTTCTCTCATACCACTTGGTTGAAAGGCTCTGAAGTTAATATGTCTTCTTTCGGTTTCTTGGCTCGTATCTCAGAAACAGTAGTAGCCGGTCTCTATGTTATGTCATTCAATCCTGGCGAAATCTACAGAACAACAGAAGATAATCCAGACTTGACTTTAGGTACTTTCAAACCTAGTTTGATGAACATCAACATCGCTCTCGCTAAATCATTCTCAAATAGTATCCACGCTGGTTTCGTCGTTAAAATCATCAGTGAATCTATTTCAGATATGGTTGGTACAGGTGTTGCTTTAGATGCAGGTATCCAATATGTGACAGGTGTCACCGATAATATCCACTTCGGTATCACTTTGAAAAACATCGGACCTACCATGAAGTATAGTGGCGACGGTCTTACCTTCAAAGCTAACCCTGAATCATTCTGGGGTTCATCTCTTACTGTTATCCAACGTGCTGACCAATTTGAATTACCAACACAGTTAAATATTGCTGCAGCTTACGACTTTAACTTTAACAATGGCTATCGTCTCACAGCAGCTGGTAACTTCACTTCAAACTCCTTCTCTAAAGACCAAGTTACTTTGGGTCTCGAAGGTTCTTTGAAAGACTATTTGGTAATCCGCGCTGGTTACACTTTGGAAAATGGTATCTGGGATGACATCGAGACAGAAAATTGTACTAACGTAAATAATGGCTTGTCATTAGGTGCTTCAGTACAAGCTCCTCTCGGTGAAAAAATGAAAGTCGCTATCGACTATTCGTTCCAAGAGACAGAACATTACAATGGTACACACTCAGTAGGTGCAAGAATTATTTTCTAAAAACGACTTGCATTAAAAAATAATTCGTATCTTTGCATACGTTTTAACAAAAAGGGCCCTTATTTCGGTAAGGGTCTCTTTTTGCTTTTTTATTAAATTTAAATAAATCACATATTATGGCTGAAATTGAATATTTTACACAGGCTGGACTTCAGAAATTAAAAGATGAATTGGATCGTCTTATTTTAGAGGAACGTCCTAAAGTCGTTCAGGCAATTGCTGAAGCTCGTGATAAGGGAGATCTTTCAGAAAATGCCGAATATGATGCTGCTAAAGAAGCTCAACAACATCTTGAAATGAAGATCGTTGAACTTCAACAACTAATCATGAGCGCTCGCGTGCTCGATGAGTCTAAAATGGATACCTCTAAGGTCCTCCTTCTCTCAACAGTGAAAATCAAGAATATGAAAACAAACGCTGTTATGGTTTATACTCTTGTCCCTGAAAAAGAAGCTGACCTTAAAAATCATAAAATCTCCGTCACTTCTCCAATAGCTAAAGGTCTGCTCGGAAAATCCGTAGGCGACCAGGTAGAAATACAAGTGCCTGCTGGAAAAGTAATGTTTGAAATAATTGAAATAACACGACAATAATATGGCAACAATATTTTCAAGAATAATAAACGGAGAAATCCCTTGCTATAAGATAGCTGAAAACGATAAGTTCTTCGCTTTCTTGGATATCAATCCAGTGCAAAAAGGTCATACCCTCGTTGTCCCTAAAAAAGAAGTAGACTATATCTTCGACATCGACGACAACGATATTCAGGAGATGATGCTTTTCGCTAAACAAGTGGCAGTGAAAATTAAAGAAGCTATTCCTTGTACTAAAGTCGGTGTGGCTGTCATAGGTCTTGAAGTGCCTCACGCTCACATTCATCTCGTACCAATGCAAAACGAAGGTGACCTCGACTTCAAACGTCCTAAACTACAACTTGAAAAAGAAGAGTTTGAAGAGATACAAAAGAAAATAGCTTTTTAAAATCTGAGAATATGAGAATCTGAAAATCTGAGAATTAATGACTAAATAATTCTTGTTTTCAGATTTTTTATTTCTCATTCGTTACAAACCAAAAGTCATATTTATCTTAAAAACAAAATTATCCCAAGTATCATCGTAAGAATAAGGTCCGTAACGATAGAAGGTTCCGAATCCTAATTTCATATATAATATTCTGATGATATTATCTACAATCAAGCCGCTTTCGTAGTAACCTTTTTTTAAGTCACTGAGTCCCCAAGTCTCCAAGTTTCCAAGTCTTTGTGTCACTGCGTTATTGAGTCTCTGCATCTCCAAATCTCCCCACGCGATATTAGTCACTACTGTTATCTCAGGGTGAAATTTCTTGAAATCAAACAGCAGATTCTTGAAGTTGTGTGAGAAATATAATGCTGCAAATCTGTCACAGAAAAACTCGTCAGGTCGCATAGTGTTGAAACTCTCTGGACTGTAGATATCGAATCTGTCGGTACCGCTGCCTTCGATATTAAATAACTCTGTTATCGGAGCAACGCCATGAATATAACCAGCTTGAGCTGTAACGCTCGTCTCTCCTAAATATTTAAATTCTTTTTTACCTTGGAATTGAAATTCTATCTTATCAAAATTGTATGGGCTGCCAAAAACGCCTTTCAGGTTTTTTTGATACGATAACCAAATGACAGGATTGGCGTTGCCTTCCACACTCAATCCTTGTGATGTTTTAATAAACTTCTCTCCAAAAGCAATCCTTAGTCCTAAATCCAAAGTGCTTAGTCTGTAAAACTGAGAATCTGAAAAACTTAGAATCTGAGAATTGTCGAAGACTTCCTTGTCCGCTACTTCAAATCTTACAAATCCTTTAAGATGCTTGTTGAAATAAGTCGAATATTCAGCGGAAACAATATTGTTCAATGATGTTGCCTTGATGTAAAAATGCTTGTAATTTGACTGATTAAGAATATTGTTATTTTCTTCATTAAAACCATAATTGCCGAGACGTTCAAATTCATGAGCTGCATGAAACTTCAATTTCATATCTTTTGAAGTCAAGAGGTTGAAATCCAAATTTCCTCCATAATTAAATTCTTTTGCCTTGAACCAATAGTTGCCGAAGGCTCCGACAGAGAATATTTTTGAAAGTCGTTCGTTGGTCCTAAATCCTAATCCTAACATATAACCGTTTCCAATGTTGTAGTCCATGATGTCTCCGACCGTGAGATTGATGGATTTGATAGGAATTTCGTCATACATCAGGTTTGTCATAATGCCAGCAATCTTATCCATGTTTATGTTTTCTGCAGCAAAAATGGAGTCGACAAATTTGTAAGTCGCATCTAATCTCTCACCGCTGAGTTCTTCATATCTGTACGCTTTAATGACATCGTCGGAATCACCTGCTTTGTCGCTGATTACGTAATCGGCATTGCTGAAATTACTTCTGTCTAAATCCTTATTAATCTCAATTTCTGTGATGTAACTTTTGCCAATACCCATCATGGTATATACATCAAGCATATTGAAACTGATGTTGGTGTTCAATTGTTTAGGGAACCAATATCCATTAACTTTTTCATAAAGTTGCTGTATGGCGATATTGAACATTGCATCTTGTTTGGAAGGCTCAGCTTTGATGTTCTGTATCGCCCACTTGTCGGAATTGATTGTCATTGTTCCGCTTAGAGCGTTGAAATTGGTGTTTCTATATGGTTTGAATGAGATTACAAAAATGCTGTCGTTGCTATCTGTCTTTAAGGTCGATTCTAAGACAAAGATGTATTTTTTCTTGCTTCCGTTGCTGATGGGATTTATATATTGCTTTTCGTTGATTGTTATTAGATCCTCTTGGAAACCAATGCTCTGAATGTTTTCTATTATATAAACAAACATCGGACTGTCGATGCCTGAGACTTTGTTCGCTATAATGTTCTTTTGACTTTTGTTAGGCTTCTTGAAAAGCTGTTCCGACACCGTTTCCATCGCCATCAGATCTTTGTCTTGGAATTCGTTATACATCACATCGTTGGGTTGCAATCCTGTGGTATCGATGGTGAAGACCATATTGTCGTAAATCTTGTAATAATATGAATCTAAGTTTTTAGGATTGTTGGAATCTCTATATTTTAAGACGCTGTCGATGATACGGTTTGCCGGGTTGTTGCTTCCGTCTATCACGATTTCCGAAAGTTGAATGTTTGATGGTTCTAAGCTTACTGAGATATTATCCTGACCGACTTCAATATCTATCGTCTTCTTCTCATAACCTACGAAAGAAAAGGTCAGATTGTTGATTTCTTTTTTCGTCGTGATGGAAAATTTTCCGTCGATGTCGCTTGTCGTTCCAAGAGTTCCGTCATCATTGATGACGATATTTACGAAAGCGAGACGCTCGTTAGTCTTATCATCAACAACAATACCATTGATACGATTCTGCGCATTTATTGAAATGCTGAGAACGAATAATAATATTGTTAATATAAACTTACGATACTTCATTAATTTTCAATTTTTCATTTTCAAGACACACGTCCGTGTGCCTCTACAAGAGATTTTGTAAATTCTTAATTCTCAATTCTTAATTTTCCATTATTAATGTGTCTTTCCTTATCTCGATTTGTCTTCTTCTCTAAATTCTTTTTAAATGCTGCTGTTAAATCAATTCCCGTTTGGTTGGCGAGACAAATCAAAACCCATAAAACATCAGCCATCTCGTCGGCTAAGTCATATTTTTTATCAGATTCTTTGAACGACTGTTCGCCGTAGGTGCGGGCGATAATCCTGGCAAGCTCGCCTACCTCCTCAGTCAGTAAGGTCATGTTTGTAAGTTCGTTGAAATATCTTACGCCGTGAGTCTTAATCCATTCATCGACTATTTTCTGAGCTTCTTCTATTGTCATATTGATATTCTGATTATTATGTTAATCGTACGACTTTGTCATACATTGTATATGTATATGCCTTTCAGGCTATTGCAAAGATATAAAAAATACTTGTTGTCTTGTTGTCTTGTTGACACGTTGTCTTTGAAAAAAATGTATCTTTGTGGAAAATAAATTAACAGTGGAAAATACCTTTACTTTAGTGGCAAAGACGCTGCCAGGTTTCGAGCAGCTTCTCGCCGATGAATTACAAGCATTAGGCGCAGAAAATATTAATGTCTTACATCGTGCTGTAAGTTTCGATGCTGATAAGGCTTTGATGTATAAAGCGAATTATTGTCTTCGTACTGCATTACGTATTTTAAAACCAGTTCAGACTTTCGTGGCTCGTAACGAGCTTATGTTATATAAAAAGATTTTTGAAATCAAGTGGCATGAGATTTTCGGCATTGAAGAGACTTTTGCCATCGACGCTGTAGTGAGTGGCAATTATTTCACACATTCGCAATATGCGGCATTGAAGGTGAAAGACGCCATCGCTGACGAGTTCCGTAATAAATATGGCGCGCGTCCTTCTGTCGATGTCGAAAATCCAGATTTGAGGATTAATATCCATATCGAGAATGAGAAGGTGACGCTTTCTTTCGACAGCTCAGGTGAGTCTTTGCACAAGAGAGGCTATCGTAAAGCCGTCGATAAGGCTCCTATCAACGAGGTGCTCGCAGCTGGACTTATAAAACTCACTGGCTGGAACTACGACAGAAACTTCGTCGATTGTATGTGCGGCTCCGCAACGATTCCTATCGAGGCAGCGATGGCGGCGATGAATATCCCGGCAGGTTATTTCAGAGAGAGCTACGGCTTCATGAAATGGCACGACTTCGACGAGAGACTATGGAAAGAGATAGTGGCAGAAGCCGATGAAAAAATTCGTGATTTCGACTATGAGATATTCGCTTCCGACCATTCCGCTAAGGCTGTGCAGATTGCGCAGTCTAACATCAAAGGCGCGCATCTCTCTCACGACATCACGCTCTCTCAGCAGGATATGTTCGAGATGACACCGCCAGAAGCTCCGGGCATCTTGCTCATCAATCCTCCTTATGGCGAACGCCTCGAAGAAAAAGACATCGTTAATTTATACAAGAATATAGGTAATGCCTTAAAACATAAATTTAAAGGCTACGACGCTTGGGTGATAAGCAGTAACTTGGAAGTCCTTAAACTCATAGGCTTGAAGCCGTCAAAGAAGATAGAGGTTTATAACGGCTCCTTGGATTGCCGCTTCGTGAAGTTCGAGATTTTTGATGGGAAATATAAGGATATGAAAAGTCAACGAGTCAACGAGACAACAGGTCAATAAGTAGGGACGCGTCGATAATACCGATAAAAAATTAACAATATATTATTGATACGTCTATTTTTTAGTTGTGGAGTGATGTAGTTATGGAGTTGGGAAGTACTTCATCACTCCATCACTCCATCACTCCATCACTTCATCACTCCATAACTGAAAATAAACAATAAATAATTGACGCGTCTTAATATATTAATTGAAAACAAAATAATGAAAATATAAAATCATGAAAAAAATTATTCTTATAATATCTGTTTTCTTTTTGATTTCGTGTAGAAATAATGTTGATATTTCTTTCAATCCGATGGCTAATTTCCCTGATGAGGATGTGGTATGTCTCGATATGGATTTGAAAGGTGTGGTCAACGAAGGTATCGTTATTCCTTCGGCATGTCAGGTGGAAGATGGCAGTTTCGTCTTTACCTTCAATGCTGAAGCAGGACAGTATTATAAGATATTTTATCAGAATGAGTCGTATAAATTTGATGACGAGAATCCGTTGAATAATGAGAATTACTACGGAAGCTGGGAAGATGTTAATATAGGATTTAAGAAAGTCGAGGCGACTGGCTTGGTGACGGACTCGTTTAGAATTGTCGGTAATCCTCGCGATGAGAGAAAATATTACGGAGCCGATCTGACAGAAAACTCGCTCAGTGAGGAAGCTATTAGCAAAGTCATAAATTCAATACGTAACACTCCGGAGTGGTTGGCGTCGATAGAAGAGAAAGCTAAGAATAACGGATATGATGTTGATAGACAGTTGTACTTAGACGCAATCTGGATTATCAACGATAACAAGAATAGGGGAGATGTCAATAATAGATTTAAGCGTAATCCTCGTGTGGGAGAATATTCTTTCATGCTCGTGATTTGTGACGAGAAGGCGTTGAACAAAATACCCGATTATATCAAGAATATCAATCTTACTGATGAGAACGGTTGCTTCGTTAATCCGTATTCATATTTCTCTCAAAATAAAAATAAAAACATTGATGTGATAATCAGTGATAAGAGATTGAAGACACGCGCTGTCATTACGCCAGAATACGGCATCTTCTTAGATGAGATGCAAATCAAAACCGACGATTATACTGTCGATAATTCAAATCCGAGAAGCAGTAACTCTGACGAGATGTATTCCAATGCTTTGTACAAGCAGTTTCTGAGTCATGTGAGTCAGCAATATACATTGAGAAACATTCCTTTGATAAAAGATGTTGTTTCTGATGATGAGCCATATACGATGAAAGAATATGAAGAGGCGATGACTAAATATGACAGCTCGCAGCTTCAATATAATTATCCTGTAGTGACAGATCGACTTGGCAGTACGGTGAAGCTCAATGAGGATAATAGCATCTCATTGATAAATCCTGGTAATGATGATGTGGCTAATCTTCAGAAGGAATCGACGGGAATTATGACGAGAGTCGGTTTCACTTATGGTAAGTTCCGCGGTAAGATCAAGTTTCCTGTGATGTTGAATGAAGAGAATATTTGGAACGGGCTGACGTATGCTTTCTGGCTTATATATCAAGATGAACATGCTTGGAACAACAGAAGGACGAGCACGGCAGGAGGGGGCTACATCGACAAAAACGATGACTCGGAAAATCCAGTGCGTCGTCACGACTATCATTATTCTGAAATCGATATTGAGATAGTGAAGGCGTCGAGATATTGGCCTCAGAATTATTATAAATTCGGTGATGACAAACTGAAGGCTGAAAATCCGAAATACAATGATGAGATAATGTATTGTTGTACTAACTGGGATTTAGCTACGCCGGAACCATCGAAATTTTCATCGGGTATAAATAAGATTTCATATAACGGCAATAAGTATGAAGCCATGCGCTGGTATGATTTGTATAAAGCGTTGACGATAAAGTCGCCTATCAGCAATGACGTCTTTAAGGAAGATTATTATTACTATGAAATCGAGTGGCGTCCAGATGAGATAATATGGCGTGTCGGTCCATCGCCAGACGAGATGACGGTAGTAGGTTATATGAACGATGAATATACTGCCATACCTAACAACCAGATGTTATGTATTGTGACACAAGAATATCATTACTCAGAATGGTGGCCTCCTATCGTCTTTGAACAAGGCTTGATACCTTATAACAAGAGCGACATCGAAGGAAGAGTGTTTGAGATTGTGGTGGAGTAAGTTGGTGAGTCAATAAGTCAACAAGTCAACGGGACAACGAGTCAACAAGTAATTGATAACTATTAACTATTCATTATTCATTTCCCAAAGTTCTCGCATATTTCTCTTACGCTTTCTTCTATAGGTGTGAATGTGAAATTTAATTCTTTTATGATTTTCGCTGAGGAATAGGAGTATTTTCTTGTTGCGGTGCGTGCTGTCTCTTTGGTGATGAGCGGCTTCTTGCCTTTAATCTTTCCTATGAGCCAGAATACTCTCCATGCTATCTCGCTGAGGAACTTGCCGACTTTGATGTAAGGCGCCTTGACTTTGAAGTTGTCGGCCATCAGCTTGAACAGATCTTGGTATGAGATAAGAGCTCCGTTGAGGCAGTAGCGCTGTCCGAATTTGTTGTTTTCCATTAGCATTACCATGGCACGAGCCACGTCTTTCACATCGACGAATCCGTTGATGCCTGTGGTATAGAAAGGAAATCCTTTGGCTATGGTGTTGAAAAGCTCACAGCTGCTCGAGTCCCATTTGCCCGCTCCGAGTATCAGCGATGGGTTTACTATGGTGGCGTTCAAGCCTTCTGCTATGCCACGCCATACTTCCATCTCGCCTTCATGTTTGGAATTAGAATACACGCTGTTGTTCTTAGAATGTGTCCATGGCGACTCCTCGTCGATAGTCTCGCCTTCAAGGGCGCGTCCTAAAGCAGCGATGGAACTGACATGACAGAACTTCTTCACGCCACATTGTAAAGCAGCATTAACCATATTACGTGTTCCTTCAACATTAACACGCATCAAGCTGTTCTTATCGCTCGCATCGAAAGAGACGACGGCAGCACAGTGATATACCTCATCGACATCGCGCATGGCTTCTTCCAAAACATCATAATCTAAAACATCGCCATAAACGAACTCGATGTTGTTAGGGATCTCATCAAAACCGTAACGTGACAATACCTTCTTTAATAACGATAAGTCGCTGTTCTCGCGACATAGAAGTTTTATTTGACTTTTGTCTTCTGACTTTTGACCTTTGACTATTTCTGCTACCAAATGCGACCCTAACAATCCTGTGCAACCTGTGATGAAAATCATGATTTTATTTTTTTACAAAGATAGGATTTTAATGTCAACAAGTCAATGAGTTAAAGTTTAAAAAAATATCCTTTCCACTATTGCTTTTCCCATTGATGTTTATTATCTTTGCAAGAATAAAAAATCATAATTTATGGAAAAGAATAAATACATCAGATTCGATTGGGCGATGAAGCGTATGCTTCGCGATAAAGCCAACTATGCAGTTTTAGAAGGTCTCCTCACTACTTTGTTTAAAGAGAAAATCGTTATCAACAGACTCTTGGAAAGCGAGAGCAATCAGGAAGATGAGTTTGATAAATACAACAGAGTCGATATTCTTGCGGAGAACAGCAAGGGCGAGCTGTTTATCATCGAGGTGCAGAATAACGATGAATATGCTTATTTCCAAAGGATGTTATTCGGCGTCTCAAAGTTGGTGACGGAATATATTAATAGAGGTGAAGGCTATCAGAACATCAAGAAGATTTATAGCGTCAATATTGTCTATTTCGATTTAGGACAGGGTAAGGATTATCTGTATCATGGCAAGACAGAGTTTCTTGGCGTTAATACAGGAGAGGTCTTAAATCTCAGTCCTTTCCAGCGACAGAAGTTCAATGTTGATGTCGTGAGTGAGTTGTATCCGGAGTATTATATTTTGAAGGTAAACGATTTTCATGACAATCCGACGACGCCATTAGAAGAATGGATATATTATCTTAGTACAGGCGACATACGCAGTGACTCCACGGCGGCTGGTTTAAATGAGGCAAGGAAGAAGTTAGAATTAGCGATGATGAGTAAGGAGGAGCTGTCGGCATATTATCGTCATTTGGATAACACAGTGATATTGAAAGATAATATCTACACCTCACGAGGCGAAGGCATGCTAGAAGGCAGAGCGATGGGAAGAAAGGAAGGCATGCGTGAAGGCATGCGAGAGGGGATAAAGAAAGGCAGGAAAGAAGGTAGAAAAGAAGGTTTGGAAGAAGGCATGAAGAAAGCTCAAGTGCAGATTGTTAAGAAACTTAAATCGGCAGGGTCGAATGTAGAATTTATTGCAGAAGTCACAGGTATGACTAATGATGAGATAGAGAATATTTAGTTGCAAAAAAAATGAATACGAATAGCTAAAATATGTATTTTTGTCGCAATAAAAAATATTACAATGAAGAGAATTTGTTTGATAATCTTATGCGCGTTGTCCTTAGTCGCATGTAAACCAAAAACCGAATTAGAATCTCCTACAGTAGTCACCAAAGAGATAGTGTCAGTGACAGACAGCTCAGCAGTAGTCGTTTGTAGCGTCATCGACGACGGAGGCTCGGAAGTCACAACGAGAGGTGTTTGTTGGAGTACATCGTCAACCCCTACTATAGATAATGCCGATGTGCTGACAAGTGGCAGCGGGACTGGAGATTATGAAATTAATATATTGAATTTAGAAGCTGGAACTAGCTATTATGTAAAGGCGTATGCTGTCAATAGTGAAGGCATCTCTTACGGAGAAGAGAAGAGCTTTTCAACTTTGAGTGTTGATGATAATGATGAAGGAAATGATGGTGATGAAAATGATGGTGATGAAAATGATGGTGATGATGAAGAGACTTTATCCGACAAGACTATAACGGTTAATGGAGTGTCGTTCACTATGAAAGCTGTCGAAGGCGGTACCTTTTACATGGGAGCACAGAATACAGATCCGAGCGCTCCCAACTACGACGCTGAGGCTTGGGACAGGGAATCTCCTGTGCATTCGGTGACGCTTTCAGATTATTATATTGGTGAGACTGAAGTGACGCAAGAACTTTGGCAAGCTGTCATGGGATACAATCCAAGTCATTTCGTAGATGACAAGAATCCTGTGGAACAAGTCTCATGGTATACGTGTCAGACTTTTGTGACGCAACTTAACGAAATGACCGGTATGAATTTCAGGCTTCTCACCGAGGCCGAATGGGAATATGCTGCAAGAGGCGGCAACAAATCAGAAGGCTATATATACAGTGGCAGTGACAGTCTTGAAGATGTCGCATGGTTTGCCGACAACAGCTCAGGTAAGACTCATGAGGTGAAGACAAAGATACCAAACGAATTAGGAATCTACGACATGTGCGGCAACGTCTTGGAATGGTGTCAAGACATCTTCGGTGATTATAGCAGCGAGCCTCAGACAGATCCTATGGGAGCTTTGTCGGGCGGCGACTGCGTTATTCGTGGCAGCGGATGCCGTAGCAGTGTCTCATATTGCAGACTGCCAGTACGTTGTTATCTCATGCCAGGTGGCGCAAGCTATAGCATCGGATTCCGCTTGGCGATGGAATGTCAATAAGTCAATAAGTCAATAAGTCAATGAGCCCTGTAGGGGCGTGAGATAAATAGTCAGGTGTGGAGTGAAACGGAACGCCTGCGGTATGAGACAATAAGTAGAGACGTGACATATTACACCGATGAAAATAAACCTGATGTAATTGGTGCGTCTTTTTTAGTTGTGGAGTTATGGAGTTATGGAGTTGTGTTGTTTTACCATGAATAAAAAATCTTTTGTCTTTAGACTTTTGCCTTTAGACTTTTATTATCTTTGCGTTTCTAATTAGAATTAAAATTTTTACATCGATGAATAAAGATTTCGTAGAAGAATTACGCTGGCGTGGTATGCTTCACAGCATGACACCAGGAACAGAAGAACAACTTAAAAAAGAAATGACAGTAGGTTACTTAGGTATCGACCCTACTGCCGACTCATTACATATAGGTCACCTCTGTGGTATCATGATGCTCCGTCATCTTCAGCATGCAGGTCACAAGCCTCTCGCTCTTCTCGGCGGCGCGACAGGTATGATAGGCGACCCTTCAGGAAAATCAGCAGAGCGTAACTTGCTCAACGACGAGACCCTCAACCATAACCAGGCTTGTATCAAGAAACAACTCGCTAAGTTCTTAGACTTCGACAGCGACGCTCCTAACAAGGCAGAACTCGTCAACAACTACGACTGGATGAAAAACTACTCTTTCCTTAACTTCATCCGCGACATAGGAAAACATATCACCGTCAATTATATGATGGCTAAAGACAGCGTCAAGAAACGTTTCAGCGGCGAAGGCGAAGGCATGTCGTTCACAGAGTTTAGCTATCAGTTGGTTCAAGGTTACGACTTCTTATATCTATATCAAAATAAAAACTGTAAGCTCCAGCTCGGTGGCTCCGACCAATGGGGTAACATCACAACAGGTACAGAGTTGATACGTCGTAAGCTCGGCGCAGAAGAGACAGCCTACGCTCTCACATGTCCTCTCATCACCAAAGCCGATGGCGGTAAGTTCGGTAAGACAGAGAAAGGCAACATCTGGTTAGATCCGGCCAAGACATCGCCTTACGCTTTCTATCAATTCTGGATGAACTGCTCCGACGACGACGCTGCTAAATATATCAAGATATTTACTTTGTTAAGCAAAGAAGAGATAGACGCTCTCATCGAACGTCATGCCGCTGAGCCTCATCTCCGCGAGTTACAACGTACTCTCGCACGCGAGCTCACCGTCATAGTACACTCTAAGGAAGACTTGGAGATGGCAGAAGAAGCGACACAGATTTTGTTTGGCAAAGGAACATCGGAAGCTCTCCATAAATTCGACGAAGCAACGTTGTTGAGCATCTTTGAAGGCGTGCCACAAGCCAATATCTCTAAAGCTGCTATAGAAGAAGGTATGCCGATAATCGACTTCCTGACACAGACTAATGTCTTCCCTTCAAAGGGCGAGGCACGTAAGATGTTGCAAGGCAATGGCGTTGCTATCAATAAAGAGAAAGTGACAGACGCTAAAGTCATCGGTAAAGAAGACTTACTCAACGACAAATACATCCTCGTTCAAAAAGGTAAGAAGAATTATTATCTAATCATAGCTGAATAATCATGAGTACATTCTTCCTTATCTTGATTCCAGCTCTCGTTATTATGGTTATAGTTTTCGTTGCCATAGGTATCAAGATGTTTGTGAAAAAAGACGGACAGTTTGAACGTAAGTGCGCCCATTCCTTAGACCCTGATGCCAAATGCGTATGCGGTGGTAAGGGCGATGGGAGTTGTAAGAGAAATAAAGACGCCAAGTCAACGAGTCAACAAGACAACAAGTAGAGACGCGTCGATTACGCCAAATAAAATAAAACGATGTAATTGACACGTCTCAATAATACAATTATTTTTATTAAATGAGAAAAATATTTGTTTTCATAATGATGTGCTGCTTCTTGATGAGTTGCGACTCTGAAAAGAAGCAGCAGTTTTTTGGAACCACTCAGGGTTCCTATTATTCAATAACTTATTATGATAAAGAAAATCGCGACTTCGGTCGTGAGTTCGACTCTGTCTTTGTTGAGATAGAAAAAACGCTCTCGCTATGGGACGAGAATTCTATGATAAGAAAGGTGAACCGCAACGACACTACAGTCATTCTCAACCAAATCTTCATAGACAATTTTAATTATGCGATGCGAGCTGCAGAGCTCTCTGGAGGTTACTTCGACCCAACGGTAGGACCGCTCGTCGCGGCTTGGGGATTCCATTATAAAGAAGGAATGACGATGACGCCTGAAATCGTTGACTCATTGCGACAAATGGTAGGATATAAAAAAGTCAAGATAGAAGATGGCAGAGTAGTGAAAGAAAATCCTAACATGACATTAGACTTCAACGCTGTGGCACAAGGATATACTACAGATAAGATAGGCGAGTTTCTTCTCTCTAAAGGCGTTGATAATTTTTTAGTCGATGTCGGTGGTGAGATTATGGCAAGAGGTAATAAGCCTAATGGCGATTTATGGAAAGTCGGGATTGAGAAGCCGGCAGAGAATAAAGACGCCGCGAGGATAGTGCAGGAGATTGTTGAGCTGAAAGATAAAAGCATCGTGACGTCGGGCAACTACAGGAAATATGTGGAGCAGGACGGCAAACGATATTCACATAGCTTGAATCCTATGACAGGCTATCCTTCGGAGAATAATCTTCTGAGCGCTACGATAATATGCGACAACACGGCTTGGGCCGACTGCCTCGCCTCGATTTGTATGCTCGTCGGAATGGAGAAAGCTGTCGAGATAATTGAGACGCAAGACAATGTTGAAGCCTTCTTCATCTATGAAGAAAACGGAGAAGTCTTTACAATGTACAATTAACAATTAACAATTAACAATTAACAATGTACAATTGTAATTCAAACTCATTGACTTGGTGACTTGGCGACTCGGTGACTTATCTAATCGAACAATCATCGATAAATATTGTATAGTTGAAAATTATGCATTATGAACTGAAAAAATCTTATCTTTGACATCTAAATAATATCGCAATTATGAAAACCTTTTATAAAGTCAACGAGTCAACGAGTCAACGAGACAACAAGATGATACGTCTTATCATTATAATGTTGTTATTAATATCATCTAATCTCCTTCATGCTCAGCAGCTGCAATCTTATTCGGATAAGAACTACAACGATAAGGTTCAGACTGTCCTGCTGCATCCTACGGGCGACTCTCTCGCGAAGCCTATAATACCTCTTGACGATATGATGGGGAAACTGCATCTGCAATTCGATGTCTTCGCCAACGACGCTCCTTATATGTATTATACCTTCATTCATTGTAACAACGACTGGTCGCAGCAATCCGACATCCAACAGATAGAATATCTCAACGGCTTCGACTCCGACGATATTGATAACTATTCCTTTTCTCTTAACACCATGGTCGATTATGTTCACTTCGACCTTGTCTTCCCGACAGAAGATATGATTCCTAAAATATCAGGCAATTATCTTCTTATCGTCTTTGAGAATGAGCTTAGTCCAGAAAATATATACTTCACGCGTCGTTTTATGATAGTCGATAACAAGGCAAATTTCAATGTCAATATCCCGCGTTATCCTTTCGACCTGAGTCTTGGAACCAACAAACAGCAGATAGAGATGACGATTTCGTATCCTGATATTTTTAACTCTCTCGCCGAACAATATTCTAATGTCACTATTCAGCAGAACGGCCGCTGGGATAATGCCGTCACGGGTTTGAAACCGTCTTACGTCTATCCCGAATATCTTTCATACGAGAATAATGTCAAGACAGTCTTTAACTCAGGAAATCAATTTCGTAGGTTTAACACCAGCGATCTGAATGACCGTCCAGAACAGACTAAAAGCGTTGAGATGTCGAAAGACTATTATGTGGTGACATTGTATAACGACCAGAAAAGAAATCTTTACGCATACGTCGATGAACAGGATTTATTTGGTGAGAAGGTGATATATTTAGAACGCGACGACAGAGACGCTGCCATAGAAGCTGATTACGTTATGGTGGATTTCTTCTTGGAATGGTCTCCGGTGATGACAAACGAAGATGTTTATGTCATGGGCGCGATAACCGACTGGAACTTCGACGAGAAGAATAAAATGACTTACGACTTTGAACGTAAGGGCTATGCTCTCAGTCTTTTGCTTAAACAAGGTTATTACGATTATATATATGCTGTGAAAGAGAAAACTCAGTCTGTTGCCGATGTTAGTGTCGTGGCAGGCGATTTCTGGGAGACGAAAAACGAATATACCATCTATCTCTATCTCTTCGACCCGACACAGTATTATGACCAGCTTATTGGAGTGACGACGGTTTTATCACATTAATCAATGCGTATGTCGGAGGAGAGGATTACATTATTTGCTGAGATATTATTGCCTTTGCCTATACCAGGTAGCTTCACCTACCGTGTGCCTTACGAACTTAACGACAAGGCTAAGGTCGGGCAACGCGCTGTGGTACAATTCGGAAAGACTAAGATAATGTCGGGCTTGATAGTGTCTCTCACGACAGAAGTCCCTGATTGTAATAACATAAAATATCTCCTTGATATACTCGACGACGATCCTGTTGTCAATGCTCAGCAACTGCAACTATGGAACTGGATTTCCTCATATTATTTATGTTATCTTGGTGAGGTGATACAGGCGGCTCTTCCTTCGGCGCTGAAACTGTCAAGCGAGTCGAAGATTATGTTGTCGGAAGATTTTGAAGTCGATAGCATGACGCTGAGCGATAACGAATTTCTTATCGTGGAAGCCTTGCAGATACAGCCGCAGCTGACGATAACGGAAGTAAGTAAGATTATAGGCTATAAGAAAGTGATGCCACTCATCAAGACGATGATAGAGAAGAAAATCGTCGTGATGCAGGAAGAGCTTCAGCAGAAATATAAGGCGAAATATGAGCGTTATGTGCGTCTGTCAAATACCTATCGCGATGAAGATAAGATGCATGCGCTGATGGATGGCCTCTCGAAAAGAGCATACAAACAACTTGAACTCTTGATGGCGTTCTTCGTGCTCGGTGGCTCCGCCGATAATGAGGTGCTCGCTTCCGACTTGTTGAAAAAAGCTGATGCCACTTCTAACATCTTGTCGGCTTTGGTAGATAAAGGCGTCTTCGAGACATATCAGAAAAGAGTGAGCCGACTGAAAGAATATAAGGCTCTTACCGACGTCAGTTCTATCGTTCTCACTGAGAAACAGCAGGAAGCATACGATGCGATACATCAAGGTTTTGATGAAGAGAAACCCGTCTTGCTTCATGGCGTGACGGCGAGTGGTAAGACAGAGATTTATATTAAACTTATCCAAGAAGCTCTTGATGAAGGAAGACAGGTTTTGTATCTTCTTCCGGAGATAGCTCTGACTGAGCAGATTATCAATCGTTTGAAAAAATATTTCGGCGATAGGGTAGGAGTATATCACTCTCGATATGATAACAACGAACGCGTTGAGATCTGGCAGCAGGTGATGAACTTTAGAAGTCAACGAGTCAACGAGTCAACGGGTCAACAAGTTGTGGAGACTCAGAGACTCAGAGACTCAGAGACTCAGAGACTTGGTGACTCAAAATACCAAATCATCATTGGTTCGCGTTCGGCGGTGTTTCTGCCTTTCAGCGACTTAGGCTTGATAATAGTCGATGAGGAGCATGATAGCTCCTTTAAGCAGATAGATCCAGCGCCGCGTTATTCGGCTCGCGACCTTGCAGCTCTTATGTCGAAGATGTTCCACGCTCGCCTCCTGCTCGGCTCGGCTACGCCTTCCTTCGAATCTTATTTCAACGCTAAACAGAATAAATATCATCTCGTCAGCCTCACGGAACGTTACGGAGGCGTGGAGATGCCTGAGATAATTGTCGATGACCTCAGAGTGGAGACTCGTCGTAAGACCATGCAGGCTAACTTCGGAAAGACACTCGTCGAGGCAATGAACAAGACTCTCGAAGAAAAGAATCAGGTCATTCTATTCCAAAACCGTAGAGGCTTCTCGCTGAGAATAGAATGCGACCACTGTAACTATATACCGCAATGTATCAACTGCGATGTCAGCCTCATATATCATAAAAATCAAAATATAATGAAATGTCATTATTGCGGTTATACCACTTCGGTACCGACAGAATGCCCTAACTGTCACAGTACCGACCTCAAGATGCACGGCTTTGGGACAGAGCGTATTGAAGACGACCTGAAGGTGGTTTTCCCTGACGCTAACAGCGCCCGCCTTGACTTAGACACGACAAGGACGAAAAACAGCTATCAATATATTTTGGAGCAGTTTCAAAATAAAGAGACCGATATCCTCGTCGGAACGCAGATGGTGACAAAAGGTCTCGACTTCGACTCGGTGAAAGTCGTCGGTGTCTTGAATGCAGATAACATGCTGACCTTCCCCGACTTCAGAGCTTATGAACGCAGCTTCCAGCTGATGGAGCAGGTGAGCGGACGCGCCGGAAGGAAAGGCGACAAAGGCAAGGTGATAATACAGACCTATCAGCCATATCACCCAGTAATTCTTAATGTGATGAGTCACGATTATGTGAAGTTTTATGAAGAACAGATGCCGATACGCCGTCAGTTTAACTATCCGCCTTACTCGCGACTTGTGATGATAAAGCTGAAAGATGTTGATAATATAAAACTTAACAAAGCCGCTTCGGAACTTGCCAAGATATTCCGTCATGTATTCAAGGAAAATCTGCTCGGTCCGGAATATCCTATCGTCTCGAGAGTGAAGAACCAATATATCAAGCAGATGATAATCAAGATTAGCAAGGAGTTAAACTCTAATAAGGTAAAAGATTATATCAAAAATACCATAGAAGATTTCAAGCATAATAACGAGTTTAAGTCGGTGAAGATACAGATTGATGTTGATCCGAGTTAGTTAGTCCGCGAAATTGCGCGAAAAGATTGTCCACGAAATTGCGCTAAATTACACGAAAAATATTGGTCCGCGAAATTACGTGAAATAGCGCGAAAAAAGCTGAATTTTAAGTGCGGCTTCAAATAATATTCGCCACGAATCATCTAATTCATCTATTGTCATCTAACCATATTTGTATCCAAATTTATTCAAATCGGGATATAATATCATTCATGTCGCTTGTTCTGATTTACAAACTCTACTTCTCCAAATACCAGATTTTCTTCACTTCCGAGCGGATGGTGTCGTTAAACTCAGTAACGAAGACTCCTTGTATTTCGTATTCTCCGTAATCTTCGTTTTTCGTTATTCCTTGTAATTTCTGCTCTGTCGAAATAAAACGATTCATGTAGAAATCATGTTTGAATTTAATTTTACGCCACAACCAAAGTATTCGTTTTCGTGGCAAATCATGTTTATTTAAAATCACAGATTCATAGTATCTATATTCCTTTCCATTTTTCTTAACAACGATATACATTTCTCCATCATTGACACTTTGATTTTTCACATTTTCAGATATACATCCATTCGTATATAATTTTTTGGGGAAGAAACCTATATTTTTAATTTGTGCTGATATTGTAAAAATATCATTTGAAGAATCTACGCTATCAGTTGATAATCTCATATCCAAGAATAAATTCTTGTTTGTTTGAGAGAAACAAACTGATAATGAGAAGATAAATGCTAATGTTAAAAATGTTTGCTTCATATTTGCAAACAACAGGAATATCAATGTTATCTTTTTCATAAGGTTCAAACTCAAGAGGTTTCGCATGTTATTTCTCGTTTTCGTATTTTAACGTGAATTCGACATAAAATTATTCATTAAAAATGAATAATATAACGATATTTTTTTGTATCTTTAAAGTGCTAACAAAAAGAACAAAACGTTATGTTATCCGATAACAAAGTTATTGAAATTTTTTATATGGCAGACGATTTCTGCAGATTTTTTAATGAAACAGTTAAAAAACATTCAATCGAAGATGGCAAAAAGCAACTGACATTATTCTAATCACTTACAAGCAGTCCTGTAAGGACGCAAGACTACAAAGCAGGTGTGTAGTGAAGCGGAACGCCTGCCAAACAACGACAGACCATCATAGAAGTCCTGGAGGGACGACAGAACTCTGTCGCGCCTACAGCGCTTTGATTGGTCTCGCCTCATTTTAAGCAGAGATTACGCTGTCGCTCCATCGTCTGCCTTCTATCTGTAAACCCTTACAGGGTTCAGATTCATCTGATGAAGATTATTACTTGATTATATGACAGTTCCTTATATCGAACTCACGTTAATTATTCTTATTTGAATGTTATAAAAATTTTATCACTTTCTGCAAACCATCTTTACTTTGCTTCCAATCATCCATTGTCTGAGGGTCTTGAGTCATAATGTCATAAAATAGTTTGTCAAAATCCCAATAATGTCTCAAAGAAAGATCTTTCAGATAATTAAACATATATGC
>SUWV01000022.1 GCA_015061315.1 Lentimicrobiaceae bacterium
GTTGTTGAGTCATTGCTCGATGGAAAACGCACTCCTGCTTTCGCTAACGATAGAATAAGTTCTTTGGAAGAAATCAGTATTTATACAACAGGCGATGACAAGCCTCTCAAAGAAGTCTTCATGAACATTCATGAGAAACTTGGCGATAACATCGGCTTCGATCCTAAAAAGGCTTCTCCAGTGGAACTTAAAGAGAAGTTTATGTTGGTACTTCCTGAATATGACGAGGAGTCGGTTTATCAATCAGACATGAAGAAGGTGTTCCAATGGTATCAGCTTCTCAACGACAAAGGTCTCTTGGACTTCACCGTCGAGGAAGAGAAATCTGAAGAAAATTCAGAAGAAACAAAGTAAATAAAGATTAACGCAGGTCGTCGTTCAGGCGACCTTTTTTATATATAAGCCATGAAGAAAATCACAGACTTTCGCTTGATAGAGAAAAAAGAATGGGCTAAATCGACATTCCTCTTGCTTCAATGTGACGAGCCTTTGGAAGAGATAAAGGCTGGTCAGTTTGTGCAGGTGCGCGTCGATGACGCTCAGCATACTTACCTCCGCCGTCCAATATCAATCCATGACGTGGATTATCAAAATCGTACCATCACGCTTTTGGTACAGAGAGTGGGCGAGGGCACGAATAAAATGTCCGACACCGAAATAGGCGACACCTTAAATATAATATATCCTCTCGGAAATGGATTTACAATACCTGAAAATAATGAAGGTAACGTAATACTTGTCGGTGGCGGCATCGGCATAGCTCCGCTTTATTATCTCGGCAAGATGCTGAAAGAAAAAGGCATTGAGCCTCAGTTTTTGCTCGGCGGACGTTCTAAGTCAGATCTGATAATGTTGGAAGAGTTTGAGTCTGTGGGTAAGGTTTATATCACTACCAACGACGGCAGCCTCGGCGAAGCTGGTTTCGTGACTCAGCATTCTATCTGGAAAGAAAAACAATTCGATATGATTTATACCTGTGGTCCTAAGCCAATGATGATGGCTGTGACTAAGATAGCGAGAGAGAATAACATCGACTGTGAGGTGTCGTTGGAGAACCTCATGGCGTGCGGTCTCGGCGCCTGCCTCTGCTGCGTGGAAAACACCATCGAAGGCAACGTATGTGTTTGTAAAGAAGGTCCTGTAATGAATATAAACAAATTGTTATGGTAAACGAAACGATACAACTCAAAGGTCTCACCTTGAAGAATCCTGTGATGACAGCATCAGGGACCTTCGGCTACGGAGAAGAATATGCCGACTTCATCGACTTGACAAAAATAGGCGGAATACTCGTCAAAGGAACAACCTTGAACCATCGCGAGGGCAACCCTTATCCTCGTATGGCAGAGACACCTTCGGGAATGCTCAATGCCGTCGGTCTTCAAAATAAAGGCATCGACTATTTCATTGAGACAATTTATCCAAGAATCAAAGATATAGATACTAACATCATAGTCAACGTCTCAGGCTCGACGATAGAAGATTATTGCGCTGTGGCTGAGAAAGTCAACGCTTTGGAGAATATCCCAGCTATAGAACTCAACGTCTCTTGCCCTAACGTGAAACAAGGCGGCATGGCGTTCGGCGTGACATGCGCTGGAATTGAACAGGTCGTTACAGCAGTGAGAAAGGTATATGACAAACATCTCATGGTGAAGCTCTCGCCTAATGTAACTAACATCGCTGAACTCGCGATGTCGGCTGAGACTTCAGGAGCTGATTCTGTCTCTTTGATAAACACCATGTTGGGAATGGCTATCGACGCTGAGACGAGAAGACCTAAGTTATCAACAATAACAGGCGGTTTGTCGGGAGCCTGCGTGAAGCCTGTAGCATTGAGAATGGTATGGCAAGTATCTAAAGCGGTGAAGATTCCGGTAATAGGATTAGGAGGCATCTCTTCAGCTACCGACGCTATCGAGTTTATGCTCGCCGGCGCTTCAGCAATAGAGATTGGTACAGCCAACTTCATCGACCCAGCTATCACTGTGAAGGTGGCACAAGGCATAGTAGAATATTGCGAACGTCATGGCTTCAAGAACGTCAGCGACTTGACAGGAGCGATGGTAGTTGACAATTAACAATTAACAATTGACAATTAATGTAGAGACGTATCAACAATGCCAATGAAAATAAAAAAATGTTGATGCGTCTTTTTTATGGCAATATTTTCTGAGACGTATCAATGTGTGTTTATTTTTATGGAATCATTGATGCGTCTCTACTCTGCGACTTTGTGTCTCATTGTATCAAAAAAAATTAAAATACTCTTTTACATTTAAGAGTAAAATTGTAAATTTGCACGGCAAAATTGTAGGGGCATATTGGATATGTCCGATAACGTAAATAATTATTTAAAAGAATATACTATGGGAAGAGCATTTGAATACCGCAAAGCGGCTAAGATGAAAAGATGGGGTCACATGTCGAGAGTGTTCCCTAAATTGAGTAAGATGATCACTATTGCAGCTAAAGAAGGCGGTGCTGATCCAGATATGAATCCAAGATTGCGTCAGGCTATCATCAACGCCAAGGCTGAAAACATGCCTAAGGATAACATCGACGCCGCTATAAAAAGAGCTACAGCGAAAGACGCTGCCGACATGGTTGAAATCGTCTATGAAGGCAAAGGTCCTGCTGGAGTTCTCGTAGTAGTTGAATGTGCTACCGACAACACAACACGTACAGTTGCTAACGTACGTTCTTACTTCAACAAATGCGGTGGCTCTTTAGTGCCATCAGGTTCTCTTGAATTTATGTTCAGCCGTAAAGCTGTCTTTGAACTTGAATTGCCAGAAGGCATGGACGTAGAAGAGATAGAACTTGAACTCATCGACGCTGGTCTCGAAGAGATAGAAGCAACAGAAGAAGGCGTAGTAGCATTGTCGGATTGGACAGCATTCGGTACTATGCAGACTGCTTTGGAAAAACTCGGCATTAACGTGAAGAAAGCTAACTTACAACGTTTCGCTAACAGCCCGGTGGCTTTCTCGGCAGAAGACGTTGAAGCAATAGAGAAGTTCTTGGAAAAGGTAGAAGACGACGAAGACGTACAGTCAGTCTATACCAATATGGAATAATATAGATAGTTGAGAAAAGATAAAATATTGTGGTAAGAAAAAGGCGGCCGATGGCTGTCTTTTTCCGTTAATCAAATTGAATCGGAAAACAGTTTCGCTATAGAGAAAATTGAATCTGGGTAATCCCTTTAGTAATCAAAAATAAAGTTTAGTTATGAAAAAATTAATGTTGTTAATGTTGGTATTGTTTTCATTACCATCAATGGCTCAATCGAATTTGATGGAGGATTCGTTGTCAGCCGTTTCTGACGTAGTTGTAGATACGTTAGAAGTTCTGAATGTTGAACCGGTTCAGAATATAAATTATCTTACAATCAACGCGGATCAACAAGGTTCTATGATTTATGTTAATGATGAGTTCGCTGGATTTGATACAGTGACAAAGTTGTTGAATGTCGGTGAGACGTATTCATGGAGAGTGGAATGTGACATGTACCATAATGAGAGTGGTGATGTTACAATAGTCAGCGGTGATGCTGTCATTATTGATGTAGAGATGAAACCTGCTTATGGTTTTCTGACAGTTACATCCTTGCCTGAAGATAGTGCGTTGGTGTATGTAGACAATAAATGTGTCGGCATCACTCCTAATGAGATGATACATGTTGGAATAGGCAAGCATAAGATGCTAGTATATAAAGAAATGTATGAGCCTTATATCTATGAATTTGAAGTCGAGGGTAATGATACAGTTATGCTTGAAGTTCAGCTTGTTTCAAATTCAAAAAATGTAATGGTCACTACAGACTCTCAATCTGACATATATATTGATAATGTAATGATGGGTGTAGGCGACTGGAATGGAAGTATTACGTATGGCGCTCATATTATCGAAGCAAAGAAAAATAATCACAAACCAATATTGTTGGAAACGTATATTCAGAATGACAGTATCGACAGTATCGACACTATCGTTTTAGAAGCTCCTGTTCCTATCTGTGGAAGCCTTGATGTTTTAACATCACCACAAGGAGCATCTGTGTTCATTGATGGAGTCAATCGTGGAACAACACCATTGTTTATCGATAAAATGCTTATCGGACAATATGAACTTTGTCTTGTAAAGGATGGTTGTGCTGATATGATTAAAACTATTGATATTGTTGAGAATGATACATTATCGATTGATGAAGTGTTCAGCCCGGCAAAAGAAATACTTGTTAAAACCGATAGATATGGCGATAGTTTGTTTGTTAATGATAGATATGTAGGTAAGAGCCCTCATAAATTATTCTTGACATATAATACTCACAATATAAAGGCAAGAAGAATGCAGTATGAAGTGTCGGATGATTTTTATATTGATATGAACGATTCTGTTGTAGAATTGTTTGTTGGTAAGGAAATGCAGATTGTAACAGACTACAAAAGAGATAGAATTTTTGTTGACGGAAAAGAAGTGGGTGTTAATCCATGTCAAACCATGTTGTCGTATGGCGAGCATAATCTTAGAGTAATGAGAGGAAAGTATCGTCACGAGCAAACTATCGTTGTTGAAGATGATAATGTTGATGTCATCGAACTCACTCTTGGTAAGGAGGTGTCTATAAAGACGACAAACAAAGGCGACAAAGTTTATATCGATAACAAGTATGCAGGAAAAACACCTCTTACAAAATACGTATATTATGGTGAGCATGATGTTAAAGTTGTTAGAGGCGACCATGAGACGACACAAACTATCAGTGTTAATGACAACGGTGAGCAAGATGAACATACTATTTACATCGGTCAGTTAGTCACATTTGAATCGACAAGACATGGTGATGACATATATATTAATGGTGAGAAAAAAGGAGAGTCACCATTGGTATATGATATGCCTGTTGGAAACCATGAGGTTATGGCTAAGAGACATCGTAGGATGGACGTCCAGAGAATATATATCATCAAAGATGGTCAGACACACTTCAACTTTACACCTACAAAAGAGTCTATATCAGAATTTAATAGTAATGGAATGGGATTCTTTACCTTGAACGCATCTCAATATCAAGGAAAATACTCTTACGGATTAAGTTGGGGCTCATATAAAAAAGTAGGTTGGTATATTTCATTGCTTACTAATTTCGATCCTGCTCATGGTACTTATCAAACAGGTATTACACAGTTTATTACTAAGCACAATGATTATTCGCCTGACTTGAAAGCTGAGGATTTTAATAATAATCATATAGATTCAAGACTTTCTGCCACAGCAGGTTTGATGTTTAAGGTGGCAGGTCCTGTATATATTAAATTAGGTGGCGGTTATGCGTTGTATTCTGCTTTCGATCAAACCATTAACGAAGAATGGTATAGAACGAAAGATGGAAATTACAATGGATTGCTTCTTACAGGAGGCTTGCAGTTCAATCTTAAAAACATCGTTATATCTACAGATGTCAATACGAATCAGAATTTCGACTTTATGGAGTTTAAACTCGGAATAGGATTTGCAAAGAAAAAGAATAAGGATAAGAAATGATAATGGTAATATGCTGCATGCCGAAAACCTTTCGTGATATGACATGAAGTTGGGACGCAGCAAGTTATTAAAAAACGCATCAATGATTCCTGATGATAAAGGACATTGATGCGTTTTTATTTTTCTACTCGTTGACTTGTTGTCTTAAATAATCCCGCAGAGATGATACAGCACTCTGGCTCCTACGTTGCCGTCCCATTCGTCGTCGCCGGGCGACACCTCGCATAAGTCGAAGCCGATGATGTCTTTGCCGCTTTCCTTCACTCTGTTTAACAGATACATCAGTTCTTCATATTCCATTCCGCCTGGGACTGGAGTACCTGTGTTAGGACATAACTTAGGATCCAAGCCGTCGATGTCGATAGAGATGTAAACCTTGTCAGGAAGCTGTGAGATAATGTCGTCGCATATCGACTTCCAAGTTGTGCCTTCATACATCTTTCTTCTGTTGTCGCGGTCGTAGAACACCACCATACGTCCTTCAGACTTGTTGATGATTTCTTTTTCCTGATCGCAATAATCGCGGATAGCTACTTGTACCAACTTCTCTATGTTGTCGTATTTCATAGTGTTATAGAATATTGAAGCGTGAGAATATTTAAATCCTTCAAACTCTATTCTTAAATCGCTATGAGCATCGACGTGAATGATGCCGTATTCTTCATCTTGTTCGTTGAAATAAGTGTGGTAGGGTAGAGGAGTGCTGTGGTCGCCGCCGAGGAGTCCTACTTTCTTGCCTTGCGACTTCCAATAAGCTATTCTGTCTTTAAGCCAAGCGAACATCTTGTCGAAGCCTTTTTCTATGGCTGCATATTTATCTTCGTAAGCTTCAGGGTTTTCGTCAACATCGCCGCTTTCAATGCCATCGATGATGTCTTCGCTGAGCGGTACTAACTCATCATGAAGCTCGCGTAGCTCTTGAGGAAATTCGTCCATCCAGATGCCACGTTTCCAAACATCAGGATAATCGTGATGATGAAGGTCGACTTGCATCGAGCCGTCGAAGACAGCCTGCGGACCATCGACAGTGCCTCTGTTATAACTCGTGGTGAGTTCCCATTCAACAGGAATGATTATTATCTCAGCTTCGTCAGCGCTGCATGGCAAACCATAAATGCCTGAGCCAAGAGCAGCCGCTGCATTAGGGTCAAAAATCTTTTCTTCCATAATATTTTCTTTTTTGCAAAGATACTTTTTTTTGGCTAAAGACAAAAGATAAAAGACAAAAGACAAAAGATGGATTATTATAGAAAAACTTTAGACATCAGACATTAGACTTTTGCCATTTTTTCGTATCTTTGTAGCGATGAACTAATATTATTACTAACCTAATAACTTTGAAAATGAGTTTTACATCTGTAAATAAGATTTTCGAAAAATCAATTAAGGAAAATTGGGATCGTCCCGCGATCTCTAATTATCAAGGTGTGACATTGCACTACAGAGATTTGGCAAGAAGAATAGCTAAGCTTCACATTATGTTTGAAGAATGTGGTCTCGAAAGAGGCGATAAAGTGGCATTATGTTCAAGAAATCAGGCCAACTGGGTGGTGTCGTTCTTAGCAGCAATGACGTATGGCGCAGTCCCTGTGCCTCTCATGCACGAGTTCAAACCAAGTAACATCAACCATCTCGTAAATCATTCAGAATCGAAGATTTTATTCGTCGATGAGGTTATCTGGGAAGGACTGTCAGAATTAGAAATGGGCGACTTACAGGCTATTATTCAAGTTAATACGTTTAAGTTGCTTTATTCTGCTAATGACAAGATTACAGAAAGCCGTGAACGTCTTAACGAACTTTTTGGTAAGTATTATCCATCTGAATTCACTCCTGATTGTATAAATTATTATGAAGACTCCGCTGATGAGCTTGCTATCATCAACTATACTTCTGGTACATCAGGTTTCTCAAAAGGTGTTATGATTCCTTATCGCGCAGTAAGTTCTAACATAGAATTTGCACAGAAAGTATTGCCTCAGATTAATAGTACATCACGCGTTGTGTCTATGTTGCCAACGGCTCACATGTACGGATTGATGTTCGAGGTCTTGTATGAATTGACAGCAGGCTGTCACGTATTCTTCCTCTCTCGTCTCCCAAGTCCTAAGATTATCATGCAGGCTCTTTCAGAAGTGAAGCCTACTTTGGTTATAGCAGTGCCACTTATCATCGAAAAGATTTATAAGAGCAAGGTTAAGCCAGTGCTTGAGAAATCGGGTATCAGGTTTGCGATGAAACTGCCAGGTTTGGATCAGCTTATCATGAATAAGATTAAGACTGAATTGATTAATGCTTTCGGTGGCGAGTTCTATGAAGTTATTATCGGCGGTGCTGCCTTCAACAAAGAAGTCGAGGCTTTCTTCAAGAGAATGGAATTTCCTTTCACAGTCGGTTATGGCATGACAGAATGCGCTCCTATCATCACATACGACGATTACAAAACTGCTAAGTTATATTCATGCGGACGTATCGTTCCTAACATGGAGATGAAGATAGATTCCCCAGATCCTCAGAATGTTGCAGGTGAGCTTCTTGTCAGAGGCGCTAATGTCTTCTTGGGATATTTTAAAAATGAAGAAGCAACGAAAGAAGTCCTTGACGCTGACGGCTGGCTCCATACTGGCGATATGGGCGTGATCGATGCTGACGGCTATCTCTTCCTCAGAGGTCGTTCTAAGTGTATGATACTCGGTCCTTCAGGTCAGAATATATATCCAGAAGAAGTGGAAGCAGTGCTCGATACTCGTCCTTACGTCCTCGAGTCTTTGGTGATTGAAGATAACGGCGGATTGACAGCTCTTATATATCCAGACTTCGACCTCGCTGCTAAAGAAGGCATGAATCAGGCTACCTTTATTAAATATATTGAAGATACCTTGCCTGAAATAAATAAGGAACTTCCTAACTACGCTAAACTCAAGAAGATTGAGGTGATGTCGGAAGCCTTTGAAAGAACGCCTAAGAAGAGTATCAAACGTTATTTGTATCAGAGAAATAATTAAGTCAATGCGACAATAAGTCAATGCGACAATAAGTAGAGACGTATCAATGATTCCTACAATATGAATAAACATTGATACGTCTTTTTTTTGTTAGTTATAAATAAAAACATTATTTTTGCCACTCGTTAGATTATAGTCGAATTTAATAATTTTATATCTAAAAATTTAATCATGAGAAAGTATTTTGTTTTAATTGCTATGGTTTGCGGTATGTTAGTATCATGTACCCCAGATCCAACATTGCCAACAGTGACAACAAATTTAGTTGAACAGATTACAGATACAAGTGCATTTTGTACTGGCGAAATTATTGATGATGGTAATGCTGACATTACTGCTAAGGGATTTTGCTGGAGCACAAATCAGAATCCTACGTTAGAAGATAATTATACAACTGAAATAACAAGAAAATCACCGGCTGTTAACTATTTTGCCTCTAATATTTATGGTTTAACAGAAAGTACAGAATACTATTTAAGAGCATTTGCAACAAATAGTGTGGGTACAGCATACGGAGATGCTATTAAATTTGCTACATTGGAAGCATCTCCTGAAACACCAGAAACACCTGAAGATCCAGAAACACCTGAAGATCCAGAAACTCCAGAAAATAATTACGAATATGTAGATTTGGGTCTTCCAAGTGGCGTGAAATGGGCCTCATATAATGTGGGAGCTACTGCATCTTACGAATGGGGTAGTTATTACTCATGGGGTGAAATTGCAACAAAAGAAGAATATTCTATAAATAATTGTACTTCGTATACAAAAGATTTAGGTGATATTTCTGCTAATCCAGAATATGATGTGGCTGCGGCAGAATGGGGCGGCAACTGGAGAATGCCTAAGTTGGAAGATATGTATGAGCTGGTAACTCAGTGCGACTGGATTTGGGACGTCGTTAATGGCGTAGGTGGTTTTAATGTAGTGTCTAAAGAAAACGGAAATCACATATTTCTTCCTGCTTCAGGATTTATGAACGCTAATGCTTCTGCAGCCTCTGGCGGTGAAACTACAACAGCTTTAGACCAAGGCGTGTGGGGTTATTATTGGACTTCAACACCTTATAACGAAGAGATAGAAGGTGGTACCAACACAAACAAAAGAGCTTGTTTCTTGACATTCAGCTCGGCTGGATATATGACAGATCAAGGATTACGTTTTAACGGATTCACAATACGTCCGGTTATGGATTGATGTACGATTTAAGACAACAAGACTACAAGACCACGAGTCAACGAGTAGTGACGTAGCAATTACACAATATCAATTAACAATATGTAATTGATGCGTCCTAATAAGGCTAAGGTAATAAGAAAAGCGAGCAGAATTTATTTCTACTCGCTTTTTTATTGTTGACTTGTAGTCTTGTTGACTCGTAGTCTTATTCTAAGGTGTGAATTACGAGACCTGAACGGAGTTTAGGTTCGAACCATGTTGTCTTAGGAGGCATGATATTGCCACTGTCGGCGATGTCGATGATTTGCTTCATTGTTACTGGATGTAAAGCGAAAGCTACTTTCATCTCGCCATTATCAACGCGGCGTTTCAATTCGCCGAGACCACGGATACCACCAACGAAGTCGATACGTTTGTCGGTACGTAAGTCTTTAATGCCTAAAATCTTGTCTAAGACTAAGTTTGATAAGATTGTCACATCGAGAACACCGATTGGGTCTTCATCGTTGAATGTGCCGGCTTTAGCGTTGAGCTTATACCAGTGACCATCCAAATATGTGCTGAATTCGTGTAACTTAGCAGGTTTGTAGATCTCTGTTCCCATATCTTCAACATCGAATGATTCTGTCAAAGCGTTGAGGAATTCTTCTTTTGAGAGACCGTTCAAATCTTTAACTACGCGGTTGTAGTCGATGATTTTAAGTTGGTTGTCAGGGAAAATAACTGTCATGAAGAAGTTGTATTCTTCAGTGCCTTTATGGTTAGGGTTATTTTCTTTTTTCTCTTGACCTACGAGAGCAGCTGCTGCGCTTCTGTGGTGACCGTCGGCGATATACATTGAAGGTACTTCTGTAGCGAAGAGTTCAACTAATCTGTCGATGGTAGCTTTGTCGTCGATGACCCAGAAACGGTGACCGAAGTTATCTTCTTTAGCGATGAAGTCGTAGATAGGAGCTTCTTTTGTGATATTGCTTACGATAGCGTCGATCTCAGCGACAGCTGGATAAGCGAAGAAAACAGGTTCAACGTTAGCATTGGTGATGCGGACGTGTTTCATGCGGTCTTCTTCCTTATCTTTACGAGTGAGCTCGTGTTTCTTGATGACTTGGTTTACATAGTCTTCGCTCCATGCGCAAGCCACGATACCATATTGCCAATGAGCGTCAGCATCTGTTGGGTTCATGCTTTGAGCGTAGATGTATAATTTTTCTTCTTTATCTTGAACCAACCAGCCATAGTCTTTGAAAGCGTTGAAGTTCTCGACAACTTTGATGTATGTTGTGAGGTCGCTGTCTTTTGTACCTGGAGCGAGGTCGATTTCAGCTTTTGTTACGTGTAAGAGGCTATATGGATTACCTTCGCATTCTACGCGAGCTTCCTCTGAATTTAAAACGTCGTATGGTCTTGAAGCTAATTTCTCGACGATGTCTACTGGAGGACGGTATCCTTTGAATGGTTTAATTACTGACATTTTTGTTTGATTTTTAAGATTAATATTTGGTTTTTTACCATATCATTTCTTCATCGAAGTTAGCACCGCTATCGTGATTTTCATGATAGTGATGTTCATAATGTTCGATGTTGACACTTCTTTGTAAGGAGATGATAAGAGCACCTATCATCTTGGTTAATTCCATCAACTGTGTGCGAATTGCTTCTTCTTGTTCTTCGTTGATGAATTCATTCTCTCTTCCTATTGTGCAGAAGACAACGCATTTGCGTATGTTGGTCTTAGCGGATTTCAGTTGAGCAATGAAAGATGGTTTGTTTTTAGATGAACCTTCGGCGATATTGAATGCCAATAGTGTTGCTTCTTCTAAAAATCTTTTGTAGTAATGATTTTCAATTTCGTTAGTTGCTAAAGCGCTTGACTTTGTTAATAATGTTATGAAGCCTATTGCTTTGTTGTAGACGCGGAGGTCTTCGAATCTGAAAAAGGTAGTGGGTTTATTATCTTCTGGAACCATAGAGTAGTTAGGTGTTTGTTTATAAAAAAAGGTTCATCTCGCGTCATTTCACGAGATGAACCTTTTAGCTGATGATATTAGTTTACTTTGAATTTAGTTTCGCCTTTTTCAATGAAACCGACGATTTGGCGTGCTGCTGCTAAACCAGCGTTCATGTTAGCTTCTGCTGTTTCAGCGCCTTGTTTCTTAGGTGTTGCAAAGAAACGTGTAGTGAATTTTTCTGCTAATACTGCTTGGTTTGCTGGAGCGATGTCTGTTACATATTTAAGGTCAGCTCGGTCGGCGAGGAGTTGTTCCATGCCAGCTTCATCTATGACTTCTTTACGAGCTGTGTTGACTAAGCAGCCGCCTTTAGGCATTTTTGAAAGAAGTTCGTAGTTGATAGAACCTTTTGTCTTTTCGTTTGCTGGGATATGTAATGAGATGTAATCGCAGTTAGCGTAGAGTTCTTCCAATGTTGCTGGAACGTGTACGCCTTCAGCTTCCATCTTTTCTGTTGGTACGAATGGGTCGAATGCCCATACTTCCATGCCGAGAGCTTTAGCTTTAGCAGCTACCAAGCGACCTACGTTACCGTAAGCGTGGATACCTACTCTCTTGCCGCTTAATTCGCAACCTGTACCTGGTTTGAAAGTGTTACGTGCCATGTAGATCATCATACCGATTGCTAATTCAGCAACAGCGTTTGAGTTTTGACCTGGAGTGTTCATAGCTACGATATTCTTTGCTGTACATGCTGCTAAGTCTAAGTTGTCGAAACCTGCACCAGCGCGGACAACGATCTTAAGGTTGTTAGCGTGGTCGATGACTTCTTTAGTGACTTTGTCAGAACGAACGATGAGAGCGTCAGCGTCTGCTACTGCATCGTAGAATTGTTGTACGTCAGTGTATTTTTCTAAGAGAGCTAATTCGTAACCAGCTTCTTCAACGATTGTTCTGATGCCGTCAACGGCTGCCTTTGAGAAAGGTTTTTCTGTTGCAACTAATACTTTCATTTCTTGATTTTTTTGTTTTTATGTTTATGTTATGAAATATTATTTGTTAGCAGCTTCAAAGTCTTGCATGCATTGTACGAGAGCTTTAACTGACTCTACTGGGCAAGCGTTGTAGATAGAAGCACGGAAACCACCTACTGAACGGTGACCTTTGATACCTACCATGCCGCGTTCTTTAGCAAATTCCATGAATGCTTTTTCTTTGTCTTCGTGACCTGGAGCCATTACGAAACATACGTTCATGATAGAACGGTCTTCCTTAGCTGCTGTACCAACGAATAATGGGTTACGGTCGATTTCGTTGTAGAGAAGCTCTGCTTTTTCAACGTTGATTTTGTTCATTGCTTCGACACCGCCGAGTTTCTTAACCCATTTTAATGTTTGATACATTACGTAGATAGGGAATACTGGAGGTGTGTTGAACATAGAGATGTTCTTGTCTTCTTCTGCAGCGTGTGTGCGGTAGTCAACCATTGTTTGGAGCTTACGTTTGCCTTCTAATTTGCCGAGGAGGTCACGACGGATGATGACGAATGTTACGCCAGCAGGACCTACGTTCTTTTGAGCACCACCATAAATCAAAGCATATTTGCTTACGTCAACTGGACGGCTCATGATGTCTGATGACATGTCGGCTACTAAGTCGATAGGACAATCCATATCGTAACGGATTTCTGTACCGTAGATTGTGTTGTTTGTTGTGATATGGAAATAGTCAGCGTCTGTTGGGATTACATAATCTTTAGGAATGTAAGAATATGTCTTGTCTTCTGATGAAGCAACAACTTCTACATCACCATAGAATTTAGCTTCTTTGGCAGCTTTCTTTGCCCAAACACCTGTTTGAAGATATGCTGCTTTCTTTTCTAAAAGGTTTGCAGGAACATTGAAGAATTGTGTAGAAGCACCACCACCTAAGAATAAAACTTCGTAGTTTTCAGGGATGTTCAAAAGTTCGCGCCATAATTGACGTGTTTCTGCCATTACGCGTTCCCAACCTGGAGTACGGTGTGAAATTTCAAGAATACCGATACCTGTGTTGTCAAAGTCACGGATTGCTTCAATAGCTGCTTCAACAGCTTCTCTTGGAAGGACACATGGTCCAGCGTTAAAGTTGTGTTTCATCTCTTTATGTATTAAATTTATTAATGATTTAAAATTGTTTTCTTCGTGGCAAAGGTAACAAATAAAAATGATAAACAAAACTTTTTTGAAAAATATTTAGTTTTATTTTTTTACTCCTATAACGCCCGATACATTATTAATATTAGGACGCTAATTTTTAACCATGAACATCCAACGACTCATCTTTTCTTCTTTTCGTTTTTGTGCCTCCCTTTGAGATATTTATTTTTTCTTTATGAATTGTTTTGACGACTTAAACGTTTTTTATACGAAAATAAATAATATTTGTTTTGACTTAAACTATTGATATTTAGCTTGATGAAAAAATGAAAAAAAAGTTTTTAAAAAGTTATTATCGTTTGAATAAAATTAGTATCTTTGCCACTCAAAATCGAGTAAAAATAAGCAAAAAAATATAGCAATGAAAAAAGACATTCATCCAAAAAATTATCGTCTTGTTGTTTTTAAAGACATGTCAAATGATCACGCTTTCATGTCACGTTCAACAATCAACACAAAAGATACTATCGTATGGGAAGACGGCAACGAGTATCCATTAGTAAAATTAGAAATCTCTAACACATCACACCCATTCTACACAGGTAAGATGAAACTCGTTGACACAGCTGGTCGTGTTGATAAATTCAACAGCAAGTACAAAAAATTCCAAGAAGCAAGAAACGCTAACAAATAAAAAAATGAGGCTGTCAAAACTGACAGCCTTTTTTTTGAACTTGAAAATCTGAAAAACTGAAAACCTCCAACCGTCAATTGTAAATTGTTAATTGTAAATTGTCAATTCTTTTGGCACAATTATTGACGAACGCGCGAATGTAATCTTAAAATACAATATAATAATGGACAACCAAATAAATCACGATTTATTCCTGACAGATATAGTAGAAACTGACACTGAATATATTCCACTTCTGACACCGGAAGATGAAAAACGTATTAGCGAAGAGGAGATTCCGGAAGAAGTGCCAATCATGACACTGCGTAATGCAGTGCTTTTCCCTGGTGTGGTGATACCAATCACAGTGGGTCGCGATAAGTCCATAAGGTTAATAAAGGAAGCTTATAAACGTCATATCCCAATAGGCGTTGTGGCTCAGAAAGACGCTTCCGTTGAAGACCCAAGCCAAAATGACCTTCACGAAATAGGAACAATTGCAATGGTGATGAAGACTTTGCAGATGCCTGACGGTAACACCACAGTAATTATACAAGGTAAACGTAGATTCCAACTGCAAGAGATAACACAGACTGAACCTTATTTAAAAGGTAAAGTCGCTGCTTATGGCGAAGGCCTCGTCATTCCTCGCGACCGCCAGTTCAAGGCTTTGATACAGTCTATCAAAGATATGGCGATGCAGATAACGCAAAAATCTGGAACGCTTCCTTTCGAAGCAACATTCGCTCTTAAAAATATCGACAGCCCTTGGTTTATGGTGAACTTCATAGCAAGTAACCTCGTTCAGTCGATGGAAGAGAAGCAACGACTTCTTGAGATAAACGACATCACTAAATTCGCAACGGAATTACTTTCTATACTGTCGAACGAAGTTCAGATGATTGAACTGAAACATCAGATTCAGAGCAAGGTGAAGATGGATATGGATAAGCAACAACGCGAATATCTTCTTAACCAACAGCTTCGTACTATCCAAGAGGAACTCGGCGGAACGCCTAACGAAATAGACATCAAGGTTCTTAAAGAGAAAGCTGCTAAGAAAAAATGGTCGAAGGAAGTTAAGGAGACCTTTGAAAAGGAACTCCAGAAACTGCAACGTATGAATCCGCAGGTGGCTGAATACGGAATACAACATAACTACCTTGAATATATTGTCGAGCTTCCTTGGAATGAATATACCAAAGATAACTTCGACCTCAAGCACGCTCAGAAAGTTTTGGATAAAGACCATTTCGGTCTTGAAAAGATAAAAGACCGTATCGTAGAATATCTTGCGGTATTGAAACTTAAAAACGATATGAAGTCACCGATTTTATGTCTCGTCGGTCCTCCTGGTGTTGGTAAGACATCGCTCGGTAAATCAATCGCTAAAGCTCTCGGTCGTAAATATATAAGGATGTCGCTCGGCGGCGTGCGCGACGAATCGGAGTTGCGTGGTCATCGTAAGACTTACATCGGCGCGATGCCAGGTCGTATCATACAAAGTCTCAGAAAAGCAAAATCGTCGAATCCTGTTTTCGTGCTCGATGAGATTGATAAAGTGAGCGGTAACAACGTGAATGGCGATCCGCAAGCAGCCTTGTTGGAGGTTCTCGACCCAGAACAAAATATGGCGTTCTCCGACAACTTCCTTGAAATGGATTACGACTTGTCGAAAATCCTGTTCATCGCTACAGCTAATAACTTGTCGACAATTCATCCAGCCTTGCGCGACAGAATGGAAATCATCGACTTGAGCGGTTATCTTCGTGAAGAGAAGTTCGAGATTGCAAAACGTCACCTCATTCCTAAGCAGCTGAAAGAACACGGACTTACATCAAAAGACGTGACTTTCTCTAAAGATATGGTGATGAGAGTAATCGACGATTACACTCGTGAAGCGGGAGTCCGTAACCTTGAACGTCAGATTGCGAGCGTCATTCGCCGTAAGGCAAAGAACATCGTGATGGGCGATGAATACGACAAGAAAGTCACTGAGAAAGATTTGAAAGACACGCTCGGCGTTGGTATGTTCCACGACGGCGATGAGGTGAAACATACTACACCTGGTGTTGCCATCGGCTTGGCATGGACGCCTGTGGGCGGGGAGATACTTTCTATCGAGGTGAGTTTGAGTCGCGGGCATGGCGCCTTGCATCTCACAGGAAATCTCGGCGAGGTGATGAAAGAGTCGGCGACGATAGCATATGAATATATCAAGTCACATTCCTCACAGTTGGATATAAATCCAGCAGTCTTTGACGAATGGAACGTACATATCCACGTGCCAGAAGGAGCCACACCAAAAGACGGACCTTCGGCAGGTATCACTATGCTGACAGCATTGACATCGGCATTTACTCAGAGAAAAGTCAAAGACCAGCTTGCTATGACAGGTGAGATTACGTTGAGAGGCAGAGTGTTGCCAGTCGGCGGAATACAGGAGAAGATGCTCGCAGCGAAACGTAACGACGTCACTGATGTCATCTTGTCAGTAGAAAACAAACGCGATTTCTCCGACATTAAAGAAGATTACGTAAAAGGCTTGAATTTCCACTTCGTGAACTCCATGATGGAAGTCTTGGATTTGGCATTGGAGAAAGAACAAGATGTCAACGATTTGGATTATAACCAATATCTGCACAACTCACACAAACGTGTCGCAGGTTTCTTGAGTCAACAAGACAACGAGACTACAAGACAACGAGTGAATTGAGAAATAATAATGTAGAGATGCGTCGACAACTTTTGAATTAACAATTAACAATTAACAATTCCGGGAAAAGAGATTTTCTCGGAATTTTTTTATTTTCAATTCTCAACTTTCAATTTTTTTCCTATCTTTGCAAGCGCATAAGGAGCCCTTACGAACCGTTGCGTTACGAGGGGTGAAAAGGGAATCCGGTGTGAATCCGGGACAATTCCAGTTGCTGTAAGTCCAACTCTTTATGAGTTCGTTTGTCGCATTCTTTGCCACTGATTAAGTTCGGGAAGGCGCGGCAAATTGGATAAGTCAGAAGACCTGCCTTTTGCTTCAAAGGATCTCCGCCTGCTGGAATACGGGTCGAAATCAACTGATTTTTTAATTGCTAACATTATTAGCCAACATTATGACGTTCAGCGTGCGCTTTGCGCTATATGCTAATGTCGTGTCTTAGTCGCTTATAGTTAAGCAGTTAAAGTCGTATTCGTTAATCGTGATATAACCCTTATGACAATGGATGCAATCCAGAATTATAGCCACACTCAGGAGAATCGTATTCTCAAGAGAAATTTGTGGAAATTCTTCAAAATCCTGCGCACTCAAGCAAATCCTATATATGGCATGCTTGAATCATGTCCTATTAATTTCGCTTGGATTACAATTATTGACAAATCCAATCCTACGAATTCCAAGCGTATCCCTATCTCAAAATTCGTCGGCTCTCTGAAAAAAATGCCGTCAACGAGTAAATACTATCAACTGAACATACTTGCTAAAGAAATAATATACATCAACGAACTCTCCATTGAAAATGTCAAGAGTGTTATTGCTGATGCTATTATTAGATATGAACCTAAACAATTTATTAATAAACATTAAAATTAACAGTCATGAAAAAGATTTTTACTCTTTTGATGCTTGCGTTGGTCTGTGTATCAATGACCAATTGTAACAGAAGAATTAGACAACAAATTGAAGAATTGGATGAACGCGTAACTGCGCTCGAAGAAATCGCTAAAAAAACAAATGCCGACATTGCTGCTTTGCAAAACATCGTGAATGCTTTGCAGAACAACCTTTATGTAACGGATGTTATCACTACATCAGACGGTTATATCATTCAATTTTCTGATGGTACAAATGCTGTTATTTCTAATGGTCAAGATGGCGTTAATGCTCCGGTTATTTCAGTGAGACAAGATATTGACGGCAACTATTACTGGACTCTTGACGGCGAATGGCTCATCGTAGATGGCGAGAGAGTTCGCGCCAACGGCAAAGACGGTATCGACGGCATTAACGGCACAAACGGCCAAGATGCTATTACCCCTCAAGTCCGTATCAATCCAGACACTAAAGAATGGGAAATCTCTGTCGACGGTGGTAATACATGGGAACCTACAGGCGTTATCGCTGAAGGTCAAGACGGAACAAATGGAACCAACGGAACAAATGGAACCAATGGTTCAACTCCTCAAATCTCTATCAAGAAAGATGTTGACGGCAACTATTACTGGACTCTCGACGGCGAATGGATTATTGTCGATGGTGCAAAGGTACGTGCTAACGGCTTTGACGGCAGTAGCGGTGATAGTGGTCTCGCTCCTCAAATTCGTATCAACCCTGAGACTTACGAATGGGAAGTGTCAACAGACGGCGGTCTCACATGGACATCTACAGGCGTTAAGGCTCAAGGTAGTGATGGTGACTCTTTCTTCCAAAATGTTGATGCTTCAAACCCTGATTACGTCATCGTGACTATGGCTGACGGCAGTGTAATTCTCCTCGCTCGTTACGACGGTTCTGCTCCAATGTTCGTCATCGTAAATGCTCCTGAACTCGTACAGCTTGAATATGCTACAAGCGTCACTTATGAAGTAGAGGCAGAAAATATCAATGAATATCTTATCAATGTTCCTGAAGGATGGCACGCTGATTACAGCGACAACACACTCTCAATAACAGCTCCTGCTAAAGATATGTGTCACTTCGACAAAGAAGGCAAAATCGCTATCACTGTCGTATCTGAAGCTGGTAAGATGGCAATAGTGAAAGTCAATGTTATGGCAGGTGAATGGATTCAAGAAATGGAACTTCGTACTCTGACGTTTGAAGACGCTGACGCTAAGTTCTCTCCATACGAATTGAGCTACTGCGGCGCATACATCAGCACATGGAGCGACCTCATCGCAGAAGACCAATATATGAGTAGTCTTATCTACGACATGAGCGGCAGCGAACCTTATTATTGGTACGATGAAAATAATACTGAGCTTCTCCACGCATTCCCTTACAACTATAACTCATACGCTTACTGGGGTGGCGGTCATGCTGTATCAAATTACGCTAATACCGATTATGAGACATACGGCGACTATAATAGTCAGCTTACCGTCTATGGCGAGGAAGGCGCCGGCGGTCATAACGGATCTGCTAACTTCTGCATGCACTTCGGTTATGCCGATGATTCAGGCTACAACTACACAGAAGAGCTTCCTTCATTTATGTTTGGAGATGGTGAAGAACGTGTTATCGACCACATTTATGTGAATAATTCTACTTATGCTTTAAACTGTTATATCAATGGTAACGGCTTGACCGATCCTGTTGGCGCAAACGATAAAACTTGGGTTATAGCTAAAGGCTTTAACGCTGACGACGAACAAGTTTCAGAATCAATATTCTATCTCGTTGATGGCCCAGATGGCATCGTTAAAGAATGGACCAAATGGGACTTGACATCACTCGGTAAAGTATGGAGGGTAGAGTTTAATATGGCCGGTACAAACGACAACGGCTATGGCTTCTCACAACCTGCATACTTCGCTTACGACGATGTCGCAGTTCAATTCCAAGGTGAAAAAGTCTTCAAATAATCAAGATGAAAAGAATTTTTGAAAAATTATTGATACTCATATCTTGTGTTGCTCTCACTGCATGTAATATTAACGAGGAGTTCTTCGCTCCTAAAATTATCCTCGACAATGAAACTGGTATTTATACCGTCAAATACGGACGAGAGATAGTCGTGAAGCCTAGTTATGAACATGCTGAGAAAGCAACATATTGTTGGACAATGGAAGGTGAGGTGCTAGGCATCTCGCCATCCTTGTCTTTCTCTCAACAAGAAGTCGGTGAATATTTTATCACTTTGAAAGTCACTACGGAATATGGCAGTGATGAGGAAGAGATTCGCATCGATGTGGTTGAACTTGAGATACCAACAGTGAGCATTGCGGGTAATAAGAAGGTGACCGTCACTGTTGGCGCGGAAGTGCTTCTTAACGCTACGGTGCGTGAGACCTTTCTTCCTGCTAAGTTCGCATGGACGGTGAATGACGTAATTGTAAGTAATGAACATAATTACACATTCGTAGCTAAAGAAATCGGAAACTATATCGTCAAGGCGACTGCCAAAAATGATGACGGATCTCACAGCGATATGGTTGAAGTGGAGGTGCTTAACGCTGATGATATTCCTTTTACATGGGAGTTTGAGAAGTACGCTTATCACACTGTAGTGGGAAGAAAACTTGTCATAAAACCATTGCCTTCCTACGAACATAACGTAGATTATTCTTGGAATGTCGAAGAAATAGACGAACTTACAGGTTCCGATTCATACTTTGTTTTTCTTGCTGATGAAGCTGGATCATATCATATAAATGCTGTTGCTACGACTTCAGACGATGACAATCAGATAAGCATGACGCGTACTTTTGTCGTTACGGTTTATGGAGAGAAAGATTTCTATCGTCCTAAAAACGGAGCTTCTCAAGCTGATTGGAATAAAGTTTTTGAATACACTCCTGCACCAGGACAATTTATCAACGAGTTGAAAACTGGAGGCTTCGATGCTTATCATACAAATCCAGAGGCTGCTATAACATACGCAGAAGGTCGTCTGTCCGAAGGTAAGTGGATTTCATTAGGTGGATTCGGAGGTTATTTGGTCGTCGGCTTCGACCATAGCATCGACAATAATCGTTCTTACAATCTCGGCGTTGTAGGCAATGCCTTCGACGGTTCTTCTGAACCTGGCATCGTATGGGTGATGCAAGACGAGAACGGCAATGGTTATCCTGACGACACTTGGTACGAACTCGCTGGCTCTGAGACAGGAAAGTTTGAGACTTACAGAGATTATGCCGTGACATATTATCGTCCTTCTGGAATTGGAATGCCGGTGCAATGGACCGACAATTATGGCAACAGCGGAGAGATAGATTATCTCGCGCAATACCACAATCAGGATTATTATTATCCGCTTTGGATTGGAATGGATTCTTATACCTTGACGGGAACTCGCCTCGAAGCTCGTAACTATGACCAATCTGGCAATGGCTCTTATTGGATACAGCCTCATTACGATTGGGGTTATGCCGACAACTTCAGTCCTTCTGATTTTAATTCTGAAAACAAGGCAAACCTTTTCAGAATATCTAACGCCATTGATTTTGAAGGAAATCCTATCAACTTATCGCACATCGATTTCGTGAAGGTACAATGCGCTGTCAACAGCAAGAGCGGCTGGCTCGGAGAACTCTCCACCGAAGTATGCGGTTTTTATGATTATTCTTTAAAACGATGAGTTATGTTTAAAAGTCTAAAGTCTAAAGTCGAAAGACTAAAGTCATTATCCAAAATACTTTTGTCATTAGTCATTAGTCTTTTGTCACTAATATCCTGCATGAAATGGGATTACGGTCTTGAAGAGACTTTCGACACTTCAGCATCAGGTGACGGTTTGTTTATATGTAACGAAGGTAACTTCCAATATGGTAACGCTACCTTGTCTTATTATAATCCGGAGACGAAAGTCGTGGAGAATGAGGTGTTTTATCGAGCTAATGCGATGAAACTCGGCGATGTAGCACAGTCGATGATAATCAGAGATAGTATCGGTTGGGTTGTCGTCAATAACTCACATGTGATTTTTGCAATAGACATCAATACTTTCAAAGAAGTCGGTCGTATTACAAATCTCACCTCGCCGCGTTACATACATTTCGTCTCTGACGAGAAGGCGTACGTCACGCAGATTTGGGACAATCGTATCTTTATCGTCAATCCTAAACGTTACGAAATTACAGGTTATATTGATGTCCCGAATATGACAATGGAAAGCGGCTCGACGGAACAGATGGTGCAGTATGGAAAATACGTCTATGTGAACTGTTGGTCGTATCAAAATAGAATCCTGAAGATTGACAGCGAGACTGATGAAGTCGTTGATGAACTTGTCGTAGGAATACAGCCTACATCTATTGTGATGGACTGTAATAATAAATTATGGACGGTGACAGACGGAGGCTACGAAGGCTCTCCTTACGGTCACGAGGCTCCTTCTCTTTATCGTATAGACGCAGAGACATTTTCGATAGAGAAACAATTTGAGTTTAAGTTTGGCGACGCTCCTTCCGAGGTACAGCTCAACGGAACTAAAGACAAGCTCTATTGGATTAATGACGACATCTGGGAAATGGACGTGACTGCTGATCGTGTTCCTGTGCGCCCTTTCATTCCGTACAGCGGAACAATATATTACGGACTTACCGTATGCCCTCGCTCCGGTGATGTCTATGTTGCTGATGCCATCGACTATGTTCAACAGGGAATGATTTATCGTTATTCAAAAGACGGCAAACTAATCGATGAATTTTATGTAGGTATTATTCCAGGTGCTTTTTGTTGGAAATAGAAATGATTAAAATGAAGAAGTTATATCTTTTTTTATTGATTTTATTGCCGTTTGTCACGATGGCTCAGGAAGTTGATGATGATATAAAATGGTATCTCAACTTACCAGAAGTATCTATTTATGCTGAGCGTCCTATAAAGGAAATTGGCGTGCAACAAACCAAAATGGACTCTGTTGTTCTTAAAGAAAACATAGCTCTTTCTGTTGCCGACATACTTACTTTCAATTCTTCCATCTATGTGAAAAACTACGGACGTGCCACGTTATCGACGGTGGCATTCCGAGGAACTTCAGCATCGCATACGCAGGTGTCGTGGAACGGAATGAAGATTAACAATCCTATGCTCGGCATGACCGATTTCTCGATGATTCCTTCATATTTTGTTGATGATGCGATGTTGCTGCACGGCACTTCGTCGGTGAACGAGACTGGAGGTGGTCTCGGCGGTTCTGTGAAATTGTCAACAAAACCAGCACAAGCCGACGGCTTCGGATTGCAATATGTTCAAGGCATTGGCTCATTCAAGACTTTTGACGAATTTCTTAGGATAACATACGGCAATGAACATTGGCAGACATCGACACGCGTGGTATATTCTTCTTCGCCTAATGATTATAAATATCGTAATCATGATAAGAAGGAAAATATCTATGATGAGAATATGAATATCATCGGTCAATATTATCCTATCGAAAGAAATCGTAGCGGTGCTTTCAAGGATTTTCATTTCTTGCAGGAAGCATATTATAACACAAAGAAAGGTGATAAGTTAGGCTTTAACGCTTGGTATATAAATTCCAACAGAGAACTCGCGATGCTCACCGTCGATTATGGTGATGATACAGATTTTGATAACCGTCAACGAGAAAACACCTTCCGTTCGGTGATGTCGTGGGACCATATCAAAGAGAACTGGAAATTAGGAACAAAAGCGGGATACATCTACACCTGGATGGCATACGACTACAAACGCGACCTTGGAAATGGAATCATGGCTCACATGACGCAGTCGAGGAGTAAGATAAATACGTTTTACGGACAAGCGGAAGGTGAATATTATATCGGTAAGAAATGGCTTTTTACTGTTAATATCGCGGCGCATCAGCATTTTGTGGAGAGTCGTGACAAAAGCGTCATGCTTCAAGATGGAAACGAAGGAACGGTAGGTTATCATAAAGCGCGTATTGAACTGACCAATTCTGCATCTATCAAATGGCGTCCTGTTGACCGTCTCGGAATGTCGGTAGTCATTAGAGAAGAGATGTTCGGCAACGAATGGACTCCAATTATTCCTGCTTTATTCATCGACGGTGTCATCTCTAAAAAAGGCGATGTGGTGGCTAAGGCTTCCGTCTCACGTAACTATCGTTTCCCTTCTCTCAACGACCTGTATTTTATACCTGGAGGAAATCCCGATTTGAAGTCGGAGAGTGGCTGGACTTACGACGCGGGACTTTCTTTTGCTATAGGAAAAAATGAAATATATTCTCTCAGTGGCTCGGCTACTTGGTTCGAGTCGTATATCAGCGACTGGATAATATGGCTGCCAACAACCAAAGGATTTTTCTCTCCCGACAATATCAAAGATGTTCATGCGTATGGCATTGAATTGAAAGGCGATTTGGATATAGTTTTGTCGAAAGGCTGGAAACTGCAACTTGACGGCACTCTCTCATGGACACCTTCAATCAACGAAGGCGAACCACGTTCTCCAGCCGATCAGTCGGTGGGAAAACAACTTCCTTACGTACCAGAATATTCTTCATCGGTGACAGGACGATTATCGTGGCGCACTTGGTCGTTTCTCTATAAATGGTGTTATTATTCAGAGAGATATACAATGTCGTCGAACGATATCACACTCACAGGAAAGTTGCCGCAATATTTTATGAGCAACATAGCTTTGGAAAAAGAAATCTCGTTCAAATGGGCTGATGTGTCGTTCAAAGGAGCAGTCAACAATCTTTTTAACGAAGAATATCTTTCGGTATTGTCGCGACCGATGCCAGGTATCAACTTTGAGATATTTGTCGGAATAACACCTAAATGGTAATCATTAGACCTAAAGTTAAGAAATTAACAATTTTTCAACTTTCAACTCTCAATTTTAAGACACACGTCCGTGTGACTCTACGGGATATTCTGCTGACTCTAAAATAATCCCTCATTCCTAACTCCTGATTCCTAATTTTTTCGTATCTTTGCTAAACCAACATACTAAATAAATTATATTTAAAAACAACTTATAACATTTTGAATATGAAAACAGACATTGAAATAGCAAGAGAAACCTCTCTTAAAAAAATCGAGGATATTGCTAACAACATCGGAATACCTTCAGATGAAATAAACAATTATGGTAAATATATTGCCAAACTTCCGCTCTCTCTCATCGATGAAGAGAAGGTAAAGAAAAGCAACCTTATCCTTGTCACGGCTATCACTCCTACAAAGGCAGGTATCGGTAAGACAACGGTTTCTATCGGACTCTCGTTGGGTCTTAACAAAATTGGCAAGAAGGCAATCGTCGCGCTTCGTGAGCCGTCGCTCGGTCCATGTTTCGGTATGAAAGGTGGTGCTGCAGGTGGTGGCTACTCGCAGGTTCTGCCTATGGAGAATATCAACCTTCACTTCACAGGCGACTTCCACGCAATAACATCAGCGCACAACATGATTACAGCGCTGTTAGACAACTACATCTATCATAATAGGAAGACAGGTCTTGCCCTTAAAGAAGTTAAATGGAAACGCGTGCTCGACGTCAATGACAGAAGTCTGCGCAACATTGTCACAGGTCTCGGCGGCTCTGCCAACGGACTTCCTGCAGAAAGTGGCTTCGACATCACTCCGGCATCAGAGATAATGGCGATTTTGTGTCTCGCTACTGACCTTGACGACCTCAAACGTCGCGTAGGTAACATCCTCTTAGGATACACATACGAAGACAAACCTCTGACGGTTAATGACCTCGGTATCGCAGGCGCAATCACTGTGCTTTTGAAAGATGCTATACAACCAAACCTCGTACAGACAACAGAAAATACGCCAGCTATCGTCCATGGCGGTCCTTTCGCTAACATCGCGCACGGCTGTAACTCTCTCGTAGCCACGAAAATGGCGCTCAGCTACGGTGACTATGTAATCACAGAAGCCGGTTTCGGTGCCGACCTCGGAGCGGAGAAATTCTACGATATCAAATGTCGTAAGGCAGGACTCTCGCCAAAGCTTACAGTCATCATTGCTACAGCGCAGAGCTTGAAACTTCACGGCGGTGTTCCGGAAGACAAAATCAAGGAACAAAATATCGAAGGATTGAAGAACGGTCTCCAGAATTTAGACAAACACATAGAGAACATAAGACGCTTCGGTCAGAATGTCATCGTGACATTCAATAAGTTCGAGAGCGACACCGACGAAGAGATTGCATTGGTAGCGGAACATTGTCGCGAGATAGGAGTGGGGTTCTGTATGAACAGCGTCTTCGCCGATGGCGGTAAAGGAGCTGAAGAACTTGCAAGACTCGTCGTGGATACAATAGAAAATGCACCATCAGAACCGCTTAAGTTTATCTATGACAACGAAGATTCAGTACGTACAAAGATTGATAAGGTGGCTAAGCAGATATATGGCGCCAAAGACATCGCATACTCGATTATTGCACTCAAGAAAATCAAACAGATTGAGTCGTTGGGAATCTCACACTATCCAATCTGTATTGCCAAGACGCAATACTCGTTCTCGGCAGATCCTAAAGCCTACGGCGTCGCGAAAGACTTCGACCTTAACGTACGTGATATAATTATCAACAATGGAGCGGAGATGATCGTTGTCATCATGGGCGACATCATGCGAATGCCAGGATTGCCTAAGGACCCGCATGCACGTAATATCGACATCGTCAACGGCAACATCGAAGGATTGAGTTAAAATACAAATTTCGTAGAGACGCGTCGACAACACCTAAAAACATAAAAAATAGGTTGTTGACACGTCTAATGAATTAGCAATTAACAATTAACAATTCCGGGGAAAGAGATTTTCTCGGAATTTTTTTGTGTGTATATGAAGAAAGCGAGGCTTTTGACCCCGCTTTAAATGTTTTCACAACTATAGCTCCACATAAGTGTTGCCGTTTACTGTTGTATTCAATCTGTCAAAGATACAATATTTAAACTCTTTACCACAACATTTTTTTTAAAATCTCACTTCTCATTACCAAAACTTAATTTATCTTTGTAAGAGAAAATATTAATAGTATGAAAGTAAAGAGAAACATTATCAAAATAAATGAGGAGTTATGTAATGGCTGTGGCTTGTGTGCTAAGGGGTGTCACGAGGGCGCATTACAGATTATAGATGGTAAAGCTCGTCTTATCAGTGAGTTATATTGCGACGGTCTCGGCGCTTGTATTGGCGACTGCCCGATGAACGCTATCTCTGTCGAGGAGAAAGAAGTGGAGGCTTACGATGAGATCGCAGTGATAAAAAGGATAATTCCTAAAGGTGATAAAGTGTTGGAAGCACATCTTCAACATCTTAAAAATCATGGTGAGATGAATCTGCTTCAACAAGGAATACAATATCTTAAGGATAATGACATTCCTGTGCCTGCTTTGACTCAACCGCAGCCTCAAAATGTAATTCCCGTATCTCAGATGTCGGCGTTTAAACCTATGTCGGCGTCAATAAATTGGCCTGTGCAGTTGCATCTCATCAATCCGCAGTCTGGTGTGTTCAATAATGCCGACCTCTTGTTGGTAGCAGACTGCGTGGCGTACGCTAATCCGAAATTGTATTCTGAATTGTTGGTAGGGAAGAAGTTGGCGATAGCTTGTCCTAAGTTGGATGTCAACAAGGAATCATACGTTAATAAATTGATACAGATGATTGATGATTCTAAAATCAATTCTCTGACGGTCGCTATCATGGAGGTGCCTTGTTGCGGCGGCTTGATAAGATTGGTAGAGATGGCGATGGAGAAAGCGACGCGTAAGATTCCGATGACGAAAGTCGTTGTTAAGAGTTTTTATTAGCCATTTCTATGAACCAAGGAATGTAACGGATGATTTCCTTGTCAATCTCTTGAATCTCATTTAGCTTGTTGAACGGACGGATGTCTCCATGAATATACTGATTCTTATTATTTGTCTTCTTGAAACCATTGAAAATACCTTTTCTTTGATCTTCTTTATACAGATTAAGGTCAAGCTGATAAGTATCTTCTTCTTTCTGAGGCTTTCTGAAACCCATCAAGAGCTTTTCAACATTCCATCTATTATGCTCGACATCTGCCATTTTCAACAACGTTTCGGCTGAAAGATTTCTACAGCCTATATATCCTTCAGCGTTAAGAGAGCGCTCTCTGAAACCGATATTGTATGCACTATAAAGGTTAGACCACTGGCCTGAAACTTTAAGTCCTATCCATAACTGGTGTGCATTCTCAAGGACATCCTCTTTATTATATTTCATCATACCCTGAAGGATGCTTTCGCCATGTTGGAGGAGTTGATGAGAGAGGGTAAACTTTTTCTTATCCTCATCATCCATGTTCTCTCTTTGAATGGGATTGCCATTTTCATTGACAAGATAATTATTGTCATAATAATAATTGTATATATAATTAATACACTCGGCCATCTGCTGTGCCCGTTTGTTGATATCGAAAATAATATCCGTCATACCAAAAGGAAATACATTGGAATAACGTCCTTTTATCATAAGAGCCTTAGGTGTGCCGTCGTTGCCAATTACCATCTTTTCCTTGGCTGTTTGTGACCTTTCTCTTACTTTATCCACGAACTTGCTTGATGTGTTCTGCCTAATAAATATTCTTGTCCCACATTCATAAACCTTGTCGTTCATATTCATAGCGATTGCCATGTTAGAACGTGAATCACGCATTGCGAATATCAGACTTAAAATCTGTTTGTCATCACATGCCCAATCGGTGATGAGAGCCTGCACTTCTTTTGTATATATGTCTCCTTTTACAAACCTGAATTCTATGTCAAGGAAGTTCGCATCTTCCCCACTGAAGCCTGTCGCAGGCTTCGTTCCCTCTTTATAAACCAATTTATCTCCCTCTCTGACAAATTCTCCATATTTATGCTCTTGCACTTCAAAGAAATGTCTGGTACGAGTCATAAACAATTGTAATTCATTGTCAGCATTAAGGTCAATAAAGGTTATCTCCGTTCTATTATTCTTTCCGTCAAAGTTCGGAAAGTGGAGCATTTTGCGGCTTCGATACCTAATGTAACACCGAAGCTTGAGGTTCCGACAATAACGACATGTACATGCTTGTCACTCTTCGAAGAAATGCCATCCCCATCAATAAACGGATATCTAATTCCGTCTGTATCCACAAACATCTGCTTTGCCCAATCAGAATAAAAATTGTAAGGGATAAATTCTACCTTCAATTTCCTGATATCTTCAAAGAGGTCTGTAACTTGTAATGCTGCATAGGTATCTGGATCCTCAAAGACGGTTGTGATACTTTCCGGCAGTCCTTTATCCTTGTTCTTTTCAAGAATCGCGTAAACCTTTTCCATGCAATCAATGTTCATGGCATCGTGCGAGGGCTTTGTCCTGTCACCGACTATATAGATGCTACAAGCTTGGTTCAGTTTCAACTCTTCCAAATCCTTTACAGATGTACGATGTCCGTTTTTGATGATAACCCGCTTCTCGCAATCTTGAGCGATAGATGAATGAATCTTTTCGGCAATTTCCTCGCTGGGCACTGAACTCTGTAAAAGTACATAGGCATCTTCGTTGGTACATATCTGCTTGATGATAGACGGGACAATCTCATCATAGCCAAGAATAACATAATGGTTTTCTTTGATATAGGTGTTCTTGCCCTTCCGGTAGTTCTCAATACGACGCTCCAGCATATTCGACAACACAGATATGAGCATGCCGCCAAAGACGACCATACCAAGAAGAGAACCGAGAATAGCAAACAGAAGGGTTAGCCACGGGCGTTCACCACCAGCATAGCTGTCCGTATAGATGTTGCTAAGCGCATTGCCATCTATGAGCAGATACAAAGCCCATTCGAAGAAATTAACATCCCTACGATTCTTTCCAAATGTAAGGAAATAGCAGATGACTAGTCCGATAATCAGTGCCACGAAAATAATCCCAAGCAGGATAATAATCTGCCACCAAATTTTGTCCGAGAAGGTCCTGTCAAATTTCAGGACCCAATTGTGAAGTCATGTTGATTGTTTCATTGATATTCATTGTTTTTTTATAATTCTTATTTATATAACTTATGATGTCATTCCAAAGATTCTTTACTTAAAGACCTACAATTTATATCCATATGGTATGGGGAGTATAATCTTTCCATCATAGCGATTTATACTGTCACTATATGCTCGGTATAACAACTCTATATCACTGTCTTGTTGCACTTGGCTGTCAAGTTGTTGATAAATATGAAAAAAAGCTTTTCTTTTATTAGCAGCAAGGAGTGAGAATAGATAGTTTGTTATGCATGAGAAATAGAACCCACCAGGTAGGTTTTTGATACCTAAAAGCATCTGGTACAGTTCTAATGCATCGTCAAACTGATTGTTGCGGAGGTAGGCTAATCCTAAGTAATAGAATTCTTCTAAGCTGCCCTTCTCCATGCCACAGAGTCGCTGGATAATCCTTTCGTATGATTCTTCGTCGATGAGCTGCTCCAGTTCTTCCTGAGAGAGGTTAGTACGATTAGCAATAATCTCTTTCAGCTTTTCCCGTAGTTGTTGCACGTGGTCCTTCTGGGGGAAATTGATATACCTATAGTGGACCACCGCTTCTTTAAACAACTTATTATAGTCATCAAACAGTTTTAATGCCACATACTTGTCGGGGAAACCTTTCTGGCTTTCCTCTAACAATCTGACGTAAATGGCTGATAACAGGACCGGTTTAGGGTCTAATTGCCTATCCCAAATATTCTCAACATGGGCTTTGGATAATCTCATGACAGTCTCCGTTTCATTGCCCAACTGAGTATATGAAGATTTTACTTCTTCTTGGGCAATCATTCTGATATATTGTATTGCAACTAATGCCCAAGCTAAGGAAATATCAGAGTAAGACACGTCATTCCCCATTTTCATGAAACTTACTGTTCTTGTCATAAACGAGATGTTTTTCTGACTAATCGGAAAATTCATGGCATCATCAGGAGTGTCGCGAATTATTATGAGGTTTAACAAATCGTCAATCACGTTCATCGCGTATTGAGAGTCAAGATGACTTAATTCCATAGCGTATTCTGCCGTCAGCTGGGCATACACCACAGCATAGCTCTTGAAGCAGAAGAATCTCTCAATATGTTGCTTCATTTCGTCAATCACATTCTCCACGAGCCCATTCATCTGGTCTTTGTTTATGCTCTTGATGTATGGAGCGAGCCTGTAAATCTGCCAGGCACAAAGTATCCATTCTAGTATAATGTCGTCGTTGCTGAATTCTGCGTCAGGATGCTGTATCTGCCTATCTTTTAATGCTTTTGCTATCTGATAGGCTTTCATGGCATAAGGTCCGGGATCGCTGCCTTTTTCAAAACGAGCCATCAAGATGGCCACTTCCCGCAGGAGACTGAAATAACCCTCAAACTTGAGGCTGTTGTCATACAATACGCCCTTAAGTTCTAAGGGTACGAAAACGTCATTCAGGTATAACCATCTTTCGTGAAGGTTTCCAAATCCCTCAAATCTGTCATAGATGGCCCACATGAGTCTTGCGTTCCATTCCAACGACTTGTTAAGATGTCCGGTGCATAGTTTTAATTGTTTCTGATTAGATTCGTTCCATGATTCTTCCCCATCAGGCAGTTCCACATAGGCATAGCCACAAGAGTCGTATATTTCAGCTAAAGCCAGGGCTGCGTCATCGCTCAATATACCATTGGCTTTTGCCTCTTCAAGTCTGCTGATCATGAATTGGGCAGTCCTGAGATAGAGTGTGTAGTCGTGTCTCCGTTTAGCTATATAGCACCATTGGTTCAATCCATGGAACGAATCATATTCAAGCGGTGCCATGTTGACCATTTCCAACACCATATTGACATATTCATCTTGGTGGAACTTCGCTTTTTGGTCGAAAGCCATCATAGCTTCAGACTGTCCCCAATAAAACTGGTAGTTCTCTTTCTTGGCAATGTATTCCAAACATGTTTGATAGTCTTCACACCCCATGGCCACGATGAAGATGTTGCGTTGATGGGTTGGCGATGTGGGGGGAAGTTGCTGGATATATTTGTTCAGTTGCTGGCAAAGCTCCTTCCGATATGCCAAGGTCCAATTTTCAATGACTTTACCTACAATCTCGTTTTTGAGCGTTAGGTAGCCGTTGCTATCTTCCTTGATAATGCTGTCGCCCAATATATGCTTGAAATATGCACACCAGTCAACGTCCCTGCCTGTTAATTGGGCCATATCCTCTTCTGTCAGTCCCCTGCTGACACCAATCATTCCGATATAGGTCGCCACGAAGTCCTTTCCCAGCACGTTTCCCAGTCTTTTTATCCAGTAGTAGCTCAGGTCTTCATAGTTGTCGGGCATTTCGCCAATGATGCGACACAGATGGAAATTGATGTTCCTCTCACTGTCGCCTATATCGTCTTTGCTTCTAATATCCTGATAGTCCAGCTTGTTCAAGTTGGTCAGTATGTTGACGGCCATGCTGAGCCATTTCACGTTCAAGGCCTGTTTCTTGGCCCTTAAATCCTGCAGGATACCCTTTCTCAGTCCTTGGGTGATGGCGTTGAAATCGTTGTCAGTCAAGTTGCGCAGAACGTACGGCATCACTATTTTAGCAGCATCCTTATGCTCTGTAGGAATGGTCTGGACATACAAGTTGGATGCCTGTATGAGGCTGTAGAATTCGTCCATGTCGTATGGATGCTCCTGGAACACTGCCACCCTGACATGCTTTTCCTCGAAAATGGTCTGGGTGAGTCTGCAATACTCCTTAAACAGCAACTTAGCATTGTCCTTCATCGCTTTCAGGTATTCGGAGTCACGCCCCAAGAACCTGAGCATCTGAAGGTTCCAGTAATAGAACACTTGATGGTAGTGAGATGCATCAACAGACGCTTCCTGGGAATTGAACAGACAGAAATATCTGTTGTCTTCGCTCAACAATGAATATAGTTTGCACAAGAGCGCCGTTTGGCCCATACCGTGTTCGGGCTCAAAGATATATAGCGCATGTCTTCCTTCTATACTCCTGATACATTCGCCAATTACATCCTCCCTGCCAACAAACTTAACAAGCTGACGGTTCACATAGTCACGCTGCGCCTTGATGAAGTTGTCCTCGGCTAAGGTTTCGGGGTTGCCAATATGCTGAGAAATAAGCGACCGCAACTTCTTATAGATATGGTTGCACCATGCTTCGATTTCCGAACCACCAGATTCTAACACATTTAGGCAATAAGGGGCGTCAACTGACAACTCTTGTTTATGTTTCAGCAGATAGTCTCGAAAAGTCCTTACATACGAACCGTTTTCTCCGTCGTCCATGTAGTTCTTCTTTTCACTCTCCGATAGGTTGGCATACGATTTCTCGTCGCGGAGCATCACTATAGCGCGGTTGGAGGTATTCTTTCCAAAGAGTGCATGCAGGAACTCGCATACCGTTACGCTCAACTGATTGCTTTCTAAAGGAAAGTCATCGGGTAGTTTAACGCTTTTTGTCGCTTCGAAATCCTTGGGAATCCATCCATAACGGTGGCCCACCAGCCCGAGGAAGAAAGGCTGGCAGGCTTCTATCTCGTCCATGCAGACGCTATAAATCCTTTCTTCTCTTTCCTCAGGCGTCAGTTTCGGGTCTGTTTCCACAGAATGGCGAAGGTCAACCAACTGAACGTTAGTACGCTGTCCGATGAAAAATTCGTTGAGTCGAGGCACCACAATGTTGCGGAGAGCATCGCGCTCCACATCCATATCTTTAAAAGTACTACTAACGAATATTCTTACAATAGTCCACTGATTCATATTACAAATTTTAATTTTCCAAACATTTTAAGTAGAATAATATAGGGCGGAATCCACTATCTTCAAGTGCATTTCTCACCAAACGGACTCGTTCAAAATCTTTTATGGAATGGGATACAAACACCCAAAATCCTTCTTCTATATCGTCTTCTTTCATTTCTTCTATTTTAAGTAATACCCGTTTCGATTCTTTAAAACAGACTGAGAAAAGAACTGCATCGAGTTATAATAATACTCTGTGTATTAATTACTTTCCTCATTTTGACATCTTCAACTACGTAATCAAATCTTCTACATTCTTGACCAATCTAACAGGAACCATATATTCCCTTTCCTTGTCATCGTTTAAGACTTCAATAACAAGTATTTCAGCTACACTTTTTAAAGGCATACGCGCTTCTTCATCAATATCTCTAAAAGCCACACTACTATCATGATTTCTATATAAGAGAGCTGTTCCGCTACCATCGTAAATGAACCGTGGGCTCTCGGGCTCCCCTTCTCTCGCAGACAACATAAGCAATATCTCGCCTTTTTCATTCGACATGATTGAATAAGCCCCTTTCGTTCCGATTTCATTAGACAACCCACGACAGGAGTCTATAAGTTCAGAATTGTTGCTCGATAAGATTTCTTTTATTGCTTGAATTAATAATTCAATACTATTTGAAGGATTATCATAGGCAACGATTCTCTTTTTTATTGCTAACTTTGCGGATGTTCCATTAATAATCGTAATAGGTGCTATCTCAAAAGGAATGATTGGTATTTCATGTTCATCTGCAAAAGCAATCTCGCATTTGCACCACGTCGATTTCAATGCATCATCAGAAATAATTGCAATGAAACAACTTGCATTGGAAATTGCATTAAAAATTATTTCATCACGTTCTTTGCCTGCCTCTTCAATATCAAGGTTCCGAGGAGTACACCAACAATTAATTCCTGCATCTTCAATGGCATTCACAATATAATCAACAACCCTTTGGGCTTTATGTTGATAACAAATAAAAGCATAGCATCTATCCATATTTCAAATTTGTCTAAGTAATAAAAAATTTATTGCTGCGAGTCGATTTCTTTTGTAGATGAGTTTATAAATTCATTTAGCAATCTTTCGAATTCATCGCTCTCCTCTTGCTTGTTAAAAACACCAGAAGAACCTTTGTTTTCAGCATTTTCATAGAAATTACTGGGACTAAGAGTTCTTGTAGGTGTAATCTCGGCTAAATCAGGAAGATTGTCAATAGTATATGTCGTTTCTTTGCTTGTTACCTTATCCCCATATTTCACAAGAATATCATTCAAATACTTCACAATTGCGTTTTTATTTTCTTTAAAGTTTTTGTATAAAGTATAATTATCTAACATTATTGATTCAATATCTATTCTAATCTCAATCAATTCAATCAAAAACAGCTGCAAATCTTGATCAGAGCCCAGTGTTTCTACATAATTAAGCATTTGTTCATCACTTCTCAAAATTGGAAGTATTGGTTCGTATATTTCAGGTATAGTATCCTGCAGGTTTAAAAAGAGATTGAAGGTATCGAAAGAGATTTTAGCACAAACACTAGAAGGCATATATGGAAATTGATACTCTGTTTTGGGCAGGCTATATTCCAATGGCATTATGCCTTTCTTTTCACATATAGCAGTATACGATTTTTGATAATTAATCATTGCCTGAATGAGGTCTTTTATAACTGCATTATAGTTGCTATCATCTTGCATAAGAGAATCGTCAAATTTAAGGAGGCTATGAAGTCTCTCCATAAGATCATCTTGTATATCCGTATCTACTTCTTTGTCATTTGCATAATATTTTGAATAAAACAACCATTGTTCTATTTTACTAGAACTCTTAAAATTTGAGAAAATCTTGTTGTCATCAAAATTTGGATACAATACATTCAACGAGTTTCCTAAACTTTTGAAAAATCTTGCATCATTAGGTCTAATATAGCCATCTACCAAGGAGCGAATTTTCTCTATGTCAATTATATACTTGTCATCTTCCATACAATGAGAAAGTATACGACTAATATATTTAAAATTTTCTTTAGAAAGAACCATTTCATCTATAGCTTCTTTCGCTCGAATAAAAAAAAGCTCGTCATCATCATTGTTTCCATATCTTTCCACAAGATAATTAAGTGCTTCAGCGTTTTTCTTGTTCGCAGCATTCTCTACCAATGAAAGCCCTTTAATCGGTTTGTATAAGGTTGGGAATCTTTCGTAATCCATAAGAGATTTCCCGTAATAGAAAGTCATTTCTGAATTAGCGCCCTTATTGGCACCAAAAGCCAAAAAAGAAGCTGTCTGAGGAGCATCGTTAATGATGTTATAATTTAGAGTACTATCTCCATATATTTTAAAGCAGTTCAATCTAAGTAAATAAATGATTGCTTCTATGTTGCCTTGGTGAGCTTCCACCTCCAGTTTTTGTATGACTAAGTCTATAAGACCTACTATTAAATCGTCTTGTTGTGTTTCTGCTATTAAATCTCCTTTAATTTTATTAATTATATCTGCGGCCTTGTTTTTCTTATATTTATTAGGAATAAAATGGAGTGTTGTACTACCAATAGTACCATCTCCATCATTATTCTTTGGGTAGTCCAACAATATTTTCCCAAGATCTACGCTGCCTATACCATGTTTGTCATATCTCTCTTCAAAGGTCAGCCATGCTTTTTCATAATAATCATTAGCTTTCTCCATTTCCTTTTGTTTCTCATACAGTTCTCCATTATCATATTGAATCGTTCCTAACATATAGAGTGAAAAACTATCTCCTTCATCGCGACCCCGTTGCGCCATTCTTATAGCTTCTGTTTCATCATTGTCAAAATAATAATAAAACCAGGATAAATTGCCGTAAGCAGATGCTACATCTCTTTTTATGGCTTCAAAATAATAATCTTTTGTCTGTTTCTTTATGTCGTTTGAAAAATCTTCTGTTGCCGTTAGATTACTCCAGCAAGCATCTCCTAATAGACAATAGCCTTCGTAATATTCTTGCTCAATCATATTGTTTGCAACATCTCGAGCTAAATCAATGGTATCCACAGAGCTCATATACTCTCTAGCAAGTCTTGACATACTTCTCTTGTCATATAATTCAACTCCCTTCTTCAAATACATCAATCCTTTTTCCTTGTCTGCCTCATATTTGTCATTACCATTAATAAGTTCTGTCCCCAAATAACTATAGGCTTCTTTACATCCTGCATCTATTGCCTTCCTATAATATAGCATGCTCAGAATCGAACTTTGCTTAACACCCATCCCCCAACCATAATATATTCCAATTCTTAAAAGTGCTAAAGGAATAGTATTCGTTCGAATCGATTTTTTCAAATAGTCAAAAGCTAATGAATTGGTTTCTGGATTGTTATGATATTTGCATGACATGAGAAAACAGGCATAACAATGCCCCTCTTCTGCTTGTGGTTCTATTATTTCCCAAATATCCTTTGATATTATCTTCGGATTATCAAAATGATAGAAAATGGAGCATAGCCTGTCTTTTGCGCGATTATTACCTAGAATTGCTGATTTCAAATATGGTAACGTAGCTTCTGCATATTCCTTCATGGAGTACAAGGCTTCTCCTTCGTCAAAATCAAAGTCGATAATTGGAACATTTTCGTCAATTTCATAATATTGTTGACGAATATTCTGATCCTTATCCGATTGTATAGTTTCGTTTAATTTTCTTTTGACATTTTTTATTAGTTGTTCTATCTTTTCTTCCGGATTAGGATATGCCACAATCTTATGGCGAATAGCCAGTCTCGATGTTAGACCATTTATTATATTTGTGGGGGCTATTTCGAAAGGAATAATCGATTTCCCCATATCATCAGCCATTGTTACTTCCATTTTAACCCATTTAGAAGCTAATGCGGAATCTGTAACTATCACAACCACTACACTTACTTTGGGGATTGTTTTGGCAATAATGTCATCATATAATTCACCGGCTCCCTCATCATCAAGATTACGAGGAGCATACCAGCAATTAATTTTATCACTTTCTAAATGTTTAGCTATCTTCTCAACTAAGTTGACAGATAAATGATTATAACTGATAAAAACATCAGGGCTTAAAGTTTTCATGTCCATAATCTATATAAATGTAAATTGAAAATAATGTTGCAATATTTTAGACAAAAACCGTGGTTCCTATGACAGATATTATTTGAACACATGCCTTAGCCATATCGCCCATTCATTATCCAAACTGGAATAGCTGATAAATACAAAATATTCTTTGTTCTGCTCCATATTGTTTGTATTACGCTTTAAATTAATTAGTACTTTTCACTTTTTGTTCTTGGTGTAAACTAAATGTTTCATACAGACTCCATTAACTTTTTATCGAATAAATCTTCTACCCCAACACCTAACAGTTTGGATATTTTTGCTAGCGTTTCAATATCTGGTTGTGAAGAGTTAGTACACCATTTAGAAACGGTTGAAGGATTCACCCCCCCCAATGCTTCAGATAACCATTTGCTGGTTTTCTTCTGTTCTACGAGCACAATTTTTAGGCGATTTACGTCTTGCATATCTTTCAGATTTGTTGTTAGGGTGTAAAGATAGTGAAAATGTTTCATTCTGTAATATAATAGAGCTTTTTTTAGAGTTTTTTATGAACATGCGCTATACAAAGGGCTATATACTACCCATTATTGCTTGCAATACCACAAATAAGTTCCATAGAAGGGTGTAGCCTAATACGCAGTTTTCTGTGGAATGCCACACATAACTGCATAGGTTCTATAGGCAATGCCTTTATAGGGCATAGCCTAATATGTACTTTCTGTAGCGATGCCCCAAAAGTACACACAGCTATGGTATGAGCAAGCTCAGCAGAAGGCTCGCCGATAATGTTAAAAAACAAAATAAAATTTTCTGAGGCAGCCTGTCTGTAGATATTGAAGTACCTTTGCGCCCAGATACAACAAAAAACTAAACAGACATGGAAGTAGTAACAATTGAGCGCAGTACCTACAAGGAACTGCTGACGAGCTTCAACAGCTTCGTCACAAAGATGAAGGAGATGGCCAGTAGAGGCAATAACAAAGGGCTGGGCGATTGGCTTGATAACCAAGACGTGTGCCAAATGCTGAACATCAGTCCAAAAACATTACAAATGCTTCGTGACAACGGGACGTTGTCCTATTCTCAAATCAACCGTAAGGTATATTATAAGCCTGAGGATGTGGATAGTATTCTTCATGTTGTGGCTGGTAGAGATAAGGATAGCAAGATGTGTAACCTCAAAACGGAGTACCTATGAACGAACTGATAATGCCTCATAACGTTGGCGTAAAGAATGCGTTGGAGAACATGAAGGAGGTGCTTGCCCTATACAAGAAGGTGATAGGCAATTATCGTCTATTGCTTGATGGTGAACGTTATCTGACAGACAAAGAGGTTGCGCAGATTCTGAAGGTCAGCCGACGAACACTACAAGAATACCGTAATGATGGAGTGCTACCTTATATATTATTGGGTGGTAAGGTGCTCTATCGTGAAAGTGATTTGGAGAGAGTCCTGGAAAATTGCTATCATCCTTCATATAAACTATAGGGAAAAAAGAAGGTGCCCTCAGTGCTTCTTGTGCTGAAGAATTATAACGCAGAAAGACGGATGACAGACTTCGCTAATCATTCTTCTTTCTGCTTTGAAGGCTTTGGGTCGCTGTGATCTATACCATCTTGATGTCCTTGAATGATGCATTGAGCTTATTGCCGAGCATCGTCAGGTCGTTGTCGAGTTTCTGACTTGTGATTTTTGCGTAGATTTGGGTGGTCACAATGTTGGTGTGTCCCAATACACGGCTCACACTCTCGATGGGCATACCCTTTGAAAGCGCCAAAGTTGCGAATGAGTGCCGGCCACAATGGTAGGATATTGCTTTCTCAATGCCGCAGGCTGTCATCACCGTTTTCAGCTTCTTGCACATCGACCAGTAGTTCATCTTGCCGAACACCAACTTGTCTTCCTGTAGGTGCTTGTAGCGGTCGATAATCTGCAAGGGTACGTCCATCAACTTCACTTGGAAGGGGATGTTCGTCTTGTGACGTTTGCTGATGATCCACTTGTCGCCGTTGATGTCCACGATGTTGTCCGTGGTCAGGTTCTTCACGTTGATGAACGAGAGGGCGGTGAAGCACACGAATACAAAAATGTCACGAACGAAGACCAGGTTGTCATCCTCGAATTCATGGGTTACGACAGCCTTCAGTTCCTCCTCGGTCAAGAACTCACTTTCCTTGCAGTTTGGGCTGATATGAAACTGCGCAAACGGGTTACGGGGAATCTTGCCGTTGTAATGCGCCCTCAACACAACGCCTTTTAGCCACATACACCGCTACCAGATTGTGCCATTAGCCAATCCTCGGTCTGTACTGAGGTAGGCGGCGAAGTCCTTGATAAACTCTGGCGTCAGTTCCAACATCGACATATCCGTGCGGCGGTAGTGCGACTGGATGAACTCTGCCACATCCTTACGCGAACGTTCCATAGCCCAGAGTGTGCTTGCTGCCCTGTCCTTACCCACACGTTTCTTCTGGCTAGCGATGTCCTTATCGAAAGCACTCAGCAGTGTCTCGTACTCACTGCCAAAACCCTGATAGGAGTTGCGCACCATCTCTTCCGTTACAAAAGCCTCACGATCCGAAAGATGTTGATAGTGCTTGATGATTTGTGCCTTGATGTTATCAAGTTCGCGGTTGATCTTCAAAGCCTCCTTACTGCGCCATTTGGCACAATTGCCCTTCACGTCCCACATATCAAGCGGGATCGTCTTCTTACAACTGAACTGGCTCTGAGTTCCGTTAATCGTCACCCTGCCCATCACAGGCACCATACCATTTTTCTCCTTACTCTTGTTCACATAAAACAGAATGTTAAAAGTACTTCTCATGTTTCTTACTCTTTTTTTTTATTTTGGCCGCAAAACTACTATCTTTTTAGACATCCATCGCTATGCAAAATGTAGCAGTTTGCGGAATAAGAAACGGTTGGCGAAAGAGCGGTGAAAGGTGCGCCATTCTTCCCCAATTTGCTTAGTCGATCAACCTACTTCAGAACCTGTTTTCTGGGTTACGATTTGGCAACCTAACTCCTTCAGCATTCCTCCCTAATTTGCTTTCTCCTTCAATTTGAACTTCCTCGTTTTTCCCTTGATTGCCTTTATTTTAGGCTGAATTGCGTTAATCTTCCAAAATCCGTTGTTCTTTACAAGCTTTTTTTAATAACCTTGTGGCAACAGAAATATACAACAATGTGCTCTTTGTTACTGAAAAAAATGAAAATGTCTGGTGGTATGATGGAGAGCGTATTGCATTCAGAACACCGAATTATACGAAGATATTAAATGCAATGCGTGCTCAACCGACATTGACACTCGCAGATATGAGAGAAATAACAGGCGTCAGTGTAGCTGCGATACAAAAACTACTCGATCAACTGATTGTAAAGAAATATGTTGAACGTGGAGAAAATGGAAGCTGGAAAGTTTTTGTAACGCAATAGTTTTGTATGCTTTATATATGTAAACAACGTGCTTTGGCTATGTAATTAAATAAATCACAATATGGAAAATAAACCTAAAGGGGACTTCTATAAATTCCCCGTTTAAATGAACTTTAACAATGAAAATTAAAACTTTTGCGTGCTTTATGTTTTTTCTTGGAATCTTTTTATCTTTCTCTCAATCACATAGCTCGCTATGTTCTTTCGAGAAAAACAAAAATCTTCTCAAAGAAAAATTCATAAATCACCTGCAAAGCAATTTATAGAAATCCCCTAAAGTTTTGATGCTTGTTTTTAAGATGCTTTATGATTCAATGTCTGTTTCTATATTCTGAAGGTGAAATGCCGGCGACTCGCTTGAAGTATTTTCCGAAGACCGACTGAGAAGGGAATTTCAGTTCGTCGCTGATTTGTTGTATCGACATTGTTGTTGAAAGTAGCATCGATTTTGCCTCAGAAATGACATATTCCTCGATGATGCCGAGTGCCGTCTTACCCGTATAATCTTTAATCACCTGCGAGAGATGCTTCGACGTCATACACATTTTGTCGGCATAAAATGCAATCTCGCGTTCTTTCTTGTGATGTCTTTCCAAAAGCTCGGTAAACTTCGTAAATATCTCTTCCTGACGCGAGTTAGTGCTTTTAACCTCATTGACTTCATGTTTCAGATGTGAATATCCGTAAAACATCGACAAGGTGAGATGTCGTGCCGACTCAATCTTAAATTCCTGTCGCGGTGAGGCTGCGATGTTTTGTAATAACTGAAAGAATTGTCCAAAAACGTTCTCTTCGTTTTCAATCTTCATTACCGGATTTTTCATGATGGAGGATTTTAGCGGAAGTATCTCGCCAGAGTTGGCGAAGAGACCGTCGGAGAATGATCTCGACATTAAGATGACTTTGCTTCTAAGATCTTCGGAGTGTCCTGCCGACTGGTATATCTGGTCGTTAAGAACTAACAGAACCGCCGGTGCTTCAATGTGATAGTCGCGCATGTTTATTTTAAGGTCGGCTGAACCTTGTTCGTAAATGATAGCCATCGTCATGTCGATTCTGAAAGGCTCATTGTCTGACGACAGTTCTG
>SUWV01000023.1 GCA_015061315.1 Lentimicrobiaceae bacterium
AGAGAAGTTAAGCCCCGCAGCGCCGATGATACTGCATTAAGTTGTGGGAAAGTAGGTCGTCGCCACCCTCATAACGGAAGCCTCAGCTAATAAAGCTGGGGCTTTTCTGTTTTTATAATGACTAAAGACAAAAGGCCTATGTCCGCAAAACTACGCGAAACTACACGAAATAGCACTAAATGATTTTCAGGCACTTCATCCTTTCATTCACTTCTTCCAATCCTTCGCGTATCGCGGGGATATGCACGGAGGTAGAGAAAAAATAAATGGACGTGCATGCCACGTCCATACAAACGATAATCGTCAATGTTTTTATTTTCCTCTCTCCGCCATCAGGATTTTGATTTCGTTCTCGTTGATTCCTACCATGGCTTCGCCGAGGTCTTCGCTGAGTTCTGCCAAAACACTCGGATTGTTGTTGTTGGCAACAGAATTGACTATTGCCTTGGCTCTTTTCATCGGGTCGCCGCTCTTGAAGATGCCGCTTCCCACAAACACGCCTTCGGCTCCTAACTGCATCATCAAGGCTGCATCGGCAGGCGTGGCGACACCTCCGGCAGCAAAGTTAGGCACAGGTAACTTGCCGTTGTCATGCACATACTGTATCAACTCAAAAGGAACTCTCAACTCTTTGGCGGCTTCATACAATTCGTCGATGTTAAGAGAGACGACTCTTCTTATCTCGCTCTGCATCATACGCATGTGACGTACAGCTTGAACTATGTCGCCGGTGCCAGCCTCGCCTTTTGTCCTAATCATCATGGCTCCTTCGCTGATACGACGCAAAGCCTCGCCTAAATCTCTCGCTCCACACACGAATGGCGTCTTAAACTGACGTTTGTCAACATGATAGACATCGTCGGCAGGCGAAAGAACCTCGCTCTCATCAATATAATCTATCCCGATAGCTTCCAATATCTGAGCTTCAACAAAATGACCGATACGACATTTCGCCATAACAGGAATGTTAACGCTTTTTTGTATCTCCTGAATCATCTTAGGATCGCTCATACGCGAGACGCCACCCGCGACTCTGATGTCGGCAGGAACTCTCTCCAAAGCCATAACAGCCTTAGCACCAGCAGACTCAGCAATACGAGCCTGCTCCGGATTAGTAACATCCATAATAACGCCGCCTTTTAATAATACGGCTAAATCACGATTTATTTCTTTCATCATTTATAAAATTTAAAACGATGCAAAGAAAGTTATTATCAAAAGACGAAAGAAAATTATATTCTGATATTGTAAAATATTATTCCGATAACTGAAAATTCATCTCATGCGAAAATCAGATGGCGTACATCTTTCATACTTCATAAAGAAAGAAGAAAACCTCGACTGCGATGAAAATCCGAGCCGATTGGAGATTTCCTGTATGTTATAATTCGTTGACTCTAAAAGTATTTTCGCTTCCTTCATTACGTAATCCGAGATAATCTGTTTCGGACTTGCGCCGACAACATCATTAGTTACTTTTGACAGATAACGTGTTGATATGCACAACTTATCAGCATAAAAATTAACATCATGCGACTTATTATAATATTGCGCAACGAGCGACATAAGTTTGTTGTAGATGACAGTCTTTCTCGAATGTTGTATTATTTCTTTCACTGCATAGACCACCTGTTTGTGCATATAATCGTGAGCCTTTTCCAAAGCCGTTGTGATGTCGTCGCCGAAAGCGAGACGAGTTGCTATCGCGGAAGAAAGCGCGCCGCCTACACCATGACGCTGCCAGCCCTCGGTGTTGTGAGAAGTGAAGAAATGACAATTCTCATTCTCATAAAGCAAAGCCGTCAGCAGTCCTTCGGAATGTTTTGACGCACGCAGCAGTACAGATTCCGATCCCATACCGACGAAGGCACGAGCCGCCTTTATCATGTCGTCGTCGGTCTTGATCTTCATTGCGAGCATCTTTTCCGCTTCGTTGCAACGTAATATCAGCAGCGTTGCCATAGGAACGAGATGCTTTTTTATGGCAGAGACAGCCGCATCTGGAATTATCTGACTGCCATCGGAAGAGAATATTCCCGGCACCAACACTATTTTCCGCGAGGCGACAATCTCTTTCTTCAGCATCTTTATTGTTGTAACATCACGGACGAGACCTATTTTCGTAACCTTCGGGTGCCATTCTTTCACGACAGCCCTTACCTGTCCTATTATCATTTCTGGAGGAATGTCATTTATGGAAGTAGCGCCATTCTCATCATGTGTCGTCACCGATGTTATCGCCGTCAGGGCATAACCGCCGAGAGCGGATATCGTTCTTATATCAGCTTGTATTCCAACGACGCCAGCGCCGTCAGAACCTGTTATTGTCAATATCGGGATAAGACTTGTCATTTTGTTTATTTATGAGCAATTATTTTTTTTTTCGTATTCCAAATGCGTTAGGGATTGGAGCGGCATCCTTTGCGAGCGTAGTTTACGGAGCGAGCAAAGATATAGCGGAAAGCCCGACGGCAAAGCCGGAACGCCCTCCTTTTTAAAGTTTAGAGTTTAAAATTGATAGTTTAGAGTAGTTTTATAGTTAAAAGTTGAAAATTAACAGTTTACAATTAACAATTTACAATTGACAATGTTCGGAGTTTAAAGCTGATAGTTTAGTGTAGTTTTATAGTTAACAGTTAACAATTGACAGTTTAAAATTGACAATGATAGTCTATTGTATAAAACTTCTCGGCAAAATAACATTGTCAATTTCAATACATTCTTTGAACAATGGCGCTATTTCTTCATCTCTGAAGCCTGCTATGCCACAGCCTATTCTCGTGACTAAGAATGTCAACTCAGGATGTGATTTGGCAAATCCTATAAATTCATCGACATATGGCTTTATAGCATCGATGCTGCCATGCATAGTTGGAATTCCATAACATTGTCCTTGTAATCCCACACCTTGTCCCCAGATGGCACCGAATTTTTCGTATGCGAGTCTAGCTGCTCCGCCGCCGTGCATTCCTTGTAGGTTGCTGCCAAAGACAAAAATTTCGTTTTCTTTCAATTCAGTAATGAAGTCTGGAGTGAATTGTGTTTTCATAGTTTCTTCCTTTCTTTTAAAGTTTGTAAAGCTTTGTTCAATATCTCTTCATGATCGAAGGCGAGAGGCGGAATTTCGTCTAATGAAAACCATTGTGCGTCATCGGCATCGTCGCCGCCTTTGACTTCTGATAATTCCACTAAAGCGTAGTGCGCCACTGTGATGACTCTTTCACGCGGGTCTCTGTTTACATCAGTGAAAGTATAGAATTGTTCTACGGCTACGTCCTTCAATCCTGTCTCTTCTTCCAATTCGCGGCGAGCGCATTGTTCCGCTGTCTCGTCCATATTCATGAAACCGCCAGGAAACGCCCATTTGCCTTTGTATGGATCGATGCCTCTTTGAATTAATAATACTTTCATAATGTTAGATTCATCGAATCCGAATATGACGCAGTCGGCAGTGACTGCAGGATGTGGATATTTGTAACAATATTTTAAGTTTTCCATTTTTGCATTATTTTACGCAAGGATACTAAAGAAATTTCAATTACAAAGAATAAATATGTAAATTTTATAAAATATTTTTGATTTTTCATAAAACAATTTCCATCATTATTTGTTTTAAATAAAAATCTATCATTATGAAAAATTATATTATTGAATCATTGATTATTGCAGTCGGCTTGTTTCTGATTGGCTTGTTTCTGAAAAATGGTCTCGACGGTTTTGCGAATAAAGATCGTGTTGTGAATGTCAAAGGTCTTGCCGAGATGGAAGTGAAAGCAAATAAAGTGACCTGGCCCTTAATGTATAAGGAAATAGGTAATGACCTGAATGCTTTATATAATAAGATAAATTCTACTAATAAGACGATTGTTAGTTTCTTAAAGGAAAATGGCTTGGAAGAAAATGAGATTACGGTCAATGCTCCGGAAATTATCGATATGAATGCAGACCGTTATTCTTCTAACCAAAGTAATTATCGTTATAATGTGACGCAAGTTATTACAGTCGCTTCTTCTAAAGTGGATTTGGTACGTCGTCTCATCAATGAGCAAAGCGAATTGTTGAAACAAGGCATTGCCATCACGAGCGGCGATTATATGTATAGAGTTCAATATGAATATACTGATTTAAATTCTATTAAGCCTCAGATGATTGAGGAAGCTACGAAGAATGCGAGAGCTGCTGCTGAGAAATTCGCTTCCGATAGTGACAGTAAACTCGGTAAAATTAAACGCGCCTCTCAAGGTCAATTCAGTATCAATAACAGAGATGAATATACACCATATATTAAAAAGGTGAGAGCCGTAACGACTATTGATTATTTCTTGGAAGACTAGATTTAAATTTACAATTTACAATGAACAATTTACAATTAAGGGTTGATCTTTAAAAGAAACAAAACCATAATTGTTAACTGTAAATTGTTAATTGTTAATTGTTGCCAAGATTATCGCTGCTGCTACTGAGGCGTTGAGTGATTCCGTCTTGCTTCCTTCAGCTCTTGGAATGTGAATAGGGGAGGTGACAAGTGGAAGTATGTCTTGTCTTATTCCGTGAGACTCGCTGCCGATAATGATGATGCCGTTTTTCTTTTCTATTTTCTTAGTGAAGATATTTTCTCCTTCCATCAAGGCGCCGTAGATTGGAGTCGCTGAGATGCTGAGATGCTGAGATGCTGAGATGAATTCTTTTAAATCGGTTTCCATTATCTCGATTCTGAAGATCGAACCCATTGTCGATTGTATTGTCTTGGCTTGCCAAGCGTCGGCGCAGTCGCGGCTACAAACTATTTTTTTTATGCCAAACCAGTCGGCGGTTCTTATTATAGTTCCGAGGTTTCCTGGGTCATTGATGCCGTCTAATGCAATGATAAATTCATTCTCGGCATCGGCTGGAGATATATTATAATAAGGTGTATGAGCTGTTGCTAATATTCCTGGTGCTGTCACCATGCAGCTTATCTGCTCCATTTGTTTTTGAGAGATAATATCGTAGAAAGGAAGTCTGCTTGCCATCTCTGGAAATTTCTCCAACCATAAGTCGGTTACTAATATTTTCTCGACTTTAAAGTTAGAAGATAATAACTCATCGACGAGTTTGTTACCTTCGACGAGGAACATCTTATTTTCCTTACGTGATTTTGTTTGTTTGAGAGATTGTATGAATTTTATGTCGTTTTTTGTTATCATGTTTGAGGATCTAAAGTGTGTAAAGGTTTAGAGGGTGTAAAGGGTGTAAAGGTTTAGAGGATGTAAAGGGTGTAAATTTAGGGTTACTGAAGGGTTTAAAGTTAAAGAGCATCGCACCTATTCTCCTTTAATCCTCAAATCCCTTTAATCTCATTTAAAAAAGCCGAAGAAGTGAATTCTCCGGCTTAAATACAAAAACCTTAATATGAAAAATCTTCTGTTTGATTATTCAGCGAAAACTTCAAATGAAATTTCAACAGAAACTTCTTTGTGTAATCTGATGACAGCTGAGTAAGTACCAACTTCTTTAATGCTGTCTTCTTTGATTATGATTTGTTTGCGGTCAACTGTCAAATCTTTAGCTTCTTTGATAGCGTTAGCGATTTGTACGTTGTTCACTGAACCGTAGATTTTGCCAGATTCAGAAGCTTTAGCAGCTATACGTAATGTTAAGCCTTCTAAGACTTGTGCTAATTCAGTAGCTTCTTTTTTAATTCTTTCTTGTTTGAAAGCTTGTTGGCGAATTTCTTCAGCCAAAACTTTACGAGCTGATGGAGTAGCTAAGATTGCCATTCCTTGTGGAATTAAGAAATTACGAGCGTAACCAGGTTTTACTGTTACGATGTCGTTTTTATATCCCAAATTTTTTACATCTTGTTTAAGAATAATTTCCATGTCTTGTCCTCCTATTATTTCAATAAGTCAGCTACGTAAGGCATCAATGCAAGATGACGTGCTCTCTTGATAGCTTGAGCAACTTTTCTTTGATATTTTGTTGAAGTACCGGTGATACGGCGTGGTAAAATCTTACCTTGTTCGTTCACGAATCTCAAAAGGAAGTCAGCATCTTTATAGTCGATGTATTTGATGCGGTTCTTTTTGAAGCGGCAGTATTTTTTCTTTTTTGTATCGACTGCTATTGGAGTCAAATATTTAATTTCTGAGTTAGCTTGTGCCATTTCTTCTAAATTTTAAGTGTTAAACAATTAATTGGCTTGAGCTTCTTTTGCCTCTTGTGCTTTTCTACGTTTTTTCTCGTTGTAAGCAACAGCATGTTTGTCTAATTTTACAGTTAAGAAACGTAAAACGCGTTCGTCACGTTTTAATTCTGTTTCAACTGTTTCGATAACATTACCTTCGGCTTTGAACTCGATCAATTGATAAAAACCTGAAGATTTTTTCTGAATTGGATAAGCTAATTTGCGCATTCCCCAGAAATCTTCAAAAACGATCTCTGCACCATTGTTGGTGAGAATGTCTTCGAATTTCTTCACCGCTTCCTTCATCTGTTCATCAGATAAAACGGGAGTTAAAATGAAAACGGTTTCGTACTGATTCATAATTTATTTTATTGATAATTAAACATTTAGATTGAACTATACAGTTCCTTTTTTCGTTTTGCAAAAATAATAAAAAAATCTTACAAAAGAAATATATTTTAAAAATTTATGATATATTTTATTATTTATTGCTAATCAATTCGTTACATATAAACTCCGCAGCTTTGCCATCACCGAAGATCTCCGGAAATTCCTTGATTCTATTATCTTTAAAATGATAATATGCTTCAATAATATTATCTTCATCGGCATCGGCAATGATTGCTGCACCGACTTCAACTATCTCTTTCCATTCGGTCTCGCTCCTTATTATGATGCACGGCTTCTTGAAGAAATAGGCTTCCTTCTGAACTCCGCCAGAATCGGTGATAACCAAGTCTGCATTCTTCTCTAAACTTATCATCTCTAAAAAAGATGCTGGCTCCGTGATGTGAATACGTTTGTTATTAATTAATGTACTATATGTCTCTGAATCCAAATTCATATCTAACATCTTCTTCGTCCTCGGATGTAATGGAATGATAATATCTTTCTCTTCTGAGATCTTAATCAACGCATTAACAATCGACTTCAATCTATCAGGCTCATCAGTGTTGTTGTTGCGATGTATAGTGCAAAGAATATATTGACTTGTTGTCTCGTTGACATGTTGTCTTGTTGACTCAAAATAAAGACTGTTATCATACATCACGTCGCCGCAATGATATATTCCAGGATTGTCTGCCGTGAATGGTTTTTCATTCTTTGGATTAAATCCTTCGTTGATAAGATTCTTGTAACCTGTCGCGGTAGGAGAGAAGAGCATCGTAGAACAATGGTCGCAGCATATCCTGTTGATTTCTTCTGGCATCGCTTTGTTGAAAGAACGCAGTCCGGCTTCGATATGAGCTATAGGAATATGTATCTTTGAGGCTGCTATCGCTCCAGCTAAAGTCGAGTTTGTATCTCCGTAAACTACAAGATAATCTGGCTTTTCTTTGACAAGTATTTCTTCTATGCCTTCAATCATCTTGGCAGTCTGTGCGCCGTGACTTCCCGAGCCTACGCCTAAGTTATAATCTGGTGCTGGAATGCCTAGTTCGTCGAAAAACACCTGCGACATGTTCTCATCGTAATGCTGTCCGGTGTGAACGATGACTTCTTTTATCTTATCAGAGAATTTGTTTTTGATGGCACGACTCAATGCTGCAGCCTTGATAATCTGCGGTCTCGCGCCTATAATTGTTACGATTTTTATCATCTTGCTTTACAATAATCCTTCATCTGCAAAACTAAAATAATTATCGTTACCAATGATGATATGGTCTAAGATTTTTATTTCTAAAAATTGTCCCGCTTTGACTAAGTTGTTGGTGATTTGTTTGTCGGCGTTACTCGGAATCACATTTCCTGAAGGATGGTTGTGACAAAGCATCACGCTCGCCGCGTTATTTTCTAAAGCACTCTTAAAAATCTTCTTTGGGTCTGCTGTCGTGCCTGTCATGCCTCCGACTCCAATCTTCTCTAACTTAATGACTTTGTTCGCATTGTTGAGAAGCATAATCCAGAACTGTTCGTGATTTAAATCCGACAGATGTGCGTAAAAACATTCGTAAGCTATCTGGCTGTTTTTTATCGAAGGTTTCTCTAATGCCACGCTGAAACGTCGTCGGCGGCCTAATTCCAAAGCAGCTGCAATGCTGACAGCCTTCGCTTCGCCGATGCCATTATATTTCATTAAGTCGTTGATAGTTAATCTCGACAATTCGATAAGATTGTCTTTGCTGTCGTGCAATATCCTTTTCGATAAGTCGACGGCGGTTTCTTTGCTGTTACCGCTACCTATTAATATAGCTATCAATTCCGCGTTGCTCAACGCTTCTTTTCCTTTGGCGAGCATCTTCTCGCGCGGACGGTCTTCCTCCGCCCATGATTTTATTGATTTCATAATTTTGGAGTTTTTTAAGTCAACAAGTCAACAGGTCAACAGGTCAACAAGTTGTTAAGCTAATATTATAACAACTATACATTGTTAATTGTTAATTGTTAATTGTTAATTGTCAATTGTTTCCTCTCTTCGGGAACCATCCTTTTCTTACTCTTTCTCTTTGCTCGAAGAGTTCGTGTATCGACCAGAACGAGGATGCTCCCCAGACGGCTAATAATATTGACCATGTCAGTTCTTTGACAAGAATAGACGCTATGGTGCTGACGATTCCCATCAGTGCGAAAACCCACCAGCATTTCACGCCGAAATAATATTCGCCTTTTATCACTAAAGGATGAAAGACGCCAATTATCAAGAATGTGGCGATGCCGATGAAAATACCGCTCAAGTTATATGCTTCTAAAAATTCTATCATTGTAGTTAAAGGGTGAAAAGGGTTAGAGTGTTAAAGGGTTAAAGGATTAAAGGATTAAAGTTGTATGTTTATTGTCTGTAGACATTAGTCTTTCGTCCTTAGACTTTTATTAACAAAAAAGCCGACCTTTTGGTCGGCTTTTCGTTTAGTATAATCTCTTATGCTAATTTTGCTGCGTGATGTGCAAGTTTTGACTTTAAGTTAGCAGCTTTGTTTCTGTGGATGATACCACGTTTAGCTGTTCTGTCAATGATTTTGTACATTTCTGAAAGTTTTGCTTCAGCTTCAGCTTTTTCTGTTAAAGCTCTGAATCCTCTAACAGCAGCACGCATTGCTCTTGCGTAGAAGCGGTTGCGAAGGCGTCTTTTCTCTGTCTGACGGATTCTTTTGAGTGATGATTTGTGATTTGCCATATATATTTTATTTTTTTATGAATTCTATACCTATATTCGGGGTGCAAAAATAGTTAATTTATCGTTACAAATTACATTTTAAATGAATTTTTTTTTCTTTTTTTTAAATATATTGATTATTATTTAAAATGTGTTGTATCTTATTGTATTACATTAACTTCTGAGTTGTCTCCTTTTTCAATGATGCTGTCTATTTTCACATCAACGAAGGTGTTTTTTTCTAAATGTTTTCCTTTAAGTCGCATCGGGATATAATTTTCGCCATAACCTTGTGCAATTCCGTTGCTGTCTATGCGTTCGATAAGCATCTTTTGCGACTTTCCCATCATCTGCTCGAAATATCTTTTCTTGTTCTCCGCAGAAATCTTCCTTATCACAGCGCTACGTTCTGTCTTGATCTTATCAGGAATCTGATTTGGCATCGTAGCTGCTTTGGTTCCATTTCTAATTGAATATTTGAAAGTGTGTATGTGACTGAAACCTATCTCTCTGCACATCTGCGCGCTTTCCAAGAAGTCTTCTTCAGTCTCGCCTGGAAATCCTACAATCAAGTCGGTGGTGATATTAAAATCAGGAATCGCGCTTTTAATCCTATCGCACATCTTTTTAAATTCTGATGCTGTGTAATGACGACGCATTGCCTTCAAAGTGTTCTCGGCTCCGCTTTGCAGACAAATGTGCATGTGTGGCGCAAGCTTCTCGTTTTCAAACAGACTTAAAAACTTATCGCTGAAATTGTCTGGCTCTATAGATGAAATCCTTAATCTGAAATCGCCGTCTATTTTCAAGATGTTCTCTATCAAATTTTCAAAATTAACGTCTTGATATTGATAGCGTCCCATGTTGACTCCCGTCAGTACTATTTCCTTAAATCCATGATCTACGACTTGTCGTATGTTGTCGTAAATGTCTTTGTCGTTACGACTTGTGGCTCTGCCTCTCACCATCGGAATCAGGCAATAGGAACAGAAGTTGTTGCAGCCGTCGTGAATCTTAATAAGACTTCTCGTGTGGAAAGTGTCGAATGCAGGCTGATAGCCGAATAAATCTATATCTAAACCTTCAGGATCGACGTCTTCTCCTTTGAAATGTTTGTCGATGATGTTGAACAAGGCGTATTTCCTCTCATTGTCGATGGCATAATCTACAGTCTTCTTTTCTAACAGCTCGTTCTTCCTGTGATTTACCATGCAACCAGTGGCGACAATCAAACTGTTGGGATGTTGCCTCCTGATCTGATGTAAAGCCTGACGACATTTCTGGTCACTCTGATTTGTGACTGTACAAGTGTTGACAACGAAAATGTCGGCATTTTCATCAGTCTCGACTATCTTATAACCTGCGGCTTTGAAACGCGATGCCAACGCATCTGTCTCATAGAGATTTACCCTGCAACCTAAAGTCTTAAACGCTATCTTCATTCTGTGACGAGATTTCCTTCTATTGATAATGGAGTGGCTGAGGTTACCTCAACTTTAACAATCTTGCCGATGAGATTCTTGTCGCTCGATTTGAAACGAATTACTATCTTACCTTCGGTGTAACCTGTGAGATAGGCGTTGTTTCTGTCGAAACCGTTGACGATGACTTTCAATGTTTTGCCTACAAGACCTTGATTGTAAACTAATGAATGTTTCATCAGTTCGTCGGTGAGTATGTGATAACGTTTTTTCTTTGTCTCTTTTGGAACATCGTCAGCCCATGTTGAAGCTACTGCTCCTGGACGTACGCTGTATTGTGCGATGTATGCCATGTTGTATTTGAATTCTTCCATGGCTTTTCTTGAATTTTCAAATTCTTCTTCTGTCTCGCCGGTGAAGCCAACAATGATGTCGGTGAATATTGTTGCTTCTGGAAGTAATCTTCTGATTGTATGGATGATATGACGATAGTCATCTAAGGTGTGCTTGCGATTCATTCTTTGCAACATGTCGTTGTCGCCCGATTGTATCGGCAGATGTATTTGTTTCGCGAGACATTTATATTGTGAGATGACTTCAATCACTTCGTCGCTCATGTCGCGTGGATGCGGCGAGGTGAAATAAACCCAAAATTCTTTGTCGACGCTGTTGCCGTATTCGCCAATTCTGCGTAACAACTCGGCGAAATTTATTTCCTCGCCTTTCTTGTCTAATCCGTATGAATTTACGTTCTGACCGAGAAGCGTTATTACCTTATAATCCTTTTGTACTAAGTCTTTTAATTCTGTTAAAATATCTTCAGATTTACGTGATACCTCACGACCTCTTGTGTATGGCACTGCGCAATAAGTGCAGAATTTATTACATCCGTTTTGTATTGGAATGAAAGCCTCGAAGTCGGAAATGTGGTCAGGCTCGATGACCCAGAATCTGTCCATATTTGCAGAAGGATTTATCTGAACTTTAGCTTTCGGCTGTTGAGCTAAGGCTATCGGCTTGTTAATTTGTATACTTGTTGTCTCGTTAGCTTGTTGACTTGTCGGAACGACGACTCCGTATTGACGGATCATGTCTGGTAAGTCAGGAAGATCGTTCATGGTGAATACCAAGTCGAAGAGTTTTAAGAAGCGTTCTCTGTCGGCTGGAAGTACGCAGCCTGAGACAAAGGTGATGCAGTTTCTGTTGTTTTTAGTTTCGTTCCATTTCTTGATGCGGCTATAAACCTTGTCGATACCTTTCTGACGAACCGAACAAGCTATGATTCCTAATATCGTAGCTTCGTCTTCATTGTCTGTAGGCTTAAATCCCATACCTTGTAATACGGTCTTAACACGTTCTGTGTCACTCTGATTCATCTGACATCCTAATGGAAGAAGGAAGTATTTCATCTGCTTGATTAGTTTTAAAATTTAATTTGCAAAGATACAAAAAAGACAACAAGACAACAAGACAACGAGACAACAAGTATTAATTATTTTCACTAACAATTTGGTGTCTCAATAAGATGTAACAATTACAGATTTTTAATTCCCATCAGTGTAATTGCTACGTCTCTACTCGTTGACTTGTAGACTCGTTGGCTGGTAGACTTAATAAATCATCTCAACAATATCCCTAACGATAATATTGTCTTTTGGGAAAATAGGTTTGTCGTGGATGCTGGCGTCTTCTAAAATCTCGATTGCTAAATTGATTGACGCTGGATCTAAGCTGTCGGAAGCTATGTTAATATTTTTTATGATACCTTTATTTTCGTCTATGTCGATGTCAATTTCAACGCTGCCCCAGTCGAAAGTCGCGTTTTTCTTAGTATTAAATTCTTTCCATTTACCATAAAGGTATTCGTTGCTGCCAATATATTGACTCTGCCTTGCGACCTCATCGCTGCATAGTTCGTTGAAGTCTATTGTCTTGGCTTTGCCTTGATACACTTCTTCAAAAGCCTTGATGAGATGTGGAATGATATTCTCTGACGTTATGTCGGCTACTTCCGAAAGGTTGATGACTCTGCTGGCTACCGACTTAACGCCGTGTTTATGTAGCTTCGCTGGCTTTACCTTCAAGTATCTCTGTAACTTCTCGCCATCGGTCTTTATTAGAATCGTTCCGTGATGCAGTCCTTGATGTTTTGTTTTCGCGAAGGCATTGCCTGAGAATTTACGACCTTGATATGTTATATCGTTTCTTCCGCTGACTTCAGTTTCTAATCCGTAGTTGAGCAGCGCTTTTTGAATTACCGTCATCTGACGTTTGACGTCATAAATTTCTTTGTCGGCGACGAAGGAGAAGTTGAGGTTTCCTAAGTCGTGATATACGGCTCCGCCTCCCGTCCTTCTTCTTGCGAGGAAGCCGCCTTCGTCGGTAAGTGACCTGACATCACATTCGCTGTATGGATTCTGATTGGTGCCGATGACGACAGTCTGCTTGTTTTTCCAAAGAAATAATGTTATGGTGTTTGGAAGATAATTGTCGAGGAGACTGCTTTCTACAGATAAGTTAAGGTATGGATTATATTGATTTCCTATTATAATTTGTAGTTGGATGTTGTTTTGAGTAGTTGGCATTTTTTTATTTCTTTAAAGGATTTTCGATGATATAGCCTATGTTGAGAAAAGCTCCGGCATTGACATTACGTCCGTAGTCTGTTATGACATTCGTTAATCCTATGAAATATCGGAATTCGATGAATATATTATTGAAAGAACTTTGTCCGAGGTCGCGGGTGAAGATGCCGAATGTGAGACCAAACTCAAAAGGATTGTAGCTTCCTTTCTCGAACTTTCTTACGTCGGACGTGGTGTTGCCGATTTTAGATTTGTCTTTACCTGAAAGGAAGAAGTTGAACGAAGGTCCTATTTCCAATCCTAACAGATCCTTGATATGATATTGGAAAAGTATAGGGAAGTCGATGTAATATAATGATGTGGAGTGATATATTTTAAGGTAGTCGTTTTGGTTTTCGATAATCTTTGAATATTGTTGTCCTTTAGCTGAGAGTTTGAGATTTGCGATGAGGCTCATTTCTTCGTTCAGCTTATATTGAGCGAGTCCGCCCAAGTTGAATCCGACTTTAAGTCCGCCATCATCGCTTTTTGTCGAGATGGTGTTCATGTTCAATCCGCCAGTGAAACCGAATAATAAGTCTTGGGATTTGATGTCGGAGCTTGAGATTGTCATTACCAAAAACGCGATTAGCAGAGAAAAAAATCTCTTGATGAAGGTGTTGCGTTTTATTGATAAAAGATTTCTCATGGGTATTAAAAAAGCCATTTAACAATCTGTTAATGGCTCTGTTGAATTTGTAGTCTCTAGGGGATTTGAACCCCTGTTACCAGGATGAAAACCTGACGTCCTGACCAGACTAGACGAAGAGACCGCCCTTTTAATATGTCAATTTTTTGTAGTCTCTAGGGGATTTGAACCCCTGTTACCAGGATGAAAACCTGACGTCCTGACCAGACTAGACGAAGAGACCGCCGTATTTTTGTGATTGCAAAGATACAAACTTTTTCTTTACGTGCAAGAGATTTTTTATATTTTTAAAAATATTTTTTATTGTAATAATTATCAGTGATTTAACATAGATAAAAAAGAAAATAGGGAAGCTATATGTTCCCTATTTATTATGATTTTATGATATTGACTTTTTTAAAATATCACGCTTTGCCAATTTAACCGAAGTCTGTAGACTGTATTCAGTAGATTGTCATTACTCGAAGGTGAATGAAAGTTGGAATGTTTTGTTCCTAAGATTATCGAAGCTGTTTGTGAACATATAGTTGTCTTTCTTCGCGACATTAAGCAGTCCGTAACTCATTTTTAATTCCACGCCGAGTTTGAAATATCCGGTGTAGAAGTCAAATCCGGCACCGACTTCAGCGGCGAGGTCATGACGGTTGATGCTTAACGCTTTGGGCCTTCCGCTTGTCTCATCATAATATTTCTTCTGTGATGCCATATCGATTTTGTAATTGGCGCCAGCGATGATATATGCTGCTGAGTTGTTATATCTCTTCGATCTGTATTTTACCTGCAAAGGAAATTCTATGAAAGTGGAGTGTGTGGTGCTGTTTATGTTTTTTGTCACTTCCGTTATGCTTCCATTTATAGGGTCTTCTTGCAGCGACACTATTTTATACATTATCCTTCTCTCTCCGAAACTTAAAGTCGGGATGAGCCTTAGATCGAAATATTTGGCGAGGCGGAGATTGCCGACGATACCTACAGAGAAACCATGTGTCATCTGCGGATTGATGTCGGTGACTTTGAAGTTGGAGTTTAAGAAAATGTCGTTTGTTCCAGGTAAGATGTCGCTCGACGGTAACTCGTTGGGCGAGTGTATGATGTTTTGGTAATTGTCGATATAATCAATAGAGAGCAACATTTGGTTGTAGCCTAAGATGAAGCCGAAGTGATATGGTTCATCGTCGTAACGTGGCATGTTCAAAGGTCCTCTGCTTTGTGCATTCAATATGTTAGGTGCCATGAAAATTAAGGCACAGATGCAGATTAATGATTTAATTATATTTTTTTTCATGTATGGAAAACGTATCGTTACCTTATTTATTATGAAATTTTCTTGCTTTCTTCTAATAATCGTTCTTTGTTAATAGGTACAGCACCGAGTTCTTCGCAGACGAGACCGCCGGCGAGATTAGACAGTGCTGCTATATTATAAGCGCTTTGATTGCATACCAAGCATAACATGGCAACGCTCAATACGGTGTCGCCAGCTCCTGATACGTCAGCGATTTTTCTGATATGAGCAGGAATGTGATGGTAAGTGCCGGTTTCATAGTCTTTTATGATGACGCCTCGCTCCGATAATGTCGTCATGATATATCTGCATTTTAATTTCTCTTGCAACATATCGGCAGCTTTTATTATGTCTTCTATTTCGTCGTTTTTGGTATTAGTGCCTATGCCTTCTTTTAACTCTTTTAAGTTAGGCTTGAAAAAAGTCACGTTTTTATATGACAGGAAATTCTTTTTCTTCGGGTCGACGCCGACAGGAATGTCGTTCTTGTTGCAGAGCTCGACGACATCTCTGATGAGACTTTCTGTCAGAACACCTTTGTTATAATCTTGTAATATTATCCCGTCGATGTCTTCTTCGCTTATGATGTCGTTGATTTTCGTCATCAACATCTTGTGTTCTTGTTCGCTAAGGTCGAAGGTGTCTTCGGTATCGACGCGCAGCATCTGAGCATTATTGCCAATAATCCTGACTTTGCGTGTCGTTATCCTTTCTTTACTTTTTATTATGCCGCAGTCGCATATCTCTTGTTTCCTTAGAAGGTCGATAAGCTCTTTGGCTTTTTCGTCGTCACCTACTATCGAGCATATAATAGGATTGGCGCCTAAGGCTTTGAGGTTCTGCGCTACGTTGGCAGCTCCTCCTAAACGAGAGAAATCTTCCGTCACCGACACTATAGGCACAGGAGCTTCAGGTGAAATTCTTTCAACTTTACCTTTCATATAAATGTCGAGCATGACATCGCCGACAATCATTATCTTCTTTTTGTTAAAAAGGTCGAATAGATTTCTCATGTTTTTAAAAGTCTACAAGTCTACAAGACTACAAGACCACAAGTAGATACTCGTAGACTTGTAGACTTGTTGTCTTGTTGTCTTGTTGTCTTATTTAAGTTCGCTTAATGCTTTCTTGATTCTTGCTGCTGCTTCACGAAGTTTGTCTTCTGAAGTTGCGTAAGAGAGACGGATACATTCGCCATTGCCGAAAGCTGTACCAGCAACGCAAGCAACGTGAGCTTTGTTCAATAAGTATAAACAGAGGTCGTCGCTGTTGTTGATTGTTGTCTCGCCATCGGTCTTGCCGAAGTATGATTTAATTTCTGGGAACATGTAGAATGCGCCAGCAGGTTTGCTCAATTTAATGCCAGGAATTTCGCTTAAAAGTTCGAAGAACATATCGCGGCGGTTTCTGAAAGCCTTGAGCATATCTTGGATTTCTTCTGAGTTTTCAGGAGACATCTTAACAGCTTCCAATGAAGCGGCTTGTGCTATTGTACAGATACCTGATGTGTATTGACCTTGGATTTTGTTACATGCAGAAACGATAGCCTTAGGAGCTGCGATGTAACCTATACGCCAACCTGTCATAGCATAACCTTTAGCAACACCGTTGATAATGACGAGTCTGTCTTTCAACTCTGTGAATTGACCCATACTTTCATGTTTTTGTTCGTATTGGATGAATTCATAGATCTCGTCTGATAAGATTATGATTTGTGGGTGTTTCTTGAAGACTTCTGCTAAAGAAGCTAACTCAGCTTTAGTATAGACAGAACCAGAAGGGTTACATGGTGTGCTGAAGATGAAAGCTTTGGTCTTTGGAGTGATAGCAGCTTCTAATTGTTCGGCTGTGATCTTGAAGTTTTGTTCTGCTGTTGTATTGATGAAAACAGGAGTACCATCAGCTAACTTAACCATTTCAGGATATGATACCCAGAAAGGAGCAGGAATGATAACTTCGTCGCCCTTGTCAACTATAGCCATGAAGACATTGGTGATGGCTTGTTTTGCGCCGTTAGATACGATGATGTCGGCATCAGTATAGTCGAGACCATTGTCGCGTCTTAGTTTTTCAGCGATGGCTTTACGTAATGCTGGTGTTCCTGGAACAGGAGGATAATGTGTGTCGTTGTTGTTGATAGCATCAATGCCAGCTTGTTTTGCTGCGACAGGTGTGTTGAAATCAGGCTCGCCAATACTTAATGAAATAACGTCGATACCTTGTGCTTTTAATTCACGGCTTAACTGAGTCATTTTTAATGTGGCTGATTCTGCCATGTTGTTGACTCTTTGTGACAAAATAATGTTTCCCATTTGTTCTATTTGATTTAATGAAATTATGTTTGAAATAAATTTAATTCAACTTACAAAAGTACTATTTTTTTGCAATTAATGACATATATTATTTTTAAAAAATAACGAATGTTTTTTCGTATCTTTGCGAAAAAATAAGGCATAAATGAATTGGCTCAGCATTACTATAATAATACTCATAGCTTTGATAGCTTTATCTATGTTTGTCAATTATTTTAAAGGTAGTCAAAATAAATGTGATAACGACTCTGATGACGCTTTGAAATCTGTATCTCATAAGATGATAGTGCCGCTTAAGATTCAGGCTTACGAGCGTCTGCTTCTCTACATAGAACGCATACAGTTCCCTATCATCGTGAAAAGAGTTTTTAATCCCGCCATATCTAAAAGCGATTTCCAATTTTCCATTTTGCAAAACGTGCAAGATGAGTTTGAACATAATCTTGCGCAGCGACTTTATGTGTCGGAGCAGACATGGCAGCTTATAGTGTTGGCTAAGGAAGAAGTGCTTCAGAATGTCAATGCTGTCTTTAACGACAACCCTGATGCCGATGTCGCGATGATAGCCCATAAGTTGGCTTCTCTCCAAAATCCTTTGGTGGAGCAGGCGGTGATTAGTATCAAGCGTGAATTTAATGCTTTATAAAAATTATTTTACTATGGAATTTTCAGCATTACAAATTGCAACATTTTTATCGGGTACAGTAGAAGGCGACCCGGAAGTTAAAGTCTATAACGTAGCAAAAATCGAAGAAGGAGCTCCTGGAATGTTGAGCTTCCTTGCCAATCCAAAATATTCCCAATATCTTTATACAACAAAATCTTCTATCGTTTTAATCAATAACGATTTTGAATTACAAGATAAGGTGTCGGCTACCCTTATCAGAGTGCCTGACGCATACGCGGCTTTTGCACAGCTGCTCGGTCTTTATCAGCAGTTTATGCAGGCTAAGTCGGGCGTGTCGTCACTGTCTTTCATCTCTAAAGATGCGACCTACGGCGAAGATGCTTATATAGGCGAGTTTGCTTTCATAGGCGAGAGAGTGAAAATCGGCAATCGTGTGAAGATTTATCCTCAGGCTTATATCGGCGACGACTGCGTAATAGGCGATGATACTGTTATTTATGCTGGCGCTAAACTTTATGCTCAGACAGTTGTTGGTAAGTCGTGTATCTTACATTCTGGTTGTGTGATAGGTGCTGACGGCTTCGGCTTCGCTCCTCAAGAAGATGGCTCCTACAAAAAAATACCTCAGATAGGTAATGTGTCGATAGGCGATAATGTGGAGATTGGCGCTAACACTTGCATCGACTGTGCTACTATGGGCTCGACGAGGATTCATGACGGAGTGAAACTCGATAACCTCATCCAAATAGCTCATAATGTCGAGCTTGGCGATAACACCGCCATCGCGGCACAGACCGGTATCAGCGGCTCTACAAAGATAGGTAACAATTGTATTATCGCTGGTCAGGTGGGTTTCGTGGGTCACATCCATATCGCTAACAATACTAAGATCGGTGCTCAGTCGGGCGTGATAGGTAGCGTGAAAAAAGAAGGTGAGGAGTTGATGGGTTATCCGGCTTTCAACGTGAAAGACTTCCTGAGATCGTCGGTACATTCTCGTAACTTGGATAAGTTGATGAAACGCGTTGAAGAACTTGAAAAGAAACTAAACGAAAAACAACAATGAAAGAAAAACAAAAGACAATAAAACAATCGGTCAGTCTCAGTGGCACTGGCTTGCATACAGGACAAAAAGGCACTTTGACATTCCATCCTGCAGAAATAAATCATGGAATAAAATTCAGAAGAATAGATGTTGAAGGCGCTCCTATTATAGAGGCGAGAGTGGAAAACGTAGTCGATACTTCGCGTGGAACGACGATAGCTCATAACGGAGTACGCGTTTACACCGTTGAACATATCCTTGCTTCGTTACGTGGTGCCGGTGTCGATAACGTCTTGATAGACATCAATTGCGAGGAACCTCCTATTCAAGATGGCAGCGCTCGTTATATGCTCGAGGCTCTTAAATCGGCGGGCATAGTGGAACAAGAGGCCGAACGCGAATATCTGCGCGTGAAGAAAACTGTCACTTACTTCCACCCTAAAATCGGCTGCGAGATCAGTATAAAACCTGCCGATGACTTCAGAATGGAAGTGAGCGTCGATTATAACTCACAGGTGCTTAAACCTCATACCGCTACTCTCAGAAACATGGCTGATTTTGAAAAAGAAATAGCCCCTTGCCGTACATTCGTCTTCTTCCAAGAACTTGAGATGTTGCTGAACCATAACCTCATTAAAGGCGGCGACCTCTCGACAGCGATAGTCTTCGTTGAAGATATGGTGCCTGCTGGCGAACTTAAAAGAATAGCTAAACTTTTCAATATGGAATCCGTCGGCATTCATCAGGGCGGTATCTTGAATAACACAAGTCTTCACTTCGAGAACGAACCGGCTCGCCATAAACTCCTCGACCTCATAGGCGATATGGCGCTGCTCGGCAAACCTATTCTCGGTCACGTCAAGGCGTTCAAACCAGGACATCTTGCTAATACTGAATTCGTGAAGATGGTGATTGAGAATTTGGAATAGGTTGGTTAAAGTCTAAAGACTAAAGACAAAAGATAAAAGAGCTGCCGTTCAATAACGGCAGCTCTTGTCATTTTAGTGTATTGTTTAATTATTCCCCAAATCTATATCCGACTGTAAAAGTCAATGTGTTTTGTCTAACTATATTATTAGCTGGATAAATTTTATCACAATGAACTATACCGTTATAGAATACTTTGGTAAGTCCTAAACTATATCCGAGGTCTATTGTGAATCTGTAGATGTCAGCACCAAGACTAAAGGCAGCACCTAAATTGGCAAAATTGTAATCCCAATACTTGAAGGAAGTTTGGATGCTCCCAGATAATTGGTCTTCATGATTATCAATACAGCAGCAATCAACGGATAATAGATCATTAGTATATTTGTCGAAATTGAAATTTACGACAGGACCAATGTTGGCTCTCATGTTGAAATTGTCACGATTGATGAACTGATAACCAAAATATATAGGTAATATAAAAGAATGGTTTTTAGAAATCGTAACAGGACCTGTACATTGAAAAGTTTTAATTGCAATGTAGTTGTACATTAACTCAGGTTGTATTATGAAGTTGTCGAACATAAGTCTGCCATAAGCACCTAATGTTATGTCACTTATATCTTTATAATGAACTATAGTGGATAAGGTGTTGTCTTTGACGTTTATATTGCGTTTATAACCAACTTTTGGTCCGAAATAGAAATCGCTTTGCGCATTCAATGTTATAGAAAACATAATGCAGATAACGAGTAAAAGTCTTTTCATGATTGATAAATTTTATGATTATTACTGGCTTAACGATTTATTTATTTATTTATTGTAAATCGAATCCAAAAATTTTCCTACGCTCTCATAGCCGTATCTCTCAATGACGCTCTTTCTTAAATAATTCGGGTCGTAATCCTTATGCGTCTCTATCATCTTGATAATGGCTCCTGCTAAGGCTTCTTTATTTCTCGGCTCTACTAAGATTCCTTTCGTCTCGTCAATCATCTCCTTGATGCCTCCGACATTGGTGCTTACGACAGGAAGTCCCGATGCTAAGGCTTCGAGTATCACTACGGGCATATTTTCATAATTGCTCGATAACACTAAGAAGTCGCCAGAGGAAAGTTCGTCGGCTAATTTTTGTCCTTCCAATAATCCGGTAAATGACACCTTATTAATTAATTGCAACTCCTCAGCTTTTGCTTTCATAAAATCGAAGTCCATGCCTTCGCCAATCAAAGTGCATTGGAAGTCGATGCCTTTTTGCTCGACAATCTTTAAGGATTCTAATAAGCCGCTGATGTTTTTGGATTTGTCTTCAAAACAACTGACGTGAATTATCTTACAAGGCGTATTGTTTTTCTTTTCAGATATGTGGAACATGTCTAAGTTCACGACATTGGGTAATACAACGTAATTGTCGTTTTTCAAGCCGTGATTTTGCATCGCTTTAGCGAGATTGTCTGTCACGGTGGTAACTAATTCCGCGTTACGAACGACAATCTTCGTAGCTAATTTTCTGATGAAACCGCCGAAGTCGTTACCAGGCAGATACCTCGACCAATGTTCCGTAATGATATAAGGTGTCTTATGTAATAGCTTCTGGATCCATGCAATAACTCCTAATCGTGTCAAGATATGAACGTGAATCAGGTCAACGGGAGACTTGCATAACTTCAATCCAATCATATTGGCACGATAGAACCGTAATAATGACAAGATTTTGTTCTTCGGTTTCTTATAATAAATCCGAATCGTATCGACATTGTTTTCTAATGTCCTTATAATTTCAAAATTTTTTTTGTTGTAATGCATAGACGCATCAACAATATCTTGTTTATTATTCATTGGTATTGTTGACGCGTCTCTACTTTGCGACTCAACTTGTTGTCTCGTTGCCTCGTTGTCTTGTTGACAATAAACAACCGTAATATCATTGAACAAAGCGGCTGCTTCTGCATGACGTTGTACGAAAAGACCAAACATCGGGTCGTAACGATGCGGATACCAGCGCGCCAAAAATACTATATGTTTCCTTTCTTCATTCATGATAATATTTCTCAATGATTTTTATTGCGTTGTTTACTCTCACTTCGTCGTCGCCACTCACAATCTCAAAAGGAACTTTCATCTGTTCCAATGTGTTTTTATAAATCTCGAAGAGCTCTTTCCTTTCTTCAATATTAGGATTCTCTCTCAAAGGGTCATAAACCCAAGGCAGGTCGATGTCGCATAGAAGATAAAGGTCGAAGTTCTGTTGCTTCAAAATTTCGTCTATAACTTTATTGGAATGTTTGAATACATACTCCACCCAAATTTTGCAGACCACAATTTCAGTGTCGGCGATTAATATCTTTGATGATTTTTTCTCTTCTTCTAAAATAAGATTATACTGTCCCTTAGCAATCTCAACAACATCATCTTCTGTATATTGACCTGCAAAGTTCTCTAAATATGTCCTTGAATATTCAGGTATGAAGTCGGTCTTATAATGATGAGCCAACTTCTCGGCGAGTGTCGATTTGCCCGTCGATTCAGGACCCGTGATTGCGATCTTAAACATTTTGTCTCGCCTCCTTGCTCCAGCTTATTAAACCCATTATCGCCAAAATAGTGTATGCAACATATTGCAGACTTGTCAGATACAATCCGTTATAAATACATAAAGGAATGAGGACGATGTCGGCGAATAAATAGAATATCCAGTTCTCGACTTTCTTCAATGATGTGAGCATCATGGCTATCAATCCTGCTGCACTTGTGATATAATCTAATTTGGTAGCTATGACTGAATTTGAGAATATGACAATGGATAAGAACGTAATCGTGAATAATGAATAAACGATGATGTTTTCCTTCCCATTCAAAAACGTAACTTTCAATTCGTCTTTGCCATTAGACTTTAGACTTTTGTCATTAGTCCTTTTCCAGTTCCACCATCCGAAGACGCTGATCAGGAAGTAGATGAAGTTGATGCCAGCATTGGCGTAAAGCTCGTTTTTTATGAATATGAATACGTAAAGAAGCACGCTGATAATTCCGATAGGAAAAACCAAGACGTTGATCTTCTTCGAAAACCACACGCTGAGCAAACCCGTCACAACAGCGACTATTTCAATTATTAATTCATAATTCATAATTCATAATTTTTGAGACGCTCTAATTACTTGGTGACTTATTGAGACGCACCAATTACGTCTCTTTTATTACCATCGGTGTAATATGTCTCGTCTCTACATTGTTAACTGTTAATTGTTAATTCTTAATTCTTAATTGTTAATTGTTAATTGTTAATTGTTAATTGTTAACTGTTAATTGTTGTCATCTCATATCAATAACCTCGACATTCGGGTGCATCGTCTCATCGAAGGTGAACATGCTGTCGGGAAGATTTAGATTTGTCTTAAAGTCTGTTATCTCGTAAATGAACTCGTTGCCGTCGCCTACGATGATATGAACTTTCTTTATATTTAAATCTTTGATGTCGAAATGAAGTCTTACCTTTTCAAATGTATCGCCTTCAGTTTCTTTTACCTCTATTATTTTGATGTTAGGATTGTCGCTTTCGACGAATGATGCTGTGATATTTTGTGAAAACGAATCGATGATAGCGATAGGGGAGGAGTTGTTGTCATCTGTCACTTCGCTTATCATCACCTCTTCGTCATCAACGAGATAAGTCCATAGTGTAGTGCCGTCGCATATCATCTCTTGTCCGTCGATATTCATGACATAGGAGCTGCCTTTCATCGAAGCGTAGCCGTTGATGTTTTCGTAGATGCCAGCGCTGTTGTTTATCATCTGATAGTTAAAGATGATGCTGATGTCGTTGTACGCCTTGTTCTTCTCGATGGCTTGTTTCAGAAACTCGTCAGCCGACTGTGCTTGAATAGCTATGCCTGCTAAAATTCCGAATATCAATAAAAATATTTTCTTCATCATAATTTTACATTCTGCATTCTACATTCTACATTCTACATTCTACATTCTGCATTCTACATTGTTAATTAATGTGGTGGGCGTTCCGGCTGCGCCGTCGGGCTTTCCGCTATATCTTTTTCCGCTGACGCTCCAAAAGGATGCCGCTCCAATCCCTAACGCATAAACGCTGCTATAACAATATCATCTCTCTAATCCATGCTATGCTCTTCATACCAGTCCTTTCACATAGCAGCCCTATATTCACATTCCCAATTCGTATGACCTTGCCATACGCTGTATCTGTATAAGCCTTTCAGGCTATTTGGTATAAATTTCGTATGACCTTGCCATACGCTGATCTATATAAGCCTTTCAGGCTATTTGGTATAAATTGTTAATTGTCAATTGTTAATTGTTAATTGTTAATTCTTAATTCTACTCCTCATTATCCATATATAAATCTTTGAGGTACTGCTCGAGTGCCATTTCGTTAGCCACTTTCACTTCACGTTGTTTGCTGCCAGCGAAAGGTCCCACGATGCCAGCTTTCTCAAGTTGGTCGATGATACGTCCTGCTCTGTTATATCCGAGTTTCAGCTTGCGTTGCAACATTGAGGTAGAGCCTTGTTGTGTCTGCACTATGATATAAGCCGCTTCTTCAAACAGAGGGTCTCTCTCGTCAGGGTTGAGATTTTCTTTGCTGCCGCCTTCGTCTTTCTCGTCAGGACAATCTGGCAAGTTGTATGCTTCAGCATAACCTCTCTGTGAGCCTATGTAATCTGTTATCTCTTCTACTTCAGGAGTGTCGATGAAAGCACACTGCAGACGTACCAAGTCGTTGCCTGTCGATAGCAGCATGTCGCCACGACCGATGAGTTGGTCGGCACCGTTGGTGTCTAAGATAGTTCCTGAGTCGACGCGTGAGATGACGCGGAAGGCGATACGTGCAGGGAAGTTAGCCTTGATAGTACCAGTGATGATATTGACAGAAGGACGTTGTGTAGCTATGATGAGGTGAATACCGATGGCACGGGCAAGCTGAGCGAGACGTGCGATAGGTGCTTCCACTTCCTTGCCTGCTGTCATGATAAGGTCGGCAAACTCATCAACGACCAAAACGATATAAGGCAGAAAACGATGTCCTTCGTATGGATTTAATTTACGGGCGATGAACTTGGCATTATATTCCTTGATGTTACGAACCTGAGCGTCTTTCAATAATTCGTAACGGTTATCCATCTCTATACATAAGGAGTTGAGCGTGCGGACTACTTTCCTCACATCGGTGATGATGGCTTCTTCCGAGTCGGGCAGCTTTGCCAAGAAATGTCGTTCTATCTTTTTATATAGACTCAACTCAACCTTCTTAGGGTCGACGAGAACGAATTTAAGTTCCGCAGGATGTTTGCTGTAAAGTAATGACGAAATTATAGCGTTGATACCAACCGACTTACCTTGACCTGTGGCGCCTGCCATGAGTATGTGAGGCATCTTGGCGAGGTCGGCGACGTAGCTCTCGTTAGAGATAGTCTTGCCTATACCGAATGGCAGTTCGTATCCACATTTCTGGAAACGCTCCGAACCTAAGACGCTTCTCATTGAGACTATCTGTGGCTTCTGGTTCGGCACTTCGATACCTACTGTTCCCTTGCCTGGTATAGGAGCGATGATACGTATTCCTATTGCTGAAAGACAAAGCGCGATGTCGTCCTGCAAGCCTTTGATTTTTGAAATCCTCACGCCAGCGGCGGGAATGATCTCGTATAATGTCACTGTAGGTCCTATAGTTGCCTTGATCTTGTCAATAGCGATATTATAGTTTGCGAGTGTGTCGACGATACGTTTCTTGTTAGCCTCAAGTTCTTCTCTGTCGACTTTGTTGCTTCCATCGCCGTAGTCTTTTAACAAATCCAAAGGAGGGAAGGTGTAGCTTGAAAGCTCGAGTTTAGGGTCGAAGTCGGTGTCTAAACCGAAATGCTCTCCTATCTCAACAGCCTGCTTCTCTTCTGTGAGTGCTGTCACTTCCATGTCAATGTCATCGGCATTATCCTTAGAATCCGCGACTGAAGTCGATGGCGTGACAACGACATCTTCAAAACCCTCGTCATCAACAATAGAATTATCTTCAGTACTATAAGGCAACTCTTTAGGCTTAGGCGTTATGTCGATTATCTCAGCTTCAATGAAATCATCTTCAGTAGTGCTATCTTTATCATTATTGTTAGAAATATGCTTCACTACAATCTCAACATCTTCATCTTCAAAATCTTCAAAATCATCATAACCCTCTACATCCTCTACATCCTTTTCACCCTCTACATCCTCTACATCCTTTTCATTCTCTACACCCTTTACATCCTCTTCCTCATCTTCTTCCTCCTCATCCTCTCTCTTACGTAAATTGATAGTAGGCATTTTGATGTCGAAGGTAAATATGACATAAAGGAATGCTGTAAAGAACAATATGATATAGATGCCGATATTGCTGATATAAGGTTCAACGAGTTGGTATAACTCTAATCCTATGAGACCGTAGAACATCTCGCAGGTTTTGTTGTCTGGTAATATCGTTGCCAAGAACAGTGGCAGCCATATAAGACAGACGAAGCAATATTTACTGAGTGTAAGTAATTTGATTTTAGGGCCTTTGAATGCTAAGAGCGAGCCGCTGAGCATTATCAGGAATATGATATAAAGCGATCCTATGCCGAAGCTGTATTCGCTTAGATACATTCCGAGTGTGTCGCCCCAGTTACCTGTCAGTTTGTATCCTATGAGGTATGATATTATCGACAATAGGCAGAACAATCCTATGAGCATGATGAGCACACCTATCGTGATGCTGATACGTGGGTCCTTCTCTTTCTTGCGAGAACCGACTTTGCTTTTGCTCTTGCTTTTGCTTTTTGCCTTAGGTTTGTCTTCTATGAGTTTCTTCTTATTATCCATGATTACTTGACTGTTCTGAATGTTTTGTTGAAACGGATCTTGCCTGTGTTTTTATCTATCGAGAGCCATACGAAGATAGGTTTTCCTACTATATGGTCTACTGGCACGTAACCCCAGAAACGTGAGTCTTGTGAGTTATGACGGTTGTCGCCCATCATCCAATAGTAATCCATCTTGAAAGTATATTCGTCTGTTTCTTTTCCGTTGATAAAAATCTTATCGTCTTTAATCTCCATCTCGTTGTGTTCGTATGCTCTTATCACTCTGTCGTAAAGCGCGATGTTTTCAGGATTTATCATCACCGTTACGCCTTCTTGTGGTATCACAATAGGTCCGAAGTTGTCGGCGTTCCATTTGAAATGTGCAGTGTCGTTAGGGAAGATGTCTTCAGAAACCTCTGTTCCTGGCGCTGCAATTCTTCTTGTCACCGATGTCACGAAAGGTAATTTCCTAAATTCCTCAGCTATGTCGGCTGTCATGTTGAAAATAAGTTCGTCGGCATGAGCTGTTCTATATCCTTCAGTGATATTGTATTTTTGTAAGATAGATGGGTTGATGCCATTACCTGTAATCTTGACGATGTAGTTATGTTGCATCTCTGCAGGCTGTTCGCCTATCTCGCCATTGATATAAACGATGCCGTCTATTATCTGTAAGGTGTCGCCTGGCATCGCGATGAGTCGTTTGACATAATTTTCTCTCTTATCGACAGGACGTGTGATGATGTTACCGAATTGTTTCTTGTCGCTCATTACCTTGTCTTTGCCGAAGTAACGACATAATTGATAATATGTGACGTTGCTTTGGTAGACCTCGCTCACTGTGTCACCAGCAGGGAAGTTGAACACTATAGGGTCGTTACGTTTTATCTCAGTGGTGCCTGGCAAACGTTTGTAAGGAAGCTGTGGTTTTTCTATATATGACTTAGCAGTCTTCGACCATGGCAAGGTGTGATGTACGAAAGGGAAGGAGAGTGGCGTGTTCGGAACACGAGGTCCGTAGCCTAACTTACTTACAACCAAATAATCGCCTACTAACAACGACTTCTCCATACTTGATGATGGAATGGTATACATCTCGAACATGAAAGTCCTGATTATTAAGGCGGCTACTACAGCCCACACTATGGCGTCTAACCATTCTCTGACAGGTCCTTTCTTAGGATATTCTGTTACTCTTGGGTCGCTGTATTTTGAGCCTTGTATGCTGACAATAGGGAAGAAGATGAACGGTACGACGGCAGCACATACTACTTCCCAGATCTTAAATCTTCCAAAAGCTTTTGCCAAGTCGATGAACATAAGCATCATGGTGAAGAAGTTGATGTATGGCGTCAATAATAAAAGATACCACCACCATTTTGTGTCGTTGACGATTTTTGATAGGATATATAGATTGTAATATGGTATTACGGAATAATATCCTTTGAAACCTGCCTTCTCGAAGAGCTTCCAGCAGAATGCTATCGGAAGTGTGAATAATGCCGGTACTAATAATATGAATGCTAACATAGTTTTATTTTTTTTATTATTCTTTCAAATTTTCAGTTTTTCAGTTTCTCAGTTTCTCAGTTTCTCAGCTTTTCAGATTTTAAACAAATCATTCATTGTGAATATTCCTTTTTTGCCAAGGAGAAATTCTGCTGCTATCACAGCTCCTGTTGCAAAGCCTTTTCTGCTAAAAGCCTCATGACGTAATTGTATGATGTCGCAATCCGACTCTGCCTTCACCTCATGAATGCCGAAGACATTGCCTTCGCGTATCGCCTCAATAGGTAAAACTTCATCAACTGTTAATTGTACATTGTTAATTGCTAATTGTTCATTATTCATTGTTAATTGTTCATTGTTAATTGTACATTGACTTAGTTCCCACGATTTGTAATTATCGTTATTCTTGATAATGTCTTCCGCGAGTTTCACGGCGGTTCCGCTTGGCTTGTCTAACTTATGGATATGATGAGTCTCGGTGAGGCTTAGTCTGTAACCATATTTCTCACTCAGTTTCGCAAGTTGTTGGTTGAGCATGAATGTTATGTTCATTCCTATGCTGAAGTTAGGTGCGTAGAACAAGGCTTGATTTTCTTTCTCGCATCGAGCCTTTACCTCGTCAAGATGTTCGTACCATCCTGTCGTGCCACATACCACGGGGATGTTCATGTCGAAGCATAAGTTTATGTTTTCCAATGCTGTCGCTGGCGTGCTGAACTCTATCGCGACCGCATCTTCGGAATCTGAAAATCTGAGAATCTGAGAATCTGAGAGTTTTTCAGATTTTGAATCTTTCAGTTTTTCAAGTTCTGATGAGTTGTCAATTCTCGCTATTATTTCATGTCCGCGTTGTAGGGCTATCTGCTCCACTTCGTGACCCATTTTTCCGTATCCTAATAATATAATCTTCATCAATTTAGAATTTAAGTTTTAGAGAAACGCCTGTTGAGCATTTGCCGTAACCATATCCGTAGGCTGTCTCTCCGTAATTGGTTCGTATCATTGGTTCTACTTTTAACGATAGGTCATCGCCTATGTCGTATTCGAAGAAGTGAGCGTCGACGCAGGCATCTATGATGTTCACTCCGTACCACACTGCCATTATTATCCAGCTAAGTTCCATGTTACGTCGGTAATAATCGCGTAAAGAGATTAGACTCGTGGATGAATAACGATTGGCAAGACTTTGTATCTCCTCATTCACATCGGTTTTCAAACCTGCCTGATAGTCGAATGCGTCGCGATAATCTCTATAATAATCGCCGTTCATGTCGGCTATATAAAATATCGTTCCTATTCCGGCGTATACAATCGGTATCTTCCAGTATTTCTTGTTGTAAGCCTGACCTAATCCTGGGAGTACGGCTGAATATATAGTCGCTTTCTTTGGATTATGTTTCTTTATTACAGAAGTCTCATCTTGTTCCTGTGCCGACGTGGCTTGCTGCGTCTCTTCTTGTGCCATAGCATTGCAGCTTAGGACGATTGACATCAACAATAATATCAGAAGACGATTCATCATTATATCAGTCTTTGTTGATTAATGAAATAAGTCTTTCAAAATCTTCGTCGTTTTTGAAGTTTATCGTCAGCGTGCCTTTGCCTTTGCTGTTACGGTTTATCTTTATCTTGGTGTTAAGGCTTTTCGACAGAGAGTCTACTTTATAGATGAAAGCTTCTGGCAGTACGTCTTTCTGCTTTTTTGTCTTAACATTTTTATTGTTAAGAGAACGCACGAGTTCTTCCACCTGACGTACGCTGAGGTCTTTGTCGATAATCTCTTTCAAGATGATGAGCTGTTGAGCTTTGTCCTCGATATTTATTATTGTACGAGCCTGACTCATTGAGATAAATCCGTCGCGCAATGCAACCTGTACTTCAGGAGGTAATTTAAGAAGACGTAAGAAATTCGTTACGGTGCTTCTGTCTTTGCCGACTTTCTCGCTGAGTTGTTCTTGTGTTATGTTACATTCTTCTATGAGACGCTGATATGACAGAGCCACCTCAATAGCGTTAAGACCTTCGCGGTGAGTGTTCTCTATCAATGCCATCTCGAGCATCTGTTCGTCGTTAGCGACGCGGATATATACTGGTATTGTTTTAAGACCTGCGAGTTTCGATGCGCGCAGACGGCGTTCTCCAGAGATGAGCTGGTATTTGTCGCGACCCATCTTCCTCACTGTCACAGGCTGTATCACGCCTTGTATTTTTATCGACTCTGCGAGTTCGTTGAGAGCGTCGTCGTCGAAATCGGTTCTTGGTTGGAAAGGATTGGCTTCGATGAAGTCGATGTTCAGCTCGGCTACGGCGCCAGCAACGTAATTACCTGAAATATCAGATGATGTTATATCAGTCTCAGGACTTTGTAAGATGGCGTCTAAGCCGCGACCTAATCCTCTTTTCTTATTCTGTAATGACATTTTCGTTGTTTTTTAATATTTCTCTTGCAAGGTTAAGATAATTGATAGCGCCGATACTTGTGGCATCGTGCATGATGGCTGTCTGTCCGAAGCTTGGTGCCTCGCTCAGACGAGTGTTGACGTTGATAATAGTGTCGAAGACGATAGATTGGAAATGGGTCTTTACTTCATTCACGACTTGCTTCGATATTCTTGTGCGGGAGTCGAACATTGTGAGCAAGATGCCTTCGATGTCGAGCTCTGGGTTGAATCTGCTTTGAACTATCTTTATAGTGTTGAGCAGTTTGCCGAGACCTTCGAGGGCGAAGTATTGACATTGTACAGGTATTATGACAGAGTCGGCAGCTGTGAGAGCATTGACGGTTATCAAGCCTAAGGATGGAGAGCAGTCGATGATGATATAGTCATATTCGTCTTTGATGGAAGATAGCGCGTGGCTCATCATCTTCTCGCGTTGTGGCAGATTGATGATTTCAATCTCGGCGCCGACCAAGTCGATATGTGCTGGCAAAAGGAAGAGGTTCGGTGTCTCCGTCTCTTTGATGATTTCCTTAGGATCTATGTTGTCGATGATACATTCGTAGATGCTGCCTTCTATCTCTTTAGGGTCGAAGCCTACGCCCGAAGTGGAGTTAGCCTGCGGGTCTGCGTCTATTAAAAGAGTCTTGTGTTCAAGCACTGCAAGGCTCGCTGCTAAGTTGATAGCGGTGGTGGTCTTGCCAACTCCGCCTTTCTGATTTGCTATAGCTATTATCTTTCCCATCACTTGTTGATTTACTATTATCAAACTACAAAGGTACGATTTTTATTGTAAAAAATTACGAACTACTTACAGAAGTTTTCAACAATTTTAAGTCTCCAAGTCACCGAGTCAATGAGCCCTGGAAGGGCGACATACAATAGGCAGACGATGAAGCGTAGCGCAATCTCTGCTGTAAGGGCGTGAGATAAATAGTAACCGCGACAACAAGTCGGCGAACCAAAATTATGAATTAAAAAAAGAGCTGCTAAGATGATAGCAGCTCCTTTAATTATCAATTGTCAATTGTCAACTGTTAATTGTTAATTGTAAATTGTCAATTGTCAATTTTATTTGTCGAGTTCATCGAACCATGCGTCGATTGATTTGTCGTCATCAAACTCATCGTGTTTTGGTTCGTCGAAATAACCTTCTGGATATTCGCCTGTCTCAATGAAATTCAATGTGTCTCTTAAAGCATTGCTGAATTTTTCAAAGTCTTCTTTATAAAGGAAAAGTTTATGCTTCTCATAGAAAAAGCGATTCTGCTCGTTGCTGAAACGACGTTTGCTTTCAGTGATGGTTATATACTTCTCTTCACCTTTTGTTGTTTTTACATCGAAGAAATATGTGCGCTTGCCTGCACGTACTGCCTTCGAAAACAATTCCTCACGATTGTTCATCTTTTCATTTTCCATAACTGTCAAAATTTTGTGTTCTACGAATGTATTTTGATTTAGCAAAAATATAAAAAAATAGTAGTTGTCAATACTTTATTTTAAAAAAAAATATATTTCCTTCTTATTTCGTTTTTTTACATAATGATAGACTTAAAATTATTACCTTTGAGGCTTAAAATTTATTACAGTTATGAAGTTGAATTTAAAGAAACCTATAGCTTTTTTCGATCTTGAAACTACAGGTCTTAATCCAGTGCATGATCGTATCGTTGAAATAAGCGTGTTGAAAGTCAATACTAACGGAGAAGAAGAACAGAAGACATGGCTCGTAAATCCAGGTTGTCCTATACCTCCTGAAACGACGGCAGTACATCATATCTCCGACCTCGATGTCAAGGGCTGCCCTTCGTTTAAAGAGCTCGCTCCTACCATAGTTAAATTCCTCACTTCTTGTGACCTCGCAGGCTATAACATTCTTAAATTCGATCTCCCTATGCTGATGGAAGAGTTCCTCCGAGCTGGTATCGACTTCGATATTAAGTCGCGACAGATTATCGACGTGATGAATATCTTTATGAAAATGGAACCTCGTAGCTTAAAAGGCGCTTATCGTTTCTTTATGAATAAGGAGTTAGACGACGCTCACTCAGCTTCTGCCGATACTATGGCGACCTACGAAGTCATGATGGCTATGCTAGATAAATATAAGGATGTTGAATATACTGATAATAAAGGCGTGACATCGGTGCCTGTGCAAAACGATATCCAACAGCTCTCCACCTTCTCGGCTCATAATAAAAATGCCGACCTTATGGGACAAATAGTCTTCGATGAGGAAGGCAAGGAAGTGTTTAAGTTCGGAAAACATAAAGATAAAAGAGTTGAGGACGTGTTCCGCTTTGAACCTCAATATTACGATTGGATTATGAAAAGCGATTTCCCAGAATATACAAAAAAAATTCTTACCGCAATAAAATTAAGAATGAGCGGTAAGAATATAAGATTATGAGTAATAAGTAGAGACGTATCAATGATTACTATTTGACATTAACAAGCATTGATGCGCCTCTTTTTTTATTCTATAACTATCTCATCTAAAAACATCCACGATGGATTGTTGTATCCAGGCAATCCTTCTGGAATAAGACCCGGATTCTCGATGATGATTTTTACATATCGGCTCGATAATCCTTTCACGTCGAGGTTTCTTTTTACTATCGTAGTCTTCGATTTCTCGACTTCTTCATAAATGTCGAAAGTCTTGTATTCTTTATAATTGATACCGTCGTTGGAAGTTAAAACCTTTATCGTTTTTGGCATAAGAATCCAGTCGTGAGGATTTGTGTTGAAGTTGATTTTTATAGAGTTGAGGTTTTCTTTCTTTCCGAAGTCTAACTCTATGTCGCAGTCTGTTCCGTAAAATCCCTGCCAATTGCCGTCTTTGTAATCCATACTTCCTATCGCTCCGTTGAGCAAGGCATCTTCACTGCCACCAGAATATTCCGGACGATAGTTGCCTGCAACAGTATTCAACTTCCTAAAATGTCCCATTCCCTTATGATAAAGGATGTACTTCTCGCTGATAATCTTCTCTCCATTATCTCCATAACAAGCGGCTTTCACAATACAAGAACGTTCAATGGCAAAAGGCTCTGAATAAACCATGCTGTTCTTGTCAGGCTCGCTGCCATCGACAGTATAATAAATAGGTCTGTCGTTGAAGATGGTTTTCAGAATTATTGTTGGTCTATAAGACGTGTCAATGACATCTTGTTTATTATTTTGTGTCATTGACGCGTCTCTACTTGTTGACTTGTTGGCTTGTTGACTTGTTGACTCTATAAATACTTTATTCCCTGCATCAAGAACATCTCTCGCAATCTTGTCGTAACGTTCTGTAAACACATTTCTATAATACGAACGCGACTCCATATCCCAAGCTTTGACAAATCTTTTCTTCAGAAGATGCAAAGAATCTAAGAACTGCTCCGACATTTGTTTTGATGCAGCGATGTTTTCTTCAGTAGGATTTTGTAATGTGTTATAAAGGTTTTGTTTTAGCTCGTTCTTCATCGCTCCGACGTAAGTCCTGTAAGCAGATAATATCGCAGCATCGAAGATTTCTGTGTTAGTAGTTATCTCTCTTCTGTCTTTCAATAAGTTCTTGTAAATCTCAAACGATTTCTCTTTGTACTCTTTGTTTAAGGCGACGTTTGCCGAATCGAACTCTGAAGGATAAAATTCTAATAGAGGAGCGTTGATAACAGTGAAGTTCATCAGATTTGTTGTCGATGACTCGTCGATTAATTTATTTAATTCGTATAAGTTAGTCATACATAGTAACGGCTCTTTGTCTTGTTGACTTGTTGACTCGTTGACTCCAAAATATTGAACGTTGAAGTTCTCATTAAAAATCTTTTCTCTCTCGATTCTTTCATTTTCATCGTTGCTTTTCAATGTGTTCCAGCTTGTCTCGGCGCACCATATCATAGCGTGCCATGTTGAGTTGAACATCGTCTCTCCGTAGTCGTCCCATGCAGTGTTGATGATGCCTTTAGCTCCGTGTCTTTCTGCGTCGCGGGCGAAGTTGGCGATGTTCTTGATGTAGTTGTCGATGTATGGAAATGATGTCGCCCAGCAGCTTGCGCCTGGAGCTACCCAGAACTCGTGCCCCGAGTTTTTAAAAGGTTCTATCATCTCGTCGAAGCTGTCACGACCGCCGTAGCTCCATACTATAAATTGTATGTCTTCTGGAAGTTGTTTTATCATCTCAGGATTCTTGGCGATGATGTCTCCCCACATCATCACGTCTTTGTCGTATTTCTGTAAAATTTCGTAGACCTTATTGATATGTTGGCAATATGCGTTCTCAGCACCGATGCTGTCGATATAGGATTTCGCTTTTCCGTTGCCGAGACTCTCTGTCTCATCGCAGTTGATGTTAAAATATTTCGATTCGTATGCTTGAGCCGTCTCTCCGAGAAGCACTTCCAAAAACTCGTAAGTCTCATCAACGCCAGGATTGAAGTTGAAGCGTGTGTCTTTTAAGTCATCGTAGAAAGGATTGTCGAGAGTCTTTTCTGCATGAGCGAAACATTGTTGATTGCCGATAAATTCTATATAATAATCTTTGGCGAAGTCGGTCAGTTCTTTTATCTCTTCGGCGGTGAGTCCGTCGGTAGGAGCGATGTCGGGATAATCTTCAAGTTTGAAAAGATGTTCGGTGTAAAGGTTGAAGAAGTTGAACTTATATTCAGCGAGGCGGCGAATCTCTTCCTTGATAAATTCCTTCGTCGGGATAGGACCGCGACTGATGTCATCCATCCATCCACGATATTCAAGAGAAGGATAGTCGAAGATATTATAGCAAGGAATATTCAGATTGTTTTCTGTGAGAAGTTGGTGACGGATAAGTTGCTTTAAACTTTGAGCTCCGTAAAAAAGACCTTGCGATGTTGATGCTGAAACATGAATGAATTTGTCTTTAATTATAATGTTATATCCTTGATTGATTCTTAGAGCCTGAATCTTTGTTAATGAATCGTAGCTTAAAAATGATGAAGGTCGTATTAGCTCAAATGTAACATATTTCTTCTTATTTTTTTTTGAGATATCTAAATCGAGACCTGTTATTTCTTGAATGTCATTTTTAAAAACATTGATGATTCTTGATATTTCTTCATCTTCATTATCAAGTAATACACAAGATTCATCTAAGACAAAATAGCCTGTTGTTAAATAACTGACATCTTGCGGACTCGGAATAATTCCGATATCGGATGTTAAACTTTGTCTGTTGTCTGTTGTCTGTTGTCCGTTGACATATAACGAAAATATAACTGCAAAAAATAATAATATTTTTTTCATAATCTTCAATTTTCTGTTTTTATTTTAATATAAAGACGCATCAATGTTTATTAATATTTTTAGGAATCATTGATACGTCTTAGCAATGTACGCGGCAAGCCACGTCCCTACAATTGTTAACTGTAAATTGTTAATTATATATCAAACCCTGGCGCATTGACGCTGAGCATATCGTATAAATCATCTATGCCCATTCCATCGACGAGACGTTTGATGATAGGAGGGAAGTCGCTGCCTTGATTGACGTATCCGTCCTTGTAAATATCATCTTTCAAGAACTTGTTTATGTTTTCAAAGATTTCATCGTCATACAAAAATGAATGTAAGACGTCGGTGTCGGTTTGGAAGTCGAAATACATCTTGCCGTCTTTTCTGTTCTGACCGTGATAGTTATCGACGACGATAAAACGTTTCATTCCGAATTGATATATGTCGCAGATAAGTTCACATTCGTCGGTTATAGAAAGTGAGCAAACGCCGTTGTCGTTGATTACGAATTTACCTCCGATGCGAGGTTTATGAGTCTCGTTATAGAATTGTTGAGCTTTTTGTGCGTCTTCAAAAGAAGGGAAGCGCATGTAAAAATCGTAGTATTTGTGTGTCATGATAATTTTCTTTTTTGCAAAGATAATTATTTTTTTTCAAAGGCTTTGAACAAAATGAAACGCTTAGTTGTATAATGTATGGTTTTGGTTATACATTTCAATTTTCTCAAATGATCGAAAAGCGTTCAAGTTCCCAGCTGAGCGCTTTTCTTGTTTCATAACCGTTGATTGTTAATAATTTTTATGTTTTTTTCTCTTGCGTATTATTCCTTTCTGTTGTATTTTTGTAGATGAAAATATGTGAAAGAGTCACACTTTCGTGTGACCCTACAATGCTTTAATCTTTCTTCTCCATCATCTCTGCAAGTTCATTGACGACATCTTCTACATAGAAATTGTCGGTGATGAAGTTGATTACCTTTGCCACCATCTCATCGACGACTTGGTACGGAATCTTCATCTTTATCGCCATGGCTCGGCAGAATATCATCTCGTTTTCGTTGAGGTCGCCATCAATCATCATTAGTAAGATGAGGTCGTAAAGCTGCTCGATTTTCTCGATGTCGTTTTCTGGCATGATGAATCTGATGCCGTCAGGATCGTTGATAATCTGTTTCATCTCATCGGCTGTCATCCCGACTTCCGTTGCTACGTTAGCTACATATTGTCTTTCTTCATCGGAAAATTTGCCGTCGGCGTAAGCCAATGCTACCAAGTTACGGACGTGGCTCATCATCTTTTTTCTGTCGCCACGATTTTTTAATTCCATTGCACTCATGTTGGTTGTTTTAGGGTTAAACTTTTTTGAAATAACATAAACGTAATGCTTTTATTGTGAGCGATTCAATGAAAGAAGTGATTGTATAAATGAACGCTTTTTTTATGTTAAATGTTAATGATTTTTATGATTTTTTCTCTTGCATAATGTTCCATTCTATTGTATTCTTGTAGGTAAAAATAAATATGTAATTACCAAATAATCAAAATATGGAAACTGATATACTTAAAAATATGGATGTGTGAGATTTTGAGATATGGAACCAAAATTTATAAATCGTAAAAAGTAATCTTATGAAATAAATTCAATTTTTGATTTACAGTACGCCGAAGGAGGACGTTAAAATAGAAGCTGTTGTGAAAGATAAAGGTCGTATTTCTCGCATTCAGGCTGAAAATAAGGCTGAAGCAGAATATGTGATCGCACTCGCTCATCTCGGCGATCTGGAATAAGATGGAGGTCATCCGAATTCAGTTGGTCTTATTAACAATACAAATGGAATCGATGCTGTTATAGACGGACACGAACATAGCATCATAGAAAGAAAGATTCGTGCCAAACAAAGATGGTAAGCCTGTATTGTTGACGTCGATTTGAGTCGTAATTACACTATCGATAGTATTGACTATCTCGTTATAGAGTTGGGCAGTTCGGAAATCTTGCGTGCTGCAGAACCACAGGATGTATATTGGACAAATGACCTCGAAGCACTGATATATTACATTGATAGACTCGGCGGTAAAATAGATTCACGTTATGAAAATGTCGAGGGTAGGATAGTGGTGAAATATTAGGATTTCTTAAAAGGAATCTTATATCCAAAATTAAATCCCATTACGGTAAGATAAAAATGACAGTTGTTATTTCTTAACCCGATTTTGGGAAGAACATAATATAAATTAGTTCCAGGTAATATCATAGGTTCGATGCTATAGCAAAGTGCAGCGTTTCCTATGATATTCTTTTTTGTTATGTCGCCGCTTATCTCAATGCTGAGTGGAAAACATATATCGTAGAAGGCAGCGGATATGACGCCGCCACCTATGGCTATTGCGAAATGCTTATTGAATTCGTAGCCAACAGAACCGATGATTCCTGGAATCGGATATGCTATGTTAGCAGAAGTCTTGGCGTAGAGACCTCTGTGTTCTTGGGAATAAGAATTAGAACATAAAAGAAATATGGTTAATAGTGTTAATACTTTTGTTTTCATGGTTTAAATTTGATGAAGTACAAAAATATTAAAAATAATTAAAGACGTACTGACGTTTGTTATATTGTTTTTAGACGTAATTGTTTAAGACATACGTCCGTATGTCTCTACGTGAGATTCGTGTATGAAGAGATGCTACGAATTTATATTTTCAATGACGAATCTGTTTAACAGCAGCGACTATGGTAGAGTCACACGTCCGTGTGACTGAAACTGGAAATGAAACAATATGAAACATATTTATGCAAAACGCTGCCGATAAGATGCCTCCTCCAATACCAATTGAGAAATGCTTGTTGAATTCATATCCTACCGAGCCTAACAATGCAGGACAAGGATATGCGATTTTGGAGATCACGATCCTTACAAAGAATCGTCATTTTCTTCATCTTCATGTTGTTTAGCGATAGTTTCTAAGATAAATATAACCACTTCTATAGCAAGTCCTGCGGCTATCAAGAAATTCTCCCATAAGATTGGTAGCCAGTGCGTGAGTTTTAATATTGCACCGATTAGAACTAACAAAGCACCAATTCCATAGCAATAAGTCATGAACTTTTTCCCTTCTGGAGATTGTAACCAATAAGAGAATCTGCTTCTTCTCATTTTGTGATATAATTAAAAATAAATTAATAAAAAAAAGGTTTAAAGCTAAGACATCTCTGCCTTAAACCTTAAACCTTAAACTTTAAACCAGTTTATTATTGTTCTTTCACATTATTCATACCGACTTCAACAGCCTGCATGTTTAATGGGATAAGTTTGTGAGCACGTTCAGGGAGTGAGTGTTCGAGACCTTCTTGAACCTTATCCATAGAGATGATTGGTCTCAATTTAAGATAAGCACCGAGGATAATCATGTTGAACACTTTTGTGTTACCCATGTCAGATGCTAATTGTGCGCCTTCGATGGTGTAGATCTTAATGTCTGTACGTGTTGGTTTATGAGTAATACCGTTTGGATCGTAAAGGAGAACGCCGCCTGGTTTTACCTTATCTTCAAATTTGTCGAGTGATTGTTGGTTGAGAATCACAGCTGTGTCGAAAGCGTTGAGGATTGGAGAGCAAACGCGTTCATCGCTGACGATGACAGTAACGTTGGCTGTACCACCACGCATTTCAGGACCGTATGATG
>SUWV01000024.1 GCA_015061315.1 Lentimicrobiaceae bacterium
AGATACATTCTTCAGGGAAGTTGATTCTACCTTTATTATTAATGAAATCGTTGATTTCGTCTTTTACGTTTATGATTGAAGGGAGGATAGGGAAGATAGGCTTTTTGCAAGTCTTCATCTTTTCGTTCAAAACTTCATAAACTTCCCAGTTAGGGAACAAGCCTGGTGAACCGAAGATGACGCACATACAGTCGATGTTGTCGAAGTCGTTTTCGCAAGCGTCGATGATGTAACCAAGTTGTTCTGCTGTACCAGTAGCGAGGAAGTCGATAGGGTTACCTACTGAAGAACCTGGGAATAACTTTGCTAATAGTTCGTCAGCTTTAGGACCTTCGATATGAGGAACGTCCATACCTCCGTTTGAGAGAACGTCGGTCAGCATGACGGCAGGACCGCCGGCGTGAGTGATGACGGCAACATTCTTGCCTTTAACTTCTGGGTGCATGAAGATAGCACATACAGTTGTGAGTTCTTGACGGTTGTGGCAGCGGACGATACCAGCTTTACGGAATAAAGCGTCAACGATAGAGTCGTTTGTTGCGAGTGCGCCTGTGTGTGATGAAGCTGCACGGCTACCTGCTGCAGAGCCGCCCGACTTGATAGCTGCGATGTGACAGCCTTTGCCGATGAGCGAGCGTGAGTGTTTTAATAACTTCTGTGGGTTACCGATTTTTTCCATGTACAACATGATGACGCGTGAGCTTGTCTCAGGATCGAAAGTCTCGTCTAAATGTTCGAGTACGTCTTCGATACCGACTTGAGCTGAGTTACCTACAGCCCAAACGCTGTTGAATGTCAAACCGTTTGTGATACCGTATTCTTTGATGAACACTGCTGTCGCGCCAGAGCCTGTCACGAAGTCAACGCCGTGAGGGTCAAGTGTTGGGATAGGAGCGTCGAAAGCACCGCAGTAGTTACGGTTCAAGAAGCCTGTACAGTTAGGACCTATGAGGCTGCCGCCGACTTTATTAACTGTCTCAACTATTTGTCTTTCAAATTCAGCGCCTTGTTCGTTTTCTTCGCCGAAGCCAGCTGAAACGATGATGAAACCTTTAGTGCCTTTCTCGAAAGCTAAGGTATTCACTGTTGCAGGGCAATATTTAGCTGCGATAGCTATGATGGCGCAATCCACTTGTGGAAGGTCATCGACTTTTTGGAAACATTTGATACCTTGAACTTCAGTCTCTTTAGGGTTGACAGTATAAATCTCGCCTTTGAAGTTGCTGTTGATGAGGTTTTTTAATACGCTGCCGCCTGGCTTGTGAGTGTCGCCAGAAGCACCGACAACGACAATACTTTTAGGATTTAGTAATTCTTGTGCTATCATATTTTGAAATATTTGATTTTCAATAGATGTGAATAAATAATATGAAAACTCGTTTTTTGCAAATGTAAGAAAAAAAAGTATATGAAAAACTAACTACGAGAAAAACTTTGAATGACAACAAGTATGATGTGTGTTAGGATTTATCATACAATATTCACTTCGGGTTTTATCTCGATGTCGAATTTCTCTTTTACGCTGTCTTGTATCTTTTTCATGAGATGTAAAATCTCTTCGGGTTTACCGTCGCCGTAATGTACTAAGACGAGAGCTTGCTTGTCCCATACTCCTACATGATTTTCCTTATGACCTTTCCAGCCAGCCTTGTCGATGAGCCAGCCCGCTGGTATCTTGACGCCATTCTCGTTTGGATATGAAGGCATGTCGGGATATGTCTCTTTAAGCTTTTGAAATACGTCTGTATCGACGATTGGATTTTGGAAGAAGCTGCCGACACTTCCAACGACGCCAACTTCCGGAAGTTTATCAGCACGAATGTTCTTTATGGCATCGGCGACATCATTGAGAGTAGGAGATACAATATTTTTTTTAAGTAAATAATCTTTAACATTGCCGTAGTCTAACTTCAACTCGCCATCTCTCCTTAACTTAAAATCGACGGCAACGATGAAATATTTTTTGTTTTCTTCTCTTTTGAAAATACTGTCACGATAGGCAAAATGGCAGTCCTCATTTTTAAATATTACTCTGTCGCCATTCGTTAAATCAATTGTATATACATACTCTATGCTATCTTTTGCCTCAACGCCATAAGCTCCAATGTTTTGAACTGGAGAAGCGCCTACGCTGCCAGGAATATCGACTAAATTTTCCAATCCATATAGCTTGTTCTTGACAGTAAAGTCAACGAAGTCTTTCCAAATCTCGCCCGACATGCACCTAACTGTTATAAGTCCCTGAGTGTCTGAGTTACCGAGTCTCTGAGTTTCTATGTCGTCGTCATCATCAACGTCAATAGAAATACCTTTTAAGTTGGAATGTATTATAGTTCCGTCAAAATATTCGTCTTTGAAAAGAATGTTGCTGCCTCCGCCTAATATCAATATTTTCTCATCGTCAAAAACATTGTTTTCAATAAGCTCGTCAATGTCTTTTAATGCGTTGATTTCATAATATTTTTTAGCAACAATTTTAAATCCCATTGTGTTGTTTCCCAATAAAGACTTTTGTCTCTCGCATTTTAACTCTTGTCTTTCCATAAAAATATTTTTTCAAAAATAAGTTTTTTTCTGCAAAAGTAAGTCATAAAAACATTAATTTTATAAACTCAAAAAAAAGTAGTTTTGAAACGTGTAATAGTATCGGTAATCAATGACTTAGTGACAGATCAAAGGGTTAATAAGTCGTGTCTCACACTTCAGAAGGCGGGTTTTGAAGTGTTGTTGGTAGGTCGTAAGCAAAGGAAAAGTCCCGATATGGATGAGCGTCCGTATCGTTCTCACAGAATGAAGCTTATCTTTGAGAAAGGTCCTTTGTTTTATGCTGAGTATAACATCAGGTTATTTCTGTTTCTGCTTTTCCATAGAGCCGACTGTCTCTTGTCTAATGACTTAGATACTTTGTTGCCTTCGTTTTTAATTTCAAAGATTAAAAGAACGAAACTTATTTATGATAGTCACGAGTATTTTACCGAGGTGCCTGAACTCGTCAGTCGTCCTAAGGTGCAGAAAGTATGGCGTGCTATCGAAGAGTTTGTCCTGCCAAAGATGAAGGAGATGATAACTGTCAATGAATCTATCGCGAATCTCTTTCGTGAGAAGTACGGCATTAAGGTTCATGTGATAAGAAATATTCCTATGCGTAAGATGCTGCCTGAACCTGCTGATAGAGATAGTCTGAATTTGCCTAATGACAAACATATCTTAATTCTTCAAGGTTCTGGAATTAATATCCATAGAGGCTCGGAAGAACTAGTCGATGCGATGCAATATCTTGATGATTGCATGCTATTAATAATAGGTGGCGGTGATGTGTTGCCTATATTAAAACAGAAAGTGACGGAGAATCATTGGGAAGACAGAGTGCGATTTTTCCCAAGGATGCCATATAAAGATATGATGGCGATAACGCGTCTTGCAGAACTCGGCTTTACTTTAGATAAACCGAATAACCTTAATTATCTTTTTAGTCTGCCAAATAAATTATTTGATTATATACAAGCTGATGTCCCTATAGTGGCATCGCATCTTACTGAGATAGAACGTATCATAAGAGATTATAACATAGGAACTTTTATCGAAGAACATAATCCTGAGCACATAGCCAAGAAAATAAAGGAAACGCTTTCTGATGAAGAGACTTTGAAGACATGGAAAAATAACCTTAACAAAGCGGCACAGGAATTATGCTGGGAAAACGAAGAACAAACATTGATTAAGATATATGAGCAATACATCTGATAAACATCTGCACATCGTAAGTTTCGACATTCCGTATCCTGCCAATTACGGCGGCGTTATTGATGTTTTCTTTAGAATAAAGGAATTACATAAAAGAGGCGTTAAGATACATCTGCATTGTTTTGAATACGGACGCGAACATTCGGAATATTTGGAGAGCTTCTGTTATTCCGTAAATTATTATAAGAGAGAGACAAAGATAACAAATCTTTTTAATGCCTTGCCTTATATAGTCTGTTCCCGCGATTGTGAGCAATTGAGAAATAACTTGCGAAACGACGATTATCCTATCTTGTTGGAAGGCTTGCACTGCTGTGGCATCCTGACACATGAAGAGTTCTTGAATAGAAATATCATCGTGAGAGCTCATAATGTGGAACATGATTATTATGAACATCTGTCGAAAGCTGAAGTCGATGCTAAGAAGAAGTTATATCTTAAACAAGAAGTCGCGAAACTGAGAGATTTTGAGACAGTGTTGCATAAGGCAAAGGCGATATTGGCGATTTCACAGAAAGACTACGAATATTTTTCGGAGAAATATAAGAACGTTTATAAGGTTACTGCGTACAATGCCTATACAGAAGTAGATATTCTTGAAGGTAGCAGCGATTATGTCCTTTATCATGGCAATCTCTCTGTGGCAGAGAATTATTCGGCAGCGGAATATCTCGTCGATACCTTTAGAAAGATAGACGTGAAACTGAAAGTGGCAGGCATGAATCCTCCTCAACATCTCGTGAAGATGATAGATGAAGTGCCTAACGTGGAACTCATCGACAGCCCGGACGACCAGACTTTGTCCGACTTAATACGTCACGCTCATATTAATATCTTAGTTACAGAACAAGCTACAGGACTCAAACTTAAATTGTTGAATACACTCTTCAACGGACGTTTCTGTTTGGTAAATGACAAAATGGTTGAGGGTTTGGATGTTAATGGTTTATGTTATGTAGTTAATGATCAGAATGCGATACGATTTGCCGTGGACGAGTTGATGCCTCGTAAATTCGACGCTCACCAGATTGCGAGACGCAGAAAAAATATGAAGAACTTCTATAATATCGAAGAGGCGACAGACACAATAATTAAATTGATAACCGAAAATTGAAAATTATGAATTATGCATTATGAATTATGAATTAAATAAAATCTCCTTGAAATCAGCTGCCGAACAACTGAACGTTTCGGTAGTGAGTATTCATAACTGGATTAAAGATGGCTCCCTTAAAACAATAGACGGTAGCCTTACTCAAGAATGTTTAGACGATTTCAAAAGAGATTTTCTTAATAAAAACAAACTCTCATCAAGAGCTAACAAGCAGTATAAAGATATTCATAATCATAAGCAGCTTACAGAAAATATAAGACTTAAAATTAATTCAGAATTGTCGGGTGGTGAAATCTCCGATAGTTATGAAGCATCGCTTTCAGAATCTTATAAGAATAAGGAAGGAATTTATTACACGCCTCAATATATCGTTGAAGATATGATGCGCGACATCACTGATGTTGAGGGAAAGACTTTCCTGGATCCTTGCTGCGGTACGGGTAATTTTATTATGGAAGCAATAAAAAAAGGTTTCGCTCCTGAAAATGTTTACGGCTTTGACACTGATGAAAATGCCGTCGCAATCACAAAGAAACGTATCAGAGAATTATGCGGATATGAAAGCGACAATATCTTTTGTGGAGACTTTTTAAGTCACCAAGTCGCCAAGTCACCAAGTCGCCAAGTGGGAATGCATCGAATGTGCCCAATGCAGATTTTCAGATTTTCAGATTTTCAGATTCTCAAATTTGACTACATTTTCACAAATCCTCCTTGGGGTAAGAAAATCAACAAGAAAGACAGAGATAAATATTCTGACCTGTTTAACTCGGGAAATAGCAACGATACTTCTTCTTTATTTTATTTCGCCTCATTAAAGATGTTAAAAGATGATGGAATGTTAGGGTTTCTGTTTCCTGACGCTTTCTTTAACATCACCTCTTTTGAAGATGCGAGAAAATCGCTTTTAAATCATAAGATAAAACGTCTGATAGATTACGGCAAGCCTTTCAAGGGGTTGATGACTAAGGCGATGGCTTTTGTGGCGACAAACGGCAAAAGTCTAAAGTCTAAAGCTGAAAGGGATATGACACATCGAATGTGTCTAAATTTTAATAATTGCATCTCATGTGAAATTTATAATGTTAAAAAACATTTACGTTTGCAAGGTAGTTTCTTCGATATTCCCAAGCATATCCTGAATTTTCATATTGATGAAAGAGAAAGCGAGCTTATTAGAAAACTCTTCTCTAAACCTTATGTCACGTTGAAAGATAACGCGTCTTGGGCTTTGGGAATTATCACGGGTAACAATAATAGATTATGTCAGAAAGAGAATAGGGAAGGACTTGTTCCTATTTTCAGAGGTAAGGATATTTTTAAAGATAAGATTGCTGAGCCGACATTATTCATTGATGCAAACTTAGAAGGTTGTCGTCAGGTGGCTGATATTGATTGTTATAAGGCTAAAGAGAAAATAGTATATCGTTTCATCTGCAATAATATTGTCTGTCATTGCGACACTGAGCAGCGATATATTCTTAACAGTGCCAATCTTTTTATCTTGAATGATGGCTTTCCTTTGTCGCATAATCAAGTCGCGGATTTATTAAACTCCGACGCCATGAATTGGCTTTTCAGATGTGTCTTCAACACACATAAAATCTTACGCAGCGACTTGGAGCTACTTCCAATATGGCACGAATATTTTGAGAGATACGAAAGCTTCTCTGAAGAAAGCCTGAGGGAATATCTTGGGATAATTGACAATTAACAATTAACAATTGACAATGAACAATGAAAGATTAATAATTGTAAATTGTAAACTGTAAATTGTAAATTATTTCGAGTCTTTCACCATTCCGTCTTCACATTTGATAATTCTTGATGGATATTTCAAGATGAGGTTATAGTTATGTGTTGCCATCAAGATAGTCTTACCTTGTTTGCTTATTTCTAAGAGTAGGTTCATGATGTCGTTGGTCGTCTCAGGATCTAAGTTGCCAGTAGGCTCGTCGGCGAGGATCACGTTAGGGTTGTTCAATAATGCTCTTGCCACCGCGATGCTTTGTTGTTCGCCTCCCGAGAGCTGATGCGGCATGACCTTGCGTTTGTGAGGAAGTCCTACTTGCAAAAGTACTTCATCAATTCTTTTTGAAATCTTGGTCTTGTCGGTCCAGCCTGTTGCGTCCAATACAAAAGATAGATTTTCTTCTACACTGCGGTCATAGAGTAGCTGGAAGTCTTGGAATACAATGCCAATCTTTCTTCTCAACATCGGAATGTCGCGACGTTTGATCTTGCGAAGGTCATAATCTGCTATCTTGATGTCGCCTTTTTTTGCAGGGAGGTCGGCATATAATGTCTTCAGCAGCGACGACTTCCCGCTGCCTGTCTTGCCGATAAGATAGACAAATTCGCCTTCTCCAATTTCAAAATTGACATCTTTCAAGATACATCTCTCATGCTGATATATCGAAGCGTTTTTAAGTGATATTGTATTCATTGTTTTAAATCTGAGAATCTGAGAATCTGAGAATCTGAAAATATGAAAAATTCAACAGTGTTTAGTGTTTTTGTCATACTTTTCAGTTTCTCAATTTTTAAATTTTTCAAGTTTTAAATATTACCAGCTGCCTCCTGCGCCTCCGCCACCGAAGCTGCCGCCGCCAAATCCACCGAAGCTGCCGCCACCGAAGCCTCCGCCAAAACCTCCTGAACCTCCAGAGAAATCGTCCCAATGGTTGTGATGATTGTGACGGTTGCTGTTAGAAAACACACTAGCCCAGAACAAAGCCTTCCATATTGATGAGTCGTCGTGTCTTGATGAGTATGTCTTCCCGACCTTGCCTGCAAAGGTAATGAAAACTATCATAACTACCATCATCACGATGAAGAATACTAAAATAAAAATCTCCGCGCCTTCATCGGAATATTCTTCTGCGGTGAATGCGCCCGACGCTAAACCGATGATGATGTCGATGGCATCGCTTACACCTGAATAATAGTCGTTGTTTTTGAACGCCGGTATCATCTCATTCTCGATGATTCTCTTAGCTATCGCATCAGGGACGTACGGCTCTAATCCGTAGCCGACACTGATGAAGACTTCTCCTTTAGTATCGTTTTTAGGTTTCACCAAGATGACTATGCCGTTGTCGTCTTTCGTTCCCACGCCCCATTTCTCGCCGAGCTTATAGGCGAAGTCGGCCGCCGTTGTGCCTTGTAAGTCGTTGACGAACACTACTGCAATCTGCGTCGAGGTGCTGTCGTTGTATGCTACCAACTTACGCTCGAGATTTGCTTCCTGCGGTGTGCTCAAAGTATTGCTGAAGTCATTGACGAGTCGAGGAGGGGATGGACGACTTGGAATCTGCTGAGCGCTGCTGGTTAAAACCGCGAATAAAAATATAAGTAGTCCGCTAATCCTCACGAATTTACACGAATTATTTTTTTTGTTAGATGTCATTTTAATTGTTAATTTTCAATTCCTTCTTATATTTTCAGATTTTCAATTTCTTAGTTTTTAATTTGGGCGTTCCGGCTCTCGCCGTCGGGCTTTCCGCTCTATCTTTTTCCGCTTCGCTCCAAAAGGATGCCGCTCCAATCCCTAACGCAAAACGCTGCCAACACCAAAATTCTACCTCGATATTTTAATCCCTAAATCGTACGGCTCCGCCATACGCTATATCTGTTATTGCCCTTTAGGCAATATAAAATACCATTCCCTAATCCGTATAACGTTTCCATACAGCCAATTATCAACTGTTAATTGTAAATTGTTAATTGTTCATTGAAAAGAGATTTCATCGCTTAACTCATTGACGTCGTCTTCCTGATATGGGAAATATTGTTTTAATTTATTTCCGCATTTCAAAATTCCAGCGACCAATCCTTCCGTAAATTGTCCTTCCTTGAACTTGGATGTCATCTCGTCTTTGATGTCGTTCCAGAAGTCGTGTTCTACGTTTCTGTTGATGCCTTCGTCCCCGATGATAGCGAATTTGCGGTCTTTGACGGCTAAGTAGAAGAGGATGCCGTTGCGCGCGGCAGTATGATCCATCTTCAACTCGTAAAATATCTCTGCCGCGCGCTCAAGTGCCTCTCCCTTACAGCGGTTCTCGATATGAACTCTTATCTCTCCTGAAGTGTTGAGCTCTGCTTCTTTGATGGCAGCTACTATCTTCTGCTGTTCTTCCTTGCTAAAAAACATTCTCGCCGACATCGTGACAAAAATTAAAATTCAACTTTTGGTGCTACCTCCGAACCTGCTGCCGACTCGAAATATGCTTTCTTGTCGAAACCGAACATACCAGCTACTATGTTAGTAGGAAATCTGCGCAAGCCTGTGTTATAGTCTTTTACAGCTTCGTTGAAATTCTTTCTCTCTACAGCGATGCGGTTCTCTGTTCCTTCCAACTGTGCCTGTAACTCCATGAAGTTCTGGTTCGCCTTCAAGTCGGGATATTTTTCTACTGTCACAAGTAATCTCGACAAAGCACCCGACAACTGATCTTGTGCTGCCTGGAATGCTTGTATGTTTTCTTCGGTCAGATTGTCAGCGTTGATATTCATTGATGTCGCTTTTGAACGAGCAGCGATGACATCTGTCAGTACTTGTTGTTCGTGTTCGGCATAACCTTTCACTGTCGCTACTAAGTTAGGAATGAGGTCAGCACGACGTTGATATACGTTCTCTACCTGAGCCCATTTTGAATTGACGTTTTCTTCTTTGTTGACTAAGCCGTTGTATTTGCCTATAAACCAAAAGACAATCAATATAACGACGCCTACGATTAAGATGATGGTGTTTTTGTTTTTCATAATACGATGTTTTAGGTTACGATTTCAATTTTATTTTTTTAGGGTTAGAGGTTTAAAGGTTTAAAGGTTTAAAGGGTGGGATAAATACCTTTACATCCTTTATCCCCTTTACACCTTTACACCTTTACATCCTTTACTCCTTTATCCCATCAAAACTTCTCTTCACAAACTCATTCAAATCCTTGCCTTTTAAGAGATTCTTTGAGAGTCGTGCTAAGTCGTATAGTTGTTTGATAATGTTGTTTTGTTCTTCTTCGCTCTTGTCAGCCAAGCCTGCTATGATTGGGTTGTTAGCGTTGAGCATCAGGGTGTAGCTGTCTGGCATCGAGCCCCACATCTGCATTCCGCCGCCCATCGCGCTCATGTCTTTCATACGGCGCATGAACTCGTTTTGGATCACTTCCACAGGAGCGTCGTCTTCACTCAAATTACTGAACTCTACGTTGTAAGTGACTTTGTCGATGAGGTTTTCAAAAGCTTTCTTTACGTTTTCCTTTTGTTCGTCATTGAGTTTAGATTCTTTCTTGTCGTCTTCTTTTTCGATGAGTTTGTCGATAGAAGCCGAGTCGACGCGAGCGAAAGAGCAGTCTCCGTATTTTTGTTCGTAGGTGCTGATGAAATGTGAATCCAAGATGCCGTCCATCAGAAGTACGTTGTAGCCTTTGCTCTTAGCGTTTTCTATGTTACTGTATTGTTCGTCAGCGTCAGTGGCATAGAGATAAACTAGGCGGTTGTCTTTATTCTTCTGGTTTTCTTCTATGAGTTTCTTGTATTCTTCAATGGTATAATATTTTCCGTCGGTGTCTTTGAAAAGCATGAACTTCTCTGCTCTCTCGAAGAACTTAGGATCTGCTATCATACCGTATTCGATGAAGACGCTGATGTCGTCCCATTTCTTCTCGTAATCTTCGCGGTCTTTCTTGAAGAGCTCTTCTAACTTCTCAGCTACTTTCTTTGTGATATAACCTGAAATCTTCTTGACATTCTGGTCGTTTTGCAAGAATGAACGGCTTACGTTCAAAGGAATGTCTGGAGAGTCGATTACGCCGTGGAGCATGCTGAGGAATTCTGGCAAGATGCCTTCTACAGAATCTGTTACAAATACTTCGTTGCAATAGAGCTGAATCTTGTTACGTTGAAATTCGTATCTGTTCTTGATTTTTGGGAAGTATAAGATACCTGTCAAGTTGAAAGGATAATCGACGTTGAGGTGAATGTGGAAGAGCGGAGTCTCGAAGTTCATCGGATATAAGACATGATAGAAGTCGTCGTATTCTTTGTCTTCTATTGATGAAGGCGATTTCTTCCATAGTGGAGCTACGTCGTTGATAATCCATGGTTTCTCTACGGATTTAGTCTTTGGGTTGCCGTTTTCGTCGGTCTCACCTTCGATAGGTTCGTTGACTGTCTTCATTCCGAATTGGATTGGCACCGAGAGGAATTTGCAATATTTATTTAAGAGTTCGCGTATCTTGCTTTCTTCGAGGAAGTCGGCACAGTCGTCGGCGATATAAAGTATCACGTCGGTTCCGCGAGTGCCTTTGGCAATCTCGTTCATTGTATATTCTGGGCTGCCGTCGCATTCCCAGATGACGCCTTTCTCGTCGTCGGCTTGTCTGAATGATTTTGTGATGAGAGCCACTTTGTTAGAAACCATGAAGGAAGAGTAGAATCCTAATCCGAAGTGACCTATGATGTTAGCGGCTTCTGCTTCTGTCTGTGTCTTGAATTTCTCAACAAATTCTGTGGCGCCAGAGAAAGCTATTTGGTTTATATATTTATCGACTTCTTCGCTTGTCATGCCGATGCCGTTGTCGCGGATGGTGAGAGTCTTTTTCTTTTTATCGACTTCTACCTTTATTGTGAGGTCGCCGAGTTCGCCTTTAAACTCGCCTGCTGATGCGAGAGTCTTGAGTTTGTTTGTCGCATCGACGGCGTTACTTACGATTTCGCGAAGAAATATCTCATTTTCAGAATATAAGAACTTTTTGATTACAGGGAAAATGTTTTCCGTTTTTACACCTATTGAACCTGTTTGCATATCAATATATTTTTATTTGTTAATTTTTTTTCTGTCGCGGTAATGTCAAACAATATGCCATGATGATGTCACTGACAAAAAGGCATATCTTTGAAAAAATGTAGTAATATATCAATATTATCCTCGAAAAAGTGTGGTAAATGATTTGTTTTATCCTCGAAAAAGTGTAATTTTGCAGAAATGATATTGCTTTATGAAAAGAGAGATATACGAAGAATTGTTACGATGGAAAAATAATCTGAATCGTAAACCATTGGTTATTACAGGTGCGAGACAGGTTGGTAAAACATGGATAATGCGTGAGTTTGGTAGGAATGAATATGACGATGTGGTGTATATCAACTGTGATAATGAAAAAAGGATGGAGACACTTCTATCTGATGATTATAATATTGATAGAATCTTGTTGGGACTTCAAGCTATTTCTGGAATTAATATTAAATCGGATAAGACACTTATTATTTTAGATGAAATACAAGAGGTGCCTCGAGGATTGCACTTGCTGAAATATTTCTACGAGGAAGCTCCTGAATATCATATCATGGTTGCGGGTTCCCTTTTGGGAATTATCTTAAATCGTGGTGTGTCGTTTCCTGTAGGTAAGGTGGATATTATGGAGTTACATCCGATGAATTTCAATGAGTTTCTTGAAGCGATGGGGCAGGAGCAACTATTGAAAGTTTTAGATTCTAACGATTGGAAATTGATAGATATATTAAGTTCAAAATATATTGAACTGCTCAGACAATATTATTTCGTTGGAGGTATGCCCGAGGCTGTTCTTTCTTATTCTAATTCCAAAGATATAGCGCAAGTGCGTGACATACAATCTAATATATTGAAGGCTTATCGTAACGATATTTCTAAACATGCAACAAAGTCGGAATCTATCAAAATAGGTCAGGTGCTTGACTCGTTACCGTCACAGCTGTCTAAAGAAAACAAGAAATTTATTTACGGAGTGATTAAAAGTGGTGCGCGTGCCTCTGAATTTGAGTTGGCGATACAATGGCTCATTGATGCAGGTATTATTCATAAGGTGAACAGGATAAAAGAAGCGCGGATGCCTCTTAAATTTTACGAGGATATATCTGCGTTTAAACTGTTTCTTCTCGATTTGGGATTATTCGCCTGTATGTGTGAAGTTCCTGCTTCAGAGATTCTAATTGGTAATAATATCTTTATCGAATACAAAGGTGCTTTCGCAGAACAATATGTCTTACAACAAATTATATCTCGTAAAGTTAAACCATATTATTGGAGCAGTGAGAAAACACCGTCAGAGATTGATTTCGTGATACAGCGAGACGATAAGATTGTTCCTATAGAAGTTAAGGCTGAAGTGAATGTTAAAGCTCGTTCCTTGAGACAATTTATCACAAATAATCCGGATTTGAAAGGCGTAAGATATTCTATGTTAGGCTACATTGATCAAGGTTGGGTGGAAAATGTTCCTTTATATGCTATCGATAGTTATATCTAAACATTTTTATTCCTAAACTAATCGCATTCATTGAGGGATTTTTTAGTATGTTTGCATTTTAAATGACAAACGACAAAAGTCTAAAGACAAAAGGAGTGGACGAAGATCTGTAGTCCGTTGACATAATAAACATAATATGCAGAAATTTATAAATAAATTAGAATCGTCGTTGAAAGACGGAAGTTTTGTAAAGCTGACATTATCTAAGACAATAAGACAACAAGACAACAAGACAACGAGTTTTGCGGATTTACGTAATGTCTATGTCAAGCCTATTATTCTTCGTAATGAGAAAATGTATTCTTTTACTTATCGTTACGAGAGACGCGACGAGACCAAGAATTATGACGCCGAGCAGACTCTTGACATAATCAATCAATTGGTTCCAAATGTATTTCTCAACGCTGCCTTGTTTACTTTGACGGAAGATGTGACGATTCTCATTAGTAAGAAAGGCAAGGCTACTGTCATGACAAAGGCTGTCAAGGAACAACGTGAGCAGAATGTGGAACATGACAAGGTGAAGAATCGTCTGATAAATCCAGAGAATCCTTGGTGGTTCAAGCTCGGACTTACGACACGCGAGGGAAAAGTGACTGCCGATATGCAGCATAAGTTTAAGCAGATATGTAAATATGTGGAGATTGTAGATGGCGTGATGAAGAACGTGAAGTTCGATGGCAAGATCCGCATCGCCGACATGGGAGCAGGAAAAGGCTATCTCACTTTCGCTCTGTATGAATATCTTACGCAGAAATGCAAATACGACATCGCTATGGAAGGCGTCGAAATCCGTCCCGACTTAGTCGCCAAGATAAATGAGATAATCAAGGAGTCTGATCTTAAAGACTTTCGATTTGTTGAAAGTAGTATTGAAGCTTACGCTTGTCAACAGACAACAGACAATAGACAACAGACATCCTCCAACCTCTCAGATTCTCAGGTTTTCAGTTTTTCTGATTCTATAGATGTATTGATCGCTCTTCATGCTTGCAACACTGCCACCGATGATGCTATTATAAAAGGTATTGAGTCGGGGGCGAAGCTGATAATATGCGCTCCTTGTTGTCACAAGCAGATCCGTCAGGAGATGGAGAAGTCGAAAGTTGTTGATGCAATAACACGTTACGGCATCTTTATGGAACGTCAGGCTGTGATGATTACCGACACTATTCGAGCCCTGATATTAGAATATTTCGGATATAAGACGCAGGTGATGGAGTTTATCGAGATGGAGCATACGCCTAAGAACGTGCTTCTTGTCGGAAGAAAAGCCGGTGAGCCAAGTGTTGAAGAGAAGGCATCAATCTTAAAAGAAATTAATAACCTAAAAGAAAGATACGGTATAGAGAAGCATTATTTAGAGAAGATTTTTATATGATTTACCAATGAAAAACAACGAATACATTTTAAATACTACTGTCCTTTCTGGACAATGCGATAGTCTCATGCGTCTTAGGACAGAGGCTTGTTTTATGAGTTTTCAAGATGTAGCAAGTCGTCATGCAATGTTTTTAGGTATTGACGATTTTTCTCTTTTAGAAAAGGATAATGCGCTTTGGGTCGTCTCGAAAACCAAAATTAAAATCAACAGACTTCCTCGCTGGAACGACGAGATAAGCATCAGGACGTGGCCTATGGGAGCTGAAGGCGTACGATGCAACCGCTGCTATCAGATTATCAATGACGGAGAAGTGTTTATCAATGGTATCACCGAATGGGTCATCATAGATGCTACTTCTCGCACAATACGCAAAGTAGAATCAACATCATACCCTAACGACATTGAGTGGATAAAGGAAAAATCCATAGAAGAGAAATTCAGAAGATTTAAAGACGATTTCACCGAAGACGATTTCGTTTATAAAAGATTGGTTCGCTCTGGTGACATCGACGTGACGCATCATACAAACAACGTTACTTATATAACAATGTTGTTAGACACTTTCACCGTAAAAGAATTAGAGTTTATACAATGGAAAGACATCGAGGTTTCATATCTTAACGAAAGCTTAGAAGGCGAGACCTTGTCGATTTATCGCAAAGAAAAAGAAGACGGATATTATTTCTCCATTAAAAAAGAAGATGGAAAGACTGCTGTCATGGCAGCTCTGATACCTTGATACCTTCTTAACAGCTTCTTCTTTGTCGTATTGCCTCGAAGACGACGATGGCTGTTGTGACGGAGACGTTCAACGAGTCGGCTATGCCGTTCATTGGTATGATGAGGTTTTGGTCTGCTGCCTCGACCCAAATGTCCGATATTCCCGTAGCTTCGGTTCCCATCACGATGGCTGAGCCTTCTCTGAAATCGGCTTCTAAATAATCTATCGAAGCTTTGAGATATGTGCAGTAAATTTTAATATCGTTGGCTTTAAGCCACTCAATACATTCTTCCGATGAGCAAGAGAATAATGGCACGCTGAAGATTGTGCCGATGCTTGCGCGTATCGCATTGGGATTGAATAGGTCGGTTCTCGGGTCGGCGATGATAACAGCATCAACACCAGCGGCGTCGGCAGTACGCATCACAGCTCCTAAGTTGCCAGGCTTCTCCACCGTCTCTAACACTATTATCAAAGGATTCTTCTTAGGTTTGAAATCTTTTAAGTCGGCATATTTCGGTATTGCCACAGCGAGAAGTCCGTCGCTGCCTTCACGATAAGCAATCTTCTCAAACACTTCAAGATTCACTTCTTCAATCGTATTCGCCTCAATATTCACCTCCGCACTCAATATCTCATTACATATAAATAAGGTGTCAACAACGAAGCCACAAGCTACAGCTCTCTCAATCTCACGTCTGCCTTCAATGATGATCCTGTTCTGCTCGCGACGTTCCGACGACTTCTGTAACTTAACGACATTCTTTATCTTAGGATTGCTTTTGCTCGTTATCATGATTTCTTAATTTTTATGTGGCAAAGATAAAGAAAATAAGTCACCAAATCAATACGATTATTATACTTATTGACTCATTGTCTTATTGACTCATTGTCTTAAAAAACGGCATAATATTTGAACAAAACAGAGCATCTTTTTTTTACAAAACAAAAAACATAATATCATGAAAACATTAAGATTTATTGGACTATTTTTAGTGATGTCATTATTTGCAATAACTTCATGCGAAGGACCTAAAGGCGATCCTGGACGTGATGGCAACGCTAATGTGAAATCAGCAACTGTTGTTACAAAAGCCTCTGATTGGGAGTGGGACGATAACGCTTTGAATTGGTATGTCGACCTCGAATGGGATGCCATAGATTATGAAATGGTAGATCATGGAGCTGTCTTGGTTTATATGGAAAGTCCAGGCGACTTCTACGCATGGCATCAGCTTCCTCTCACACTCTATCCCAACGATCAATATTCAGCAACTTTAGAGACAGTATATTACGATTATGCAGTGACAGTGTTTTGGACAAATTCAGACCTTCAAAGACATGAAAATCCTTGTAGATTCTACGATGATAATATAGAGTTTAAGGTAGTCTTGATAGATGCAATGACATTCTCAAAACACCAAAATGAAGATCTTTCAAATTATGAAACTGTCAAAAAACTTTTTAACATAACAGAAGAAAAATAATTACTGAAAATTACAGAGATGCTTTACGATAGCATCTCTTTTTTTTGTATCTTTGTAAACTCAGAACTTAGAACTCTGATAGCTATCCACTGTACTTTTATAATTATGAAAATTCTAAAATCGCTGCTATACACAATTTTAACATTTATTATTCTTGTCGTTATAACAAGTATCTTTGTTCCTTCTTATTCTTTTGATGAACCTAAACCGTTTCGAGGCGACTATCTTCATAATCCATATAAAGACATGAAGCCTGACTATTGGGTGCAGGCAAATTTCCACGCTCATACTCGTCAGTTTGGTGGTCTCACTAATGGCCGTATTAACACCAACGAGATGTTAGAAAGCGTATATTCAGCTCTTGGCTTCGAGCATGTGGGCATTTCAGATTATAACAAAATCAATTATTACGACTCGGTAAATCCAAGTTTTATTCCGGCATACGAACATGGATACGGAATCTTCAAGATACATCAGCTTTGCATCGGGGCAGAGAAAGTGAGACGTCTCGATTATTTTGCTTTTCAAAATCTGAGCATGAAACAACATACTCTTAACCGACTCGAGAAACAGACGCGTCTCGCAATCCCGGCTCATCCATCTTTTGTGAAGAAAGGTTATCTCGTGGAAGATATGAAATATCTGAGCAACTATAAACTTATGGAAGTCTTGAACGGCTTTAGGATTTCGACAGCTCACTGGGACACGGCTCTCTCTAATGGACATCTCGTCTACCTTATTGGCAACGACGACTCTCATGACGTAACCGACATCACTGATGTGGCGACGCGTTTCACTATGATTAATGCTAAAGAAAATGAAGCGGAGCAGCTGCTTCAATCTTTAGAGAACGGCAATGCTGTCGGAGTCGATTTCCCTATTAAATATGATGAGACATTAGAGCAAAAGATTAAACGTTTGGAAAACGACCTGCCTTATATCACACAAGTCGAGCTTAAAGACGATACCTTATTAATATCAGCATCGAAGGACTTTTCAAAAATTAAGTTCATAGGAAATGAAGGTAGAGTTTTAGACGAACAGAAAAATAGAAACACCGCATCATACGTTATTCAAGCAGAAGATGATTATGTGAGAGCGGAATTGAAATTTAAAGACGGAACAACATTATATCTCAACCCTATCACTCGTCATGAAAACGAAACTATCGTTAAGCAGCGATTAGATCGTATCAATTGGTTTAAGACTATAATACTTTGGGGGATATACATATCTATAATATTGATGATTGTGGTAAAAGTCGCCAAGTCGTCGAGTCGCCGAGTCAATAAGTAATTTTAAATTTTCATAGATTAAAAAAAACCGTAGACTGTAGACCGTAGACTGTAGACTTTTTTTATCTTTGTAATTCCTAAAATAAAAAGATATGATAAAAGAAAATCTAAATAAAGTCAGGGCGACAGTTCCTAATGACGTCACTCTTATTGCAGTTTCAAAGACCAAGCCAGTTACTGATTTACAAGAAGCCTACGACGCTGGACAGCGTATATTCGGAGAGAATAAGGCGTTAGAAATGCGCGACAAACATCAAGAGCTGCCTAAAGATATTCAATGGCATTTCATCGGTCATTTGCAGACTAACAAGATTAAATACATAGCTCCTTTTGTAAGCTTAATTCATTCTATCGACAGCATATCTCTTCTCGAAGCTGTCAATAAGGAAGCGGTAAAAAACAATCGTGTCATCGACTGCCTCCTTCAGTTTCATATAGCTAAGGAAGAGACTAAGTTCGGACTCGATATTGAAGAAGCAGAAGAAATGTTAAAGTCTGATAGTTATAAAAACTTAAATAACATCAATATTATCGGCGTGATGGGAATGGCGACATTCACCGACGACGTTAATCAGATAAGAAATGAATTTAAGTCGTTGAAAAACATCTTCAATATTTTAAAGGAAAGATATTTTCAAGATAAGGAATCGTTTAAGGAAATCTCGATGGGAATGTCGGACGATTATCCTATCGCCATCGAAGAAGGCGCGACTATGGTCAGAGTGGGAAGTAAAATCTTCGGCGCGAGAAACTATTCAATTTAGAATTAAGAATTAAGAATGTGCAATTTAGAATTTTAATTGGTTAATTGTAAGGGTACATTGAATGTGTCCAAAAAAACAAACAATAATCATGAAAAAGATTTGGATTACATTATTAAAGATGTTCATTTTCTTCTTGTTGCTTTTCGCTACAATGAGAATGATATTTTTGATAAAATATTGGTCGCTCGTCAAGTTGAGTGCCATTCCTTTTGGTGAAATCATAAAAGGCTTTTGGTCGGCCTTGCCACTCGACATCGCGACGGCAGCATTTATGTTGGCAATACCAGCGATATTTATGTTTGTATTTTTAGCCATCGACAAAGACACCCTCTTCGCCCCATTACGATGGTATTTTTATTTGATGGTAGCAGTGTATAACCTCGCTGCTTTCGGCGACATTGGAATCTACGGAGAGTGGAGGACAAAGCTGTCGTACAGAGCCTTGATGTATCTGCAAAATCCAGCTGAAGTCATCAACACAGCTGAGACAGAACAGACCTTATTGCTGATAGTCTTATGGAGTGTAGTCACGATTTTATTCTGTTGGCTATATACCAAATTCGTCGAGCCAAAACCCAAATATCCTAACAAAGAAGAACGTAAGCCTAATGTATATCTGTTGTCGGGAAGCTTCGTGCTTCTGCTCGGACTTTTATTTCTCGGAATGAGAGGAGGCTTCAATGAGATACCTATCACCTCGAGCAAGGTTTATTACAGCAGTCATAAATTCGCTAACGAGATGTGCGTCAATCCAGCTTATTATCTTGTCGAGAATATCTTAAACTCCAAGAAGGTAGAGTCGAGAGCTCATTTTAATTACATGGATATGAAATCGGCGGAAGAAAGGACGAAGCGACTTCATGCTGTCGAATGCGACTCCACGATATCTATCTTAAAGATGGAGAGACCTAATATCATCGTAATTCTTTTAGAAAGCTGGTCGGCAGACTTGATAGAGTCGCTTGGTGGCGAGCCTGGCATCACTCCTAATTTCAGAGAGTTAGAAAAAGATGGCTTGCTGTTTACCAATATCTATGCGAGTGCTAACCGCTCTCAGCATGCGATGTCGTCGCTGTTCGGAGGACTTCCTGGCATGCCCGTAACGACAATAACCAATCATCCCGACAAATATTATGCGGTGCCATCGTTAGTTAAGAAGATGGATTCGATAGGTTATTGTAACAGCTTTTATTTTGGAGGCGAACTTAATTATGGAAATATATTATCGTATCTTCGATATAATGAATTTGACGAAATCATAGAAGCTAAGGACATAAACGAAGGCTTTAAGAAAGGCAAGCTTGGCTACCACGATACCGACATAATGCCTTGGTATGCAGAGCAGCTGTCGAAATATCAGCAGCCTTTCTTCAGCACATTATTCACTCAGAGCACACATTCACCTTACGATTACCCTAAGATATTCGAGGAGATTGAATGGCCTAAGATAGAGAAACAATATGTTAATTCAGGACATTATACCGACATCGCGATTAAGATGTTTATGGACAAAGCGAGACAACAGACATGGTATGACAGCACCTTGTTTATCTTCGTTGCCGACCACAGCCACACCTCGTATAAGAATCATAATATAGCTTCGTTTGAACATCATAAGATTCCTATGCTGATTTATGGCGAGCCATTACAAGATAGTTTGAGAGGAAAGACTTTCGATAAGATATGCGGTAACACCGACCTTCCAGCCATGATTTTGGCACAGTTAGGACAATCTCATGACGAGTTCTTCTGGAGTAAAGATATGTTTAACGAGTGTTACAAACCTTTTGCTTTCTTTGAGTTAAATCACGGTCTCGGTTGGAAGACACCCGAAGGCGAATTTGTATATTCCAACAGCGGCACACTCAGTAAGAACACTTTGCCAGAGCATATCCGCGACAGCGTCGTTTTAGATGGCAAGGCATACATGCAATATCATTTCGATTTGTTTAACTCATATTGATGAGGCTAAAGTTAAAAGTCTAAAGTCTAAAGTCAAAAGTCAAAAGTTCTTAGTCTTTAGTCCTTAGACTTTAGACTTTAGTCATTAGTCCTTAGACTTTGACTAATGTAAAATGCTTTTTATTGTGATAAAAAACTATTGTCATTTACTGAAAAAATAATTACCTTTGCAGAAAAATAGAAAAGAATATGTTTGAAGGATTAAGCGAGAAACTTGAACGCTCGTTCAAGATATTAAAAGGTCAAGGTCGTATTACAGAAATCAATGTTGCAGAGACATTAAAAGAAGTCAGGAAGGCACTTTTAGATGCCGACGTTAGTTATAAGATTGCAAAAGACGTTACTAATTCCATCAAGGAGAAAGCATTAGGTCAGAAGATTTTGACATCGGTATCGCCGGGACAGCTTATGGTTAAGATAGTCCATGACGAGCTTGCAGAGTTGATGGGAGGCGAACATACCGAGATTAATATCAAAGCTAATCCAGCCATCGTTCTTATCGCAGGTCTTCAAGGTTCTGGTAAGACTACATTCTCAGCAAAACTTGCCAACTTCTTAAAGAGCAAGAGAGGCAAGAGCGTCCTTCTCGTAGCAGGCGACGTATATCGTCCAGCTGCTATCGACCAGCTCAAGGTCTTAGGAGAACAAGTGGGCGTTGAAGTTTACACAGAAACCGAAAATAAGAATCCTGTTGAGATTGCAGACAACGCTATCAGATATGCCAAGGAACACAACAAGAATGTTGTCATTATAGATACTGCAGGTCGTCTTGCTGTCGATGAGCAGATGATGAACGAGATAGCAAACGTCAAAGCGAAAGTAAATCCTCACGAGACTTTATTCGTAGTCGACTCCATGACAGGTCAGGATGCTGTCAATACAGCTAAGGCATTCAACGACCGTCTCGACTTTGATGGCGTGGTGCTCACTAAGTTAGACGGTGACACTCGTGGCGGTGCAGCTCTTACAATACGTTCCGTTGTTGATAAGCCAATAAAATTCGTAGGTCTCGGTGAAAAGATGGACGCCCTCGACATCTTCTATCCAAAACGTATGGCAGACCGTATCCTCGGCATGGGCGACATCGTGACTCTCGTAGAGAAAGCACAAGAACAATTCGATGCTGAAGAAGCTGCTAAGTTGAAGAAGAAACTCGCTAAAAATGAATTTAACTTCAACGATTTCTTGAAACAAATACAGCAGATCAAACGTATGGGTAGTATCAAAGACCTTGCTGCGATGATACCTGGTATGAATAAAATCAGTGACGAAGATATTGATGAAGACGCATTCAAAAGCATCGAAGCTATCATCGGATCTATGACGCCAGCCGAACGTGAAAACCCTAAGATCTTGAACGGCAGCCGCAGAAGAAGAATAGCAATGGGTAGCGGTACCGATATTGTTGAAGTCAATAGATTGATAAAACAATTTGAAGAGACGTCAAAGATGATGCGTATGATGACGACAGGCGGAGCTAAGAAGATGATGCAGATGATGTCGCAAATGAGAAACAGAAGATAATAACATAAACATAAAAACATGGCAGATAATAAAATCATCGACGGCAAATTAATAGCCGCAACTATCAAAAAAGAAATAGCCGCTGAAGTGGCTGAGATGATCGACAGCGGACAAGGCGCTCCTCATCTCGCAGCTGTCATAGTAGGCGAAGACGGTCCGAGTCTTACCTACGTGGCTTCCAAAGAGAAAGCCTGTCATAGCGCTGGCATGATTTCATCTGTTTATAGATTAAAAGAAAGTTCTTCGGAAGAAGACGTGCTTAACACTATAAAATTTTTAAACGAAGATCCAGAGATAGACGGATACATAGTGCAGCTCCCTCTTCCAAAACATATCAACGAGACAAAGATTATCCAATCTATCAACCATAATAAAGATGTCGATGGTTTTACTTTGTATAACATAGGCCTTATGCAACTTGGCGAGCCTTGTTATCTGCCAGCAACACCATATGGTATCTTGGAACTGCTCAAACGTAGCGGCGTGGAAATATCAGGGAAACATGTTGTCGTACTCGGCAGATCTAATATTGTCGGAACTCCTGTGAGCGTGATGCTCTCAAGAAAAGGCGTCGATGCTACCGTAACAATGTGTCATACTAAGACGAAAAATCTTGAAGATATTTCTCGTCAAGCCGACATCCTCATTGTAGCAGTAGGTCAGCCTCATTTCGTCAAGGCAGATATGGTGAAGGAAGGTGCCGTAGTCATCGATGTCGGTATCCATCGTATCAAAGATAATTCCGAAAAAGGTTATCATATCATAGGCGACGTCGACTTTGACGAGGTCTATAAAAAGGCTTCTAAAATAACTCCAGTACCAGGCGGCGTTGGCCCGATGACAATAGTATCTCTGCTATATAACACCTTGCAGGCTGCTAAGAAAAACAGAAAATAAATTTTATAAAACATTTTATGACAATGAAGATTTTACGCGATAAAGTCTTCATTGTTTGTATATGAATGTATGAAAAGAATATCCAAAATATTGAAACCGCTCTTACTGACGTTTTTCCTCATTACGTCATATTGCATGTCAGCTCAGTCGTTCAACACTTCTTCCAAAAAGGCTTTGAAATATTTTCAAAAGGCTATAGATGTGCTTTATGAAGACCTCGATAAAGCAATGAAATATGCCGATAATGCATTGAAACACGACAATAATTTTGCTGATGCCATTTTGCTCAAAGCTGAAATTTATCTTGAAATGAAAAATGACAGCTCCGCAATCGCAATGTATGAACAGCTGTTTGAAGTTGATTCTGCCGCCTTCCCAACAAGCGCTATCTCTCTTTCTAAACTATACGCAAAACATTTTGATTTTGATAAATCTATCAGCCTACTCGTTTGGTATTTAAGCTTGGATAATCAAAAAGAAACGACTCGCAATATAGCTAAAGAACTATTGACATTAACAAAATATCAAAAAGAATTAGTAGATAATCCTGTTGATTATAAGCCTTATAATATTGGAAATTCAATAAACACTTCCGATGATGAATATGTAAATCAATATTATGTTAATGAAGGCAAAATGATTTTTACCAAAAAGCATGAATCTGAAGAAAATGTTTTTGTGAGCATAATGTACGATTCTGTTTGGCTGATGCCATATTTGCTTTTTGATGATTATAAAGATATTGGCGCCGCTAACATCACAGCCGATGGCAAGGAAATATATTTCTCTGCAAGCTCATGGAGCGACGGAAAAGGAAGCAATGATATTTATCATGTAAAATTTGAGAACGGCAAATGGTCAAAACCTAAAAACTTAAAATCTATTAACACATCAGATTGGGAGTCGCAGCCATGCATCAGCTTCGATGGTAAAGAATTATATTTCGTAAGAAGAAACAAAAAACATGGAACATCAGATATTTACGTTGCTTCTCGTGATGATAATGGAGATTGGAACAATCCATATAAATTAAATTTTAATATCAATACAGAAGGTAACGAGATGGCTCCTTTCATCTATTATGATGGCATGACTTTGTATTTTTCCTCTGATAAGCGTTTGGGTATGGGAGGCTACGACTTATTCATGTCGCGCCGTGATGAAAATGGCGATTGGACAGAAGCCGTTAATTTGGGTTATCCTCTCAATACTGCTGGCGATGAGATTAATATTGTAATTTCAAACAATGCTAATACAGCTTATATCTCGGCTGTTAGAAACGAAGGATATGGAGGTTATGATATTTACGACTTTGAACTTGACGAGAGATTTAAGCCTCAGCCTATCGACATCGAACCGCCTTCTGTTGAGGATTTTTATGCTCATGCTTTGGAAAAGAACGAGACGGTGATTTTAAAAAACATCTACTTCGCCTTCGATAGCTCGGAACTGACAGAGGATTCTGATGAAGGTATTGTTGCTATCTACAACTTCTTACTTAATAATAAGGAAGTAACGATAACTTTGGAAGGTCATACCGATGATATTGGCAACGAGGAGTATAATACGTTATTATCAGAAAGGAGAGCTGCGAGTGTGAGACAGGCTTTGATAGATAAAGGCATAAACGGCGACAGGATAAAAACAAAAGGCTGCGGATCTACGCAACCTTTGTTCCCTAATAATTTTGATGATGAACTAAAATTTCTTAATAGAAGAGTGTCAATGTCGTTCGACTTCTAACCTAATCTTTATACATCATTTCGATGAGGTCTTTGTAAGTCTCTTTAACAACATTTCTCTTGACTTTTAATGTTGGAGTTAGTATTCCATTGTTTACACTCCATTCGTCAGCGATAAGTTCGTAACGCTTAATCTTTTCAGTATCGCCGAAGTTTTGATTTATCTTCTTGATTTCTTCTGCATAACGTCTCTTGACATCAGCATTGTTAATCATTTCTTTTGGTGTTGTGAACGGTATTTCATGTTTTTGACACCATGTCTTCAAGAATGCAAAGTCAGGGACTATGATAGCACCAGCATACTTTTGGTTTTCTCCGAGAACGACGATGTTTTCAATGAAGCCTGATTCAGCGAACTTGCCTTCAATAACATCAGGGTTGATATATTTACCCAGTGATGTCTTAAATAAATTTTTCAATCGTCCTGTTATTCTGACTTGTCCGTATTCATTTATCTCGCCAAGGTCGCCTGTATGTAGCCATCCATCTTCATCGATGACTTCTTTTGTCAATTCTGGTTGGTTATAATAACCCATCATAACATTGTGACCTCTACAAATGATCTCCTTGTTTTCAGCAATCTTGACTTCTACGCCTGGAAGTGCGAAACCTACTGTTCCTATTTCACGGCCGTGAGGAAGATTACATGAAACAGCAATAACTGGAGAACATTCTGTCATGCCGTATCCTTCATAGATTGGCATTTTTATAGCTGAGAAGAAAGAAGCGATATTAGGTTGAATACTTGCTGCGCCCGACACAACGATGTCGAAGTTCTCTGCGCCAAGAGTCTGACGTATCTTTTTATAGACCAAAGCATCAGCTATCTTCAGTTTTTGGTTGTATAACCATGTACGATTGCATGGGTCTATCTTATATCTTTCTGCTAAGTTCAAAGCCCACAAGAATATGATTTTCTTAATGCCTTTGTTGTTCTTGCCGCTTTGCTTAACTTTCGTATATATCTTCTCAAGAAGTCTTGGAACAGCGCTCATCATAGTAGGTTGAACGTCTTTTAAGTCAGATGCTATTGTTGCGAGACTTTCTGCATAATAGACTGACATTCCGAGATACTGATATAAGAACACCAACATTCTTTCGTAAGCGTGGCATATTGGTAAGAAACTAAAAGCTTTCTTTGACCATGGCGATGGTGTTTGCTTCAAATTATGGATTTGACTCATAATGTTGAAGTGAGAAAGCATTACGCCTTTAGGATTACCAGTTGTACCTGATGTGTAAATGATTGTGGCACATTCTTTTTCATCAATGCTATCCTCACGTTTTTTAAGTTCCTCAGGATTTTGATTTTCCTTTCCTAACTCAACCAATTCATTGAATGTTGGATAATCGCATTTTGTGTCAATTGCATATATTGCTTCCAAAGTTGGAGCTTCGCTTTTGATGCTTTCAATTTTTTGCAACACTGCTGAGCCTTCAAGTACGACAAGTTTTACTCCGCAGTCGTTTATGATGTAACGATAATCGTCTTTGCTAATTGTAGGGTAAATCGGGACAGAGATAGCTCCCACTTGCATAGTAGCCATATCAAGCATATTCCATTCAGGTCTGTTACCACAAATGATGCCGACTTTATCATTTTTTTTGATTCCTAACTTAATAAGTGCGTAACTCAAATTGTTAGTAATCTCCACGTATTCTTGGATACTATATTTTCTCCAGCCGTTTCTTTCTTTTCTTGCCAAAGCGACATCTTGATTTGGATATTTTTCAAGATATAACTTCAAGATGTCAAAAAGTCTTTTTTCTTCCATTTTCAATATAAATTTTACTGCAAATTAACAATAAAAAAGCTTATGTGGCAAATGTTAAATGTTAAAATTAAAACAATTGTTTTAAACCATAATTTTTTGTGGTAAATTCATGTATTTTGGTGCCAAAATTATGCTTTTTTGATGTTATGGGGATAAGATGCTTTATTTAGGGATTAAATTGTTTTAATATTGCATTGGAAGAATCCTTGTTTATTAACATTTGACGATTTTTTTAATATATGTATTGTTTTTATTATCAATTAGTTGTATGATAAGTAAACCTTTGTTGTTGTTTGTACTTATTGTTTCTTTATCATAGCATTTCTTTTCATATATGAGACTTCCTTTTCCGTCAAAAATCTTAATCTTGTATGATGTGTTGTCGTGATTTTTTATTGTTATGTTATCGATGAAAGGGTCGTTTATTATTTCAAAATGATTCTTCTCGATGTTTTCTCCGACATTTTCATGTTTTAAATTCCATTTCTCGAGATTATTGAAGACAACATCATTTGCAATATTTTGTAGTAATTCTGCTTTAGTGTCGTCAATTAGTTCATTATGAAAAATGCCTACAGGACTTTCATTCCAGAATACGCTATAGAACACACATGCTGCCAAATAGCTGCCATCGTATGATGGGTGACTATTGTCAGGACTATGTAAAACAAGTTCTGGATTTGCCAATAAAGCGGCTTTCCATGCTTCGCCTACGGGAGCTACGTATGAATTTGTTGCGTATGCGTTTTCACAATATGCAGCTGTTAATGTATCTTGCATGTGATTGAAATCAACAAAATCGGCGCTGCAATATAAGCCATCACCAAAGTTGACACATTGTTGCCCGCCATAACGACGTCCCCATGTCATGTAACCTACTACTTTTGCACTTGGATTATATAATATAATACTATCGTAAAGTGCTTTATATGAAGGTTTTAATTTATTCTGACGATAATAGTCTATTACAGGTAATTGACTTTGCTCCTGGAGAATTACGTAGTCCCAATTACCTTTACGTATCTTAGATAAGGAATTTTGACTTTCGACATGTTGAAATAAAGTGCATCCTCCTGGTGTCACCGACTCATGTATTATTTTTTTACCTTCTTTATTTGCAATATCTTCAATTATTTTAGGCAAATCGTTGACGTAAGTGTAACTGTTGCCGAGGAATAATACTTTGATTTCTCCTTGTGTAAATCCTATTTTAAACAAGATGATAGCTGTTGTAAGTAGTAATATTTTTTTCATAACATAAAATTTAAAGGGCGCACTGATGTAGCACGCCCTGCTTGTTAATATTTGCTTTGATTATTTTGCTAAGAAAGGATAACCGTATTCTGTTGCTGGAACAAAAGTCTCTTTAATTGAACGAGGGTTGGTCCAACGGATGAGATTCCATAATCCTCCAGCTTTGTCGTTTGTTCCAGATGCTCTTGAGCCTCCAAATGGCTGACAACCAACAACTGCACCAGTAGGCTTGTCGTTGATATAGAAGTTACCAGCAGCATATCTGAGTTTCTCATCGGCTATCTTTAACGCTTTAAGATCGTATGAGAAGATTGCACCTGTCAATGCGTATGGGGAAGTACTGTCGCAAAGCTCGAGTGTCTCAACATAATCCTTATCATCATAAACATATATAGTGATAATTGGTCCGAAGATTTCTTCTGCCATTGACTCATACTTAGGATTTGTTGTTAGGATAACAGTAGGTTCAACGAAATAACCGACCGATTTATCGCAATTTCCTCCGAATATGACTTCTGCATCATTAGCTGCTTTAGCTCTATCGATATAACCTTTGCAATTGTCGAATGATGCCTCGTCGATGACAGCATTGACAAAATTGGTGAAGTCTGTAACATCACCCATTTTAATTGTGCTGAGCATTTCTCCAACATATAGTTTGACATCGTTCCATAATGAAGCTGGGATGTATGCTCTTGATGCTGCGGAACATTTCTGTCCTTGGAACTCAAAGGCTCCACGTACTATTGCAGTGGCTACTTCTCTCGGATTTGCTGAGCTATGAGCGAAAATGAAATCCTTACCTCCTGTTTCGCCAACCAATCTTGGATATGATTTATAATTACTTATGTTAGCGCCGACGCCTTTCCATAAACCTTGGAATGTAGCTGTTGAACCTGTGAAGTGAATACCTGCAAGGTTAGGGTTGCTTAATGCTATGTTGCCAATAAGAGAGCCTTTGCCTGGCAAGAAATTGATAACACCTGCTGGAAGTCCTGCTTCCATGAAGATCTGCATCAAATGGTAATTAGATAACAAGGCGGTAGTAGATGGCTTCCAAATGGTTGTGTTACCCATCAAGACTGGTGTCATATTAAGATTAGAAGCAATTGAAGTGAAGTTAAAAGGCGTAACAGCCATGACAAAACCTTCTAAAGGTCTATATTCAGCTCTGTTAAGTTGATCTGGCGTTGAAGATGGTTGCTCTGAATATAAGTTGCCTGCATAATAATTATTAAAACGGAAGAAATCTATAGTCTCGCATGCTGAGTCAATTTCTGCTTGAAAAGCATTCTTGCTTTGACCTAACATACAAGAAGCATTGATTCTTGCACGATATTTCGTCGCGATAAGTTGTCCAATACGAGCCAAAATCGAAGCGCGTTCAACCCATGGAATATTCTCCCATTCTTTCTTCGCATTCAATGCGGCTTCTATTGCCATATTGACTTCTTTCTCGCCAACTTTATGGTATTTTGCAACAACATGCTTGTGATTATGTGGCATTACAACCTCGCCAATGTCACCAGTGCGAATTTCTTTACCACCTATTATAATAGGTATCTCTACAACTTCATTAGATTGTTTTCTTAGTTCTTGTTCTAAAGCAATACGTTCAGGACTGCCTGGCCTGTATTCCTTTACAGGTTCATTGGCAGGTTTAGCAAATTGAAATAATGCGTTGTTCATGATATTGTTCTTTTAGTTGTTATATTTTAAATTATCTGGCTACAAATTTAATTATTTTATGTCAAAAATAAAAGTTAAAAAATGATATAAAATTCACTTTAATCTTTTGATTACATTAAGTTGATGCGTATGTTTATTTAATTCTTCGTTAAAGATTCCGATTTTATCTATACTGTCGATACGTACTTTTCCTGAAGCATGAATGATTTTATCGTTTGATAATAAGATGCCTACGTGAATTATCTTGTGATTTTCGTTTTCAAAGAAAGCAATGTCGCCTGATTTGGCGTCATTAAAATTATCAACAGCTTCGCCAAAATCAACTTGTTGAGATGCGTCACGAGGTAATTCATATCCAGCTATTTTTGCGCATAATTGTACGAATGCAGAACAATCGATGCCCATTACAGTTTTACCTCCCCAACGATAAGGGACGTTCATCATCTTGATGGCAGCCTGCATAAAAACATCAATATCAAAAGTTTTGCTGAGTGGAGCTGAGCCTTCGACTTTCTCAAACAACTTGCTTCCGAAGCTTAAAACTTTATTGTCGTAATGAATTATAGGTACATTAACTATATATTTTTTCTTCGCAATGAACTCATTATATTCAACTTCTGTTATTTCATGATGCTGAAGCTTTCTTATCCAGCCTTCATACAAATCATACATACATTTGATTTTAAACCATTCATCATTTTCATCAACAATATTATAAATGTCGTTATAAAGCAATTCAGAAACGAGTTCACTTGTATGCGAAGCTTCTTTTCTCATCGGCACAACCGATAATAGGCAAATTCCGTATCTCATATAATTTTAATTATTATGATTGCTAAATTATGAAAAAAAATTGTATCTTAGCAGGAGTTTAATTTAAAAACGTATTATTTTTATTTACTTTATAAAAAACTGAAAATGAGTAAAATATCTTCTTTTTTATCGAAAGTAGGTCATTCGTATCAAATTATATTTAGAGTTTTAGCTTTTATAGTCGCTTTGGTTTTAGTGGTATGGCAGATGCCTCGCACTATAAAGTTTAAATATGAATATCAGAAGATGCGCCCATGGCAGTATGAATCTTTGTATGCGCCTTTTAACTTTCCTATTTACAAAACTGCCGAACAATTAAAGTTGGAGGAAGAAGCGTCGTTAAAAGATTTCTATCCTATATTTGTTTATGATGCAAATATCACGAAGAATAATAAAGTCGCTATGCTTCAAGAGTTTGAGACACAATGGAATGATGCTGAAAAAGATAAGTTAGAAAACAAAGAGTTCCTTGAAAAGATTTATGACACCATTGAAAATAGAGGAATAATAATTAATGTCGCTGCAACTTACGACTTAAAGCCTGAGTCGATGATTGACGTAGTGCGCGATAGAGTTGTCAAGACTAAATCTTTCCGTGATTTTTACACCATGAAGTCTGCATCAGACTTTATATCCGATTATCTGTCAAATGTTGATGATGATATTGACAAAACATTGATAAATAGACTTTTGCTTGCTTATCTAAATCCAAATGTCGTATATTCGGAAGATTTGACGAAACAATCTGAAGAACAGGCTTTGGCGGCTATCTCTCTCACTTTTGGAATGGTTCAAAAAGATGAGCTTATCATTTCAGAAGGCGAGCTTATTACAGATGAGAAATATAACATAATCAATTCGTTGAGAAAAGAGTATGACACGATGAACTCCGATAATTTCTTTAATAGAAACATCAATCTATATGGACAGATTCTTGTCGTAGCTTTCGTTTTTCTATTCTTATTCCTGGCGATAAAACTGATAAATCCTGAATTGTTAAAAGAATCTAAAAGTATAAATATGATTTTAGTCATGATGCTTCTGATGATTCTACCTTCCTTTATTGTCTTAAAGCACGCGCCGACAATGATCTATCTGATGCCATTGACAATCTTGCCGATGTTGCTAGTAACATTCTTCGATTCTCGAATTGCAATATACATTCAGATTTTAACATTGATAATTATAAGTTTGGCCGTGCCTAATTCGTTCCAATTCTTTGTAATTCAATTTATGACTTCATTATTTGCAATTTTTATCCTTGCAAATAAAATGTCTCGCTCCAAATATTTCTTCACATCTGCAATTGTTTTTGTTGTGTATGTGATAATGCGAATCACCATGGCGCTAATTTTCGACGGTGGCATGGAAAACGTGGGCTGGAACGAAATCGGAGTTTTTGCCATGAATGCTCTGTTTACTATGTTGACTCTTCCATTGATATTTTTGTTTGAACGAGTATTTGGATTCGTTACATATATGACGCTCTTAGAGTTAAGCAACACAAACTCACCTTTGTTAAGAAAACTTTCATCAGAAGCTCCTGGAACATTCCAGCATGTTATGCAGGTCGCCGATTTATGCGAGGAAGCGCTTTTTGCCATAGGTGGCAATATGTTATTAGCTCGTACAGGCGCTATGTATCATGACATCGGAAAGGTAAAAAATCCATTGTTCTTTACTGAGAATCAACATGGAAAATATAATCTGCATGAAGATATGTCGTATTATGAAAGTTCACAGATTATCATAAATCACGTCATTGACGGTATAGAAATTTGTAGGAAATATCATTTGCCAGAACAAATTATAGACTTCGTCAGGACACACCATGGAACACGAAGAACTGAATATTTCTATCAGATGGAATTGCGTGAAAATCCTGGAGAAGAGATTAATGAAGCAGATTTTCGCTATCACGGACCTATACCTTTTTCAAAAGAAACAGCAGTCCTTATGATGGCTGACTCTGTGGAAGCTGCATCGCGTAGCCTCCAAGATAAAACTGAAGAGTCGATAAGTAAACTCGTTGATGGTATTATAGATGCACAAACCAAAGATAATCAGTTTATCAATACAGACCTGACATTCCGCGATATCACAACAATCAAGAAAGTATTTAAGAAAAAACTAATGAATATTTATCACGTAAGAATTGCTTACCCAGTGTAATGTGCAATGAACAATTAATAATTAAGAATGAATAATTAACATTATACATTGTACATTATACATTATACATTATACATTATACATTATACATTATACATTGAATTACTTCCTTCGTTGAAGAGCAAGTCGACGATTGATAAATTTGATACAAATCCGTGACGGTCGGCAAAGACTTGATAGTAGGGTTTCATTTCAAAATTGTTGTAATTATTTTTTGACAATGAAATTCTGAAGTCTCTGTCATCTACAATCTTTTCAAAATCTTCCGTATAGGAATATTCCTTTTTTACCTTCAACAATTTCAAGATGGTTTTCAAACAATAATCGTTTAACTCTATTAAAGTGTTAAACTTTTGTTTATAAATCTTTTCAAAATAAGGAAAATAATAATCGAAGTATGCTGACTTCCTGTATGCTGATTCCAGGCATCTAAGGTGTATTTGTTGCCAAGCTTCCTTATAACTTATTTCAATGTCTTTTGTCAAAGTATGATTGCCGTTTGTTTTTATCACAGGAATTGTCAGTGTTTGGATTCCGTTGGCAGTCATAACATTGCATCTTGTTCTGCATGACTGTTTCTGATAAGTTTCGTACAACTCAATCGAGACATCGTCAGTTTTTAAGAACAGAGATACATATTCTATTGAAGGCAGATAAGCTGTGGGAAAGATATTAGACATTATTTAATAAGGTGCTTGTTGATTAAATTTTCATATTCTTCTTTGCTCAATGCTCCGACTTGCGACAATGGCTGTCCATCTGTCGGAAAGAAAAATACTGTTGGGATATTTCTCACTTTGAAGATTGTCGGCAGCTTTTGTTCCTTGTCGACATTGACCTTATAGACGATTATTTCATCTTCATATTTCTGTGCCATCTCTTCCATAATAGGGGCTACTTTTTTGCAAGGACCGCACCAGTCGGCATAGAAATCTATTATACAAGGTAGTTTGCCTTGATATGCAAAAGAGTCGGGATAACGTTCTATATCCCACACTTTTTTGACGAAAGTCTTGTAATCTAATGACTTTACGTATGTATTATCTTCAACTGCATTTTCTTGCTGAGTATTATTGGCGCTTTTCTCTTTTTTTGAGCCGCCGCAAGAAGCTAACATAATGGCTGTTAATACTAAAACAAATATTTTTTTCATGTCGTTAGTTGTATTTTTATATGTAAAAAATGACTTTGTAAAGATACTATTTATTTCCTTTAATAACTTAAAAAATATGATTTTGTTTTGTTTGTAAATGTAAATAATAAAATGTATCTTTGCACCACAAAATGAGTTTCAATTAAAATTTAATAACAATGGAGAAAAAAGATTTATTGAAAGATGTTATTAAACACATCGACATAAAAAGTTACAATTCAACAGAATTAGTTGATGCAATGCGTAATATGTCATTCACATCACGCGACACTGCACGCGCAGCCGACATTTTGATGATGATGTGTAAAGAAAAAGAATGTACTAACATCTTGACATTGGCCGGTTCAACATCAGCAGCAGGTTGTATGCAAGTTTATGTTGACATGGTACGTAATAAGATGATTGACGTTGTTGTTGCAACAGGCGCTTCTATCATCGACATGGATTTGTTTGAAGCTCTCGGTTTTAAACATTATATCGGTGAAAAAGAAAATGTCATTCCAGATACAACATTACGTGATCTTTACATAGACCGTATTTATGATACATATATCGATGAAGAAGAACTTCAAGCTTGCGACCACACTACTTTTGAAATCGCTAATATGCTAGAAGCTCGTCCTTATTCATCACGCGAATTTATCTATGAGATTGGAAAATGGTTACACGAAGGTAACGCTGTTAAGAAAGACAGTTTGATTCAGACATGTTACGAGTGTGGCGTGCCAATCTTCGTTCCAGCATTCAGCGACTCATCAGCTGGTTTCGGTATCGGTAAACATCAGTGGGAAAGAATGCAGAAAGGCGAGAAATATCTCTCTATCGACTCTGTTAAAGACTTCATTGAATTGACACAAATAAAGATGCAAGCTCCAGAAACAGGTTTGTTCATGGTGGGTGGCGGCGCTCCTAAAAACTTCGCTCAAGATACAGTCGTTTGTGCTGAAATACTCGGCTATGAAACACCAATGCACAAATACGCTATCCAAATCACAGTGGCTGACGTTCGCGACGGCGCTTGCTCATCATCAACATTGTTGGAAGCTGGCTCATGGGGCAAGGTAAGCCACCAACTCCAACAAATGGTTTATGCTGAAGGTACAACAGTAATTCCTTTGATTGCATCGTACGTCTATCACAACGGACCATGGCAAGAAAGAGAATACAAAAACTGGCAAAAGATATATCAGAAGTAAGACTTGGCGTCTAATGACGAAAGCCTAAAGTCTAATGGAGGAACTGCTATGATAAAATGGCAGTTCCTTTTTTTATTTGAAAACTAACTAAATAATTCTTAATTAATTGGGCGTTCCGGCAAGCCGTCGGGCTTTCCGCTATATCTTTGCTCGCTCGTCCCGCTACCAGAACATGTTCTGTTTCCTAAAAATTCCCCACATCAAAATATCGCTCGCAAAGGATGCCGCTCCAATCCCTAACGCATTTTTGAAACGTAGAAATTTAGAAATTGTGAACTTGAAAAAATATGCGAAATCTGTGCTTAAAAAATATTTCGTCTTTCGTCTTTCGTCTTTCGTCTTTTCTTATCTTTGTAAAAAATAAAAATCTTCGCTATGTTAATAACAAATATCAAAGAATTAGTCGGCGTGCATGAAGACGGTAGTCTGATGAAAGCAGGTGCCGCTATGTCGGAAGTGAATCGCATTCCTAATGCGTTCCTATATATAAAAGGTAGTAAGATTGCCGATTACGGCACTATGGATTCTCCAGAATGTCAGCAATATCTTCAGAAAGAAAGAAGAGTCATCGATGCTAAAGGCGGCATAGTGATGCCAACATTCTGCGACTCGCATACTCATATCGTTTATGCCAATTCGCGTGAGATGGAGTTTGTAGATAAGATTAAAGGCTTGAGTTACGAAGAGATTGCCAAGAGGGGAGGAGGAATCCTTAACTCCGCTAAGGCTACAGCCTCTGCCACAGAAGACGAACTCTACGAATCGGCGATGCTGCGTCTCAACGAGATTATGCGTATGGGAACTGGCGCCGTCGAGATTAAGAGCGGATACGGTCTCTCTACTGAAAGCGAACTTAAGATGTTACGCGTCATAAAACGCCTCAAAGAAAATTCACCGTTGACAATCAAAGCCAATTTCCTCGGCGCTCACGGAATACCGATGGAATACAGAGGCCGTCAGGAAGAATATGTCGATTTGGTTATCAACGAGATGATGCCATTGGTAGCTACTGAAAACCTCGCTGATTTCGTCGATGTTTTCTGCGACAAGGGATTCTTCACCGTTGAAGATACAGAACGCATATTGATGGCAGGCATCAAATACGGCATGCGTCCTAAGATTCACGCCAACGAGATGGCTGTCTCCGGCGGCGTTCAGGTAGGAGTGAAATACGGAGCTATCTCTGTCGACCATCTCGAGCAGATGGGAATGGAAGAGATAGAAGCCCTGAAAGGTTCGGAGACTATGCCGACAGTCTTGCCAGGCTGCGCCTTCTTCTTGAATCTCCCGCTTTCGCCAGTAAGAGATATGATAAACGCCGGACTTCCTGTCGCCATGGCATCCGACTTCAACCCTGGAACTTCGCCTTCGGGTAATATGCAGTTTATCATGTCGGCGGCTTGCATCAGATATAAGATGACACCGGAAGAGGCATTCAACGCCACGACATTAAACACAGCCTACGCCATGGACGTGAGCCGCGAACTCGGCTCCATCACAAAAGGAAAACTTGCTAATGTCATCATTACAAAACCTATGAACGGCTTAGAATTTATGCCATATTATTATGGAGCAAATAAAGTCGAGAAAGTCATTCTTAATGGAAAAGTGACAGTTAACAATTAACAGTTGACAATTGACAGTTAACTTAAAAGGACATAAATCTCCCACTGATTGGCACTGATTGACACGGATAGCTTCTGTGAATATCAGTGAAATCAGTGGGATTTTTTATGGACACATTCAATGTGTTCGTTGACTCGGTGACTTGGTGACTCAGTGACTTGGCGACTTTAAAAAAATCTTTCGCTTTTTGTCTTTTGTCTTTTGTCTTTTCTTATCTTTGTTGTACTGAAATTATGAAATTAATAATTCAAAACAATAGAGATATGAAAACAACTTATCCGAAGAAGCTTGTTGTGAGTGTTGTGCTAGTGATACTCAGTATGTTACAGATTACTGTGACGGCTTCGCAAATCACTCCTCCCTACACGAGTGTTGATAACGATATAGTTGGAGTGAGCAATTTTAGAGGAGATGCCAATCTCTCAAATGACACGACGCATATAGCTCCGATATCATTGTCGGAAGGCGGCGAGACAATCTCTAATGATTATGAAAATGCTCAGCCTCCGAAAGAGTCCCTATCAAATTTTACATTTCCTGATATACAGACGAGGAGTACCACTTCTGCTATAGAAGTCTCTGGCTTGATTGATGCAAGTACATTGGAAGATAAAGTAGAACTCGTTCTAACGGGTAATACAAACCTGTTTATGGATGTAAATAAAACGCTTAAATGTATCAGAGGCGATTATGCTCTTACGATTAGCGGTGGAAATATCCTAACCCTTAACAATCCAGAGGATTATACAATTGATGTTTATGATGTTACTGTTAGTGCGCCTCTCAATGTAATATCATCAAATGTTGCCATTGCAGCAAAAAATGGTATAACAATCAATAATACTGTTAACGCTACATCTACCAATACTTGTATAGGCACTGTGAATGGAACTATCTCTATCAATGGCGATGTAACAGTTACAACAAACAGCTCTTCCGCAATACTCAACCGAGGCTTGGATAATGGTGGCGATATAATTATCAATAATGGTGTAATTAAAGCCACAGGAGGTAATTCCGGTATATGGGCATATGGTATCGCGGCACGTGGAAGTATCACATCGCAAGCAGGAACAATTATCAATGCAACTGGTGGAACAGGTATCTATGCAGAGGAAGGAAATATCCATTTGGCAGGTGATGTAGTATCAATAGCAAAAGGAGAAACCGGAAGTGGAGTGTATGCAGAAGCCGGAGAAGTTACGCTCTCGACCATTA
>SUWV01000025.1 GCA_015061315.1 Lentimicrobiaceae bacterium
TCATAAATCTTAGCTGCGAAAAATTAATTGGCGAAAATAACTACGCTCTCGCTGCTTGATCGAAGAACAGTAGATCGTTGCTTAATTCGTCCACAAGGTGGATGAACGGGACATCTCGCGGATGGACTTTCCTGATTCCGGTCCGGGAACGAGGTGCTCATCAATTTCAGGATAGCGATGCGGAGGCTCCGGCCGCATAGTGAAATTTAGGAGATAAGGTTGAGTTTAGGATGTCTGTTTCCTTGCTCAGCTCGACAATCAACAGCAGAATAAGCATGTAGAAAGCATGGGTGTTCCTTGTTTGGACGAGGGTTCGACTCCCTCCAGCTCCACGGATAGAAACTGAAAATCTGAGAAATTGAGAATCTGAGATTTTTGTAGGATTTAGTAGAGACGTACCAATTACACTAAAGAAAATGATTATTGTGTAATTGATACGTTTTTTTTGAATCTGAGAGATTTAAACCCTCAGAATCTGAAGTGCAAGAAGTGACGCTTCGGGTTCTGAGGTTTTTTTATGCCACTCCGTAATCTGGATTTACTACATCATGTATATTATCTATGTATTTTGCAAGTGGTAGCATATATCCGTCAAACACCGACAGTCTTTCATCAAATGGTGATTCATTGACAACAATGTCTTTTGTTATATCACCATTTTCACAGACATAGGAAATTACCGTCATCAGGAATTCTTCCTGTTCTGAGTTAAGTTCCGAACCTGAAATGAATGTGGAGAAACGCTCAACAGCATTCTTCCTGTTCACTCCGATGATGGAACGTATGAATACAGCGACATTATTTTCTTTTGTAAACTTGTTGTAGTCTTCCTTGCTTCCTAATTCATTCCATAGGATTTTTTCCAACTCGTGTACATCTGCAATGCTCAACTGCTCCATTGAATATATCTTTTCCAATACAGGTAAGTTTCTGTTTTCTGCAAGAAAATCCAAGACTTTCTTCTTATATGATACTCTTGTCGTTATTCCTGCACTCGTACCGCTGAATGACAATTCATCTTCTATGTCGATGACAAACCATTTCTTCTTTTCTCCGATAAGGAATTTAGTCAAGTCTCTCAAATCTTCCCTGACTTTCTCCAACCAATTCAGATTGACATTAGTCCAACTTACATGGTTCAAGACTTCCTTGATAGTTCCCATCTTCGCCTGTATCTGTGGAATCGTCGCTTTTTCTTCCAATTTACCTGCCACATATATAACATTATCCACCGCCCTACCTGCATTGATTTCCTCATCTAACAACGACAGTTCTATCGTCAGCATAAGAACATCGAATTTCTTTGCGTTTTCATCTAATGTGTTCTTTGCAAGTAAAGGTGCGATGTCATTCTTCAATGTCATTGTATCCAATTCTGAAATATAAACCCAAGAAGATTCTTCCTTGAAATGACTTACTTCCTTCCATTTAGCACGGACGGAAATATGACTGTCTGACAATACCGCAACCTGTTCTTTCAAGAGTTTCTTGATGTCATCGTGTAAGTTCTTTGCAAATTCATCTTCCTGATATTGCTGATGTTGAAGATGGAACGCTATATCAGAACGCAACCCGAAGAGTTTCTCCGTCAATGAAGGTGTATTGTTTGCTATCTCTTTTCCTTTTGGATTCTTCTCAAAATAATCGAAGTTACAGCACCAATCGAAGATGTAGAACTCTTTTTTGTCTTCATCACCAAATATTCCCTGCGACAATCGTGTTCCCCTTCCTATCATCTGCATGAACTTAATCTTCGACTTGACAGGTTTGAAGAACACCAAATTAAGAATGTCAGGAACGTCAATTCCCGTATCAAGCATATCAACAGAAACCGCAATCTGAGGATTGGAATCTCTTATCTCAAACTTATCAATTAAATCCTGTGCGTATGTCACTTTGTTGTCAATCAACACACAAAATTCAGAACCGTACTCAGGGTAAAGTATGTTGAATCTTTCCACTATCAGTTCTGCATGATGATGTCCGTATGCGAATATGATAGACTTGCCGATTCTTTCACCGCTTTGAACCTTCAATCCATTCTCCATCAAATCCTGCAAAACCTTGTCGATGGTGTCGATATTGTGAATATACTTGAACATTTCATTACTTGCAATATCTCGGAATTTTCCACCTTCCGTTGCACTTTTTATTCTCTCATACTCCCAAATCTTTTCCATCTGTTCCTTCTCCTCTTCTGTAAGATTGTCGTATTTGATACCTTCTTTAAGAATCATTGTGCCACGTCTCAGTCCGATGTAATCGACAAGATAACCGTCAGAAACAGCGTCTTCCAATTCATAGGCATAGTTCGGAACTCCCTGTTCCATCTCAAAAATCTCGTATGTAGATTTGTCAATCTCGTCTCTCGGTGTCGCTGTCAGTCCGATGAGCATCGAATCGAAGTAATTGAATATAGCACCGAACTTACCGAATATGGAACGGTGCGCTTCATCTATGATTATCAAATCGAATCTTCCTACTGAAAAAATCTTCTCATCAGTGTCGATAAGGTTAATCATTGTTTGATAAGTGGAAAATATAAGACGAGCGTTCAAATTCCATTTCTCTTTGTCGGTATCATTAAGAACACAAATCGTTTCGTTTGGAAGAAGTTTGACGAAATTCTTTTTTGCCTGCGTAACCAAAGATGTTCTGTCAGCAAGGAATAACACATTCTTAACCCAATCATTTCTTTTCAGAACATCAACCAAAGAAATGGCAACTCTTGTCTTTCCTGTTCCTGTCGCCATAACAAGCAATCCTTTTCTGTGCTTGGAATTATAATGTTCACACACCGCCTTGATTGCAGTCTTCTGATAATATCTGTCTGTTATATTGTCGTTGACAGTGAAGTCGGTAATGTCTTTTCTCCCTCTCTTCAGAATCAATCGTTCCAAGTCGCTTTCAGTATGAAAACTGTAAAGTCTTCTTGGAGGATAACCCAAACCGTCAATGATTTTTGTCTCAAAACCATTTGTGTAATAAATGACAGGACGAACACCGTATTTCACTTCCAAACAGTCGGCATACAGTTCTGCCTGATGTTTTCCAACTGAAGTAGAGACTGAAGTTCTCTTTGCTTCTATGACTGCCAAAGGTTTACCGTTGCTTCCGAAAAGCACATAATCAGCATAACCGACTTCATGTGTATTTGGCATACCTTGTAATTCAACTTCAATACACGCTCTTGAAGGTTGAATCATACCTTCTGTTTCAAGAATCTTCCAACCTGCTTCCTTCAACATCAAATCGATATACAAGCGTCTTGTTTCCGCTTCTGACAAATCAACAGGAAGTACATCGACAGGAACGTCAGATTCAACGGCATTCTTATCAGCGTCAGCAATTATTTTGTCTGATGACTTTACTTCTTCAACCTTTGGAGTTGCGACTATTATGGATTGAGGAGCACTTGGAATTAAAGACTTATCGAATGGTTTGATTTCTTCTAAGAATCCAAGTTTCTTTAGTATAGTTGAAACAACGTTATACAGATTCAAGAGACAGAAGAACGATTCTTTCTTCCTTACCTCTGATGAATGTGCGCCGTTGTTACCTATTTTTCTGATGTAATGAACTGCCATCATCACCTTGTCATCATTGATGAACATCTTGAACGGTTCACCGTCTATGAGTTCAAACAACGATGTTCTTTCAGAAACTTCGATATTCTTCATCTGATACAAGGCACGAACCATATATTCCAAAGCACGTCTTGCATTGATGACGCATATATCAGGATTACTCTGCTGATGTTCCTCTGCCGAAGCACACAAGCGATGTAAGGCATTAAATTCCAAATCCTGCAAATAGTCGAAGTTTCTCATAACAGTTGTGAGTTAGGAATTAAAATAATAATCCATTCTACTATTGAATAATGTCTCTGTTTCTTGAAGAGAATGTTTTATCAGTTCTTTCTGCCTTTCTATCTTTTCAATCATTGAAGCAAATTCTTGCTGAAGTGAAAGTGGAGGAACACACACCTGTAATTCTCCATATTGTTTTGCGTTAATATTTGGTTGTGCAACCGCTTGCGCACTCTTCTTTACAAATGCATGGTAATATGAAGAACGTGTATAATAATAAATATATGTAGGTAATACCAAATCCTGATTAGGAATAAAACGAATAAGATAACCTGCATATATTGCCATACCATCACTTTTTTTATAATGATAAGTCTTTCCAACCGTTGCTCCACTTCGTGCAAACAAAATATCGCCATCATTTAGAAGATACTTATCCTCATAATCATTAGGTGACATAATATTATCATCTAAATATCCATCTTCCTTTATATCTGTTATTCTGATATATCTAACCTTTCCGTCATATTCCACCGCAGACGCCCCTGAACCATAAGACAATTTGTGATTAGACAAAGAACTTAAACATTGTAATGGAAAAACACTATCGTCAGGATTTCCGAACATTTCATAGAAGATAGACTGTGCAAGTGAATCCAATTCCTTCAACTGCTGTTTCTTCTTATCTATAACTCCTGAAATCAAATCCAATTCAGATACAATACGCTCTTGTTCAGGAAGTGGAGGAACGGGGATAGGTAACGGAGATAACGACAAACGTGTTATTTGAGGTTGTGCAGCACCTGTAATAATATCATTCCAATCAACTGATATAAGATAATACTTTAGAAACTGCTGTTTGATATTATTCTTATCAAGAGGTTTTACAACCATTGCATTACCATTTATCCAAGAATAGGGTTCTGAAATATTTACTGAACCACATGTTGCACCTCTACATGTCAATAGCACTTCACTATCTTCATGATTATATTGATTATAATGTCCTATTATACCATTAGCACCATAAACAAAATATTCTCCATCTTCCACAAACATTTCAACTGATATTGTCTTAGGTTGATATAACTTACAAACCTCACTGAGTTTCTTTATTTCCCAACCTGCCTTCATAGTACATAAATTCTTTTCTTATTTCATCTAATGAAACACAAATTTTAGCTTCCAACTCAATGATACGTCCTAATATCACGTCACTGCTTTCGTATTCAATCTTCTCTCTTTCTATCTCCTTGTATTTGTTGATGGATAAGTCGTATCCTTTTTCTCTAATCTCTTCAACGGGAACGAAGAACGACTTGTCTTTTCTTGTTCTTTCTGTTTCTGCTTCGAGATTATGGAATCTTGCAATAATATCAGGAATGTCGTTTTCCGCTATAGGGTTTCTCTTGTCATCGAGTGAGAATCCATCTGCCTTCATATCATAGAACCAAACCTTGTCTGTACCACCCGCATTGGTTTTAGTAAAAATCAAAATCGCTGTTGAAACTCCTGCGTATGGTTTGAACACTCCCGAAGGCATAGAGATAACCGCCTGTAACCTTTGGTTATCAACCAACTCTTTTCTAATCGCCAAGTGTCCTGTACTTGTTCCAAACAGAACACCGTCAGGAACGATAGAAGCACATCTGCCACCGAGTTGAAGCATTCTGACAAAAAGTGCCATGAAAAGAAGTTCTGTCTTCTTTGTCTTGGTGATAGCAAGTAAAGACTTACTTACCGCTTCATAGTCGAGACTGCCTGCAAACGGAGGATTTGCAAGACATAATGTATATTTGTTTTCGTCAGTATTATCAGTTGAAAGACTGTCTTTATATTCAACATCAGGATTGTCAACACCGTGAAGCATAAGATTCATAGCACCGATACGGAGCATTGTAGCGTCAGTATCGAAACCATGAAGCAATCCGTTTCTGTAGTGCTCAATATTGCCTTTTTTAAGCAATTCATTCTTATAATGTTCTTGGATATATTTTGCAGATTCCACGATAAATCCTGCCGAACCCATTGCAGCGTCACATATACTGTCGTTCAATGTAGGTTTCATTAGTTCAACCATCATTCTGATGATATGTCTTGGTGTTCTGAACTGTCCGTTGTTACCGCTCGCCGCCATCTTTCCAAGCACATATTCATAGACATCACCCATAGTGTCACGGTTGTTCATATCGAGAGAATCAATACCTTCGACAATCTTCACCAATGTTCTTGGATTCTGAATCATAAAGGTAGCATTTGCCATGAACTTGCTATATGCAGATTCTTTCCCTGTATTCAGATTCTTGATAAAAGAGAACACATCACGACTGATAAGTCGGTACATTTTATCTGCTTCCATGTTCTTGAACACACTCCATCTGAGACTGTCGTAAGGAACATCTTTATCAGTATCAGGATTGTGCCACATTCCTGTCTTGAATGTTGGTTCTTTCACCTCAACACCCATAAGACTTGCATTTGCTTCTTTAGTCTTCTGAGCGTCGTCGAGCATTTTCATAAAAAACAGATAAGTCATCTGCTCAAGGATAGTAATTGAATTTGTGATACCACCCGTCCAAAAAGCGTCCCAAATGGTGTCGATACGGTTTTTGATTTCGCCTGTTATCATAGCTTGTTTAATTTGTATATTGCTCTTTTGTTCAAACAGACATGATGCAGATCTCGTTATATTTTATTTTAAACACATAAAAAAATGCGGACTATTCTCATTTGCTATTCTGAGGTATCGCCAAACACCTGACCACACAAATAAGAAAGTCCGCACAAACGTGCGAAGCTTCACCTAATTGCTGCTGTGGTCATTCTTCTTTTTGGCGATTTTCAGAATATCACTCGCAATAAGCTAGCACTTACTTCAATATGTCTACTTTAAACTTTTACATCATTATATTTCTGTTTATATCTTCGCGACAAATGTAATTATTTTTATCATACAAATCTAAACAAAAATTAACAATTTTTAAATTAGCCACATATTGCACATCTGTACGGATTTTTCTTAAAATATCACAAGCGTTAAATAAAATTATGATAAACTATCCTAGTAATATGGTTTAATTATTATTTCTTAAGTTTCTCAAGTTTTCAGGTTTTCAGATTTTCAGTTTCTAAAAAAAGTGACTCTGCTGGGATTCGAACCCAGATCGAAGGAACCGGAATCCTTTATTCTATCCATTGAACTACAGAGCCGATTTACAATTTACAATTTACAATTTACAATGTGTAATGTGTAGTGTGTAATGTAAAGTTTATAATTTTGCAAAGGTAAGAAAAAAGCCTTACTAAGAAACACATCGGCACGGTTTTTTATAAACACTTTGTTCATTCGCACCAGAATTATCTCTAATTTTTAATTTCTCAGATTTTCAGTTTCTCAGATTCTCAGATTTTAAAAAGTCTTCCCTGAAACGTATCTCTTTCTTCCATTCGTTTTTCTATCAGATTCAATACTTCGTCGTAGCGAAGGTTCATCCAGGGTTTTGAGATGAGATAACGAGGAGGCACTTCTCCGGCGAAACGTTCTATCACTATTTCCGGATTCAACCTTTCGGTGAAGTCGATAACGAACTCTATATAATCTTCCAAAGTGAAAAGATGAAACGCCTCTGGGTTGGAGAGATATTCTTCAGCCATGAGAGTGTCTTTGAAGATCTGCAGTTGATGGAACTTCACTGTCGTCAATGGAAGCTCTGATATTATATTAGCGGCGTTTATCATCATCTCACGCGATTCGCCAGGCAGTCCGAAGATGAAATGCGCTCCGCAAGGCAGTCCGTATTCATGAGTGAGACGTATCGCTTTTTTAGCTGTAGCGAAATCATGACCTCGATTTATTCTTTTCAAAGTCTCGTCATAAACCGACTCCACTCCATATTCCACCATCACATAATACGATTTGTTAATTTCCTTTAACAAAGAAAGCTTCTCTTCGTCGATACAATCGGGACGCGTGCCGACAACGATGCCAATCACGCCTTCCACTTCAAGAGCCTGCTTGTATATCTTCTCGAGTTCATCGACGTTTTTATATGTGTTGCTATAAGGTTGGAAATAGGCGAGATATTGTTTTGCGCGGCGGTAGCGTCTCTGGTGAAACTCGATGCCTTCTTCAATCTGCTGACGAATGCTTTTCTCTGGGCGACAATACGAAGGGTTGAAAGCATCGTTGCGGCAGAACGAACATCCGCCGGTACTTATCTTGCCGTCACGATTCGGGCAGCTGAATCCGGCGTCGATGCTTATCTTCTGCACCCGACCACCGAAGTTCTTCACGAAATAAGAGTTATAACTATTGAAACGACGAGTCATTAGAATAAAATTTTACGATTGCAAAGATAGTTAATTCAATTCATAATTATGAGGAAAGAAATTTATAGAAAACTTTTTTCTTTGCTACATTCGTCCGATGACTTTTATTATTTTTGCAAAGGTAAAAATCAAAAATAACAGAAATATTTTGGGAACTCGGAACTCGTCTGTATTGCAAAATAACGGAAGTAGTTATTCTCAAATTATAAATAATTAAAATTTTACAACAATGAAAGAACCGTTAATCAAAAGAGATGAAAAAGATTTTATCGAGTCGTTAAAACGTATCGTGAGTTCGGCTCGAGGAATGGCATATGCTTCAATCAATTACGCACAAGTGCAATCTAATTGGCTGTTAGGGCAACGTATTGTGGAGCAAATGCAAAAAGGTAAGGAAAGAGCGGAATATGGCTCATATATCATTAAGTTAGCATCTGAAGCACTGACAGAAGAATTTGGTAAAGGATATTCTGAAAGTAATATTCGTAGTTTCAGAATGTTTTATCTTTCATTTAGTGATTTTCAGATTCAGCAGACAGTGTCTGCTAAATCTGAAATTAGAATGTATGATGAGTTGAAACGTACGGAAGGTGATAATCCCACAATTGGCATTTTGCTTTGTAGTCAGACTGACAAGGATATTGCAAGATATTCTATTCTTAAAGGTAGTGAACAGATATTTACATCAAAATATCAATTGTTATTGCCGAGTGAAGAAGAATTGGCAAATGAGATTAGACGTCAGAAAGAAATCTTTTTGCTTCAGAATAAAAATAAAGATTAATCAATATTAAAATAAATCATATATGGAAAAATTTCAAGTTGGTGATAAAGTGAATTTCCTTAACGCTACGGGCGGTGGAACAGTGAAGAGAATTATTGATACGAGAATGGTGGAGGTGACTATAGAAGACGGCTTCGATATTCCGGTCTTGATGAGCGACCTCGTCCTTGACTTCCGTTCGCAACCCGACAAACGTCAGCAAGTCGTTGATAATGTGCAGAATGAGATTCAGCAGAAACAGATTATAGAGGAAAAAGAAAATGACGAGGCTCGTAAGAGCGCGTTACGTCGCTTCGGCCGTAATGCAGAAGACGAAGGCATCTACCTCGCTTTCGTCCCTCAGGATCAGCAATGGCTGTTGACAGGTTCGCTTGATGTAGTACTCGTAAATCATACTGAAGCCGACGCTTTATACAGCTTTAATATCAAGGAAAATGAGAAATACATCAATGTGGATTACGGCAGCGTCGCCCCGCACTCTAAAGTCGTGATAGAATCTATTTCGCGTGACGACATCGAGTTCTGGTGCGAAGGCTACATACAAGTCATTCTCTCGCAGGAAGAAGCCGACTTCGTCTATCATCCGCTGCATGCGCCTTTCTCGTTCAGAAGCAGCCGCTTCTTCAAAGACGGAAGCTACACCGAATCGGGTGTCCTCGGTGAGAAAGCAATCATGATAAAACTCTCGAGCGTCACAGCTCTAAAAGGTACAGAGACCGACTTCACAAAACTGATGAAAGAAGATAATAAGAAAGTCGTCGCTAACCAGAAGCTGGTGAAAGAGAAAGCCGCTATCGACCGCCATCAGACAGCTCCAGGAGAAGCGACAGTTGACTTACATATCGGCGAGTTGGTAGATAATATATTAGGTATGTCGAGCAACGATATTTTCAGGACACAGATTAATTACTTCAAGAAGATGTTGGAAAGCGCCATCGCTAACGAATACGACAAGGTGACTTTCATTCATGGTGTCGGCAACGGTGTCTTGAAGAACGCTATCATCGAGGAGCTGAAGAATTACGAGAATACAAGTAACAGAATGGCTTCTATAATGAAATTCGGCGTCGGAGCTATTGACGTTATGATTAAGGACAAAGAACAATGAACAATTAACAATTAAGAATTAACAATTAAGAATTAGGAATTAAGAATTAGGAATTAAGAATTAGGAATTTTCTTATTGACTTATTGTCTTATTGTCTTATTGACTTTTGACTTTAGACTTTAGACTTTAGACTTTAGACTTAAAAACATGTATATAAAATCTAACGACTTATTCAAATCGACTTGTCCTGAAAGGATTTACGATAACATTCCGCGTCCCATTATCATTGCCGACCATCTGTTGACGCCCGACAATATGGGTTCTATGATCAGATTAGCTGATAATATCGGGGCTTCGGAGATGTGTTTTCTCGGCGTCTCCCCTACTCATAGTCTTTCAAAAGTGAAGAAAGCCGCTGCGAGCAGCAAGGATAATATCAAGTGGTATTATACAGAAGAAGACGATTTAAGGAAGATTGTCGGCGATAAGAAAATAGTAGCCATTGAGACGAGCGACGATGCAGAATGTATCTACGATTGTGAGCTTCCAAGCGATGTCGCTTTTATCGTCGGCAACGAAAGCCGCGGAATACGAGAAGAGATTTTGAGTCAATGCGACAAGATAGTTTATATTCCCGTTCCAGGTCCGACACGTTCATTAAACGTCAGTCACGCCACAGCAGTAGCAATCTTCGAATGGCAACGACAGATGTTGCAAAATGTACAGTTAACAATGAACAATTAACAATTGAATCAACTTATTGACTCGTTGACTTGTTGTCTTGTTGTCTTATTGCCTCATTGACATCAAAAAAAGCGACCTTCTAATTTGAAGATCGCTTTTTTGATTTGGCTTTAAGCCGTATGACTTTAGACTTTTGTCATTACTTAGCAACGACAACTCTTTGTATTGAGTTTTGTCCTGCGTTATCAACGACATTGAAGTAGTAAACGCCATTTTCGCAAGCACTCATATCAACGATGTTATCTTGTGTCTTAACGACATTAACCAATTGACCGACTGAGTTATAAATAGCTATATAGTCGATATTATCACCTTCTACTGTAACTGAAGCCGATGTTGGATTAGGATAGATATTGTAAGTGTTGCTTAAAATTTCTTCGACATTATCTCCTGATACAAATAATGACAAAGGAATATCTATTGTTTCTTTTTCTGGAACATTTGTTACGAAATGTACATTAGCCTCGTAAGTCTCACCATCTTTAAGACCGAATGTTGTCACATCTACAGTGAGTGTTTCTGTTGAACCGACAGGCATAATACCTTTTGTTTTATCCAATTCAGCCCAAGCGCCGCCTGCTACAGGTTCACCTTGGCAAACCATGTAAATATACCAGCTACCTGAAGTTGAGCCCATTCCTTCATTGATAGAGGAGAATATATCACCGCCACCGCCGTAACGAATTAAGTCACTGTAACCGAAAGCAGCGTTTTCATTGGCATCTAAGTTCATAAGAGTAGTTTGAGGAGCACCTGTCACTTCAACAGCTGCATAAACATCAAAGCCTGTCAATTCCACTGGTTCGTCAAATTCTACGAATGTATATCCATCCCATGAAACTTGTTCTGGTTTAATAGTTTTTTCTGCTAAAACTTTACCTGGAGTGCCATTGCTACCTTGACCATAAATACGGAATATAACATCTGAGCCTGGTTCAAATGTTGGAAGTTCCTCGCCTGTAGCTTGGATTATATATTTCATAAAGAAAAAGCCTACACCTGTAATTTTTGTACCCATGACCGAAGCACCATATGCTGTTGCTGGATATAATGCTGCCATTTCAAAATTAATTGAAGATAATGTATCGGTCCAAGTGATGAGGTTTGCATTAGCTTCAGAACCTTCTTGAGTGTATGTAATCACTTCTTTTTTTGTGCTGTTTTCACCCATGCCGTAGTCGATCCAAGCTTCATATTCTGCTATTGAAGAACCTGTGTTTTCGATATTAATTTCTACAGAACTGATATCATCTTTTGGCATTTCAACATTCAAAGATTCTTGAGAGAAAGTCATATCAGGAGCTGTTTCACCACCTATTCTTGTAAATGAGAAGTTATCCAAGTAGAACTCTGAATCTTCCATTGGAGGGAAGAAGTTCATTGCAGCGAGTTTACGGTTTGACTGTTGACCGAAGCTGTCCAAGCTCCATTTCCATCCATGAACCAAGACTTCTTCTTTGCCTGGAGCTGTGTAGAAATATTGAGCTGTGTCGGCATCTGTATCAACGTGAAGACGGAAGTGCATCCAATCGCCATAGACACATTCTACGTCAGCTACTGAATTGCCACCGGCATGAACTGTACCGTGACCTGGATTTTCATGGTCTGTGTTACCGCCATCACTTGTGATGTGAAGATAAGCTTGCATAGCCCAATTTGAGTTAGCGCCTTTGAAATCATGCAAAATATTGAAATATCCAGTCTTTCCTTCTGGGACTAAAATATCGAATTCAAGATCATAAACACCTGATTGTTCATCGCCGAGAAGAAGGACTTGGTCAATGCCGTATGTCAAGTGTGCGCATTTGTTACCTTCTAATTCAACGACAACGCCGTCTTCTGCTGTACCTGGTTTGTTCGACCATGTTGTCCACCATGATTCACCGTCACCAGCAATTTTTTGATCTACTGTGTAAGATTCAAAATCGTCGCTAATCAAAACTGCGACATCATCTTGTGCCTTAATGTTACCTAAACATATGAACATCAAAGCAAACATAAGTAAAGATACTTTCTTCATAATTTAATAATTTAATGTTAATAATAGTCTAATTTATCGTGGTGCAAATTTAATATTTTTATAGTATACATATGCTGTTCTGAATTACTTTTTAATAAAAAAAAAGCGACCTTAATAAAAGATCGCTTTTTTATCTTTATGGACATGTTATCCGTTGTCTTTTATCATTACTTAGCAACAACAATACGTTGAATTGAATTATTGTTATTATTACCAACGATATTAAAGAAATAAACGCCGTTTTCGTAAGCACTCATATCAACGATGTTATCCTGTGTCTTAACAACTTCAACCAACTGACCAACTGAATTATAAATTGCTATGTAATTGATATTATCGCCTTCGACAGTAACTGTATTTGCTGTTGGGTTAGGATAAATATTGTAAGTGTTGCTCAAAATTTCTTCAACATTATCTCCTTGCACTTGGAGTGACAAAGGCAATTCAAATGTTTCCTCAGCATTGCTTAAGGTAAAGACTATTTTAGCATCGTAAGTCTTTCCAGCTTCGAGTCCGAATGTACTTAAATCAACGTTGATTGTTTCTGTCTCGCCTACTGCGAGATAGCCATCTGCTTTATCTAATTCAGCCCAGCCACCTATCACAGGTTCTCCTGAGCAGGTCATGCGGATATGGATACTGCCGTAAGATTTTTGGAATGCCTCATGAGCCATAGTGAAAGGTCCTTCATTACCGAAACGGATAAGATCGCTATAAGGTGGCAAGTTAGATTCCTTACCATCGAATGCTATAGGCTGCTGAGGTGCTTCCTCAGATTGAGCCTCGTGCATAAATGAAACTGTCGCCCAAACGTTAAAACCAGACAATATTACAGGTTCGTCCAATTTCACTATTGAGAAAGTTCCAGCATTGATTTCATTATATGGAAGCACTTTCTCTGCAAGAATGTCACCTGGCTGTCCGTTAAAGCCTTGTCCATAGATACGGAACACCACGTCAGAACCTTCAACGATACCATAGCCACTACCTTCTGAAGTTTCAGTGAAAGGATAGCTCAGGTGAGTAATCTTAGTACCAGCAGCTGAACTTGAATATGATGATGCAGGGAACATAGCGCCAACTTCAACGATTTCAGGAACTTCAACGTTCAAGCCTGTCAGCACTGTATTATTGCTGATATTCTCGTCATAGTTGATAAAGAACGGTACACTTGTAGATTCACTTACTCCATAATCAATCCACACCATATAGTCTGTGATTGTAGTACCTGTGTTTTCTACTGTGAATTTTACTGATGCATTATCATTTACTGCGGCATTGGCTTGCAGTTTTTCTTTGTCAAAAGATACTTCTACAATAGATTCGCCACTTATTTTTACGAGTTTGAAATTATCTAAATAAAATTCAGATGTACTTAATGGAGGATAGAAGTTCATAGCATCGAGTTTACGATTTGGCACCGTTTCATCGCCGAAAGAGTTAGAGCTCCATTTCCATTCAAACGCCTTAGTTTCACCTTCACCAGGCACAAGCACTGAATAATAACACTCAGCCAAGTCATTATCTATATCGATGACATAGCGAATATTCATCCATTCATTGTAAACAAATGGCATATCTGCCACAGCAGTACCTCCAGCATGTGTTGTTCCATGACCTTCTGCCGGAACACATTCAGTAGAGCCATCATCAGTCAAATGAATATATTGCTGCAACGACCACACAGCATCACCATTATTAAAATCGTGAAGTATATTATAATAACCGCTCTTTCCTTCTGGCACATAAATATCGAATGATATTTCATAACAGCCACTTGCATAACCACCCAACTTCAAAATCTGGTCGTTGCCTGAAACGAAATGTGCATATTTGTTACCATCTGCTTCAACAACTGTAGCGTCTTCAGCTGAGCCTGTTTTTCCTGACCATGTATCCCAGTGTTTAGAAGCATTTTCTGCTAATTTATCGCCGTCTGCAAAATCTTCAAAATTGTAACTAATCAAGACGTTTTCTTCCTCGCCCTCATTTATATCATCTTCTGCCAACCATGAAATCTTCACGACAGGTCTTGCATAATGCTGATTGCCTACTTCTGTCGGATATTGAGCGTATGAAGCATCACCGCCATCTCTGTACAAGGTGTTGTTATCAACTTTATCAAAATACCATGCCGATCTGTTCAACCAAACATTTTCTCCAGTCTTTGCTGTAGCAACAACCACTATCAAATCGTTTTCTGCTTTATATTCAAATGGAGCATCAAACTCAAATGTTTCCCATTTATCTTCACCAACTAAAATATCTGTATCAGAATATACCAAAGTAAGGTCTTCTTCAGCAGTCCAATCTGTTGCATTTACTTTTGTCTTTTCTGCTAAATATATTCTAATCTCATCTAAAACAGCTTGATTTCCATTATGATAATCGAATGCCAATCTATCTATATTTATTGCTTTTTCAAACAGACTTGCGCTATATGGAATTTCCACCCATGAATAAACAGTAGTATTCCCCATAGAAAAACCAAATGGGATAGTCTCTGACGATACTGGATCGCCAACACCAGTTTGCACTCTTTCTTCGCCAATCTGAAGTGATACAATTTCTTCAGCCACAAGCGTTGCACATGCAGGATCGGTAGCTTCCGATTCCTTTGAACCATTGACAGATGTCACTGTGTAACAATATTCTCCTAATTTTAAGTTCTTAACAAAATATGAGGTTCCTTTAACATTGGCAAGCAAATTCTCACCGCTATAGATATTATAGCTTTGAGCGTTTTCAGCTTCGTCCCACGACAATTTAATTTTCGATTCATTGACAGCTTCAGCCTTTAAGTTAGCAGGAACCGCAGGTTCTAAATATTCTTCTGCACCTGCAGCAAATGTCAATTGAATGTTAGGAACTTGTTTATACTGAATAGCTTGTATTGAAGTAGCTGGATCAAATTTCTTACTACCACTATTTTTATACAAAGCTCTATAAGCCAAACCGTCTTCTATATCATATCTACATTCAAAAGATTTAAATGTCGTACCTCCGTTAGAAATATATGTACCAGTGTAATCGTTGATACATACAAACAAATTATTTCCTTTATATTCAAATCCGGAAGCCAAATCTATCTTTATCCATGAATCAACTGTAAATTCAACAGTACCTGAAAAAACCAAATTTTCTTCAGAGACCACCTTCGTCATTCTGCCACCAACGCCATAATTATACTCGCTTGTATTAAGCATGTAAATATCAATAGAGCGAGTATAAGGGTATTTATCGTTACCATCATTATCTTGTCCTTGATCGTTACATGTCTTAAATGCGATGCTTTCAATGGTGCCGCTCGCTTTATCTATTTCTTCAGCAGTATAATAAAACTGCGTAATGGCGTACTCGTAATTATTGTAAATAGGAGTAAACTCACTGGTTGTACTTGTAAACTCACCAACAGTGCCGTCAATGGTTACAACTTCCTGTGCTTTGAGTGTTCCGAATAATCCCAAAACACAAATAATTGCAAAAATAATTTTCTTCATTTTTATAAATTTAGGGTTAAATAATTTTTCTCTGAAATAGTTAGCAAAAGTATATTTTTTTTTAAAATAATAAATAAAAAAAAGAAGAAAAAAGTTACTTAGATTCTAAACATTGAATTAAATTTGCATTCATTAACATTATGTCTTAATATTTTTTCACAAATGACTAAATATCAGCATATATTCTTCGACTTAGATAATACGCTTTGGGATTTTGACAAGAGTTCCATATTGGCTTTTGAGAAGATTTACGAGATTTTTCACCTTATTAATTATAACATACCGAGCGCCGCTCATTTTCATCATACTTATTTCGAGCATAACAACAGACTTTGGGAGCTTTATCGTCAAGGGAAAATCGACAAAGAATTTTTGAAAGACGAGCGTTTCCGTCTGCCTCTTAAAGACTATGGCATTATAAACGATAGTTTGGCTCACGACTTAGGCGAAAGCTATACCGACTTCGCAGCTCGCATGGTGGCTTTGGTTCCTAACACTATAGAAATACTTTCCTATCTCAAAGAAAACAATCACAACATACATCTGATAACAAACGGCTTCTTAGAAGTGCAGTCAATCAAGATGCAGGCTTCCGGCTTGGATAAATATATCGACAAGACTTTCATCTCAGAAGTCGTTGGCTACAAAAAACCTGACCATAGGATTTTCTATCACGCCATGGAGAATGTAGGAGCAAATATCGAAAACTGCGTCATGATTGGCGATGACTTATCAGTCGACATTCTTCCCGCCAAGGAAATCGGCATGCATCATATTTATTTCAACAGAAAACAAACACCTCATAATGAAATATTAGAGTATGAAATAAAAGACCTATTGGAGGTTAGGAAGATATTTTAAGTCACTGAGTCTCCAAGTTGTTCAATATCTTGGTGACTCAGTGACTTAGTGACTTGGAGACTTTTTTAAAGGTGCGCCAACACCGTAATCTTTCCTTTAACCTTATCGCCAATCTTGACATTGATTTTTGCATCTAAAGGAAGGAAGAAATCTACGCGCGAGCCGAAGCGTATCAGGCCAAACTCCTCTCCTACCTTAGCTTCCGCGCCTTTATCGACATGACATATAATACGTCGCGCCATCACGCCTGCAATCTGACGGAACAAAACTTCTCGTCCTTGCTCATCTTTAACGACCAAAGTGTTACGCTCATTGAGCTCCGATGACTTTGGATTTATAGCGAATAATTTCTTTCCTGGATGATATTTGTAATAACTCACCACGCCATTCATAGGGAACCAATTAACATGAACGTTATATGCCGACATAAATATCGAAATCTGTATCCTCTTGTCATGGAAATATTCCGTCTCCTCCACTTCTTCTATCACAACGACTTCGCCGTCGGCTGCCGACACCACAGCGTTTTCTTCTACCGTAGTCGTTCTGTTTGTAGGCACTCTAAAAAAGGTGAAACTCCAAAACGCCACCACAGAACAGAATAGCGTTATTATTATTTGCAGCCATTTTATCGGAAGTAAAAATAACACCGCTGCAACTATTATCGCTGCTATCAAAACCACTGTCGTGATGACTCCGTAACCTTTTTTATGTATGTACATGATTGTCGCGTTATATTAATAATAGGTATATAAAAACGAAAGGCATCGCCATGAATGTTGCATCAAAACGATCCAATATGCCGCCATGACCAGGAATGAGACTACCAGAGTCTTTCACGCCTGCATGTCTTTTCATCATAGACTCTGTGAGGTCGCCGAGCGTTCCGAAAACGACGACTCCTAAAGCCAAAAACAAAACCTCTACGTTGCTGATTAAATTATCAAAGAAGAAGACATTGAGCAAGAAACGGTTGATGAAATATGCGAAGAGCATTGTAAAAACCGCACCGCCAATGCTGCCTTCTATCGTCTTCTTAGGAGAAATTCTCGGGCATAACTTATGACGTCCTATCGCACTACCAGTAAGATATGCGAAAATATCATTGACCCAAATCAAGATATAAGCGAATATCAGCAGTACCCAGCCTTTGTCAGTCCCCATCAATTCTTCATTATAAAACAACGTCATGATACCGCATGGCATGGCGACGAAAATCATTGAAAGCCACGAAGCACCGACAAGGCTGACGTAATCGTGTTTCTTTGAAAACAAAGCTATTAACAGAGGTACAAAGAAAAATATAGGTGCGATATAAATGCCACTTTCTATAGAATCGAAGTTGCGCGAAAGGACGAAGAAGAAAACATACAACATCACGGAACAACACCCGACGACATCCTTCAGCGATTTGTTTGGTTCATGCGGAAAGAGATTGGCAACTTCCGATGATGCCATCATCACGACAAGCATAAGCATCAACGATGCCGCATACCTGCCCAGAATAATACTGCCTAATACTACGATAACAAATAATGCCCCGAATATCAATCTCTTCCAAAATTCACCCATTTCTTCTCAATGATTTACTAATAATTAGATTGTGCAAATATAATAAAAAGACTAAAGACTAAGACTAAAGACTAAAGTTTTTTTTCAATGCATAATCCGTAATTCATAACGCATAATTATTACGACGTATTCCCTCAATAATTATGAATTATAAATTAATTAGACGAATTACCCATTGTTAATTTTTTGATGTAATTAACGCCTCCCTACAATTGTTAATTGTTAATTGTCAATTGTTAATTGTCAATTGTTAATTGATTTGGGCGTTCCGGCGAAGCCGTCGGGCTTTCCGCTCTATCTTTGCTCGCTCCGTAAACTACGCTCACAAAGGATGCCGCTCCAATCCCTAACGCAAACGCTGCCAAAACCAAAATTCCCCCTCGACAATTCAATTTCTCATTCGTACGGCTCCGCCATACGTTATATCTGCCATTGCCCTTCAGGCAATCCTACCACATCGGCACCACTATCCGTATGACGCTGCCATACGCTATATCTGTCATTGCCCTTCAGGCAATCATACATTACTAATTGTCAATTGTTAACTATTAATTGTTAATTGTTAATTGTTAACTGTTAACTATCAAAACCTCACTGCAATCCCGACTCCATAATTCGTGGCAATCGGTTCTATTCTGACAGAATTAATATTCCCTATTTTCTCATTGAACTTCACGACACCACGACCGATAAAATATCCTAATGCCGCTCCGACTATCACATCGGAAGTCCAATGTTCCTCGCTGATGACACGCCCTATTGACGTTGCCGTCGCTAAAGAATAACTCACAATGCCGAGCCATTTCTTCTCCGGATAGAAACCCGCTACCGTCGTCGCCAAGGCAAAAGCTCGAGTCGCATGTCCCGACACAAACGAAGTGCTTTCAAACGTAGCAAAAGGACCAAGCCAACTTTGACTATTGGCATCGGGACGTTCTCTGCAGGTGAGGACTTTGATTCCAGCGGAAGCGACTTCAGCAAAGATAAACGATTGTAATGTGGCGAGTGACATATTTTTAAGACGCTGATTTTTATCTATAGCGCCAATGGCGTATGTCACTGCGATACTTGGAACTATAAACAACTCTTCGCCAAAAATATCCGTATATTGAGAGATGGTATTTGATTGCGAATTGGTGAAAGTCTTGTCAATATAATCATAAATCTCATCGTCATAGACGAAAGCTAATGTCGTGGCAGCAGCCACACCCCCGAACACAGTCCAATCCTTCCAGTCGTAATGCAGAGGCTGCCCAAGAACCGTCAATCCCGAATACCAGTAGGATTTAATGTATGACAATGATGTTGACTCTGACTTTGACGCTGACACTGACTCGTTGACTTGTTGACTTGTTGACTCTAACAATGGCTGTTGGCTGTTGACCGTCAACGACAATAACATCAATAATATCAGAAGTAGTCTTCTCATCAATTCTCAGATTCTCAATTTCTCAATTTCTCAGGTTTTCAGATTTTCAGATTTTCAAGTTCTCAGATTTTCAAATCAGTCTTCGCCAAATCCCAAAGCTCATTCATCTCATCAAGGCTCATATCGACGAGCGATTTCCCCATTTCGCGGGCTTTCTCCTCAACGAAGTTAAAACGGCTTCTGAACTTCTTGTTAGCCACTTCAAGGGCATCCATCGGATTGACTTTTATAAAACGAGAATAATTGACGAGAGCAAACATAAGGTCACCGAACTCTTCCGTCATGCGGTTTTTATCGCCAGTCTTTATCTCATCTTTAAGCTCTCTTATCTCCTCCTCGACTTTCTCCCAGACCTGATCTTTATTCTCCCAATCGAAGCCCACGCCAGCAGCTTTCTCCTGCATGCGATAAGCTTTCACCAATTCTGGCAATGCGTTAGGCACTCCGCCGAGCACGCTTCTGTTATGTTCTTTCGTGAGTTTAATTTTTTCCCAATTATCAGCAACTTCTTCAGCGTTCTTCACAGAAGTATCTCCAAAGACATGTGGATGACGGATAATCAACTTCTCGCAAATTCCATTTATAACATCGTCGATGGTGAAGAGATTTCTGTCTTCCGCGATACGAGAATAAAAGACGATATGCATAATAATATCGCCGAGTTCTTTCTTAACATCTTGATAATCCTCATCAACAATAGCCTGACTTAATTCAAATACTTCTTCTATCGTTAGATGACGCAGACTCTCGATAGTCTGTTTCTTATCCCACGGACATTCCACCCTGAGTCGGTCCATAATATCCAATAAACGTTGAAATGCCTGCGTTGAACTTTGTCCGTTAGATTTTATATTGTCGTTCATAAAATTATTTTTTTGCAAAGATAAAAAGTCTACGATTATTTTTTAAACCATAAAGCGACTTACATAAAAATATATCTACATAAATTAAATGCATACTATCAATCATATTTCCAATTTCACACAAGTCTCTTCCCACAGCCATTTTCTCATCGGATTATCGTAATGCTTCTGAGAAATGACTTTACTATTATTTCCTGAGAATAATTTAACATTCCTTTGAAGCAAGTCTGTTGACTGTTGTCCGTTGTCTGTTGACTTATAAAGAAGTGCGTTGACTGCCGGAAGCGCACCTTTCTCCGGCGACTTGCAAAATGGTCGGAACAAGACATCGGCAAGCGGATCGAACCAACGATGCATGGAAATCATATTGCTGTTGACGACACCTGGATCAGTGAGATTGACACTTCCGTTTTTAATTTTTTCAGACAATGTCAACGACGATAGAAACAGAGCGTACTTCGCTTTTCCATAAGTTCCTAATTGTGAAAACCTTTTCTTATCTAAATCAAAGAAATTCTCGTCGAGTTTTGAAACTCCGCGTGTTACAGAGACGGTATTCACAATATTGAAATCATTGTCCATCAAAGGAATCATCAGTTTTGAGAGATATAAAGGTCCAAGATAATTGACAGCAAGCGTCGTCTCGAAGCCATCATCATTGACAGTAAAATCACGGCAGATAATTCCTGCGTTATTCAACAACTTATCAACTTTAAAACCTTGATTCTTAATTTCTTCAACAAAAGATCTTATTGAAGTAAGTGAATTTAAATCCAACTCTAAAATATCGATGTCGGAATGGGGAAATTGTTTTATCAAACTGTCTCTTTGACTATCAGCTTTCTTTATATTACGACACGCCATTATCACAGGCAAATCCTTGCTTAACAACGATTTCACTGCAGCGAGACCGATACTTCCCGTAGCTCCTGTAACAATTATTTTACTTTTCTCCATATAAAATTCACTAATCTTTTAGGTAATATCGCGAGCAATGGCGGAAGATATACATTCATAAATCCAGGGGCAACAATCATCTTCTTTCGGAACATTCCTTTAAGTGCTTTTCTCACAAGCCATTGCGGAGTTCCAATAAGTCCAATTTTCACACCAAGTTTTAACAACTTAGGATTTAATTTATATAAAGGTGTCGCTATGGCTCCAGGACATACTGTCGTCACTCCGACTCCATAATCGCGCATCTCATAATACAAGGACTTACCGAAACTTTTAAGATAAGCTTTTGTAGCAGAATATGTTGTAATACCAGGAAATGGAAGTCGTGCCGCCATAGAAGATACCAACACAATATGACCGAATCCTCTTTTCTTCATCTCATCGCCGAAAAGACGACTCATCTTAGACGGAGTCATCACATGAAGATTCAGCATGAGTTCCATCTTCTTATGATATTCATCGTCAAGCTCATGGAAGAAAAACATACCAGCATTATTGATTAAAATATCAATAATTATATTCTCTTTCTTACAATAATCAAATAGTTGTTGAGCAGCATCTTCTCGCGATAAATCCTGATAACGAGCAATCACATTAACGCTAAATTCTTTACGAATATCATCAGCCACTTCATTCAGTTCCTTCTCTTGATTACTCACAATCAAAAGATTACAATCTGCTTCCGCGAGATATTTTGCATAAAGGAGTCCCATACCAGAACTCGCGCCGGTAACTAACGCAGTAATTTCACGTCCCTGTGATTGTTTTAATCTGTCGATATACTTTTTAAAAGAAGTCATAAATCATTGATTTTCCAACTTCTCAATTTCTTTCTTAAGACGTTCAGGCATCTCATCAACGCAATGATGACATCTCATATCTTCGCTGTACATTCTTCCGATACAATAGTTAGAATGTTTGCAAGGACTTTTCGTCAACTCACCGTTTTTCAGTTTATTAACAAAGTCAGTATCGTTGATAAGCGCACGAGCCATCTGGAAAGCCACGAAACCAGAATTGAGGACTTTCTCCATGTCATCTTTCGCAACCATTCCACCGACATAAATAAGCGGGATGTCAAGATTTTCACGGAATTTCATCGCTGTCTCATAGAAATACGCATCTTTATATGGAACTGTCGGAACCACCATTCTTCCTGCTATTCTAAGTCCGAGTTTAAGCCACCAGAACTTCCACATATTCATGTAGTAAGCCATTGTCTTTATTGGCATTGCGCCGCGCATCACCTCCATAGGAGCCTTGCTAACGAAACCTGCGGAAAGCACGAGAGCATGAACACCGAGTTTCTCCAACTCCTTAGCAATCAATATAGCCTCATCTTCATGAATGCCTTTCTTCATTCCATCAAACATATTGATTTTCACCACAACAGCAATATCATCACCAGCAGCGTCCATCACCTCTCTTATCACGAACTTCATGAAACGCATTCTGTTTTCGAGATTACCGCCCCAAATATCATGACGATGATTTGTATAAGGCGACAAAAACTGACTAATGAGATAACCATGTCCAGCGTGAATCTCAACGCAATCGAATCCAGCTTCACGAGCAAGGTTGACGGCCTTACCAAAATCTCTCACAGTATCAAGTATTTCATATTCAGTCATCTCCCTTACAAAAGTAGGAGAATAAAGATTGAATCCAGATGATGCTCCCATCGGTTTACAACCACAAGTACTTCTGTGAGTCATATTACCACAATGACCTAATTGTATTGAAGCCTTAGCACCTTCCTTATGAACTGCATCGGTAAGTTTCTTCAGTTCAGGGACAATCTCCTCGCGCATCCAGAGTTGCCCGTCAAAAGAGACGCCGCTACGATTTACAGAGGCGTAAGCTACTGTTGTCATGCCAACGCCTCCACGAGCCACAGCAGTATGATAATCAAAAAGTTGTTGCGAAGGACGATTATCCTTACACATATTTTCAAAAGCAGCAGAACGTATCGTCCTGTTTCTAAGTTCGATTGGACCTATTTTGCAAGGTGTAAAAATAATTGAATCAGTTGGTTGCATAAAATGTTGTTGTTTTAATATATAAAAGGTAAAATTCTTTTAACTTTTTTCGTATCTAATTCGTTGCCAAATTCTTTCTTGTAGTTATCATAAATCTTAGCGGCGCGGGGAGCGAGATTCGCGAAGGTCCACAATGCGAAGACCGCGCCAGCGAGCGACCATGTTAGAATAGCGAAACCGCACCACTCTACGAACTCGCCAAAATAATTGGCAGATGTCACATACTTAAACATACCTTTCTTAGGAAGATAATGTTTGGTATCGCCAGGCTTACGTAAATGCCTGATAATGTAGTCAGAATGAATATTTATTATCATTCCTACAAAGAAAAACAAAGTTCCGATTATAAATTGCGGTGTCGTAAGCCACGATATTTCGTACATATTTTCAGGCGCTACATAAAAAATCCAGCCTCCTTGCATCAAAGCGTTTAACGTATTGAAGACCACGCCCATAAGTATGACAGACAATGGCATCACACTTTTACCTCTAATCAAGAACGGAAATATGAAAGAACGTTGAAAATAATGTATCTCAAATAAAATCAAGAAAATAAGACAGACTACATTTGTACTTCTTTCTGAAAAGACGCATAACAAAATCATTGCGATAAAGACAGGCGACTCCATAAGTACCCAACCTATTTTATTAGGTATTGAAGGTCCCCATTTCTTATTGTAAAAGACGCCGTAACCTGCTGTAACAAAATATAATGCTATAAAAACAATTACAGCAATTATCGACATTGCTATGAGAAATGTGTTAAAATTTTCTAACATCTTAATTAAATGATTGTAAATCAGTCAATCTTTTATAAACTCCATTCTTTGCGATAAGTTCATCGTGCTTACCTTTTTCCACGATATTACCCTTTGCCAAAACAATGATCTCATCGGCATCTTGAATCGTAGAAAGACGGTGAGCGATAACGACTGACGTCCTGTTACTCATCACTTTAGAAAGAGCATCTTGCACCAATTTTTCTGATTCTGTATCTAAAGAAGAGGTCGCTTCGTCGAGGATTAAAATCGGAGGATTCTTCAGAACAGCGCGAGCAATACTCAACCTTTGTCGTTGACCACCAGAGAGATTCATTCCACGGTCGCCGATATATGTGTCGTAACCATTTTCAAGATTCATGATAAAGTCGTGAGCGTTAGCCACTTTAGCGGCTTCTATAACATCTTCGCGACTTGCGTTCTCCATACCGAATGCGATATTGTTATGAACTGTATCATTAAACAAAATACTCTCCTGACTAACGATTCCCATCAAACCGCGTAAGTCATTGATTTTACAGTCTCTAATATCAACGCCATCTACTGTTATCGAGCCTTCGCAAACATCGTAGAAACGAGGCAACAAGTCCACCATTGTCGATTTTCCGCCACCGCTCTCCCCTACCAATGCTATCATCTTGCCTTTTTCAATAGTAAGGTTAATATTTTTTAAGACATCGTCTTTGCCATAACGGAAAGTAACATCGTTATATTTGATAGAATCTTTAAATTCATTTATAGATAAAGCGTTTTCTTTCTGCATTATAACTTCATCAGCGTCAAGAATTTCAAAAACGCGTTCCGCCGATGCCATACCTTTTTGCAAGTTATAAAATCCGTGTGAGAACGATTTTGCCGGAGGGATTATTTGTGAGAAAACAACGATATAGGCGATAAAGTTAGCCGCTGTGATTGTTGTGTCGCCAGATAAAATCAAAGTCGAGCCGAACCAAAGCACAACGGAAATGACTATAGCAGAGAGCAATTCGCTCATAGGAGAACTGAGATCTCTTTTTCGGTGAACGAATCTTAACAATTTGGAATAAGCTTCGTTCTGTTCTTCAAACTTCTCGTTAGTATAATTTATCGCATTGAAAGCCTTGATGATACGTAAGCCAGAAATCGTTTCTTCAATATTAGCGATTATATTTGCGAGACGAGTCTGACCTTCTTTTGAATCTTTCTTCAACGACTTACCAATTTTTCCTATGATGACACCACCAATTGGTAATACACAGAGAACGAATAAAGTAAGTTGCCAACTAACGCCCAACATATAAGCGAAATAAGCAATTATCGTAATCGGAGATTTGATAAATACATCTAAATAATTCATTATAGAGACTTCAATCTCTTGTAAATCAGTAGTTATTCTTGCGATAATATCGCCTTTTTTATGCTTGCTATAAAACGACAATGGAAGTACCAGAATCTTGTTATAGACCGCCGCACGGAAATCCTTTATCGAATTGACTCTCACCGAAGCCATATAGAAACTCGCCATGTAAGTTGTTAAGTTTCTGAGGAAAAAGGCGAATACCAAAAGTCCGCAGATAAATATCAATGCCGTCGATTGACCTTTAGCGACGATTATCGTGCTGATATAATAATTCATCGTTTCGATAAGGACGTCGGAACTCAAAGAAAATTCAGGTTTGACAGTAATCAAATTGTTCGGGTTAAACAAGATATTCAGAAACGGAACCACCATCGAGAACGAGAACAATGAGAATATCGTTGAAAGAATGACGAACAATACATTCAACGCCACACTTCCCCAATAAGGTTTCACAAATCCGAGCACTCTATTAAACTTACTGATTTTCATCTCCATAAATTTAAAAAGGGGAATTATAAAATCCCCCTATAATGTTAAAATAACTTAAGTTAAAAACTATATCCTGTATAATTTTCAGGTGTAATGACGTGCATCTCTGCTTTAACCTCATCGCTAACAGGCAACTCGTCGATGAATTTGTCGATAGATTCGCGAGTGACTTTTTCGTTAGTACGTGTCAAACCTTTCAACAATTCGTAAGCGCCTTCAACTTCCTCACGACGAAGGATTGTCTGGATAGCTTCTGCCACGACAGCGTAGTTGTTAAGAAGGTCAGCACTAAGTTTTTCTTCATTAAGTATAAGTTTATCAAGACCTTTCAGTAATGAAGAAATCGCTATCATAGTGTGAGCCAAAGGCACGCCCACGTTTCTTGTCACAGTAGAATCAGTCAAATCTCTTTGCATACGACTGATAGGAAGTTTCGCGCTGAGATGTTCAAAGATAGCGTTTGCGAGACCGAGGTTACCTTCAGCATTTTCAAAATCAATAGGATTGACTTTATGAGGCATTGCAGAAGAACCTACTTCGCCAGCTTTGATCTTTTGTTTGAAATATTCCATCGAGACATATTGCCACACGTCACGAGCGAGGTCGATGAGAATTGTGTTGATACGTTTCACAGCATCGAAATATGCAGCCATGAAATCATAATGTTCAATCTGTGTAGTAGTTTGAAGTCTCGTAAGACCTAAATTATTGTTGATGTATTTGTTAGCGAAGTTTTTCCATTCAATCTGAGGATAAGCTATTTTATGAGCATTCATGTTACCTGTAGCACCGCCGAACTTAGCACAGAAAGGAATGTTTTTTAAATTGTTGATTTGGTTGTCGATACGTTCAACGAAGACATAAATCTCTTTACCTAAGTGAGTCGGACTTGCAGGCTGTCCGTGAGTATGAGCCAACATCGGAACATCTTTCCATTCTTCAGCCATCGCAAAGAGTTTATCTCTAAGTTCTTGCATTGCAGGAAGGTAAATATTAGCGTTAGCATCTCTCAATGTCAATGGAACTGCTACATTATTAATATCTTGTGATGTCAAGCCAAAGTGAATGAACTCTTTAAATCTTTTAAGGTCGAGTTCATCGAAGCGACGTTTAAGGAAATATTCCACAGCCTTAACGTCGTGGTTTGTAACCTTTTCTATATCTTTGATTTCCTGAGCGTTTTCCACTGTGAAGTTTTCGTAGAAAGAACGTAATGTCGGGAAATATTTATGATCGAAGTCGGCGAGTTGAGGAAGAGGAAGTTCGCAGAGAGCGATAAAATATTCAACCTCTACTTTTACGCGATAGCGAATCAAGGCAAATTCTGAAAAATATTCGTCAAGACCAGCAGACTTTGAACGGTATCTGCCATCAACCGGTGAAATTGCTGTAAGTGAATTTAATGTCATAACTCATTAATTAATGTGAAACGCAAAGGTAAGAAATTACTTTGAACTTTGAACTAAGAACGTTGAACTTTTTTTGACTACTAACTCTAACTTAATAACTCATTGACTTATTGACTTATTGACATACTAAACAAGCTTATTTCCTTAGCATTCATATCAATATCAGAAAGAAGTTTTTCTATCACTTCATGACGGACGACAGATTTTCTCGAATATATTGCGAGATATTTTAATTTATCATCTGCCACGATTATAATTTCGTTTTTCTTATCTAACGTTAAGACTTTCAATTTTTTTCTGAAGAAAAAATATTTTAATACTATATCGACACCTTTATCATTCACTATTAATCTCATTGATAATTTCTTCAAGACTTTAGTTCTATCTTCATGTATTCCAACAAAAAGCAAATCGAGGCATTTTTCACAACTTATTGATAAATACACAAATACTTCTAAAAACTTCATTTCAAAGCCACTATTGGTATGTGCAATTCTATACCATTTCCCTGTCAATTGGGAATTAACAATTGATTTCATGATTACATAAATTATAGGTTAATGAATATATGAACAAACTTTATCCCGCGGAGATAATAGAATTCAAATAAATAAAACTGATGATTTTTACCGAAGAAGATTTACTTCCGTATGTGCTGCAAAAGTACAAAAATCAAAATGGGAAAGTCAAGCGTTTTTTCAATTATTTTTCACTTTTTAAGTTTTTTTAACATTATCGGACTAAAAATTAACATTATCTCTTAATTACTATTAACATCTATAAAAAGTGTATTAAAGTTGACAAAAAGATTTACGACTGTATATGTTTTATTGATTATTTTTCTTATTTTCGCAGATTACAAATTCGATTTTTAAAAAGTTAATTTTTAATCATAAAAACATAATATCATGAATTACGACGTTATAGTAATAGGCAGTGGACCTGGAGGTTACGTAGCTGCCATCAGAGCATCACAATTAGGTAAGAAAGTTGCTGTTGTTGAGAAATCAGAAATCGGCGGTACATGTTTGAACTGGGGCTGTATTCCAACGAAAGCTCTTTTGAAAAGCGCTCAAGTTTATACATATATGAAACACGCTGAGAATTATGGTATCAGCGTTGAAGGTGAAGTGAAAGCCGACATGGAAGCAGTGGTACGTCGCAGCCGTGGCGTAGCAGAAGGCATGAGCAAAGGCGTTCAATACCTCTTTAAGAAAAATAACGTAGAACTTATCGCTGGTCTCGGTTCATTGACAGCCGACAAGAAAGTGAAAGTCGTTGACGCAGAAGGCAATGAAAACATTTACGAAGCAGAACACATCATATTAGCGACAGGTTGCAGAGTACGTCAGTTGCCAGCTCTTCCTATCGACGGAGAAAGAATCATCAGCTATCGTCAGGCTTTGGTTTTGGACAAATTACCAGAGACAATGCTCGTTGTAGGTTCAGGCGCAATAGGTTCAGAGTTCGCTTTCTTCTTCACATCAATGGGCGTGAAAATCACTTTGGTAGAGTTCATGCCTAACATCTTACCAGTTGAAGATGAAGAAGTTTCTAAACAAGTGGAACGTTGCTTCAAGAAGTTGAAGATGACTGTTATGACAGAATCGTCAGTTACAAATGTCGATACAACAGGTGAGAAATGCATCTGTACAATCGAGACTAAGAAAGGCACTAAAGTCGTTGAAGCTGACATAGTTTTATCGGCAGTCGGCGTTCAGACCAACCTCGAAAACTTAGGTCTTGAAGAACTCGGCATCGCTACAGAAAGAGGCAAAGTGATTGTTGATGATTATTACAAGACAAATGTTGAAGGCGTTTATGCTATCGGCGACATCGTCCACGGACCAGCATTGGCACACAAAGCATCACACGAAGCCATCATCTGCGTAGAGAAATTCTGCGGCTTGAATCCAGAAAAATTGAATTACAACAACATTCCAGGTTGTACATACATCACTCCAGAAGTAGCTTCAGTTGGTTTGACAGAAGCAAAAGCTATCGCTGCAGGTTATGAAGTGAAGGTCGGCAAGTTCCCATTCACAGCATCAGGAAAAGCATCAGCAGCAGGCAACAAAGACGGATTCATCAAAGTCGTCTTCAACGCTGCCAACGACGAATGGTTAGGCTGTCACATGGTTGGCGACAACGTAACAGAAATGGTCGCTACAGCTGTGTTAGGACGTGAGCTAGGAGCTAAAGGCCGCGACATCATCAACACAATCTTCCCTCACCCAACAATGTCGGAAGCTATGATGGAAGCAGCCGCAGCAGCACACGGCGAAGTGGTACACCTTTAATGAGACACCGCGTCACTAAGTCACTAAGTCACCAAGACATCTTCGCTTTTGTAACTTGGCGACTCAGCGACTTGGTGACTTATAGACTTAAAAAAGATGGAAATAATTAAAACTTCGATAGAAGGTCTTTTGATAATAAAGCCAGATGTCTTCAAAGACGAAAGAGGATATTTTTTTGAATCATATAATAAGGAACGTTTTGCGAAAGAAGGACTTATGATGGATTTCGTTCAAGACAATGAATCAAAGTCGAGCAAAGGAGTCTTGAGGGGATTACATTTTCAGAAGCCGCCTTACGCACAAGGTAAATTAGTGAGAGTGGTTAAAGGTTCCGTCATGGATGTCGCCGTTGACCTTCGCAAAGATTCGCCAACTTACGGCAAATGGGAATCTGTCGTTCTTACCGAAGAAAACAAGCTACAGTTCTGGATTCCAGAAGGTTTCGCTCATGGTTTCGTGACATTGGAAGATAATACCATATTTAATTATAAATGTACAAACGTTTATAATAAAGAATCAGAAGGCAGCATTTTATGGAACGACCCTAACATCAATATCGAATGGAATATTGAAAATCCTATTCTATCGGAAAAAGATAAATTGTCTCCATTATTCAAGAATTTTGAAACACCTTTCACATAAACCATAGAAATACAAAATCATATATATGAAAAAGACAAAGACTCTTTTAATAATCGCAGCGGCATCGCTTGTATTGATGATTATCATTACTTTCGTAATGAGTATCGTAGCAATAAGGACAGCCAACAAACGTCCTGTTTCATTAGAACAAATCGTGATACAAAGTCATGACATAGAATTTTGCGACGACATATATTTCGCAGGAGAAAGAGTGCCGTTGGAGATGTTCAACATCAGAGAGCGCTACGAAAGAGAGCTTTTGTCGAACACATATTTCCATAGCAACACCATGGTCTTGCTAAAGAGATCGAAACGCTGGTTTCCAGTGATTGAACCTATCTTAAAAGAATATGGCATTCCAGAAGACTTTAAATATCTTTGTGTCATAGAGAGTTATCTAAGTAATGTCGTTTCCCCTGCAGGTGCAGCTGGCTTCTGGCAGTTCATGAAAAGCACCGCACAGGAATATGATTTGGAAATAAGCAAAGAAGTAGATATGCGTTATAATGTTGAGTTAGAGACTGAAGCCGCTTGTAAATATTTCATGAAAGCCTACGAACGATTCGGAAGCTGGACGTTGGTAGCGGCAGCCTATAACGCAGGTTCTGCACGCGTGGCAAAATTCATGAAAGAACAAGGAGCCACATCATATTACGATTTATTAATGGCTGAAGAAACAGAACGTTACGTATTCAGAATATTGGCAATAAAAACTATTTTCGAGAATCCTGAGAAATACGGAATCTACGTCAGCAATGAGCTTTCATATCAGCCTTATAAATATTACACCGTAAAGGTTGATAAAGACGTGGATAATTGGGCTGAGTTTGCCAAAGAACATGACATCACTTATAAATTGTTAAAAGTCTTTAACCCTTGGCTAAGAAGTAACTCATTGAAAGTCAAGAAAGGTAAAGTATATGAGATAAAGATTCCAAAGAAACCTTTCAACATAACTCATGGTCATATCATGAATCTTATCGGCGATGAACAATTCTTTGACAACGATTCTTTAGTTGAAGGAGGCGAGATTTAATCATGAAACAGGACGAAAGAAATAATATTTCCGAAGAAGAATTTTTGGAAATTTACGGAGCTAAAGAAAACAATCTCAAAGACGTAAGCTTAAAAATTCCTCGCGATAAATTAGTCGTGATAACGGGACTCAGCGGCAGCGGTAAATCTTCATTAGCTTTTGAAACTATATACGCTGAAGGTCAACGTCGATATATGGAGTCGATGTCGTCATACGCTCGTCAGTTCATCGGCAATATGGAACGTCCTCAAGTCGATGACATCAAAGGATTAAGTCCCGTCATCTCAATAGAACAGAAATCTGTCAATAAAAATCCGCGTTCTACTGTAGGAACGATAACAGAGATTTATGATTATCTGCGACTTCTGTATGCAAGAGCCGCCGAACCTTTCTCTTATAACACAGGAGAGAAGATGGTTCGCTACTCCGAAGAACAGATTTGCAACATCATAATAAAGACATATAAAGATAAAAAAATCAACATCTTAGCTCCCGTAGTAAGAGGACGTAAAGGACATTACAGAGAGCTCTTTGAAAACATACGCCAGCAAGGATTTCTGAGAGTACGCATCGACGGCGAGATAAATGAACTGAACTTCGGAATGCAAGTCGATAGATATAAAGTACATGATATTGAAATCGTTATCGACAGACTTCTCGTCGGTGAAGATAAGAACAGAATCAACAAGGCTGTAGAGTTAGCTTTCAAACATGGCAAAGGCTTGCTGTTTGTTTTAGAAGAAGGACAAAGCGACGTACGTTATTTCAGTCGTTTGTTGATGTGTCCGACGACAGGACTTTCATATCAAGATCCAGAGCCTAACACCTTCTCTTTCAACTCGCCTTACGGAGCATGTCCAAAATGTAACGGACTCGGCGAGATAACTGTCATCGACATGAACAAGATAATTCCCGATATGGAGAAGAGTATCAAGAAAGGCGGACTCGCTCCTCTCGGCGAATATAAAAACTCATGGATTTTCAACCAGTTGGAGACATTAGGACTTCATTACGGATTTACCTTAGACACTCCTCTGAAAGAACTTTCCGAAGAAGCATTAAACACAATTCTTTACGGAACGACAGAAGGCTTCACCGTGACGAAAGAACTTTACGGCACGATGTCGACATTCACAGCCACCTTCGACGGATTGATAAATTTCATCATAAAACAAAACGAAGACGAAAACGCCTCAACATCAATAAAACGCTGGGCTGCGAGTTTCATGAACGAGACACAATGTCCTGAATGTCACGGAACACGTCTCAAAAAAGAGTCGTTATATTTCAAGATTAACGACAAGAACATAGCCGAGCTCGCTGAGATGAATATAGTCAATCTCGCAAAATGGATAGACGAATTACCAAAATATCTTAACAGAAAACAAAAAGAAATCGCTACTGATGTCTTGGCAGAAATCAAGAAACGCATCGACTTTCTGTTAAATGTTGGTATCGATTACCTGAACTTAAATCGTCCATCGAAAAGTCTGTCGGGCGGCGAGGCACAACGCATCCGTCTCGCGACACAAATCGGTTCCTTATTGACAGGAATACTTTACATCTTGGACGAGCCGAGCATCGGATTACATCAGCGCGACAACCAACGACTTATAGAATCGTTGAAAGAACTGAGAGACATCGGCAACTCGATAATCGTCGTTGAACACGACAAAGACACGATGTTAGCTTCAGATTATATCGTCGATATTGGACCAGGCGCCGGCAAACACGGAGGCGAGATAACTTTTGAAGGAACGCCGAAAGAAGTCAAGAAAGGCAAGAGCCTCACCTGCGATTATCTCAATGGCAAGAAGAAGATTGAAGTGCCGAAGACAAGACGCAAGGCACGTAACGACGAATACATTATATTAAAAGGCGCGAGAGGACATAACCTTAAAAACGTAACTTTAAAACTTCCGCTCGGCGTGATGACATGCGTGACGGGCGTCTCAGGCTCAGGAAAATCCAGCTTGATAAACGAGACCCTCTACCCTATCTTAAGCAAACATTTTTATCGTTCGTTAAAAGAACCATTACCTTACGACTCAATAGAAGGCTTGGAACATATCGACAAAGTCATTGAAATAGACCAAGCACCGATTGGAAGAACGCCACGTTCAAATCCAGCGACCTACACCAAAGTCTTCGACGAGATAAGAAAGTTATACGGCGAGTTGCCAGAGTCTAAGATACGCGGCTACAAGGCAGGACGATTCTCCTTCAACGTAAAAGGCGGCAGATGCGAGACTTGTCAAGGCGCGGGAGTAAGAGTCATCGAAATGAACTTCCTGCCCGATGTACAGGTACTATGCGAGACATGCCAAGGAAAACGCTACAACAGAGAGACTTTGGAAGTGCGATATAAAGGTAAATCCATCAACGATGTCCTAAATCTCACCATCAGCGAAGCATTGACATTCTTCGAAAACATTCCTTCTATAACACAAAAAATCAAGACATTAGAAGACGTAGGCTTAGGCTATCTCACCTTAGGACAAGCCTCAACGACATTGTCAGGCGGCGAGGCACAACGCGTGAAGTTAGCAGCCGAGCTATCCAAAAAAGATACAGGAAAGACATTATACATCTTAGACGAACCGACGACGGGACTTCATTTCGAGGACATCAAAGTTCTGATGGAAGTACTTAACAAATTGGTTGACAAAGGTAACACCGTACTTATCATCGAGCATAACCTTGACGTGATAAAACTTGCTGACCACATCATCGACGTTGGACCTGACGGCGGCGACAAAGGAGGGACTATCATCAGCGAAGGAACGCCAGAGAAAATCGTTAAAAACAATAAAGGATTTACAGCTAAGTTTTTGAAAGAAGAGATTTAAAATCTGAGAATCTGAGAGATTGTAAAACTTATATGAATGGCGTATAATAGATTGGCATACAAGTAGTACTGCCATCTTTTCTGTAATCTTTAGTATAAAGTAATATCCTATCATTTACACGTGACGAATATTTTTCACAAAAAACATCCAAAGACTTATGTGTCTTATATCCAGACGATTTTACTTCTATAGGTACTATCTTTGCTCCTTTAGACAATAAAAAGTCTATTTCATA